>JAIOXZ010000003.1 GCA_021741355.1 Caulobacter sp.
CTGCAGCAGTATCGCTGAGCCGCTTCGCCCCCCTTCCTGAAAGGCTCACGACAGACGGTCGCGTCCCGCCCCGGCGCGGCCGTCACCCTTTAGACGCCAGGACCGGGAACTTAAGGCCCCGTTTACCACGCACCCGGTAATTCCTGCCTAGCAGCCCGATCGACCTCGGCGTTGCGCGACCATTGCGTTAGGGGCAGGCCCGGGTGGAACAGTTCATGAGCGCCTTGCGTGGGTTCGGCCTTGGCCGACTTGCGGCGCTGGCCGGGATCGGGATCGGCCTGGCGGCCGCCCTCGTCGCCCTGACGATGAACATCGGCTCGCAACCCAAGGCGCTGCTCTATTCAAACCTCGATCTGAAGGAAGCTTCTGCGGTCGTGCAGGCGCTGGAGCAGGCCGGCGTCAAGTACGAGGCCAAGGGTGATGGCTCGACCATCATGGTGCCGCGGGACGAGGTCGCGTCTACGCGCCTGATGATCGCCAGCAAGGGGCTCGTGAGCTCCGGCTCGGTCGGTTACGAGATCTTCGACCAGGGCTCGGCCCTGGGCCAGACCGACTTCGTCCAGCAGCTGAACCGCCAGCGCGCCCTTGAGGGTGAACTGGCCCGGACCATCCACGGGCTGGACGGCGTCACCTCCGTCCGTGTGCATCTCAATCTTCCCCGTCGCCAGCTGTTCGAGGAGACCGCCCAGGCCGCCTCGGCCTCGGTGACGATCGGCGTCGGCGGCCGCAAGCCGACCGATGAGCAGGTCCAGGCCGTCCAGAACCTGGTCGCCGGCGCGGTGCCGGGTCTCAAGGCCGAGCAGGTCGCGGTGATCGACCAGCACGGCAAGACCCTGTCCGCCGGCGGCGACAGCTCGATGGCCGGCAAGATGGCCGATGACCGCAAGGGCGAGGTCGAGCGCAAGATGGCCGCCCGGATCAAGGAACTGGTCGAGGGCGTCGTCGGTCCCGGCCGCGCCCGCGTCGAAGTCACCGCCGACATCGACATGGCCCGCGTCACCGAGCAGCGCGAGACCTTCGATCCCGACGGCCAGGTCGTGCGGTCCGAGCAGACGGGCGAGGAACAGGCCACCGAGAGCGACCCCAGCGGCGCCGACACCGTCTCCGCCGCCGGCAACATCCCCGGCGGCGCGACCGCGGCCGGCGGCGGCCAGACCTCGTCCAACAGCGGGCGGCAGGAATCGACCACCAACTACGAGATCAGCAAGACCATCACGACCGAAGTCCGCGAGCCGGGCGCGATCAAGAAGATGTCGGTCGCCGTGGCCGTCGACGGCGCGACCGCCGTAGGCGCAGACGGCAAGGCCGGCGCCTACACGCCCCGCACCGAGGCGGAGATGCAGCGCCTCGACGAACTGGTGAAGGCCGCCGTGGGCTTCGACGCTGAACGGGGCGACACGGTGCGGGTCACCAATGTCCGCTTCGCCCGCGAGGCGCAGAACCTGGACGGCGTCACGGCCAAGGACGGCCTGCTCGCCGGCTTCGACAAGAATGACCTGATGCGCGCGATCGAGCTGGGCGTGCTGGCGATTCTCGGCATCCTGCTGGTGGTGTTCGTCGCGCGGCCGCTGCTCAAGAACCTGACGGGTGGCGGCGGCGGCGGGACCATGCCTGCTCTGGCCGGCGCGGGCGGCGGCATGGTCACGACCCGGCTGGTCAGCACGCCTGATGGCGGCACGATGCAGATCGCGGTCGATCCGCAGACCGGCGAGCCGCTTGCCCTGCCGAACCCCGACATGGACCAGCGTATCGACATCGCCCGCATCGAGGGCCAGGTCCGCGCCTCCTCGGTCAAGCGCGTCTCGGACTTCGTCGAGAAACACCCTGACGAGTCCGTCTCGATCCTCCGCTCCTGGCTGCACGAAACCGCATGAGTCCCCGCGCCAAATCCAAGGCTGTCGTCGACACCGCCAGGCTGAACGGCCCGGAAAAGGCGGCGATCGTCCTGCTCGCGCTCGGTGAAGATCACACCGGCATCTGGAGCGCGCTGGACGAAGAGGAGATCAAGGAAGTCTCCCAGGCGATGGCCACGCTCGGCACCGTCTCGGCCTCGGTGGTCGAGGAACTGCTGGTCGAGTTCGTCTCCGGCATGTCCTCCAGCGGCGCGATCATGGGCAGCTTCGAGCAGACCCAGCGTCTGCTCGGCGCCTTCATGCCGGCCGAGAAGGTCGACTCCCTGATGGAGGAGATCCGCGGTCCCGCCGGCCGCACCATGTGGGACAAGCTGGGCAACGTGAACGAGGCGGTGCTCGCCAACTATCTGAAGAACGAATACCCGCAGACCGTCGCGGTGGTGCTGTCGAAGATCAAGGCCGAGCACGCCTCGCGCGTTCTGGCGGCCCTGCCCGAGGACTTCGCCCTTGAGTGCGTCCAGCGCATGCTGCGCATGGAGCCGGTGCAGCGCGAGATCCTCGACAAGATCGAGCAGACGTTGCGCACGGAGTTCATGTCCAACCTGGCGCGCACCTCCAAGCGCGACAGCCACGAGATGATGGCGGACATCTTCAACAACTTCGACCGCCAGACCGAGGCCCGCTTCATCGCCGCGCTGGAAGAGCGCAACCGCGAGAGCGCCGAGCGGATCCGGGCGTTGATGTTCGTGTTCGAGGATCTCTCCAAGCTCGATCCGGGCGGGGTCCAGACCCTGCTGCGCGCCGTCGAGAAGGACCAGCTGGGCCTGGCGCTCAAGGGCGCCTCGGACGCGCTACGCGAGATGTTCTTTTCCAACATGTCCGAGCGCGCCAGCAAGATCATGCGCGAGGACATGGAGAGCATGGGTCCGGTGCGTCTGCGTGATGTCGACCAGGCACAGATGGCCATGGTCCAGGCCGCCAAGGACCTCGCCGCCAAGGGCGAGATCATGCTGGCCGGCGCCGGCGGCGACGATGAGCTGATCTACTGATGACCCAGCCCACCCGTCAGCTCTTCGGCTTCGACACGGTCTTCGACGACGCGGGCTCGGTCGCCTACCAGCCGCCGCAGCGCAAGAAATCGTGGACGCCCGAGGAGGTCGAACAGGTCCGTCAGGCCGCTTTCGCCGAGGGCGAGCGGTCGGCGGTCGCCCAGGCCGAGGCCGATGCGGCCGACGCCCTGGCCGATATCGCCCGCGCGGCCCGCAGCGCCCTGAGCGCGCTCGCCGCCGTCGCGCACGAGCACCGCACGGGCTCGGCCGAACTGGCCCTTGCGGCCGCCCGGCGGATCGCCGACGCCGCCCTGGCCCGGTTCCCCGATGCGCCGGTCTCGGCCGCGCTGGAAGCCCTGGCGCGTGAGGTCGAGGCCCAGCCGCGGCTGACCGTTCGCGTGGCCGCCGGCCTTGAGGAGCGGGTCCAGGCCGCGCTCGACCAGACCGCGATCGCCATCGGCTTCCAGGGCCAGATCACCGCCCGCCCGGACGCCGGCCTGCCGCTGGCCGCCTTCGTCCTCGACTGGGGCGACGGCAAGGCCGCGTTTGATCCTCTTGCCGCCGCCGAACGCGTGGCGGCCGCCCTCGACGCCGCGCTGGCCGCCGAGGGGCTGCACGCCGAACCCCTGATTCCCGCAAGCGAGGCCGACCATGGCTGAAGACACCAATCTCACGCTCGATGAGTTCGCGCCCGACGAGGCGCTCGCCTCCGAGGCCCACTTCGACGTGGAAGAGAAGACGGCCTCCGACCTGGCGCCGGTCTTCGACGTGCCGGTCAACATCTCGGCGGTGCTCGGCCGCGCCAGCCTCTCGGTCGCCCAGCTGTTGCAGCTCGGCCAGGGCAGCGTGCTGGAGCTCGACCGCAAGGTCGGCGAGGCCATCGACATCTATGTGAACAACCGCCTGGTCGCGCGCGGCGAGGTCGTCGTCGTCGACGAGCGCCTGGGCGTGACCATGACGGAAATCATCAAGGACGGCGACTCGGCCAGCTGAACGGCGGTCGGGACTGAAGGAGAAAACCTATGCGGCTTCTGGTCGTCGGACGTTTGAATGGACAGCTGTCCCTCGCCGTGAAGATGGCGATGGCGGCGGGCGCCAAGGTGGCTCACGTGGAGACCGTGGCCGCCGCGACCCAGGCCCTGCGGGCCGGGCAGGGCGCTGACCTGCTGATGGTCGACTACGAGCTCGACATCGCGGCCCTGATCGCGGCCAACGAGGCCGAGCGCATCCGCGTGCCGGTGGTCGCCTGCGGCGTGGGCGCCGACGCCCAGCGCGCAGGTGACGCGATCCGCGCCGGGGCCAAGGAGTTCATCCCGCTGCCGGCCGAGGCCGACCTGATCGCCGCCGTCCTCGCCGCTATCGGCGACGACGCCCGGCCGATGATCGCGCGCGATCCGGTGATGGACGTCGTGATCAAGCTGGCCGACCAGGTCGCGCCGTCGGAGGCCTCGATCCTGATCACCGGCGAAAGCGGCGTCGGCAAGGAGGTGATGGCGCGTTACGTCCACACCAAGTCGCGCCGCGCCAACAAGCCGTTCATCAGCGTCAACTGCGCGGCCATCCCGGAAAACCTGCTCGAGAGCGAACTGTTCGGCCACGAGAAGGGCGCCTTCACCGGCGCGGTGGCCCGGCGGATCGGCAAGTTCGAAGAAGCCAACGGCGGCACCCTGCTGCTCGACGAAATCAGCGAAATGGACAGCCGGTTGCAGGCCAAGCTGCTGCGCGCCCTGCAGGAGCGCGAGATCGACCGCGTCGGCGGCGGCAAGCCGGTGAAGGTCGACATCCGCGTGATCGCCACCTCCAACCGCGACCTGGCCCAGGCCGTGCGCGACGGGGTGTTCCGCGAAGACCTGCTCTATCGCCTGAACGTCGTGAACCTGCGCCTGCCGGCGCTGCGGGAGCGGCCCGGCGACATCGTCGCCCTGTCCGATCACTTCGTGAAGAAGTACGCCGCCGCCAACGGCGTGCCGGAGCGGCCGCTGTCCGCCGAAGCGCGCCGCCGGCTGGTCGGCCATCGCTGGCCGGGCAACGTGCGGGAGCTGGAAAACGCCATGCACCGGGCGGTGCTGCTGTCGACCGGCCCCGAGATCGAGGAATTCGCGGTCCGTCTGCCCGACGGCCAGCCGATGTCCCCGGCGCCGGACGCCGCGGTCGCCCGCACGGCCTCAATGGCCGCCGACGCCATCAGCCGCGCCTTCGTCGGCCAGACCGTGGCCCAGGTGGAGCAGCAGCTGATCCTGGACACCCTCGGCCATTGCCTCGGCAACCGGACCCATGCCGCGACCATCCTCGGCATCTCGATCCGCACGCTGCGCAACAAGCTGAAGGAATACTCCGAAGCCGGCGTGGCGGTCCCCGCGCCGCAGGCGGGATTGGGAGCGCACGCGGCGTGACCATCCGGGAACCGCATCGCCGGTTCCTGATCACCGGCGCGGCCGCTCTCGGCCTCGCCGGGCCCGCCCTTGCGCGCAGTCGTGACTATCTGCTGCTGGGCGCCAGGCAAATGATGGCGCTGCAGCAGCGGTCCGGCGGCCGGCTCGGCATCCATGCCCACAACACCCGAACCGGCCGTGTCCTGTCGTTCCGCGCCGATGAGCGATTCAACATGTCCTCCACCTTCAAGGCCGTGCTGGCGGGCGCGATCCTGGCGCGGGTCGACGCCGGCCAGGAGAGCCTGGACCGCCTGCTGCCGGTGACGCAGGCGGACATCGTCTTCCACGCGCCCTCGACCGGCCCGGCGGTCGCGAAGGGCTCGATGAGCGTCGGCGAACTGTGTGAGGCGATCATCGTCACCAGTGACAATCCGGCGGCGAATATCCTGATGAAGACCATCGGCGGGCCGGCGGCGCTCACGCACTACGCGCGCAGTCTTCGTGACCAGTCGTTCCGGATCGACCGGTGGGAGCCGCAGCTCAATGACGCGGGCGTCGGCGACGAACGCGACACGACAAGGCCGTTTGAGATGACCGGCACGCTCGGCAAACTGCTGCTGGGCGATGCCCTGTCGCCGGCCTCACGCGACCTGCTGACCGGCTGGATGACGGCGACCAAGACCGGTCAGAACCGGCTTCGCAAGCATCTGCCCGCCGGCTGGCGCGGTTGTGACAAGACCGGCTGGGGCTCCAATGGCCTCACCGGCGACATCGGCGTCTTCTGGACGACCGACGGCGCGCCGATTGTGATCAGCGCCTATATCGCCGAGACGAACCTGCCGATCGAGGATCGCGAAGCCGTGCTGGCCGACGTGGGCGCCCTGGCGTTCGAATTGCTGGGACCTGCGGCCTGATGGCGGACATCGGACTCTCGGCACTGGCAGGCCAACGGCCCTCGGCGCAACGCGTCTGGGGCTGGATGGTCCGTGGCGAGGTCGGGCTGGCGATCGGGGTCATCGGGATCATCATCCTGCTGATCCTGCCGATCCCGGCTTTCCTGCTCGATGTCCTGCTGTCGCTGTCGATCACCAGCGCCGTGCTGATCCTGATGACCGCGCTGCTGATCAAGAAGCCGCTGGAGTTCAGCGCCTTCCCGACAGTTCTGCTCGTCACGACCCTGTTCAGGCTGGGCCTGAACCTCGCCTCGACGCGCCTGATCCTGACCCACGGCCACGAGGGCGCCCACGGCGCCGGCCAGATCATCAAGGCCTTCGGCGAGCTGATGATGGGCGGCAACTACATTATCGGGGTGATCGTCTTCGCGATCCTGGTGATCGTGAACTTCGTCGTCGTCACCAAGGGCTCGGGCCGGATCGCCGAAGTTGCCGCCCGGTTCACCCTCGACTCCATGCCCGGCAAGCAGATGGCCATCGACGCCGACCTGTCGTCGGGCCTGATCGACCAGGAGGAGGCCAAGAAGCGCCGCAAGGAGCTGGAGCAGGAATCGACCTTCTTCGGGGCCATGGACGGCGCCAGCAAGTTCGTGCGCGGCGACGCCGTCGCCGGCCTGATCATCGTCGCGATCAACATCGTCGGCGGCTTCCTGATCGGGGTGCTGCAGCACAAGATCCCGGCCGGCGAGGCCGCGACCACCTACACCCTGATGACCATCGGCGACGGCCTGGTCAGCCAGGTGCCTGCCCTGATCATCTCGATCGCCGCCGGCTTCCTCGTCTCCAAGGCGGGCGTCGAGGGCTCGGCGAACAAGGCGCTGGTCGTGCAGCTGGCCATGAACCCGATCAGCCTGGGCATGGTCTCGGCGCTGTCGGGCGTCATCGCCCTGATCCCGGCGATGCCGAAGCTGCCGTTCCTAGTACTGGCCGTCGCCGCGGGCTTTCTCGCCTGGCGTCGAACGGTCCAGGAGAATGCGCCGGAGGTGGTCCTCGAGACCACCGCGCCCGTCGAGCAGGAAGAGGAGCCGATCTCCAACGCCCTGGCGATCGACGATGTAAAGATCGAACTCGGCTACGGCCTGCTGGCCCTGATCAACGACCTCGACGGCCGCAAGCTGACCGACCAGATCCGCGCCCTGCGCAAGACGCTGGCGGCCGACTTCGGGTTCGTCATGCCGCCGGTGCGCATCCTCGACAACATGCGGCTGGCGACCCAGGGCTACGCGATCCGGATCAAGGAGATGGAGTGCGGGGCCGGCGAGGTGCGTATCGGCTCCCTGATGGCGATGGACCCGCGCGGCGGCCAGGTCGAACTGCCCGGCGACCATGTGCGCGAGCCGGCCTTCGGCCTGCCGGCCACCTGGATCGATGAGGCCCTGAAGGAGGAGGCGACCTTCCGCGGCTACACCATCGTCGATCCGGCGACGGTGCTGACCACGCACCTGACCGAGATCCTCAAGGACAACATGTCCGACCTGCTGTCCTACGCCGAGGTGCAGAAGCTGCTGAAGGACCTGGGTCCCGAGCAGAAGAAGCTGGCCGACGACGTGGTTCCGGCCATCGTCACGGGCACCAGTCTGCAGCGGGTGCTGCAGGCGCTGCTGCGTGAGCGGGTCTCGATCCGCGACCTGCCGACCATTCTCGAAGGCGTCGCCGAGGCCGCGCCGCACACTGCCTCGATCACCCAGCTGGTGGAGGCCGTCCGCGCGCGGCTCGGCCGCCAGCTCTGCTGGGCCAATCGCGGCGACGACGGCGCGCTGCCGATCGTCACCCTGTCGCCGGACTGGGAGGTCGCCTTCAGCGAGGCGCTCGTCGGCCAGGGCGAGGACAAGCAGCTGGCCATGGCGCCGAGCAAGCTGCAGGAGTTCATCCGCGGCGTCCGCGAGGCCTTCGAGCGCGCGGCCCTGGCCGGCGACCAGCCGGTGCTGCTGACCAGCCCGCAGATCCGCCCGTTCGTCCGCTCGATCATCGAACGCTTCCGCGGCCAGACCGTGGTGATGAGCCAGAACGAGGTCCATCCGAAGGCGCGACTGAAGACGGTCGGGCAGGTTTAGGGGCACATCCATCCTCCCCAGCTCCGCTGGGGAGGGGGACCACGCGAAGCGTGGTGGAGGGGAGTCGGTGCACGGACTCCCCTCCACCGCCTCCGGCGGTCCCCCTCCCCGCGAAGCGGGGAGGATTGACTGATCCCTTGATCACCCACTCAACTCATGCTCTCTTGATCGCTCAATCAAGTGAGCCGACCCATGGAACCCACCCGCGAGCGCATTCTGTTCGCCGCGATGACGCTCTTCTCGGAGAAGGGCTATCTGTCCACCTCCGTGGCCGACATCCTGCGGGAGGCCGGGGCCAATTCGGGCAGCCTCTACCACTTCTTCCCGACCAAGCAGGATGTGCTGCTGGCGGTGCTGGAGATGTACCGCGACGGCATCTATCCGATGCTGCTGGCGCCGGCCTGGGAGGGTGTGGACGACCCCATTGAGCGGGTGTTCGCCCTGCTCGGCGCCTACCGCAACGCCCTGAAGACGACCGCCTGCCTGTATGGCTGTCCGATCGGCTCGATCGCCCTGGAACTGCATGAGCCCGACCCGCCGGTGCGGGAGATGTTGTCGGTCAACTTCGAGGGCTGGGTTCGCCACGTGAAGGGCTGCCTGGATGCGGCGAAGTCGCGCCTGCCGGCCGGAACCGACACCCACGCCCTGGCCACTTTCGTCCTGACCACCATGGAAGGCGGGGTGATGCAGTCGCGCACGCACCGCACCCTGGCCGCCTTCGACGCTTCGGTGGCCGGGCTGCGCAACTACTTTACCCTGCTGCAGGCGTCGGCCGGGGTCGCCGCTGCGCCGGCCGCGCGCCAGGAGACCGGAACATGAAGCGCCTGATCCTCGCGCTCGTCAGCGCGGCCTTCCTGACCAGCGCCGCCCACGCCGCGGAGCCGACCTTCCCTGACTGGCGCCAGTTCCGCGACGTGGCCAACAGCTCTTACGCCGAGCCGGACGGCGACCGCGTTCTGCAGCTGTCGATCGTGGTCAAGGCAACGCCCGCCGAGGTCTGGCGCGCCTTCACCACCGGTGAGGGCTACCGCGAGTGGGTGGCGCCGGTCGCTCAGATCGACCTCGCCGTCGATGGCATGATCGAGGCCAGCTACAACGCCGGCGCAAAGATGGGCGACCCGGACAACATCAAGAACCGGATCGTCGCCTATGTGCCCGGGCGGATGTTCTCGATCCGCAACGTCCAGGCGCCGAAGCAGCTGCCCTACCGCGAGCTGTTCCCGCAGATCTCGACGACGATCGAGCTGGAGGACCTCGGACAGGGCCGCACGCGCGTGATGCTGACCGCCGTCGGCTACGGCGAGGGCGTCGGCTTCGACACGCTCTACCGCCATTTCGAATGGGGCAACGCCTACACGCTCAATGCCCTGAAAACCCGCTTCGACACCGGCCCGATCGACTGGGCGGCGCTCGAGGCGAAACGCAAGGCCGCGGCCGCAACGGCCGTGGTGCAAGGGGGGAACTGACATGAATCGCAAGGCGCTTATCAATGCGACCGTCATCGGTACGGTCCTTCAGCTGGCGATGATCGTCGCCGGCCATTTCATCCCGTTCGTCAAGGACAACGTCTTCATGCTCGGCGGGTTGGCGATCTCATTGGTCGCCGGCCTGGTCTACGCGCGCGCGGCCAGGGGAAATTGGGTCGACAGCCTGCTCAGCGGCCTGATCGCCGGCGGCGTCTGCGCCCTGATCGGCATCGCCGCCTCGGTGGCCTGGGGCGACACAGCGCAGGAGATCCTGCTGCTGGGCACGGTGAGCTCGGCCGTCACCGGCGCTATCGGCGGGGCGGTGGGCAAGGTGCTGAAGTGAGGGGCTGACCATCACTGTCATCCCGGACGGCCCGACGGGCCGATCCGGGACCCAGATTGAATCCCACCGGGTGTGCATGAAGCCGAATCTGGGTCCCGGCTCTCCGCTTCGCTTCAGCCGGGATGACAGCGAGGTTTAGGCCTCCGCGAACTTCGCCGGCCGCTTTTCCATCGTCGCCATGACCGCCTCGATCTGATTGGGCGAGCCGATCAGCGCGCCCTGTTCCTGCGACTCGGCCAGCAGCACCGCGTGCTGGTCGGCGCCAGAGGCGGCCAGGTCGATCAGGCGCTTGTCGCCGCGGATGGCGTGCGGGTTCTTGCCGGCGATCTCATGCGCGAGCGCCAGCGCGTCGGCCCGGGGATCGGCGCAGACGCGGGTGGCGAAGCCGTATCCGACGGCTTCCTCCCCGCTGAACTGCCGGCCCGAATAGGTCAGTTCGCGAATGACGTCGTCGCGGGCCAGATGGCGCATCAGCACCAGACCGGCCATGTCGGGCACCAGGCCCCACTTGATTTCCATGATCGACATGCGCGCGTCGGCCGTGACGTAGCGGATGTCGGCGCCCAGGGCGACCTGGAAGCCGCCGCCGAAGGCCACGCCGTGGATCGCCGCGATCACCGGCACCGGGATCTCGCGCCAGACCATCGCCGCCTGCTGCGCCCGGTTGGCGCCGCCCGGCGTGCGGTTGGCGGTGACCAGGCCCGCGCCGCCTTTGCGCTCGCCCGAGGCCATCTTGCCGAAATTGCCCATGTCGAGCCCGGCGCAGAAGGCGCGGCCTTCGCCCGACAGCACCACCACCCGCACGCCGGCTTCGGTCTTCAGCCGTTCGCCCGTGGCGACCAGGGCGTCGAACATGGCGTCGTCCAGGGCATTCATCTTGTCGGTGCGGATCATCCGCACGTCGGCGACGCCGCCCTTGATGGTCACGGAAATCCGGTCCTGCGTGCTCATGGCGCGCGCGCCTCCCTGGCTGTTTGGAACAACGTATCGGTCCCGCCGCGCCCGCCGCAAGCCGTCACCCGACGGAACCCCCGCGCGGCTGGGCGGTTTAGGAGTCAGGCGATCGGGGCAAGAGACAGGGAGTGCGACCTCATGACCTACAAAACCGTCCTTCAAGGCCTCGGCGCCATCGGCGCCCTCGTTCTCGCTGGACCCGCCATCGCCCAGGTCGTCGGCGTCGCCGGCAAGGTCGTCGCACCGGTTCCGGCCGTCCCGGCGACGCCGGCGGTTCCGGCCACCCCGCCCGTGCCCGCAACGCCGGTTCCGAGCGCCGCGACCGCGGGGGCTGACGCCAGCGCCACCACGACCGCCGCCATCCCCGCCGGCACTGTCGTGCGCAGCAGCACCGGCGCTGAACTCGGCGTCGTCATGGCGCCTGATCCCTCGATCACCAGCGCCGGCCGCGTCACGATCAAGACCAGCACCGGCTTCATGACTGTCCCGGCCGGTAGTCTGCGCCTGGAGGGCGGCGTGGCGATCAGCACCCAGGCCGGACCGGCGCCGCAGTAGCATTTTTCGCCGGCATCTGGCCGCCGGCGACCGTTCGTCGCCATTGCCCCGCGCGTCGTGCGCCGATAGAGATGCGGCCGTGAGGGCGGCGACGTGGCCGCCGGGGAATCGTGCGCATGGCTCCGGCCAGACCGAAGAGAAAACAAGGCCCGGGCGGAACCCTCCTGTGGGATCTGCTGACCTTCGACCGCCTGATGACCGGCCCGGTGATCCACCTGATCTACTGGGCGGGCCTGGGCGTGATCGTGATCGGCATTTTCGGCGCCATCGGCGCGGCGGTCGGGGTCGCGCTGCAGGACACCGACGTCCTCGGCAAGCTGCTGGCCTTCCCGGTGGCGGTTGCCGGCCTGTTGGTGGGCCTGGCCCTGGCGCTGCTGTGGCGGTCGTTCTGCGAGTTCTATGTGGCGATCTTCCGCATCGCCGATGATCTGCGCGCCCTGCGTCAGGCGAGTGACGCCGATCACATCCTGAAAAAGCCGGTCAACCCGCCCGTCTCTAACGTCTGAGGGCGTCGACCACCGCGCTGAAAGCCGCCTTCGGTCGGCCTGTGTCGTCGAACAGCAGCGGCGTATCCGAGGCGTTCTCGCGCTTCAGCCAACTGTCCCTGTCGCGTAGTCCCCAGATGCTGAAGGCGAACTGCTGGCGCTCGGGCAGGGCGGCGAAGGCCTCCACCGCCTCGGCATAAAGCCGCGCCTGACGCCGCTCGGCCTCGGCCCGGTTGGCCAGCATGCCGCCCTGGACCACCGACACGTCCATCTCCGACAGGTGAATCGGCAGTCCGAACCCGGCCAGCGCCTTCAGCGTGGCCGTGATGGCGCCCGGCGCCAGCTCCGACCAGCAGTGGGTCTGGCAGCCGATGCCGCCCAGCGGAATACCCTCGGCCAGCAGCCGCTCGATCAGCTGCAGATAGCTGCGCAGCTTCGCCGGCCGGCTCTCGAGGTGGTAGTCGTTGATGAACAGGACGGCGTTCGGGTCGGCGGCCTTCGCCGCCTCGAACGCCACCTTGAAGTGGCCGATCTGGCCCAGCTTGCGGGTCCAAAGGCTCTCGCGCCAGCCCTCGCCGTTCTCCATCACCGGCTCGTTGACGACATCCCAGCCCGCCGCCAGCCCGCGATAGCGGCCGACCATGGCGGTGATGTAGTTGCGCAGCGCGCCCTCGAAGCTCTGGCGGCTTTCGTCGAGCTTGAGGAACCCCTCCGGCTCATTGGCGTACCAGACCAGCGTATGGCCGAAGAGGCGCATCCCGTGTGTCCGGGCGAAGGCGGCGATGGCGTCGGCGCGGTCGAAGCGGAAGCTCCCGTCCGGCTGGACGACATACTCCATCTTCATCTCCCACTCGGCGGTCAGCTGGGAGAAGTGGCGCGCGGCCAGGTCGCCGTAGGCCGGGTCGGCCAGCTCCGGCGCCCGCACGCAGGTCCCGATCGGGAAGGGCGCGAGGGATTTGAGCGGCGGTTCGGGGATCGGCTGGGCGGTCGCCGGGTCGCGGCCACAGGCGGCGAGGGCGAGACCTGACGCCAGGACGAGACGGCGGCTGAGTCCCCCTTCTCCCCTTGCGGGAGAAGGTGTCGGGCGGAGCCCGACGGATGAGGGGGCGTGCGGCTCTTTCAGCGTGTGGGCATGCGAGGTGGAAGGAGTCATCGACCCCTCATCCGACCTCCTTCGGAGGCCACCTTCTCCCGCAAGGGGAGAAGGATTCCGATACCCCTTCACCCTCTTGCCGCCCGGCGGAGCCCCAGTTCGTCGAGGGCTGCGGTTTCGCGGCGGCCCGCTTCCTTGCGGGCGGCCTGTTTCGTGGCTTCGGCGACGTGCTCGTACTTCTTCAGCGCCTCGAACGCCTCGGCCAGCGCGTCGCGGGCGCCTTCCTCCTCGAGGATGATGGTGTCCAGCGTCGACTGGGCGGCGGCCTTGCGCGCCTTCAGCCCCTCGCGGAAACCGGCCATGTACCAGCCGGCCTCGGCGTCGGCGCGGGCGTTCTGCAGCTCGGATTCGCCCTCGGCCTCGAGGATCGCCAGCTTCAGTTCGCCCGCCGTGCGCCGGTCGACGATCTCGGCCAGCCGCTTCTGCAGGGTCTCGACCTCGAAGGTCGAGATGCGGATCAGGGAGCCCATCGCCTTCATCAGGCGCTACCGAGAATCTGGTCCAGCCCGGCGAAGGCGTCGTCGAGGCTGGTGACCTCGTCCTTGTCCTGTCCGAGGAACCGCTCGAGATCCGGGTTCAGGGCGATGGCGCGGTCGATCTGCGGGTCGGCCCCGGCGCGATAGGCGCCGATGCGGATCAGCTCTTCCATGTTCGCGTACGCCGCCAAGGTCTGGCGCGCGTTGGAGACGATCTGGCGTTCGTGAGGCAGCTGGCAGCCGGGCATGGTCCGACTTATGGACTTGAGGACGTTAATGGCGGGGAAGCGTCCGCGCTCGGCGATCGCTCTTTCCATCACGATGTGGCCATCGAGAATGCCGCGCACGGCGTCGGCGATGGGCTCGTTGTGGTCGTCACCGTCCACCAGCACGGTGAACAGGCCGGTGATCGGGCCTGCGGTGGACCCGTCCGGCCGGACCGGGCCGGGACCCGCCCGTTCAAGCAGCTTGGGCAGCTCGGTGAAGACGGTGGGCGTGTAGCCCTTGGTCGTCGGCGGCTCTCCGGCGGCCAGGCCGATCTCGCGCTGGGCCATGGCGAAGCGGGTCACCGAGTCCATCAGGCAGAGCACTTCCATGTCCTGGTCGCGCATCGCCTCGGCGACGGCCATGGTCATGTAGGCGGCCTGACGGCGCTTGAGTGCGGGCTCGTCCGAGGTGGCCACAACCACGACGGCGCGCTTGAGGCCCTCCTCGCCGAGGGTCTCCTCGATGAATTCGCGCACCTCCCGGCCCCGTTCGCCGATCAGCCCGACGACGACCGCATCGCAGTCGGCCTGACGCGCCAGCATCGACAGCAGCACAGACTTGCCGACGCCCGAGCCGGCGAAGATGCCCAGGCGCTGGCCGCGACAGGTGGTGGTGAAGACGTTCATCGACCGTACGCCGAGATCCAGTCGCTCGCCGACCCGTCCGCGGGCGTGGGCGGGCGGCGGGGGCGCGCGCAGGCTGTAGGGTGACGCGCCCTGCGGTAGGGGACCCTTGCCGTCGATCGGATTGCCGAAAGCGTCGATGATCCGGCCCAGCCAGGCCTTGTGCGGCCGGACCATGCCGCCGTCCGGCTGGATGCGGATCTCGGCGCCCGGCGCGATGCCCTCGACCGGACCGAACGGCATCAGCAGGGCGCGGGTCTCGCGGAAGCCGACCACCTCGGCGGCCAGCGAGGGTGCATTGCGCCGCTCGATCTCGGCCCGGGTCCCGACAGCCAGATGGGTCAACCCGCCCCGCGCCTCGATCAGCAGCCCGTTCACCGCCGCCACGCGGCAGGAAATGGACAGCGGCTCGATACGCTCGACGGCGGCGATCAGACTGCGCAACGCGATGGCCCCGGGGTTACCTGGCGGCCATCATCGCAAGGTTGCTTTAACCATAAATGAAAAGCGGTCGGGGACATGTACCGCAGGTACGTGTCCCCTAAACCCGGCCACTCGATTGGGGGACACGTACCTTCGGTACATGTCCCCTATTTCCAGCGGTCGCCCGCCGCCGCGACGTAGTTCGTCCAGACATAGCGCCACGGGATGACGAGCGGGAAGATCACGCCCATGGCGCAGGCCATCAGGGTTTCGGACGTTCCGGCGCTCATGCCGCCGGCCTGCCAGGCGGGGATGCCGACGAGGCCAAGCCACATGCCCTTCCAGATCAGCTCGAACATCAGCAGTGGAAGCATCTTCAGCGGATAGCGCAGGCCCAGCAGCGCCAGCAGCGAGACGGCGGCCAGCACGCACTGGACCACGCCGAACATCAGCGGCCAGGCCTTGTCCGGGTTCAGGATGTTCGGCCAGATCGTCAGGCCGAGGCCGACGACGAGCAGCAGATAGGCGGCCCTGAGGGCGTAGAGGCGCAGCAGCGAGACCTGGGTCATGCCGGGATTTCCTTGCAGGAATGTTGGTGGAAAAGGTCCGGCCGGTTAGCCGACGTCCTTGAGGATCTTCTCGATCGCCGCGAGGCGGGCCTCGATGGCGGCCAGGGCCTCGTCACTGGCGCCGCGGGCCCTGGCCTGCTGGATCTGGGCGTAGTAGCGCATGCCGAAGACCAGCAGGATGGTCACGAAGGGCAGGCATATCGAAAAGATGTACAGCTCGGGGGCCATGGGGGTCACCTTCAGGACTCGGGTTTGGTGGTGAGGGAGCGCGCCGCCTCGGCGATCGCGGCTGGGGTCAGGCCGAGGCCGAAATCGACAACCTCGAAATAGTTGAGCGCCTTGCCGTCGGCGGAGAGTTCGAGCTGGCTGGTCACCAGCCCGGCCTCTTCAAGCTTCGCCAGATGCAGGTGCAACAGCGGCCGGCTGATGCCGAGTTCGCGGGCGAGGGCGCTGATGTAGTTGCGCCCGCCGGCCTGCAATGCCGCGATGATCCGCAGCCTGTGCGGACTGGCCAGCGCCGCCAGCATGGCCAGCAGCTGATCTCCCGTCGGTGGCGGCGTCGCTATCATGTGTCAGAAATAGTTGACGCGTGTCAGAGAGTCAATGGGTGGGGACATGTACCGCAGGTACGTGTCCCCTAATCCCGTAGCCTCTCGATTGGGGGACACGTACCTGCGGTACATGTCCCCACGTCTACCGTTCGTTCTGCGGCAAGCCGTCGGCGATGGCGTAGTAGTCGCCTTTGCCGGCGGTGAAGATGTGCTTGCCCAGTTGCGTTCCCGTCGGCTTATCGAAGGCGCCCATGGCGATGGCGATCTTGTCGTGGTGGACAGGGTCCCAGAACAGCTGCGAGCCGCAGGTTCCGCAGAAGCCGCGCCGCACCTTCTCCGACGACTGGAACCAGCGGACGTTGTCCTCGCCGTGGATCGTCACGGCGGACTTCGCCACGTCGGTCGAGGCCCTGAAATGCCCCGACGCCTTGCGGCACTGGCTGCAGTGGCAGGCGTCCGGCGCGGGCAGGTCGCCCTCGACCTCGAAGCGCACCGCGCCGCAGAGGCAGGAACCGTTGTGCATCAGCATTGCGTCAGGCTGAGGACGTTGCCGTCCGGGTCGTTGAACCAGGCGACCTTCGCCTTGCCGTCGGGCGAGGTCCAGATCCCCAGCGCGTCCTGCCCGTAACCCTCGTAGATCGTCATGGTCACACCCCTGGCGACCAGGTCGCGGATCGCGGCCGCGATGTCGGGCACCTCCCATCCCAGCACCGGGTGCGGCGGCGCCTGGTAGCCGTCGATCTGGGTGATCCGCAGGATCGCGCCGTTCATGTCGAGCACAGTGGCGAAGCCATCATCGCCGTTCAGCAGCAGGCCGAGCACGCCGATGTACCAGGCCTTCGCGGCCTCGCGGTCGCGCGTCAGCACGAACGTGACCACCCTGGCTGAAGCAAGATCACCCATCTGCAATCCTCCCCGGACGACGGAAGCTGGACCATAGCGCGCGTTCCGGCGGACATGAAGGACGTCGGCCCCCGGTTTCCAGACTCGGTCGCGGGCGTCAGGATCGGCGCCTGACGCGCCGCTTGACCCGGCCCCGGGGGCCGGCCCGACAAGCGGTCCGGTCAGACATCAGCGAGGTGAGTCGTGCGTGCTTCTCCCCGGTACTTCAGCCCCTCCGAGGCCGCCGCCCGGCTCGGTGTTTCGGCCAAGGCCCTGCGGCTCTACGAACAACGCGGACTGGTCGCGCCGTTGCGGACGTCAACGGGCTGGCGGACCTATGGCCCCGAACAAATGGAGCGGGCCGACGAGATCGTCGCCCTGCGCGCGCTGGGCTTCAGCCTGGCCCAGATCGCGCGGGTGCTGGGCGGGGACCTGAAGGGACTCGAGCCCGCGCTTGCGGCGCATCAGGCCGTCCTCGAGGAGCGGCATCGCGCGCTGGTCGACACGCTGGGACGGGTTCGCGCGGCCCGTGACGACCTGGGGCGGGGCGGGACCCCCGCGCTCGGCGACCTGACCCGGCTTGCCAGGACGGCGGCGGAGCCGGCCGTGGCCTTTGACCTGCCCTGGCCGTGGGGCGGGGAGCGGTTCGAGCTCTTGGACATCCGCCCGCTGACCTTCATCGTCGGGCCGCTGGGCAGCGGCAAGACCCGGCTGGCCCAGGCGATCGCCGCCTCCGTGCCGGACGGCGCGTTCGTCGATCTGGACCGGACCGGGGAGGGCGCGGGCCTGGCGAGGCCGGATCGCGTGGACGAAGCCCTCGCCTGGCTGGTCGAGGACGGCGCCACCGCGTCGCCGGCGCTGGTCGCGCTGCTGGCCCATCTGGAGTCGGATGCTCCGGGCGCTCTGGTCATCGATCTGGTCGAGCAGGGGCTGGACCAGGCGACGCAGGAGGCGCTGATCGCCTATCTTCGCCGTCGGGGGCCGGGGCGGCCGCCGCTGTTCCTGATGACACGGTCCTCGTCGATTCTGGATCTGGCGGCGATGACCGCCGAAGAGGCGATCCTTTTCTGTCCGGCAAACCACAGTCCGCCACTCCTGGTCGGGCGGTATCCGGGCGCGCAGGGCTACGAGGCCGTGGCCAGTTGCCTGGGATCGCCGGAGGCGCGGGCGAGAACCGAAGGCATGATCGCCTGGCGGCCACAGGTCGCCTGAGGGCGCGTCAGCTCTTGTCGGACCGGGCCAGCGCCTCGCCGACGGTGACAGCTTCCTCGTCGACCTGCATGTGGCGCAGGTCGCCCGGGATCAGGCCTTCGCCGCAGTGCTCACAGACCAGCTTCGGCGTGAACGGATGGCCGCAGTGGTCGTGGACGAACTTCACCGGAGCCTTGTCGCCATAGACGTGCTGATTGCCCCAGTCGGCCATGGTCAGCAGCACCGGCCGCAAGGCCTGGCCCTTGGCCGTGAGGATGTATTCCTGGCGGGGCGGGCGCTCGGAGTACCGGCGCGGCTCCAGCACCCCGTGCGCGACCAGGCTCTTCAGCCGTGCGGCCAGCACGTTGCGCGCGACCCCCAGCCGCTCCTGCCATTGTTCAAACCGGCGAACGCCCCGGAAGGAGTCCCGCAGGATCAGCAGCGTCCAGGGATCGCCGACGACCTCGAGGGTCGCGGCGATGCCGCAGGTCTGATGCGAATAGTCGGCGGTTCGGCCCATGATCCGAGAGTGCGGCTTCCCCATGGGGAAAGCAACAGGGTTGTTTTAGTGGACGAACCTGTCCGGAGGGGCTTCGCAGCGGGCGGTCTTGGCGGCGCAGCGCCGGGAGAAAGGCTTGACGTGTTGAACATATGTTTCAAACACGTGTTTGAAGCCGGAGTGACCCGCATGCCGACGCCCTACGGATTCGAGCCCTTTCTGCGTCCCAGCCCGCTCATCGATCCCTGGCGGCCGCTGTTCATGCGGACGCTGGACGACCGGGTGGTGCTGGGCCTGACCGTGCGGGAGCCTCACACCAATTCGCGGGGGACCGTGCACGGCGGCCTGTTCGCGGCGCTGGCGGACCAGGCGATGGGGATGTCCTGCGCCACACGCCTGAAGGCGCAGGGCGTCCCGGTCTCGACCCTTTGGACCGCGTCGATGACGGTCGACTACCTCGGCGCGGCCGGCATCGGGCAGTGGCTGGTCTTCGACACCCACTTCTGCCGGCCGGGCAAGACCCTGTGTCACGCCGAAATGGACATCACCGCAGACGGAGAAACCGTCGCCCGCGCCAGGGGCGCTTTCCGCGTCACGCTTGAACGCGCCGCGTCAGCCTAGGGCTCAGCGGTCCGCGCGGCGGCTTCAGCGGCGGCCTTTTCCGCCGCGATCTTGGCGGCGTTGGCCCTGGCCGCAGCGGCGTCTGCCCTGACCTTGGCGCGTCGGGCCTCGACGGCCGCGCGCGCCGCGGCCCGCCGGTCGGCCCGGGCCTTGACCTGCTCCGGCGTCAGAACACGGGCGACAGGCGCGGCGGGCGTTTCCGGCTTGGCGGCCGGGGCCGCCCGCTGCGGCGGCCGCAGACGCGCCGCGGCGGCTTCGCGTCGGGCTTTCATGTCGGCTTCGCGCTTCAGTCGAGCGGCGCGAGCGGCCGCGTCGCGCTCGCGTTGCTCGGTGGCGGCGTCGGGCGCGGTCGGCTTGGCCACCGACGACTCGGGCGGACGATCCGGCCGCTGTGGGCGACCGTCAGTTGATCGGTCGCGGTCCGGGCGATCGCCACGATCACGGCGTCCGGGACGGTCATCTCTGGGCGGCGGCGCCACGACGACCGGCGGCGGCGGCGGCGGCGGTGTCTGGGCGACGGGCCGGTCAGGCTGTTGCGGGCGCGCGGGGCGATCCTGGCGCGCCTGCCACCGGCGCCATTGCGCGGCGTCCAGGCGGCGCCGCTCCTGCTGTTCGGCCTGCAGCGCGGCGCGGCGCAGCGCCTGCGACCGGGCCAGATACCGACCGGCTTCGGCGGCGCGGGCGCGGGTCGCCTCGCGATCCAGCGCCTCCCGGCGACGGCGGTCGTAGACCGTCACCAGCGCCCCGTCGTTGTAGCCGTAGCCGTAGTAGGGATCCTGGACGTAGTAGGGCCGGTCCTGGCCGGCCCGGTAGTAGTAGTAGCGCTCGCCGCCGCCGACGAGGCGCTCGACCACCCGGCGGACCATCTCGCCGTCCAGCCAGACCGCCGGCGACTCTTCGCCATAGTCGTAGGCGTAGGACGGCGGCCGGTCGTCGTAGTAGCGGTCGTCCTGTTCGGCCTCGGTCCAGTAGCGCTCCGCCCGGGCCGTCTGCGGCGGGGCGACCGGCGCGGGCGGCGCGGGCGGCAAGGCTTCCGCCGTCGCAGGCGCCAGTCCGACATCCGTCGCCAGAGGCGCTTCCGCGACGGGCGGCGGCGGCGTCGCCGGCGGCTGGTCGCAGGCGGCCAGCAGGGCGGTGGCAGCGACGCCGGCGAGCAGGATCTTGTGAGTCATGGGTCGTCCTTCAGGAACCTGCCTTCCATGGCTGGAAGGCTCCATTCCCGTGTCCAACGCGCGGACAGGCTTGCGGGGTGCGTCGTGAGCGATCACATCAGCGTCGTCTTCCTGCTGGAGTTCACCCTCATGTCCGCCGATCCCGTCGTCATCGTCTCGTTCGCCCGCACGCCGATGGGCGGCTTCCAGGGCGCCCTCACCGGCGTCAAGGCCACCGACCTGGGGGCGACCGCTGTCCGGGCGGCGGTGGAACGGGCCGGGGTTGATCCGGCGAAGATCGAGCAGATCATCATGGGTTGCGTCCTGCCGGCCGGGCTCGGCCAGGCGCCGGCGCGCCAGGCTGGTCTGGGCGGGGGTCTCTCGCTCGGCGTCGAGGCCACGACCGTCAACAAGATGTGCGGCAGCGGCATGCAGGCGGCGATCATGGCCCATGACGCCCTTGCCGCCGGCTCCGTCGACCTGATCGTCGCCGGCGGCATGGAGAGCATGACCGGCGCGCCCTACCTGATGACCAAGCATCGCGGCGGCGCCCGCATCGGCCACGATACGATCAGCGACAGCATGTACCTCGACGGCCTGGAAGACGCCTACGAGCCGGGCCGGCTGATGGGGTCCTTCGCCGAGGACAGCGCCCGCACCTATCAGTTCACCCGCGAGGACCAGGACGCCTACGCGATCGAGAGCCTGTCGCGCGCCCGCTCGGCCACCGAGACCGGCGCCTTCGCGGCCGAGATCACCCCGGTGACGGTGAAGACCCGCAAGGGCGAGGAGATCGTCACTCAGGACGAGCAGCCGATGAAGGCGGACCCGTCGAAGATCCCCGGCCTCAAGCCGGCCTTTGCGAAGGACGGCACGATCACCGCCGCCAACGCCAGCTCGATCAGCGACGGCGCCGCGGCCCTGGTGATGACCCGCGAGAGCGTGGCGAAGGCGCTCGGCCTGCCGATCGTCGCGCGCGTGGTCGCCCACGCCGCCCACGCCCATGAGCCGGGCCTGTTCACCACCGCGCCCGTGCCGGCGATGCAGAAGGCGCTGAAGAAGGCCGGCTGGACCGCCGACGACGTCGATCTGTGGGAGGTCAACGAGGCCTTCGCCGTGGTCGCCATGATCGCCATGCGGGAGCTCGGCATCGACCACGCCAGGCTGAACGTCAACGGCGGCGCAACGGCGCTGGGCCACCCGATCGGGGCGTCCGGCGCGCGGATCCTGACCACCCTGCTGTCGGCGCTTCAGGCGCGCGGCGGCAAGCGGGGCATGGCCAGCCTGTGCATCGGCGGCGGCGAAGCGACGGCGATGGCGGTGGAGCTGGTGTAGGGCGTAGGCGTTAGAGAGTAGGGAGTAGTTGGACCTTGCGGGCCGCCCGCTCTGCGGCTTTTCTTGGCTACTCCCTACTCCCTACTCCCTACTCCCTACTCCCTACCCCTAGCCCTCGAGCCCCACGGCGCTCCCATGACCTCCGTCACAGACAACACCGCCGCCGGCCGGTTCGAGCTGATCGAACAGGGCCAGACCGCCTATGCGGACTATCGCCTCTCCGGGGGGCGGATGATCATCGACTACGTCTTCTCGCCGCCGGCGTTGCGCGGCGCCGGCACGGCTGGCCGGCTGATGCAGGGGGTGGCCGAGGCGGCCCGGTCGCAGAATCTGAAGATCACCCCCCTTTGCGGGTATGCCGCGGCGTGGTTGAAGAGGCATCCTGAGACGTCCGATCTGGTAGCCTGACGGCATTTGACGTCATAAGCTGCCCGCCGGGAGTTCATTCTGGGGGCTGACGTGAAGCTCGGGTCGACCTTGGTCGCTGGCGTACTGGCGCTGGGCCTCGCCTTTGCGGGACCGGCGAACGCCCAGACCTACCTGACAGACTGGAGCGTGGCCGAGATGCGCGCGGCGCTGACGGCGGCGAACGCGACGGTGACCGGCGACGGCGCCCTGTCCGATGGCAGCCCCTACGTCTCCGCCAAGTCTCCGGGCGGCCTCAAGTTCACCGTCAGCGGGCGGGTCTGTGAAGGTCCGGCCAGCGCCAGGCGCTGCAAGGGCGCGCTGCTGGAAACACGGTTCACGCTGGATTCCGAGGCCCAGGTCGAAGCCCGGCTGAAGCAGTTCGACTTCGCCGCGGTCTCGATCACCAATGGCGGCGAAGCGGACCTGCTGGTGTCACGCTACCTGATATTCGACCACGGACTTCATCGCGAAAATCTCCAGATCAACATCAGCGTCTTTACCGGGATCGCCGAGGACATCTGGGGTCAACTCTAGTGAACAGGAACAGTACCATGATCAAATCTCTCGCTACCGTGGGCGCCCTGACGCTCGCCCTCGCCCTCCCCGCCGGGGCCTCCGCCCAGAGCAGCGTCCTCAACGACTGGGTCTGTCGGACATGAAGACGGCCCTGACGGCGGCCGGCGCCACGGTGACCAAGGAAGGCGCTCTTGATGGCGGCGCCCCCTACGTTGGCGCGAGCTCGGCCAACGGCATGAAGTTCCTGATCTACGGCACCGTCTGCACGGGCACGCCCGCGCGCTGCAAGGGCGCGAACATGTCGGCGACCTTCACGCTCGACTCCGACGCCGAAGTCGACGCCCGCGAAAAGAAGATCGACCGCTCGGCGGTCGGGGTGCGCAACGCCGGCGACAACTCGCTGGAAGTCTCGCGCTATCTGATCTTCGATGAAGGCCTGACCCGCGGCAACCTGCGGACCAACATCGAAGTGTTCATCGAGGTGGCCGAGGACATCTGGAACGGCGGCGGCGAATAGGCGTCCATCCGGTTCCCGGAACGATCAGGCCGCGGGGGCGACTCCGCGGCCTTTTCATTGCTAGGCTCGCCGCAACCAAGAGATCGGGAGGCGAGCGATGACGTCCAGCGGCTCCAACAGCATCGACCGCGACCTGCGACGGCGGGCCGAGGCGGTGATCCCGGGCGGGATGTACGGCCACCAGTCTGTGGGGCTGCTGCCTGACGACTATCCGCAGTTCTTCCGCAGCGGCGACGGCGCCCACATCACCGACGCCGACGGCAAGCGCTACCTCGACCTGATGTGCGCCTACGGCCCGAACCTGTTCGGCTACGCCAACCCGCAGATCGACGCGGCCTATGTGCGACAGCTGGGGCAGGGCGACGCCCTCACCGGCCCGACCGGCCTGATGGTCGAGCTGGCCGAGGCCTTCGTCGCCATGGTCACCCACGCCGACTGGGCGATGTTCTGCAAGAACGGCACGGACGCCACGACCATGGCGATGATGACCGCCCGACAGCACACCGGGAAGAAGACCCTGGTGCTGGCGCGCGGCGCCTATCACGGGGCCGCGCCCTGGTGCACGCCAAGACCCGCGGGGACCACGGCCGAGGACAAGGCCAACCAGGTGTTCTGCGCCTACAACGACATCGGCAGTCTTGAGGCGGCGGTGGCCAAGGCGGGGGACGACCTGGCCGCCATCTTCGCCGCGCCGTTCCGCCATGATGCCTTCATCGACCAGGCCGCGCCGGACCTCGCCTATGCCCGGCGGGCGCGGGAGCTGGCCGACCAGCACGGCGCGCTGTTGGTCGTCGACGACGTGCGCGCGGGCCTGCGCATCGCCCGCGACTGCAGCTGGTCGGCGCTGGGCGTTCAGCCAGACCTGTCGACCTGGGGCAAGTGCATCGCCAACGGCCATCCGATCTCGGCGCTGCTGGGCAATGACAAGGCCCGCAAGGCGGCGGCCTCGATCTATGTCACCGGCTCCTTCTGGTACGCCGGCGCGGCCATGGCGGCGGGGCTGGAGACGCTGCGGCTGGTGCGCGAGACCGACTACCTGGAACGGATCACGGCCCTCGGCGAGCGTTTGCGCGGCGGCCTGGCCGAGCGGGCGGCAGCCGCCGGCTTCGGTCTCCGCCAGACAGGGCCGGGAACCATGCCGCTGTTCCTGTTCGACGACGACCCGGACCTGCGCCGCGGCTTCTGCTGGTCCAGCGCCATGCTGAGCAAGGGTGTCTACGTCCATCCCTGGCACAATATGTTCCTCTGCGCGGCGATGACGGACGCGGATATCGACTTCGCCCTCGACGCGGCCGAACAAGCGTTTCAAACTCTCAAGACGCAGGCGCACGACCTGCCGCCGGTGGAGAAGCTCGCCTTCCTCGCCGCGCGATAAGACGCACGGGAGATCAGGATGAGCTTCGCCGACTATGCGGACTACGACGGCCTGGGTCTGGCTGCCCTCGTGAAGAAGGGCGAGGTCTCGCCGTCCGAACTGGTCGAGGCGGCGATCGAGCGGATCGAGCGCCACAATCCGACCCTCAACGCTGTGGTCCACAAGGCCTATGACGAGGCGCGCAGGGTCGCCGCCGGGCAGCTGCCGGACGGCGCTTTCAAGGGGGTGCCGTTCCTGATCAAAGATCTGGGCGCCAAGGTCACCGGCTGGCCGCGCAGCTCTGGCTCCAACTACGCCCAGGTCGCCTCTGATGATGCCGACAGCGAGCTGATCCGCCGCTATCGCGAGAGCGGCGTCGTCCTGCTGGGCAAGACCAACACGCCGGAGTTCGGCATCCCGGGCGTCACCCAGTCCGAGCGGCTGGGGCCCTGCGGCAACCCATGGAACCCGGAACACATCAGCGGCGGCTCGTCCGGCGGCGCAGCCAGCGCCACGGCTTCGGGCATGGTCCCGATGGCCCACGCCAGCGACGGCCTCGGCTCGATCCGGATTCCGGCGGCCAACTGCGGCCTTGTGGGGATGAAGATCACCCGCGACCGCACCCCGATCTGCGAGGTCACCGACGGCGCCGTCGGCTTCTCGGTCCATCACGTGGTCAGCCGCACGGTCCGCGACAGCGCCGCCATGCTCGACGCCACTGACGGACCACAGGCGGGCGACCCCTTCACCCATCCGAAGAAGGAGCGGCCGTTCCTCGAGGAAGTCAGCCGCAGCCCCGGCAAGCTGCGCATCGCCTGGAGCAACGAGACCCCCAGCGGCCGCCCGATGGGCGACGAAATGCTCGCCGCGACCCAGAAGACGGTCGAGACGCTGAAGGCGCTCGGCCACGACGTCTTCGAGATGGGCCTCGGCATCGACTACCGTCTGCTCTACCGCGCCCAGGGCCTGGTCTCGGCCTCCAACTTCGCCGCTTCGATCCAGCGCTGGGTCGAGCTGCTCGGCCGCGAGCCTGAGCCGGGCGAACTGGGGCCCCTGGCCCAGCGCGGCTACGACGGCGGCCGGCGGGTCAGCGGTCAGCAGGCCCTCTGGGGCTGGCAGACCCTGCGGCTGATCAACATCCAGATCCTCGAACGCTTCCAGGCCTTCGATGTCTTCCTCACGCCGACCATGAGCCATCCCTCGCCGCGCATCGACTGGCTCGACCCGCTGACGGTCGACGTGAAGGAGTTCGACAAGCGCCAGGCCGCGACCTACGGCACCACGCCGCCGTTCAACTTCACCGGCCAGCCGAGCCTGTCCCTGCCGCTCTGGGAAAGTGTGGATAAGTTGCCGCTCGGCATGATGTTCACCGGCCAGTTCGGCGACGAGGCGACGCTCTACCGCCTCGCCGGCCAGCTGGAGAAGGAACTCCCCTGGATCGGCAGGAAGCCGCCGGTTTGGAACTGACGGGGACATGTACCGAAGGTACGTGTCCCCTAATCTAACCATCGCTGAATCTGGATTGGGGGACACGTACCTCCGGTACATGTCCCCTAAGGAATCCCCATGAAAGCCGCTGTCTACTACGAGAACGGGTCCCCCGACGTCCTGAAATACGAGGACGTTCCCGACCCCGTCTGCCATCCCAAGGGCGTCATCATCCGCGTGCTGGCGGTCTCCATCGAGGGTGGCGACACCCTGAACCGCTGGCGCGGGCCGCTGGTGCGGGTGCCGCATATCGTCGGCTACCAGGCGTCCGGCGAGATCGTCGAGGTCGGCTCGGAGGTCACCCACCTGAAGGTCGGCCAGAAGGTCGCCACCTGCGACGGTTTCGGCAGCCACGCGGAACTAAGGCCGGTGCCGGCGCGCAACTGCTGGCCGATCCCCGACAGCCTCGACCCGCGCCTCGCCGCCGTCATCCCGGTGGCCTTCGGCACCGCGCACGACTGCCTGTTCGAGTTCGGCCGCCTCAAGGCCGGCGAGACGGTGCTGGTCCAGGCGGGCGCCTCGGGCGTGGGTCTGGCCGCGATCCAGCTGGCCAAGCGGGCCGGTGCGACAGTGCTGGCCACCGCCTCCAGCGACGCGCGGCTGGAGAAGCTGAAAGCCTACGGGCTCGACCACGGCATCAACTACACCAAGGACTCCGTGCCCGAGGCGGTGATGAAGTTCACCGACAAGAAGGGCGTCAACCTCGTCGTCGACAGCGTCGGCGGCCCGACCCTTCAGGGCTCGATCCAGTCGCTCGCCTACCGCGGCCGCGTGTCGATGGTCGGCCAGGCCGGCCGCGAGCCGATGGTCGTCGACGTCGGCAGCCTGATGGGCGGCAACCGCTCCCTCAGCGGCGTCTTCCTCGGCGCCGAGATCATGACCGACCGCGCCCACGACATGATCCAGGGCCTGATCGAGGACGCCGCGCGTGGCGAGATCAAGGTCGTTATCGACCGGGAGTTCCCGCTGTCCGAAGCCGCCGCCGCGCATGCGTACATTGAAAGCCGACAGGCGGTCGGGCGGGTGCTGCTTATTCCGTGACCGGCTTGGCGGGGCAGTCAGTCACGTAGGCATGGCGCCAGCCGAACAAGCCCGCGCGGGTCTCCAGGCACACGGCGGCGCCCACCGGCGATACCGCGAAGCGTGCCGCGCTAACGTCGATGCTTTCAACGGGTCGGCCGAGCAGCGGAGCTGATATCGTCAGGGTTGGGTCGTCATCGGCTGGACCGTAGGCGGCGGTGACCACGCCGCGCGCGAGCTTGGGCGCACTGCGGTCGAGGGCACCATTCGCGATCACGAGCAGGCCCCAGACGTAGGCTATGGCGATAGCGAAGAAGAACGTGCCGATCAGCCAGTGACGCGCAGCCGATTCTACGAAGAGGATCAAACCCGCGAACAGAAGCGCGAGCGCGGTGGCGACGAGAAGCGACGGTCCGACGTCGAGCAGGTGGTAATCGGTCATAGCCCGGAGGGAGATGACGAGCGGCGGCCCGATGAAGAGATAGGTCATATCACCGCCGAGCCTTTTCTCGGGCCCCTCGAACCCTACCAGTCCCCGCCACCGCCAAATCCATACGAGGGCCACCCACGGAGCGATCGCACAGGCCACGACCGCGAGCAGATATGGCGTCGGCCAGAACCAGAGCCAGGCCGCGACGCCCGCCCCTACGACAAAGGACAGGCTGGACGCGCGATTGAGCTGCTCAAGCGTCCGCTCCCGTTCCTTAGGGGTGTGGCCCAGCCGAGCGTCCTCGCGGCCTTGGTTGTCAAGGTCGGAGAGGGTTCCCAGCCAGTTCATCCAGGCCTCACTGAATCCGATCTCCTGCGTCACGACGAGATCGCCCCGCCGCCCCTCGCGGGACACCAGGCGAATGGTGGCGTTCGGCTGCACCCTGTAGCCGACGATATCGGCCCGTCGTATCGACTGTGTACGGAAGAAATTAGCCCGTTCTACCCTGTCGGCGTAGAGCCGGGTAACAGCGCTCCAGCTTTGCACCGTCAGATAGATCCAGAGAGCGGTCAGTGCGACAGCTGCCACGGAGGTCCAGGCTTCGTGCCCCTCGATCAGTCGCAGGTCCAGCGCCGCGAGCGTAACGGCCCCGAGCGCGAACAGGCCCCAGACAATCGTGATGATCCAGAGTGTCGAGCGAGGGCTGCGCACCTCGATTGGATAGCTGATCTTGGCCGCCACTGACTTCTCCAACACTCGACAATGCAACCTAGCGCCGTGACGGTCGGCGGGGACTCATATTTGTATCATCGGGTAGCGATGTTGCGCTCGGTCGCCGCCGATCCTGCGGCGCTTCCCTTCGCGCGGCCGTCAGAGCGTCCTATATAGAAACCATGACCCCACTCTCCGTTCTCGACCTCGCTCCCGTCGTTCAGGGCTCCACCGTCCAGCAGGCGCTGCACAACAGCCGGGATCTGGCGCAGCACGCCGAGCGGTGGGGCTACAACCGGTTCTGGTTGGCCGAGCACCACAACATGCGCGGCATCGCCAGCGCCGCGACGTCGGTGCTGATCGGGCACATCGCCGAGGGCACCTCGACCATCCGTGTCGGGTCCGGCGGGATCATGCTGCCCAACCATGCGCCGCTGCAGATCGCCGAGCAGTTCGGGACGCTGGCGGCGCTGTACGGCCCGCGCATCGATCTGGGCCTCGGCCGCGCGCCGGGCACCGACCAGATCACCGCCCGCGCCCTGCGCCGGACCATGGTCGGCGACGTCGACCGCTTCCCGCAGGATGTCGTGGAGCTGATGCGCTACTTCCAGCCGGCCCAGCCCGGCCAGGCCGTGGTCGCGACGCCGGGCGAGGGACTCGACGTGCCCGTCTGGATACTCGGCTCCAGTCAGTTCGGCGCCCACCTCGCCGCGGCGCTCGGCCTGCCCTACGCCTTCGCCAGCCACTTCGCGCCGCAGGAGATGGAGGCCGCCGTCGCCGCCTACCGCGCGCGGTTCGAGCCGTCCGAGCAGCTCGACAAGCCGTATGTGATGCTGGCGCTGAATGTCTTCGCCGCTGACACGGACGAGGAGGCGAAGTTGCTGTTCACCTCGCTGCAGCAGGCGTTCGTGAACTTGGCGACCGGCATGCCGGGTCGCCTGCCGCCGCCGATGGAAGGCTATGAGGAGCGGCTCGACTCCGTGGCGAAAGCGCGCCTGGCCTCAGCCCTGCGCTGTTCGGTGGTCGGGTCCCGCGAGACGGTCCGCAAGGGCCTCGCCGAGTTCATCGACCGCACCGGCGCCGACGAGCTGATCATCACCGGCCAGATCCACGACCACGCGGCGCGGCTGCGGAGTTTCGAGATCACCGCGGAAGCGGCCGGCCAGCTGGCGGCGGCGGCCTAGCTTTCGCCCGATCCTCCCCAGCTTGCTGGGGAGGGGGACCATCCGAAGGATGGTGGAGGGGAGTCGGTGCACTGCAACTCCCCTCAGTCACGCTCCGCGTGCCAGCTCCCCACCAGGGTGGGGAGCATCTTGCCCAAACTCGGCGCCGCATGTAGACGCCGACCAATGATCCTCGCCCGCACCACCACCGCGCAGCAACAACGTCGGACTCTTCCGGCGGCCGTTGCGCGTGCGGTGAGGTGATCGGGACCGATCCACCTCGACCGACCGACCCGAACCCGCCGGCGACCCCGGCGGGTTTGTCGTATCGGGGGCGCCGGCTTCATTTGCAGGAGCCTTCCATGACCACCCCCTTCACCTCTGACGCAGAGATCATCGCCATCGGCGAGGGCGTCGTCGCCCGCTCGTTACCCAAGCCGGCCTGGACCCACGCCGCCCATTTCGCGGCCGCCGTCTGGCTGGTCGCCGGACAGTTCGGGCTGGTCGCCGAGCGCGATATGCCGGGCCTGATCCGCGCCTACAACACCTCGACCGGCGTCGAGAACACCGACACCGGGGGCTATCACGAGACCATCACCCTGGCCTCGCTGCGGGCGACGCGAGCGTTCCTGAGTGGCCTGCCGGAGGGGACACCGTTGTTTGCCGCCTGCAACGCCCTGCTGGCGACGGAACTGGGGCGGCCGGACTGGCTGCTGGCCTACTGGAGTCGGGAGCGGCTGTTCTCGGCGCAGGCGCGGCGGGGCTGGGTGGAGCCGGACCTGCAGCCTCTGCTTTTTCCGGCCCGATGACACTTGCCCTTTGGCCTTGATGGAACGATGCGCTCCGGACGTCGGGCCTGGTCAAGGACGGGTCCTTCGGACCCGCCGCTGCGCGGCCGCGAAGCGGTCCTTGAGCAGGGCCGTCGCCGGAGCAACACTGGCCGTCAAGACATCAGGGCGGGTCTGCCATGGAAGCGGAGGGGGACATGTACCGCAGGTACGTGTCCCCTAATCCAGCGCTCGTTTGGGGGACACGTACCGAAGGCGGTACATGTCCCCTACACGCGCGTGATCCGGTGGAACCGCCAGCACATCGCCAGCGCCGCCACCGCCAGCCCGAAGGCGAGACCGATCCAGATCCCCAGCCCCTGCATCTTCAGGGTCACGCCCAGCAGGATGCAGACCGGCGCGCCGGCCAGCCAGTAGCTGACCCCGGCCAGAACCATCGGCATGCGAGCGTCCTTCAGGCCGCGCAGCGCGTGGGCGCCGACGACCTGCAGGGCGTCGAAGATCTGGAACGCCGCCGCCACCAGCAGGAACTGGACGGCCAGGACGATGACCGCCTCGTCGCCCGCCTCGCCGCTGCCGAGGTACAGCCGGGCGATCTGCTCGCCCCACAGCACCATGGCGACGGCGACCACGCTGATGAAGCCGGTGGCCAGCACCATGCCCGTGATCCCCGCCCGCCGGGCGCCGGCGGTGTCGCCGCGTCCCGCCGCAATACCGACCCGGACCGTGGAGGCCATGGCGAAGCCCAGCGGCACCATGAAGGTGATCGAGGCGAAGTTCAGCGCGATCTGGTGGGCCGCCACGGCGATGGCGCCGAACGTCCCCATGACCAGGGTCATGGTGTTGAACAGCATGGCCTCGAAGATCATCGTCACGCCGATTGGCGCGCCCAGCCGCACCAGTTCGCCGGCCCTTACCGGCACGGGCCGATGGGCGCGACGCAGGATGCGGTAGGCGTGCAGCTTCGGCGTCAGCCGGATGACCGCCAGCATGACGACGAACGAGAAGATGCTCGAGCCGGCCGTGGCCAGACCCGACCCCATCAGGCCCAGCGCCGGCAGGCCGAACTTGCCGAAGATCAGGCCGTAGCCCGCCACCCCGTTGAACACGATGGTCGCCAGCATGACCCACAGGGTCGAGCCGGGCTTGCCCAGCGCCGAGGCGAAGCTGCGAAGGGCCTGGTACCCGAGCGTGAAGGGCAGGCCGAACGCCAGCATGGCCACGAAGATGCCGGCGCCGGCCGCCAGCTCCGGGTCCTGTCCGAGATGGAGCAGGATCCACTCGGCATTGAACATCAGCAGCATCAGCGGCAGGGAGGCCAGCATGGTCACCCACAGCCCCATCCGCACGGTGGCGCGCACGCCGGTCCGTTCGCGCGGCCTGGCGCCGAGCAACTGGGCGATCACCGGAGAGACGGCCATGCCCGGTCCGCTGCCGAGCAGCCAGGCCATGTAGTAGACGGTGTTGCCGATGGCTGCCGCGGCCAGCTCGGTCCGGCCGAGCCGGCCGAGCAGGATCACGTCGGTGGTCATCACCGCCATCTGGGCCAACTGGGCCAGCGCCATCGGCGCGGCAAGCAGCATCAGCGCCTTTGACTCGATGAGCCAGGGCGTTCGTCGCAGGGCGGGGGATTCAAGGGTCATGTCGGTCACGGTCGGAGACTTTCAGAGTAAGCCCGAGCCCGAACGAAGCTGGATGACGGATACAAAAAATCCCTCCAGAGCGATCGGGCTCGGGAGGGACGGGGCGCTGGATCGAAGGTGATCTAGGCGGCGTAATCCTCGCGAGCAGACGCGGTGCAACCCGCGCCCTTGGGCGCGGAGAAGGCCGGTCGAAGGGTCATGGGAATGAATTTCCGCATGGATCCTGGCTCGCGATTCGACAGGCCCCATGCCCGTCAGCTGGCCACTCGTTACCCGCGTAACGATGTCCCGTCAAATCGTCGTGAAACGCGGCCAGGCCGCTGGCCCGGCGGAACAGGCGTCGGTTGTTGGCGTTCGAGGACATCGCACTCATCCAGGGAGACCACCATGATCCGCAAGGCCAAGGCCGTCTGGCAGGGAACCGGTCGCGATGGGACCGGCGCCATCACGACCGATTCCGGCGTGCTGTCCTCAAGCCCCTATGGGTTCAAGACCCGCTTCGAGAGCGCGCCTGGAACCAACCCGGAAGAGCTCATCGCCGCCGCCCACGCCGGCTGTTTCACCATGGCCCTGGCCTTCCAGCTGCAGACGGCCGGCTTCACGCCCGAGGAACTGACCACTGAGGCGGCGATCTCGCTCGACTCGAAGGACGGCGGCTTCACCATCACGAAGTCCGCCCTGACGCTGACCGCGAAGGTCCCGGGACTCGACAAGGCGACGTTCGACAAGCTGGCCGGCGTGGCCGAGAAGACCTGCCCGGTGTCGAAACTCCTGAACGCCGAGATCACCCTCGAAGCGACGCTGGCCTGACCCGTCAGAGACGGCGCGGGATGACCACCGGCAGGTGCTCGTAGCCCTTCACGAAGGAGGAGGCGACGCGAGTTGGTTCGCCGGTGACCTGGATGTCCGGGAAGCGCTTGAGAATCTCTTCCCAGATCACCCGCAGTTGCAGCTCGGCCAGGCGATTGCCGACGCAGCGGTGGATACCGAAGCCGAACGAAAGATGCTGTCGCGGCCGCTCGCGGTCGATGATGTAGGCGTTGGGATTTTCGATGACCTCGTCATCCCGGTTGCCCGAGACGTACCACATCAAGACCTTGTCGCCCTTTTTGATCTTCTGGCCGTTCAGTTCGACGTCCTGCAGCGCGCGGCGGCGCATGTAGGCCAGCGGCGTCTGCCAGCGGATGGTCTCGGACACCATCGAGGGGATCAGGTCCGGATTGGCCTTCAGCTTGGCGTACTGGTCCTGGTTCTGGTTCAGCGCCAGGATGCTGCCGCTGATGGTGTTTCGGGTGGTGTCGTTGCCGCCGACGATCAGCAGGATCAGGTTCCCGAGGTATTCCATGCGGTCCATGTTGCGCGTGGACTCGCCGTGGCAGAGCATCGAGATCAGGTCGCCCCGGGGCGGTTCATTGACCCGCTCGTTCCACAGCCGCGTGAAGTACTCGACGCATTCGAACAGCGCCGCCCGGCGATGGTCCTCGCCCTTGTAGAACGGGCTGAACTTGCTGGCGGTGGCCGTGTCGGACCAGTAGGTCAGCTTGCGCCGGTCCTCCCACGGGAAGTCGAACAGCGTCGCCAGGGTCATGGTCGTCAGTTCCATCGAGACCTTGTCGACCCAGTCGATCTCCTCGCCGATCGGCAGGTCGTCGAGGATCTTCGCCGCGCGCTCGCGGATCACCGGCTCCATCAGCTGCAGGTTCATCGGCGAGACGGCCGGGCTGACCGTCTTGCGTTGCACGTCGTGCTTGGGCGGGTCCATGGCGATGAACATCGGCAGCCGGAAGTCTTCCGACCCCTCGGCCAGGGTGATGCCGCCCTCGGACGAGAACACCTGGTGGTTGGTGTCGACGGCCATGATGTCGTTGTACTTCGTCACCGACCAGTAGGGGCCGAACTCGTGCTCGGCCTGGTAGTGCACCGGCGCTTCCTTCCGGAGGCGCTCGAAGTAAGGCCACATGGTGTCGGTCTGGAACAGCAGCGGGTCGGCGACCTTGATCTCCGACAGGGGCATGCTCCAGGCGCGCTCGCGAGCGTCCTGGCTCAGATCCACCGCACCATCGCTCATGACCGTTCCTCCCTGGGCCCAACTGACGTGGCCTCAGCCTGTATCATGACTCCGGCGTCACCTTCGCGCCAGAGGCCTGCGCCGCAATCTGCCCGCAGGTCTGTCCGGCGACGGACCTAGCCGGTGGTCCGGGCCACGTAGTCGTCGCGCAGCTCGCGCTTGAGCACCTTGCCGATGTGGCTGCGCGGCAGGACGTCGATCAGCACGACGTCGGACACCCGCTGCGTCTTGCCGACCTTGCTGTTGGTGAAGGCCTTGAGCTCGTCCGGCGTCGCGGCGGCGCCGTCCTTGAGCGCCACGAACGCCACAGGCGTCTCGCCCCAGGCGTCGGACGGCGCGGCGATCACCGCCACCTCGGCCACGGCCTCGTGCTGGGCCATCACCGCTTCCAGATCGCTCGGATAGACGTTGAAGCCGCCCGAGATGATCATGTCCTTGCGGCGATCCATCAGGGTCAGGAAGCCGTCCTCGTCGAGCCGGCCGACGTCGCCGGTGCGGATGTAGACCTCGCCGGTCTTTGGATCGACCCACTGGGCCTCGGCCGTCTTGCCCGGCTGGTTGTGATAGCCGTTCATGGTCGCCGGCGAGCGGCCGATGATCTCGCCGACCTCGTTGGGGCCGACCTCGTTGCCCTCTTCGTCGATCAGCTTGATCACCGCGCCCGGGCTGGCCTGGCCGACGGTGTGCAGCTTGTCCGGATGCAGATGGCCCTGCAGCATGAAGCCGCCGCCGCCCTCGGTCATGCCGTAGTATTCGATCAGCCCGCCGGGCCAGCGCTCCAGCGCCTGCTTCTTCAGCTCCGCCGCGAACGGCGCGCTGGTGGCGAACTTCATCACGAAGCTCGACAGGTCGTACTTGTCGAAGTCGGGGTGCTCCAGCAGACGGCGATACTGCACCGGCACCAGCATGGCGTGGGTCACGCGGTGCTTCTGCGCGGCCGTCAGCCACTTCACCACGTCGAACTTGGCCAGCATGACCAGGGTTCCGCCGCCCGCCAGGGTCGGGAAGAAGCAGACCAGGGTGGTGTTGGAATAGAGCGGGGTCGAGATGAAGCCCACCGCGTCCGGCCCATACCCGATGCCGTCCTCGCGCGGGGCCAGGTGACGCCAGCGCATGCCGTGGCTCTGGACGATGCCCTTGGGCGTGCCCGTCGTGCCCGACGAATAGATGATGTTGAACGGGTCCTTCTTGCCGATCTCGACCGGCGAAGGCTTCGCGCCCGCGGGCGGCAGCCAGTCGGCGAAGGCCTGGCCGACGTCCGAGCCGTCGAGCGCGATCTGGCGGGTCTTCACGCCCGTCAGGGCGTCACCCATCTCGGTCGCCACGCCCTTGTCGAGGAAGAACAGGTTGGCGCCGCTGTCGTTGACCATAGCGACAATCTGTTCGGGCGTTGACGACGGCGCGATCGGCGCCACCGCCGCCCCGGCGCGCAGGCCGCCGAGGAACAGGGCTGCGTATTCAATCGAGGTCGTGGCGCAGACCGACACCGCCTGGGCGTGCTGCACCCCGTCCCGCTGCAGGCCGGCCGCGATGCGGTCGACCAGCGCGTCCAGCTCGCCCCAGGTCATCGACCGGTCGTCCTGGATCAACGCCAGCTTGGCGGGGTGGTCCGCCGCGTTGTTGCGGATCAGGTCGGGCAGGAGGCCGAAGTCGTCGGCGATCATCTGGGCGAGGGTGGGCATGTGGCAGCTCGATCGGTCGTGGGGTTGAGCCAAGGGAGTAGGTCGTAGGGCGTAGGGAGTAGCAAGGCGAGGCGCGGAAACGCCGGCTGACTACTCCCTACTCCCTAAGCCCTAGGCCCTACTTCAGGTCCTTGAACCCCTTGCCCTCGGCGACCAGCTTTTCGAGCAGGGCCGACGGCTTGAAGAAGTCGCCCATCTCGTTCTGGTACTGCTTCAGGCGCTCGAGCACCTTGGGCAGGCCGACGAGGTCGGCGTAGTGCATCGGGCCGCCGCGATAGACGGGCCAGCCGTAGCCGTTGATCCAGACGATATCGATGTCCGACGCGCGGATCGCCTTGCCCTCTTCGAGGATCTTGGCCCCCTCGTTGATCATCGGGAAGATCGTCCGCTCGAGGATCTCCTCGTCGCTGATGTCCCGCTGGTTCAGGCCCTGCTTGGCGGCGAAGCCCTTGATGATCTCTTCGGTGACCGGCGAGGGGATCGCGTTGCGGTTCTCGTCGTAGTCGTAGTAGCCGGCGCCGGTCTTCTGGCCACGGCGATCAAGCTCGCAAAGCTGGTCGCGGATCGTCTCGCCCTTCGAGGTTTCCTTGTTCCAGCCGATGTCCAGGCCGGCCAGGTCGCTCATGGCGAACGGACCCATCGGGAAGCCGAAGTCGTAGAGCACGCGGTCGACGTCCCAGGGCATGGCGCCTTCCATGACCAGGCGCTGGGCCTGGTTCTGGCGCTGGAACAGCATGCGGTTGCCGACGAAGCCGGGGCAGACCCCGACCAGCACCGCGACCTTGCCGATCTTCTTGGCCAGCTTCATCGAGGTGGCGATGACCTCGTTGGAGCTGTGGTCGGTGCGGACGACTTCCAGCAGGCGCATGACATTGGCCGGCGAGAAGAAGTGCAGGCCGATGACCGCTTCCGGACGCTTCACGGCCGTGGCGATCTCGTCGATGTTCAGGGCCGAGGTGTTGGAGGCCAGGATCGCGCCCTGCTTGACGATGGCGTCCAGCTTGCCGAACACCTCCTTCTTGACGGCCATGTTCTCGAAGATGGCCTCGATCACCAGGTCGCTGTCAGCCAGGGCTTCCAGCTCCAGCGTGCCGGTCAGCAGCCCCATGCGCTGCTCGACCTGTTCCATGGTCAGGCGGCCGCGCTTGGCGGTGTTTTCGTAGTTCTTGCGGATCACGCCTAGACCGCGGTCCAGCGCTTCCTGCTTGGTCTCGACGATCGTCACCGGGATGCCGACGTTGAGGAAGTTCATGGCGATGCCGCCGCCCATGGTGCCGGCGCCGATGATGCCGACCTTTTTCACGGGAATTTCGGCCGTATCCTCGGGCACGTCGGGGATCTTGTTGGCCAGGCGCTCGGCGAAGAACACATAGCGCTGGGCCGCCGACTGGGCGCCGGTCATCAGGCCCATGAACAGGGTCCGTTCGACCTTCAGGCCCTCCTCGAAGGGCAGCAGCGAGGCCTCGACGCACTTGATGTTGGCTTCCGGCGCGTCAAAGCCGCGGAACTTGCGGGCGTTGGCCTTGCGGAAGGCGGCGAAGACTTCCGGCGAGCCGCCGACGACGTCGCGGTCACGGACCTTCTTCAGCGGCATCTTCTCGTCGAGCACCTTGCGGGCGAAAGCGACGGCGCCCTCGAGCAGCTTGCCTTCCTCGGCCATGGCGTCGACCAGGCCCATGGCCAGGCATTCCTTGGCCGGCACGTGCGCGCCGCTGGTCATCATCTCCAGCGCCTTCTCGGCGCCGACGATGCGCGGCAGGCGCTGGGTGCCGCCGGCGCCCGGCAGCAGGCCGAGGTTCACTTCCGGCAGGCCGCACTTGGCCGACGGAACGGCGACGCGGTAGTGCGCCGTCAGCGCCACTTCCAGGCCGCCGCCGAGGGCCGTGCCATGGATCGCCGCGACAACCGCCTTGGGCGAGTTTTCCATCATGTTCTGGACGTCGAACAGGCTGGCGCCCTTCGAGGCGCCGCCGAACTCGCTGATGTCGGCGCCGGCGATGAAGGTGCGGCCCGCGCAGATCAGCACGATGGCCTTCACCGAGTCGTCGGCGATGGCGGCCTTGAAGCCTTCGAAGAGCCCGTCGCGGACGTTCGCCGACAAGGCGTTCACCGGCGGCGAGTTCAGCGTGATGATGGCGATGTCGCCATCCTGGGTCAGTTCGGTGACGGAATTTATTGCGGCCATGACGCCTCACCCCTATCGTTCAATTTGAAACGCTTGTTTGAGCGCAAACTGCCGAGCCGGGCCGTCAGAGTCCAGCAGGGAGTTGCGTGGTTCGAGACGCTCGCCTGAGGCTCGCTCCTCACCATGACGAACTTTGGGGGCCTGCCCACCATAGTCGTCATCCTGAGGAGCGGCGCAGCCGCGTCTCGAAGGACGCACGGATGCTCTGCAGGCCGTCACAAGGGAGAAGACAATGGATCTCGATTTCCTGCCCGAGCACGCCGATTTCCGTAAGGAAGTCCGCGACTGGATCGAAGCAAACTACCCCGCCGAGACCCGTCGCAAGCAGGAGGCCGGCGAGCATCTCGGCAAGGAAGACATCCTCGCCTGGCACCGCACCCTGCACAACAAGGGCTGGCTGACGCCGTCCTGGCCGGTCGAGTACGGCGGCACGGGCTGGGACTCGGTCCGCAAGTACATCTTCAGCGAGGAACTCGCCCGCGCCCAGACCAGCCAGACCAGCTTCGGCCTGGGGATGATCGGGCCGGTGCTCTACACCTTCGCCACGCCCGAGCAGAAAGAGAAGTTCCTGCCCGGCACCATGAACGGCGACATCTGGTGGTGCCAGGGCTACTCAGAGCCCGGCGCCGGCTCCGACCTCGCGGGCCTGTCGACCCGCGCCGTACGCGACGGCGACCACTACATCGTCAACGGCCAGAAGACCTGGACCACCCAGGGCCACTTCGCCGACTGGGGCTTCTTCCTCGTCCGCACCGATCCGGACGCCAAGAAGCAGGAGGGCATCTCCTTCCTGCTGATCGACATGACCTCGCCCGGCATCACCGTGCGCCCGATCATCACCATCGAGGGCGGCCACGAGGTCAACGACGTCTTCCTCGACAACGTCCGGGTGCCCGTCGCCAACCTGATCGGCGAGGAGAACAAGGGCTGGACGGTCGCCAAGTACCTGCTCGGCCACGAGCGCACCGGCATCGCCGGCGTCGCCCGCTCCAAGCGCGGCATCGAGCGCCTGCGCGAACTGGCCACGGCCGAGCTGGCCGACGACGCCCAGCCGCTGATCCGCGACAGCGACTTCCGCCGCAAGGTGGCCGAACTGGAAGTCGATCTGGCCGCGCTGGAATACACCGAGCTGCGCAGCCTGGCCTCGGAGAGCAAGGGCAAGGGCCCCGGCCCTGAAGCCTCACTGCTCAAGGTCAAGGGCACCGAGGTCGGCCAGCGCCTGACCGAACTGACCCTCGAGGCCGCCGCCCACTACGGCGCGCCCTACGCCCGCGGCATGCAGGGCGGCAACGACCTGCCCGTCGGCCCGGACTACGCCGGCAAGGCGGCGCCGACCTACTTCAACATGCGCAAGACCTCGATCTTCGGCGGCTCCAACGAGATCCAGCGCAACATCATCGCGAAGGCGGTGCTGGGGCTTTAACTACGCTCCTCCCCCGCGAGGGGGAGGGGGGCCATGCGAAGCATGGTGGAGAGGGAAGCGCCGGTGGCGGATAGCTGTGCGCCATCGATTCTGACCTCCCCGCCAGCATCGGCGCTTCCCTCTCCACCAGCCTCCGGCTGGTCCCCCTCTCCCTCGCGGGAGAGGAAGAGGAAAGGGCGGAACACCCGCCGAACAAAACTCAACCCCTAGCGGTCGGGCGATGTTCCGACGCTATCCCTTCGGGTTGGTGATTCGTTCTTTTCGAGCCCGCCGGCTCAGCCGAACAGGCTCCGGAACCAGCCCGCCAGGGCGTCCCAGATCCCGGCCAGCCAGGCCAGAACGCCGCCGCCCGTCGCCGTCCGCTCGGGCACGAACCAGCTCGGCGCGGCGGGCGGGGCGCAGTTCATGCGCATGCCGGCGCCCTTGAGGTAGCCGCGACGGATCTTGCCGGCGTTGATCGCCTCGGCCACGCGCCGGTCCCGCCGTTCGGCGCCCGACAGCTTGCGCACCCAGCCGCGGAAGGGGAGGACGCTGCGGGTCTCGTCCTCGACCGCGCCGACAACGGCGTCGCCGGCCGCCTGCTTGAGCTTCTGGCCCCGTGTCCGCGTGTCAGGCGGCGGCGGCTCGTCCAGGTCCGGCCCCAGCGCCGCATCCAGCCGGCCGACCTCGCCGGCGATCGCCTCGCAGGTCTTCAGGCCGTCCATGTCGTAGGGCCCGACGACGGCGCGCTTCAGCACGTCCGGAATGTTGGTGTGCTTCAGGTTCAGGTCGCTGAGCGGGGCGGTGACGGCGTCCCGCAGGTTCGGCCGCGACTGGGTCTCGCCCCGATCCCGGCGCGGATCAGGCGAGACATCGTCCTGCGCCAGGACCGGCCCGGCGAGGAGGAGGCTCAGGGCGGTGATCAGGGTGATACGGCGCATGGCAGTTCCATAGTCGATTTGGCCCCAAGGCGGAATTGAGACCGCTTCCTTCTCCCCTTGCGGGAGAAGGTGTCGGCGAAGCCGACGGATGAGGGGTCGATAGCCCGATCCGCCGCGAGACCCCTCATCCGACCTCCTTCGGAGGCCACCTTCTCCCGCAAGGGGAGAAGGGATCGATGGCCTTCCCCTGCCGTAGTCGATCCGCCTAAAGTCCCCCCGAGACCGGGTTAGCCGGCGCAGGAGGAACGATGCCGGATACAACCCGCCGCTGGGTGCTGGCGCGCCATGTCGAAGGGGCGCCGACGCCCGAGGATTTCCGGCTGGAGGAAACGCCGCTGGGCGAGCTGGCCGACGGCAGGTTCCTGTCCCGTGTGATCCTCGGCTCCGTTGACCCCGGCACGCGCTCGCGCCTGTCCGGCGGCGACAGCTACGCCGGGGCGATGAAGATCGGCGAGGGCATCGACGGCTTCTGTGTCGCCGAGGTGATCGAGAGCAACAATCCCAACTACGCCGTCGGCGACCTGATCGCGGCGGGCGGTGGCTGGCGCGAGCACTTCGTGTCGGACGGCCGCGGCTTTATCCAGAAGATCACCGACCGCCGCGTGCCGCTCGGCTGCTGGATCGGCATCCTGGGCGTGCCCGGCCTCACCGCCTGGTTCGGCATGAACCGGGTGGCCCAGGCGAAGGCGGGCGAGACCCTGCTGGTCACCTCCGCCGCCGGCCCGGTCGGCGCCACCGCCGGCCAGATCGGCAAGAAGCTCGGCATGCGCGTCGTCGGCATCGCCGGCGGGCCGAAGAAGTGCGCCTGGCTGAAGGACGAGGCCGGGTTCGACGCGGTCATCGACTACAAGGCGGAGCCCGACCTGACCGCCGCGATCAAAGCCGCCTGTCCCGAAGGCGTCGACGTCCTGTTCGACAACGTCGGCAACGAAATGGTCGATCGCGTCCTGCCGCTGATGAAGCTGCGCGGCCGTGTCGTCGTCTCGGGTCAGGTGGCCGACTACAACGTCGAGCCGCAGGACCGCGTCGGCCTGAAGAACACCAGCGTCTTCATCACCCACCGCGTCCGCATGGAAGGGCTCGTCGTGTTCGACGACATCCGCCAGTTCGGCGCCGCCCAGGCCCAGATGGCCGACTGGATCGCCGATGGCTCGCTGAAGTTCGCCATCGAGGAGTTCGACGGTCTCGAGTCCGCCGCCGAGGCCTTCTGTGGCCTGTTCCGCGGCGAGAATTTCGGCCGCCGGCTCGTGCGCGTCTCACAGGATCCCGCAGCATGAAGTTCGAGGACTACCAGCGCTTCACCTTCCGCCGTGACGGGAAGATCCTGATCTGCGCCTTCAGCGGCAACGCCGTGAACGCCGTCGACGCCCGCATGCACGATGAGCTGGCCGAGCTGTTCGTCGACCTGCAGCACGACGAGGACAGCGACCTGATCGTCCTGACCGGCGAGAACCGCGCCTTCTGCGCCGGCGGCGACTTCGACTGGTTCGACGAGCAGATCAGCGACCCGCGGAAGTTCCGCGCCATCGCCTATGACGCCAAGCGGATCATCAGCGGCCTGCTCGACCTGGAAAAGCCGATCATCGCCCGCCTGAACGGCGCGGCGGCTGGGCTCGGAGCGACCATCGCCCTGCTGTGCGACGTGATCATCGCCGACGAGGCCGCCAAGATCGGCGACCCTCACGTGAAGGTGGGGCTGGTCGCCGGCGATGGCGGGGCGATCATCTGGCCGCAGCTGATCGGCTTCGCCCGCGCCAAGGAACTGCTGATGACCGGCGACCTGCTGACCGCCACCGGGGCGGCGGGCATGGGGCTGATCAACTACGCCGTCCCTACCGACCAGCTCGACGCCAAGGTCGCCGAGATCGCCGGCAAGATCCTCGGCAACCCCCGCTGGGCGGTGCGCTGGACCAAGATGACGGCCAACATCACGCTCAAGCAGATCATGGTCAGCACCAGCGACGCGGCCGTGGCCTATGAGTCGCTGAGCAACATGACCGCCGACCGCAAGGAGGCCGTCGCCGCCTTCCGCGAGCGCCGGCCGATGAACCTGACGGGGGAATGATGGGGCTCAACAGACTCCCTTCCCCCTCGATGGGGGAAGGGCCGGGGATGGGGGTGGTCCGGTGGCGCCGGTTCGGAACCGGTCCAAGTGACGGCCACGTGACCTGGTGTGCTTGCCTGGTCCACACCCCCAACCCAACCCTTCCCCCATCAAGGGGGAAGGGCTTATGACCGAACCCGAACACGTCACCGCCCTCCGCTCGATCCTCCAGCGGTTCATCGCGGAGAAGGCCCCGCGCGAGAAGCGCCGCGAGTGGGACGCCGCCCACACCTTCCCGCGCGACCTGTTCCGCGAGCTGGCCGATCTCGGTCTCTGCGGCCTGACGGTCCCGGAGGAATACGGCGGCACGGGCCCGGACATCCTCGCCGCCGTCGCGGCGATCGAGGAGCTGTGCCGGGCAGGGTCCTTCCTCGCCGGGCCGTTCATCCAGTGCGCCTTCTATGGCGGCATGAACATCCTCGAGAACGGCTCCCCCGAACAGAAGGCGGAGCTCCTGCCGAAGCTGGCGCGGGGCGAGCTGTTCTTCGCCTACGGCCTTTCCGAGCCCGACGTCGGCGGGGACCTGTCGCAGGTCACCACCCGCGCCCGCCGCGAGGGCGACGAGATCGTCATCAACGGGGCCAAGCGCTGGTGCACCGGCGCTGACTTCAGCGACTACATCTACTGCCTGGTCCGCAGCGACCCGGACTCCCCGGCCCGTCAGGCGCTCAGCTTCGTGCTGATCCCGACAAACGCGCCCGGAGTGACGATCACGCCCATCGATCATGTGAACCTGCGCTACACCCTCTCCTCCGACGTCCATTTCGACGAGGTGCGGCTGCCGGCCAGCGCCATCGTCGGCGGGCCGGAACGCTGGAACCAGGGCTGGAAGATGCTGGCCGGCCGGGCGCTCGACATCGAGAAGCTGGAGATCAGCGCCTGCGCCTTCGGCATCGCCCAGGCAGCGCTGGAGGAGGCCTGGGCCTATGCCGGCGAGCGGGTGCAGTTCGGCAAGCCGATCAGCGGCCACCAGGCCGTGCGCCACGCCCTGGTCGATGCCAAAACGAAACTGGAAGCCTGTCGCCTGATGCTGTGGAACGCCGCCCGGCTGGCGGACGCCGGCGAGCCCTGCGCCGCCGAGACCAGCATGGCCAAGCTGTTCATCGCCGAGGCCGGCGTCGAGATCGCCCTGACCTGCCAGAAGGTCATGGGGGCCTACGCCATGTCGGCGGACTACGATATCGAGCGCAATGTGCGCGACCTGCTGGGCATGCCGATCGTCGGCGGGTCCTCGAACATGCAGCGAAACAACCTCGCGGCCCTGTGGAGACTGCCCGGATGACCTTCAACGCCGTCACGGTCGCCAGTTCCTTCGCCGAGGAAATCCATCGCCGCGCGCCGGAGATCGAGAGCGTCCGGCGCCTGCCCGCGGACCTGGCGAAGAAATTCGCCCAGGCCGGTCTGTTCCGCATGCTGCTGCCCGCCAACCTCGGCGGCCATGACACGCCGCCCGCGCAGATTGCGCTGGCGCTTGAAACCCTGGCACAGGCCGACGCCTCGGCCGCCTGGTGTGTGATGATCGGCGCGACCACGGCAGCCATGGCCAACCGGCTCCCGGCAGGTCTCGCGCGGGAGGTGTTCGCGTCGCCGGAGGTGATCACCGCCGGGGTCTTCGCCCCGATGGGCAAGGCGGTGGAGGACGGCGACCATTGGCTGGTCACCGGCCGTTGGCAGTGGGGCAGCGGCTCGCAGAACGCGTCCTGGATCGCCGGCGGCGCGATCCTGATGGGCCCCGAAGGCCCACAGCTCGACGAGCACGGACAGCCCCTGCACCGGATGATGATCTTCCCCGCCGCCGAGGTGGAGTTGATCGACACCTGGCGCACGGCGGGCCTCTGCGGCACGGGCAGCCTCGATTTCCAGGTCAAGGATGTGCGGGTGCCCAAGGCGCGCAGCGTGGCGCTGCAGTCGGACCCGGTGACCGTCAACACGCCGCTGGCCCGATTCCCGATCTTCTGCCTGCTGGCCATGGGCGTGGCCGGCGTTGCGCTGGGCAACGCCCGGGGCGCTCTGTTCGCGGCCGGCGGCGCAGTTCAGACCAAGAAGGCGGCCGGCTCCCAGAGGACCATGGCGGAGCGCAACGTGGTCCAGGCCGACTTCGCCCGCGCCGTGGCGAAACTGTCCGCCGCACGCGCCCACTATTTCGAGACCATCGGCGTGCTCTGGACAGCCGTGCAGTCGGGCGAAGCCGGCCTGGAGCCGCGCAATCGCCTGCGCCTGGCCTGCGCCCACGCCGCGGAGACCGCCGCCGACGTCAGCAAGGTCGCCTACGACATGATGGGCGGCTCGGCGGTCTATCTGGAGAACGACCTGCAGCGCCGCTTCCGCGACGCCAACGTCATCACCCACCACGCGATGGTGTCGTCCGCGATGTACGAGCTGACCGGCCGCGTCCTGCTCGGCCTGCCGACGAGGGCGGACCAGCTCTGATCACGGGGACATGTACCGAAGGTACGTGTCCCCTAATCCGGATTCAGCAGTAGCTCGATTGGGGGACACGTACCGAAGCCGGTACATGTCCCCTCGCTGACGCAACCGGTTAACCCGACCCGCGTTTGGTCAACGTATCGGGAGTGGGCGCTCGAGAGCGTCGGCCACCCGGTCTCCGCTCTTCCAGGAAGACAACGGAGCGCAGACCATGAAGACCAAGACCATCGCCCTCAGCCTGGCCAGCGTGCTGGCCCTGAGCGCCGGCGCCGCCCTCGCCCAGTCGCAGATTCCGACCTGGGAACAGTACGAAGCCCAGCAACGCGACTACCAGCGACAGCAGGGCGCCTATGAGCAGCAACAAGGCGCCTATCAGGACCGCCAGGCGGCCTACGCCGACCAACGGCAGGCCTATGAGGCCAAGCGTCAGCAGTATCTGCGCGACCGCGCCGCCTACGACCGTCGCTACGGCGCTGGATCCTATGAGCGGCAATACGGCGCCTGGCGCTGGGAGCCCTCGCCCTATGACACCCGCTATCCGCCTGCCGCCGGCTACTACGGCCGTGACGCGTCGGCGAGCGTCAACATGGACCGCTATCGCCGCACGCCCTGTGAGCAGCGCCGCAGCGGCAACACCGCCGCCGGCCTGATCATCGGCGCCCTGGCCGGCGCCGCGATCGGCTCGAACGTGGCGGCGACCGACGTGCAGACCGAGGGCGCCGTGCTCGGCGCCGTCGTCGGCGGCACGATCGGCGCCGGCATCGGCCGTGACACCGCCCGCTGCGACAACAAGGGCTACTGGTACAGCCGGAGCGAAACGATCCCGTATCGCGAAGCCCGCTACTACCGCGACCGTCGTGAGCGCAGCGGTCGCTATGACTACAATCGCTATGCTCGCCGCGGCTGCCGCCTGGCGTCCGCCCCTGTCGAGTACGGCGGCCGGATGGAATACCACTACGTCCGCGTCTGCCCCGACCGCCAGGGCCGTTATCGCATCACGAGCTAGCTGGAAGCGGGGACATGTACCGAAGGTACGTGTCCCCTAAACCCGGCTCCTCGATTGGGGGACACGTACCTTCGGTACATGTCCCCTATGCCGCATACGCATCAATCGCCGCCAGATGCCGCGCGACGCGTTCCTCGTCGAGGAACGAGCCGGTGAAGCTGTTCTTCGCCAGGGTGACGAGCTCCTCCCGCGACAGGTCCAGCGCCCGGGCGGTCTGCGTGAAGTTCTCACCTATGTAGCCGCCGAAATAGGCCGGGTCGTCGCTGTTGCACGTGGCCTTCAGGCCCAGGTCCAGCATCCGTTTCATCGGATGGTCCTTGAGGTCATTGACCACACAGAGCTTGAGGTTCGACAGCGGGCAGACCGTCAGCGTCATCTCCGACGCGACCAGCCGTTTGACCAGCGCCTCGTCCTCCAGCGCCCGGTTGCCGTGGTCAATGCGGTCGACCTTCAGCAGGTCGAGCGCTTCCCAAACGTAGGCGGGTGGGCCTTCTTCGCCGGCGTGGGCCGACAGGGTCAGTCCGCGCTCCTTCGCCGCCTTGAACACCCGCTGGAACTTCGACGGCGGATGTCCGACCTCGGACGAATCCAGTCCCACCCCGACGATCCGGTCCAGCCATGGCTCGGCGGCATTGAGCGTCGCCAGGGCGGCGTCCTCGTCCAGATGGCGCAGGAAGCACATGATCAGGCCCGAGCTGATCCCCAGCTCGGCCTCCGCCGTCTTCATCCCGGCCAGTAGGCCGTCGATCGCGATGGAGAAGGGCAGGCCGCGATCGGTGTGCGTCTGGGGATCAAAGAAGATCTCCGCATGGACCCCGCCATCGGCATGCAGCCGGCGGAAATAGGCCATGGCCATGTCGTGGAAGTCCTGCTCGTTCTGCAGCACCCCCGCGCCCTGATAGTAGATGTCGAGGAAGTCCTGCAGGTTCGAGAAGGCGTAGGCGGCGCGCACCTCCTCCACCGAGTTGAACGGCATGTCGATGCCGTTGCGCCGGCCGAACTCGAACATCTGCTCCGGCTCGAGGCTGCCCTCGATATGCAGGTGAAGCTCGGCCTTGGGCAGGCCGCGAATGAAGTCGTCCAGGGTGTCGGTCATGGCCCAATCTCGCGGTTCCCGGCCCCCGCGGTCAAGGAGCCGATGGTGTCGGGCAGCCGACGAACGGATGTTTGCGTCTGTGCTAGGCGATACTTCAGTTCATTGCGGGGAGGCCAATACGGGTGCGCACCTACACAGTTTATATTCGCGACGTCCGCTACAGCGTGCCCCAACTCCTCTTTGTCAACGTCAAGCCCGATGTGCTCGTGGCGGACCTGGCGCGACAGAAACTCGATGAATCCGAACACTATCTGGCGGTCGAGGTGCTCGACGGAGACACGCTGCTGTTCCGTCTCGTCCGCGAGGGCGTGGAGTAATCGCGGCCCGCTTGCCAAGTCGAAAACGCGAGAGCACTATCCTCGCTCAAAGGCTCCTCGCCGGCGAAAACCGGGGGGAGCCTTTTCGATTCTGGAGGCGCCGAGCGCGCGCGAGCTGCAAATGTCCGTAAACCGTCAAGGTCACATCCGTCTGACGTCCCATCCGGGATCAGGCGCGCCCACCCGTTTCCCGCTCACCTGGGGCGCCGCGACAGCTCGGGAGCGCGGCCCGGTGGTCGCCACCGTCAACGCTGGCAGCGACCGGAACGCCATCGGCGCCCATGGCGGCGCCTATTCGATCTACCGCTCGCTGGCGATCGCGTCGGGCGCCCTGAATCCGCTGGTCCGGCCCGACCTCACAGACACCGCGCCCGTCGTCGATGTCGGCCCGTTTGGTCAGTGGGCGGATCCGCACAAGATCGTCTCGCTCGACCCCTGGGGCCACCGCATCCAGCAGGACTTCGCCGGAGAGGTTGCCGAAGGCGTCGACATCCGGCCGACCATCGCCATCACCAAGGCCCGCCTGACCCTGCCGGAGATCAGCGACGCCATCGACGCCGGCCGGCTGAAGATCGACGGGACCGTGGTTCACGAGACGCGCGACGTCGCCGTGACCAAGGCCGCCCTCGATCCGGTCTGGTACCTGCCCGGCATCGCCGAGCGGTTCGAGGTCGACGAGACCACCCTGCGCCGCACCCTGTTCGAGCAGACCGGCGGCATGTACCCCGAGCTGGTCACGCGGCCCGACATCAAGGTGTTCCTGCCCCCGATCGGCGGCATCACCCTCTACATCTTCGGCGACCCAGCCGCGATCGCCGACCCGAACCGCCGCCTGACCTGCCGTGTGCATGACGAGTGCAACGGCAGCGACGTGTTCGGCTCCGACATCTGCACCTGCCGGCCCTACCTGATCCACGGCATCGAGGAAGCCGTCCGCGAGGCCCAGACCGGCGGCGCCGGTCTGATCGTCTACAATCGCAAGGAAGGCCGGGCGCTCGGCGAGGTGACCAAGTTCCTCGTCTACAATGCCCGCAAGCGCCAGCCGGGCGGCGACCAGGCGGCAACCTACTTCGAGCGCACCGAATGCGTCGCCGGGGTCCAGGACGCCCGCTTCCAGCAGCTGATGCCCGATGTCCTGCACTGGCTCGGCATCAAGCACATCGACCGGTTCGTCTCGATGTCGAATATGAAGCACGACGCGCTGGTCGAGGGCGGCCTGACCATCGGCGAACGCGTGCCGATCCCCGACTACCTGATCCCCGACGACGCCAGCGTGGAGATGGAGGCCAAGAAGGCCGCCGGCTACTTCACCCCCGAAGGCGCGCCGTCGGCGGAAGACCTGAAAAAGACCGTGGGGCGGGATCTTGGGGAGTTTTGATCTCAAAGCTCCGTCATCCTCGCCCTTGTGGCGAGGACCCCTCGTTCAGCCGCACGGGCGGTGATCCAGCATGACGGGTTCGGAACACGTTGAGAGGGGGCCTGGGCACAGGGCCCAGGATGACGGCGGTGACGCAGCCGCCGCCCGCAGCCTCCTCTCCGCCGCCGCCGTGCGCGAGCGGGCGCATGAGATGCTGGCCATCGCGCTGGACGGGGGGCTGACCGACTGGTCGGTGCACCTGGACCGCCTGCCGGCCACGGCTGACATCGTCGCGGGCGTGATCCGTGCGCAGTACCCGACGCTGCAGGTGCCGTTCCACGCGCGCTGGCGGCACTTTGTCGTCGGCGGTCGCGACCTGTGGGCCGAGATGGCCGCGGTGACCGAGTGGCCGGACGCGAACGCGAAGGCCCGCGCCGCCTTCGACCTGGCGATCACCTCGGTGCTGCTGGACGCCGGCGCGGGGCCGTCCTGGCGGTTCCTCGACGCGCCGACCTGCACGGAAAGCCGCCGTTCGGAAGGCCTCGGCGTCGCCAGTCTGCGGCTTTTCCAGTCGGGCGCACTGTCGGCGAGCGGAGATGATCCGTGTGCAGACGGTCTGACGGAGCTCACCGCCGCAATGCTCGCCGACGCCCTTCAGGTCAACGACGCCAACCCGCTGGTCGGCCTGGAAGGCCGGGCGGCGCTGCTGCGGCGTCTGGGCGCTGCGGTCGGCCGGCCGGGCGATCTGTTCGACGTCATGGCCGCCCGCGCCGACAACGGGCGCCTCCCGGCGCCGGTGATCCTCGAGGTGCTGCTCGAGAAACTCGGCCCGATCTGGGAGAACCGCCTGACCCTCGGCGGCGTGCCGCTCGGCGACTGCTGGCGCCATCCGGCGATGAAGCGCGACGACGTCACCGACGGCCTCGTCCCGATCCACAAGCTCTCGCAATGGCTGGCCTACAGCCTGATCGAGCCGCTGGAAGAGGCCGGGATCACCGTCCACAGCCTCGATGGCCTGACGGGCCTGGCCGAATATCGCAACGGCGGCCTGTTCATCGACGACGGCGTGATGGTCCTCAAGGACCCCGCCGACATGGGCCGCACCCACGCCGTCGGCGACCCGCTGGTGGTCGGCTGGCGCTCCATGACCGTGGCCCTGCTCGACCGTATCGCTCCGCTGGTCCGTGAGCGGCTGGGCGTGGCCGAGGCCGACTTCCCGCTGGCCCGCGTGCTCGAAGGCGGCACCTGGGCCGCCGGCCGGGTGCTTGCGAAGGATCGTCGCGAGGGGGGCGGACCGCCCCTGACCATCACCAGCGACGGGACCGTCTTCTGATGCGCAGCTACTCCGGCGTCACCGTCGTCGACCATCCGCTGGTGCAGCACAAGCTGACCCGCATGCGCGACCGCACCACCTCGACCAAGACCTTCCGTGAACTGATGCGGGAGATCTCGACGCTGCTCTGCTATGAGGTGACCCGCGACCTGGCCCTCACCGACCGCGAGGTCGAGACCCCGCTGGAGACCACCACAGCTCCCGAAATCGCCGGCAAGAAACTGGTCTTCGCGCCGATCCTGCGGGCCGGGGAGGGCATGCTCGAGGGCATGCTGACCCTCGTCCCGTCGGCCCGCGTCGCCCACATCGGCCTCTACCGCGACCCCGGCACGAAGGCGGCGGTCGAGTATTATCTCAAGGTCCCCGAGACCATGGCCGAGCGCCAGGTCATCGTCATCAACCCGCTGCTGGCCACGGGCGTCACGGCCCGCGCCGCCGTCGAGCGGCTGAAGGAGGAGGGCGCCCGCGACCTGCGGTTCGTCTGCATCCTGACCTGCCCGGAGGGCATCGAGGCCCTCCGCGGCGACCATCCGGACGTGTCGATCTGGACGGCGGGGATTGATCGCGGGCTCGACGAACGGGGGTTCATTCTCCCCGGCCTCGGCGACGCAGGGGACCGCCTGTACGGGACGAGATAGCCCGTGCGCGCTCCTTCCTCTCCCGCGAGGGAGAGGGGGACCAGCCGGAGGCTGGTGGAGAGGGAAGCGCCGGCATTCGACCAGCGAATCCCGGTAGATCCGGCCATACCCGCCAACCCTCGCGCCTCCCTCTCCACCCTGCTCCGCAGGGTCCCCCTCTCCCTCGCGGGAGAGGATTGGAATGGCGGGACCGGAGCGGCTAACTTCCCCCCATGAACGAAGCCTTCGAAACCCTCCTCGTCGACACCCCCGCCGAGGGCGTGCTGGTCGTCACCCTCAACCGCTCGGCTGCCGGCAATTCGCTGTCCACGCAGATGGCGCAGGAACTCCTCGCCCTCTGGACCGACCTCGCCCAGCCCGGCGCCACCCGCGCCATCATCCTCACCGCCGCCGGCGACAGGATCTTCTGCGCCGGCGCCGACCTGAAGGAGCGCGACGGCATGACCGACGCGCAGTGGCAGGCGCAGCATGTGCTGTTCGAGACAATGCGCGACGCCCTCGTCGCCCTGCCGGTCCCGGTGATCTGCGCGGTGAACGGTGCGGCCTACGGCGGCGGCTTCGAGATCGCGCTGAACTGCGACCTGATCTACGCCGCCGACACGGCCCGCTTCGCCCTGCCGGAGGTCAAGCTGGGCATCATGCCGGGCCTCGGCGGCGTGCAGAACCTGGTCCGCGCTGTCGGCGAGCGCCGCGCCCGCGAGATCCTGCTGACCGGTGATCCGTTCACGGCGGCGCAGGGCCTGCAGTGGGGCGTGATCAACGCCGTCTGGAATCCGGCCGGCCTGATGCCGGAGGCGATCGACCTCGCCAAACGCATCGCCGCCAACGCCCCTCTGTCGGTGCGCAACATCCGCCGGGTGGCGCGGGAGACCGCTGTCCTGGCGAGCCCCGAGGCCATCGCCGTGGAACTGGCCGCCTACAACGAGCTCACCCCTACGGAGGATCGTCGTGAAGGCGTCGCCGCCTGGGGGGAGAAGCGCAAGGCGGAGTGGAAGGGGCGGTGAGATGCCTTCCCTCTCCCTCCGGGAGAGGAATGGGGATGCTGCCAACACCCCCTGACCAGCCGGACGCGACTCCCCTATATCTGTCCCCGTGACCGCCCCGCCCGACATCCCCCTCACCGGCGCCGCCCTGATCGCGGACCACGCCAAGCGTCTGCCCGACGCGCCGGGGGTCTACCGGATGATCGGCGAGGGCGGGGAGGTGCTCTATGTCGGCAAGGCGCGCTCGCTGAAGAAGCGGGTGATCCAGTACGCCCAGGGCCGGTTCCACACCAACCGCATCGCCCACATGGTCGATCTGACCCGGTCGATGGAGTTCGTCTCGACCCGCACCGAGACCGACGCCCTGTTGCTCGAGATCAACCTGATCAAGCAGATGAAGCCGCGCTTCAACGTGCTGCTGCGCGACGACAAGAGCTTCCCCGAGATCGTCATCCGCCGCGACCATGCCGCGCCGCAACTGCGCAAGCATCGCGGCGCGCACACGATCAAGGGCGACTACTTCGGCCCGTTCGCCTCGGCCGGGGCGGTCAACCGCACGCTCAACACGCTGCAGAAGGCGTTCCTGCTGCGGTCCTGTTCCGACAGCGTCTACGACAGCCGTACCCGGCCCTGCATGCTGCACCAGATCAAGCGCTGCGCCGCGCCCTGCACCGGACTGATCGCGCTGGACGACTACGCCAAGCTGGTCGAGGAGTCCGAGGCCTTCCTGCGCGGCAAGAGCCGGGCGGTGATGCAGCGCATGTCCGAGGCGATGCAGGCCGCGTCCGATGACCTGGAGTTCGAGCGCGCCGCCCGCCTGCGCGACCGGATCCGCGCCCTGTCGTCGGTGGCCCAGGAGACCCAGGTCAATCCCGAGACGGTCGACGAGGCCGATGTGTTCGCCCTCTTCGCCGAGGGCGGCCAGGCCTGCGTTCAGGTGTTCTTCTTCCGGGCGGGCCAGAACTGGGGCAACCGCGCCTACTTCCCGCGCGTCGACAAGAGCGACAGCGACGCGGAGGTGATGAGCGCGTTTCTGGGTCAGTTCTACGACGACCGGCCGATCCCGCGGTCGATCTTGGTCAACGTCCAGCCGTTCGAGCATGAACTGTTCGCCGAGGCCTTCAGCATGAAGGCGAACCGCAAGATCGAGATCGTGCAGCCGAAGCGCGGCGAGAAGAAGCAGCTGGTCGACCAGGCGGTCAACAACGCCCGCGAGGCGCTGGGCCGCAAGATGGCCGAGAGCTCGGCCCAGGGGAAACTGCTGACCGGCGTCGCCGAGGCGTTCGGCCTCGACACCCCGCCCGAACGGATCGAGGTCTACGACAACAGCCACATCCAGGGGACCAACGCGGTCGGCGGCATGGTCGTGGCCGGCCCGGATGGCTTCCAGAAGAACCAGTACCGCAAGTTCAACATCAAGGGGACCGAGCTCACGCCCGGCGACGACTACGGCATGATGAAGGAGGTGCTGCGGCGCCGTTTCGCTCGCCTGGTCAAGGAAGAGGAGGAGGGCGACGACAGCGCCCGCCCCGACCTGGTGCTGATCGACGGCGGCAAGGGCCAGCTGGACGCGGTGCTGGAGGTGATGGCCGACCTCGGCGTCGACGACATCGCCGTGGTCGGCGTGGCCAAGGGGCCGGACCGCGACGCGGGGCTGGAGCGGTTCTTCATGCCCGGCAAGACGCCCTTCATGCTCGAGCCGAAAAGTCCGGTGCTGTATTATCTACAGAGGCTGCGCGACGAGGCGCACCACTTCGCCATCGGCGCGCATCGTACGCGCCGCTCGATGGACATGAAGAAGAACCCGCTCGACGAGATCGACGGCATCGGCCCGGGTCGCAAGCGCGCCCTGCTGCACGCTTTCGGCTCGGCCCGCGAGGTCGGCAAGGCCACCGTCGGCGATCTGATGAAGGTCGACGGGGTGAGCGAACCCCTGGCGCAACGGATCCACGATTACTTCAGAAAATGATCCTCCCCTCGTAGAGGGGAGGGGGACCATGCGGAGCATGGTGGAGGGGGCTGCGCGGGTCCGGCCGGATGGACCGGAATTCAGGATGGGCCGCTCGCCTTGGCGCCGCCCCTCCACCGCCGTCCCGGCGGTCCCCCTCCCCAGCAAGCTGGGGAGGTTCGGCCAAGGCATTTGGCCCCCGCTCAAAAACCCGCTACTCAGCCGCGATGAAACATCTTCCGAACATCATCACCGGTCTGCGGCTGGTTCTGACCCTGGTGGTCTTCCTGGCGATGCTGGGCCTGGCCTCGCAGCCGGTCATCCTGTGGCTGGTGTCGACGGGCCTCGATCCGCAGCTGGTGCAGACCGGCTTCTACTTCACCGCCTTCTGGGGCTTCGCCATCGCGGCGATCACCGACTTCTTCGACGGCTGGCTGGCCCGCAGGCTGCAGGTCGAGAGCACGCTCGGCGCGATCCTCGATCCGATCGCCGACAAGGTGCTGGTCGCCGGCGCCGTGGTCGGCCTGGCGGTGCTGGGATCGTGGATGGTCGGCCTCGCCGGCGGTCTGATCCTGTTTCGGGAGTTCGCGGTCAGCGCGCTGCGCGAGACGCTGGCGCCGAAGGGCCTGACCCTGCCGGTGACGTTGCTGGCCAAGTGGAAGACGACGCTGCAGCTGCTGGCGCTCGGCGCCCAGCTGTTCGTCGGCGGCTGGATCGCCTGGGGCCTGCCCCGCGAGCCTGTCCTGGCCCAGCGCGCCACCATGGCCGCGGACATCGTGCTCTGGCTGGCCGTGGCCGTGACGATCTGGACCGGCGTTGAGTACGCGCTCGCCGCGCGCAAGGCGCTGAAGACGGCCTGACACCATCTCCCTCCCCTTCATGGGGAGGGTGGACGGCCGCAGGCCGGACGGGTGGGGGAGTTTTCCGCTGCCCGGACACATCGGCACGGCGTCCTGCTTCCCCACCCTGACCGCAGAGTTCATCCTCGGGCGCGCGCTTCGCGCGACCCGGGGCGGTCTGTCCCTCCCCATAAAGGGGAGGGAAGGGGGTCTACTCCGCGGCCAGCAGGAACCCCGGTTCATCCGGCTCTTCGCGCTCGACGACGTCGCCGTCCATCGGGCCGAACAGCAGCCAGTCGCTCTCGACCTCGCGGTCGCGTTCGGCGCGCATCAGGCGCGCGATCAGACATGGTCCCAGGCCGTGGAGAATCATCGTCGCCTCCGAGCGCATGCTCGCAAATGAGAATGATTTGCAATTACGGCGCTGGCAAGTCCTTCGAGACGCGATCCTGAGGGATCGCTCCTCAGGATGACGCAGAGGGTTGGCCTGCGTCGCTGTTCGTCATGGTGAGGAGCGGACCCTCAGGTCCGCGTCTCGAACCACGCACTAAGGCAGCGGGATAAACTCGCCGTCGTCCAGGTCCGGCAGTTTCATCCGGCCGGCGCGCCAGTCGGCCTTGGCCTGTTCGATGCGGTCCTTGCTGGACGAGACGAAGTTCCACTCGATGAACCGCTCGCCCACCGGCTCGCCGCCGATCAGGATCACGCTGGCGGCGGTCAGCGCCTTGACCGGCACGGTCTGGCCCGGCGCGAAGACGACCATCCGGCCTTCCTCGATCGTGCGGCCGTCGATCTCGATGCTGCCTTTGGCGACATAGGCCGCCCGCTCGGGATACTCGGCGGGCAGGCCGGCGGTGACGCCCGCCTGCAGTTCCCAGTGCACATAGAACAGCGGCGAGAACACCGGCACGGTCGCCTTGACGCCGAACGCCGAGCCGGCCACCAGCCGCGCCGTCATGCCGTCGCCCGCATAGAACGGCAGGTCGTCGGCGCCGGCGTGATGGGAGAAGGCCGGCGTGGTCTCTTCCGCCTCGGTCGGCAGCGCCAGCCAGGTCTGGATGCCGTCCATCCGCCCACCGTGCTCGCGCAGATCCTCGAACCGTTCGGAGTGGGTGATGCCGCTGCCCGCGGTCATCCAGTTCACCTCGCCCGGCTTGATCACGATGTCCGAGCCGACGCTGTCGCGATGGGTCATGGCGCCGTCGAACAGGTAGCTCAGCGTCGACAGGCCGATATGCGGGTGGGGCCGCACGTCGACGCTGCGCGGAAAGCCCGGCTGGAAGTCCGCCGGCCCCATGCGGTCGAAGAAGATGAACGGCCCGACCATTCGCCGCGCCGCCTGGGGCAGGACGCGGCCCACCTCGAACCCGCCGAGGTCGCGCCGGTGCTGATCAAGGACAAGGTCGATCATGGGGGAGCGCCTATCGGGGAAGGGGAACGCTGAACAGGCCGGCGGTGCGGGGCGTGTCGGTGGTGAGTTTTCCGTCGCCGTCACGGTCGGCCCAGCCGCTCGAACCGATGAACAGCACCCGGCCGCCGCCGTCCACGCCGAGCGTCAGGTCATCGGTCTGCGGCAGGTTCGCCGCCAGCACCGTGGCGTCCTCCAGCTCGTCGCAGTCGGGGCTGAGGCGCAGGAACATCAGACGCTGGGGCGAGACGCCGTTCTGCACGGCGACCATGCCCACGGGATTGGGCGATGCGCTGCGCATTCCGAAGTCGTGCGCGACCGCGACAAGTCCGTCCGTTCCGGCCAGCGCCACACGAAGTCCGCCAACCCAGGTCAACGCCCCTGTCTCGAGGTCCAGGCGGTGCAGACCGGTGGAATAGTCGGCGATGACCATGGCGTCGGCTCCCCGGCAGATGGCCATGCCCTGAGGCGAGGCCATTTCCTTCGTCCGCAGAAAGGGCTCCAGCCCCGCCGCATCTGGCTTCAGGCGATAGATCACCGCCCCAAGGCTGTCGGAGGCATACACCGTGCCGTCGTCAGCGACCGTGACGTCGCCGATCTGATGGTCCAGGCCGTCGTCGGGGACGGGAAAGCGGGCCAGGACCTTGCCGTCCTGAAGCGACAGCTTGAGCAGACCGGTGCGCCTTGGGCCGCTGGATCCGGGAATTCCGGGCCCGCTGGATTCGGCCGCCCACAGGACGCCGCGGCGGATGTCGGTCGCCAGGCCGAACAGCCCACCTGTCTCCGCGTCGGGCGTCAGATAATCGGCGCGTCCGGCCCCGCCGACGCGAATGATCGAGCGGCCGGCGACCGCGCTGACGAGCCAACCGCCGCCGCCGGGTGCGACGCCTTCGTTGACCGCGCCCGCCGGTCCAAGGGTCGCAATCTGCGTGACCTCGCCCATGGGTTTGGCGTTCTCGGCAAGCCGCGCGGCGACCGGCGCGAACGCCGGATCGGCGACCAGGGCCTTGAGCACGGGGTCGCCGGCGACGTCCCAGACGAGACCCAGCCGGGCATACTCGGCCAGATGGACAATGGCTTCCTGCGGCTTGCCGGCGGCCACCTCGACCCGCGCCAGGCGGATGAAGGAGCCGGGCGCTGTCGGGTAGAGCGCCAGTGCCTGCTCGAACTTCGTCTCGGCCGTCGCCAGGTCGCCGGCCTGCGCCGCCTTGGCCGCTTCCTGGCGCAGGTGGAAGTACTGCTCCAGCCGACTCCTGGCCGGCGCCCCGGCGGTCGTGAGGACCAGGACGGCCAGCGCCGCCGCGATGCGGCTAGCCGTGCGGACTGACATAGGGGCTGACCATCCCGAGCGGCACGGCGGTGGTGTTCTTCACGCCGCGGATGACGATGCGGCTTTCGATGTTGGAGACCAGGCCCAGCGACAGGATCTTGTCCCGCAGGAAGTCGTCGAAGGCGTGCATGTCGCGCGTGATCACCCGCAGCTCGTAGTCCGCGGCGCCGGTGACGGTGGCGCACTGCACCACCTCGGCCCACTTCACGACATTGGTCTCGAACTGCTCGAGGTTCTCCTTGGTCGGCAGCGACAGCTTCACGGTGCAATAGACCTCGAAGCCGAGGCCCAGTTGCTCGCGATCGAGAATGGTCACCCGGCGCTGGATTATGCCGGCGTCTTCCAGCCGCTTGATCCGCCGCCAGCAGGGGCTGGAGCTGAGGCCCACGCGCTCGGCGATCTCGGCGACAGACAGGCTGGCGTCGTGCTGGATGAGATCGAGAATCTTTGCGTCAACCGCGTCGAGCTGCTCAGCCAAACCTTTTTCCCCCAATATGCCGTTCCGCGCCCTGATCGTGCCGAACAGCACGGTGAATGGGGCACGGCTTTGGCAAGCAATTTCGCCGTGCTTATATGATCTTGCAAGCCGAACCGAGCCCGCCACAGGAAAGATTTTTCAATGCGCCACGACAATGTGACGCTGGACGACAAATATCTGCTCGAAAACGGCCGGGCGTTCATAACCGGCGTGCAGGCATTGATCCGTGTCATGCTCGATCGTCGACGCCTCGATTTGCGTGACGGACTGAATACGGCGGGGTTCGTTTCCGGCTATCGCGGCTCGCCCCTCGGCGGGCTGGACCAGCAGGCCGGCCGGGCGCGCAAGCTGCTCACCAGCCATGAGATCGTCTTCAAGGAAGGCCTCAATGAGGACCTGGCCGCGACCGCCGTCTGGGGCAGCCAGCAGGCCAATTTGTTCCCGGGCGCGAAGTACGACGGCGTCAGCGCCATGTGGTACGGCAAGGCCCCCGGCGTCGACCGCACGGGCGACGTCTTCAAGCACGCCAACTTTGCAGGGACCACGCCGAAGGGCGGTGTCATCGCCGTGGCCGGCGACGACCACAACTGCAAGTCCTCGACCCTGCCGTCGCAGTCCGAATACGCCTTCCAGGACTTCGAGATGCCGGTGCTCTCGCCGGCCGACGTGCAGGAGGTGCTCGACTACGGCCTGCTCGGCCTCTCCATGTCGCGCTTCAGCGGCCTGTGGATCGGGCTGATCGCGCTCGCCGACACCATGGACAGCGGGGTGACCATTGATGTCTCGCTGGACCGCCACAAGCACGTGGTCCCCGAGAATTTCGCCATGCCGCCGGGCGGCCTGCATATCCGGGCCAAGGACCAGCCGATGGACAAGGAGCTGCGGCTCCGCAACTACCGCATCCCGGCCGCCCTGGCCTTCGCTCGTGCCAACGGCATCGACCGGGTGGCCCTTGCCGCCCCGCGTCCGCGCCTCGGCATCGTCTGCTCAGGCCAGGCCTACAAGGACGTGCTGGAAGCCTTCCAGGCCATGGATCTGGGCCTCGACGAGGCCGCCGCCCTCGGTGTCTCGATCTACAAGGTCGGAATGCCCTGGCCGCTGGAGCCGCAGGGCCTTCGCGCCTTCGCCGCTGGCCTTGAGACCCTGATGTGCATCGAGCACAAGCGACCGCTGATCGAGGACCAGGCCCGGGCCGCCCTCTATGACCTGCCCGCCCACGCCCGGCCCAGGATCATCGGCAAGAAGGACGAGAACGGGCGGCCCCTCATGGAGCAGACCGGCTCCCTGACCGTCGCGGCGATCGCGCTCGATCTCTACAACTACCTGCCGGACGGTCCCCACCGCGAGCGGGCCCAGGCCTATCTGGACAAGGTCTCTGCCGCCTCCATGGCCGCCGTGACCCTGGCCAGCGACCAGCAGCGCAAGCCGTTCTTCTGTTCTGGCTGCCCGCACAACACCTCGACCCGCCTGCCGGAAGGCAGCCGGGCCCTCGCCGGCATCGGCTGTCACTACATGGCCGGGTTCAACGATCCCTCGACCGACCTCAACACCCACATGGGCGGGGAGGGCCTGACCTGGGTCGGCGCCGCGCCGTTCACCAGCGAAAAGCACGTCTTCCAGAACCTCGGCGACGGCACCTACAACCACTCCGGCTCGCTGGCGATCCGCGCGGCGATCGCGGCCGGCGCCAACATCACCTACAAGCTGCTGTTCAACGACGCCGTCGCCATGACCGGCGGCCAGGCGGCCGAGAGCGGCTTCACCCCGGCCCAGATCACCCGCCAGCTGGCCAGCGAAGGCATCACGAAGACGGTCGTCGTCGTCGACGAACTGGAACGCTACGCGGGCGTCTCTGACCTTGCGCCGGGCGTCGAGGTCTTCCCCCGGTCGGACCTGATGAAGGTCCAGAGGATGCTGCGCGACACGCCGGGCGTGACGGTGCTGCTCTACGACCAGACCTGCGCCACCGAAAAGCGCCGCCGCCGCAAGCGCGGCACCATGGAGAAGGCCCCGCGCCGGGTGTTCATCAACCCGCTGGTCTGCGAGGGCTGCGGCGACTGTTCGGTGAAGTCCAACTGCGTCTCGGTCGAGCCGCTCAACACCGAGTTCGGCCGCAAGCGCAAAATCAACCAGTCGACCTGTAACCAGGACTACAGCTGCGTCGACGGCTTCTGTCCGTCGTTCATCACCCTCGAGGGCGCCGAAAACGCCACGCGGGAGAAGATGGCCGCCCTGACGGCCGACGCCACGCCGCTGCCCGAGTTCGAGCCGCTGGTCGGGGTGCGCCGCATCCTGTTCACCGGCATCGGCGGCACCGGCGTGACCACGGTCGCCTCGATCCTGGCCATGGCCGCCCACGTCGACGGCCGCGCCGCCAGCGTGGTCGACATGACGGGTCTGGCCCAGAAGGGCGGCTCGGTGTTCAGCCACGTCAAGATCGGCGAGCGCGAGGACACCGTGGTCGGCGGCCGCGTGCCGGCGGCCTCGACCGACGTGCTGATCGCCTGCGACCTGCTGGTGGCGGCCAGTCCGGAAGGCCTCGCGCTGTTTTCCAAGAAGACCACGCGGGCCTTCGGCAACGCCGACTTCTCGCCGACGGCCGACTTCGTCACCAACCGAGACGTCCGGTTCGACACCGCCGGCATGGCCCGCAAGGTCGCCGCCGCGACGAAGAGCTACGACGCCTGCCCCTCGCAGGCCCTGGCCGAGCACAAGCTGGGCGACGGCATCTACGCCAACATGATCATGCTGGGCTTCACCTGGCAGAAGGGCGTGATCCCGATTTCCAGCCGCGCCATCTATCGCGCAATCAAGCTCAACGGCGTGGACTATGAGTCCAACCTCCAGGCCTTCGAGGTCGGCCGCAAGGCGGCCATGGATCCCGACTTCAGGGGCGAGCCGGAAGACGCGGTCGCGACGCCCGAGACCCTGCCGCTGGACGAGCTGATCGCCCGCCGCACGGCCGAGCTGACGGCCTATCAGAACGCCGCCTGGGCCGCTCGCTATGTGAACCGCGTCACGGAAGTCCGTGCGGCGGAAGCCGCTCTGGGCGGCGAGGCCCTGACCCGGGCGGTTGCGACCAACCTCTACAAGCTGATGGCCTACAAGGACGAGTACGAGGTCGCGCGCCTCTACACCGATGGCCGGTTTGCGTCCGAGCTCGCGGGCACCTTCAAGGGCGGCAAGGTCAAGGTCTGGATGAGCCCGCCGCTGATCGCGCCGAAGGGCCCGGACGGCAAGCCGAAGAAGATCGCCCTCGGCGGCTGGATGATCGACCTGGTCTTCCCGATCCTGACCCGGATGAAAGGCCTGCGCGGCGGTCCGCTGGACATCTTCGGCATGACCGAGGAGCGGAAGATGGAGCGGGGGCTGATCGTTTCGTACGAAGCGCAGCTGGACATGATCCTCGCCGGCCTGACCGCCGAACGCCTGCCGCTCGCCGCCCGCATCGCCGCGATCCCGCAACAGATCCGCGGCTATGGCCACATCAAGGAAGCCGCGGTGAAGGTCGCCAAGGCGGACGAGAAGACGCTCTGGGCGGAGTGGGGGTAGCGACACCGCGGGGACATGTACCGCAGGTACGTGTCCCCTAGACTTCGTAGACGCCCGATTAGGGGACACGTACCTGCGGTACATGTCCCCGCCGGGATGATGACACCTGCCCTTTGGCCTTGATGGAATGATGGGCTCCGGATGATCGTTCTGGTCCGACTACCCCATCCTCCCCCTCCAGTACGCCTCCGCCAGCGCATGCGGCGTCATGTGCGCCCGCTCCAGCGGCGTGAACCCGGCCGGCGGCGACCAGTCAGGCCCCACCGGGTCCACCCTCAGCACGTCGGCGTAGCGCATTGGCGCCAGCTCCGGCCCGTCCGACCACCAGACCGCCGGCCCGGTCAGGCCGCGCGCCCGGCGCAGGTTGCGGGCGGCCAGCGCCGTGGCGTGGCTCATCACCCCGATCAGCACCCCGTCCCGCGTCCGTTTCGGCAGGCCGAGCGGCTCGGGATGTCCGCCCCAGGCCAGCAGTGACTGCGCCAGCCTCAGCTCCATGATCGTCAGGGCGCCGCGTCCGCCGACGATCCGCTGCAGTTCGGCGGCGGCGACCAGCAGCTCGCTAATCACCGGGCTCAGCAGATCTCGCGCGGCGGCGACAGAGCGGGCGAACAGCCGGCTCATCTCCATCACGTCCTCATCCAGAGTCGGGGCGTCGGCGAACAGTTCGGGCAGAATCTCGCCGGCCAGCGACGGGCTCAGGCCACCCGTGAACCGCGCGCCGCCCATCACCCGGCCGTCCTCGACCGCGAGCAGATAGAGGCTGTCCGGCCGGTCCCAGGGGTCGGTCTCGCGACCGTCCGGCCGGCGCAGCTCCTCCCAGCCCTTGAGGTCGACGAACACCTCGTGGCGGATGCGGAACATGTCGTCCATCAGCGCCGGGAAGGCGTCCCGGTTGGCGGCGTTCAGCAACAGGATCACGGCCCGAGTCTCCTCAAGCCCACCCGACCGTGTCAGTCCCGCGATAACAACTCTAGGGTGTTAATCGATCACGCGCAACCGGATTTCGGCGCGTTCCGCCTCGACCGCCGAAACGACCGCCGCGTCGCCCGCCCGCCGCGCGGCTTCCAGCAGCGTGAGGTCGATCACGTCGCGCTGGGCGTGGCTGCCGCCGAACCGGTGCGCCACGGTCCGCACGGGCTGCAGCGCCGCGATCGCGCCCCGCCAGTCGCCCTCGCCGAAGGCCGCCAGCCCGCGCACCACCGGCTCGCCGACGGCGATGAAGGCGGCGTTGTCGCCCGGCCGCGCCATCGCCCGCCGCTGCGCCTCCCGCAGGGCCGCCAGAGCGTCAGCCCGTCCGGCGCCGACGAAGGCCATGGCGGCATGGGCGTCATTGAAGGCGTAGAGACTCTCTGTCACCGCGGGCGCCCACTTGTCCGCCAGAACGTCCCAGCGATCCCCCACATCCACGCCCTGCAGATGCAGCCGCCACAGCAGGGCAGAGGCGTCGACCATGTTGTAGGCCAGCTCCGACCGGTCGCCCCAGATCGGGTCGTCGTACAGCGCCAGCACCGCGTCGGTATCGCCGAGCCCCAGGTGAAACAGCGCCAGATGCCACCAGTTGTGCACCTGGAAATAGCTGTCGCCGGTCCAGCGGGCGAGGTCGTCCCGCATCCAGGCAACGCCCTCCTCGCGCCGGTCCTGCATCTCCAGCACATGGGCCACCGCGTGCTGCGCCCAGCCGTTGCGGGGTTCCAGGTCGATGGCCCGTCGGCCCGCCGCCTCGGCCGCCGTGTAGTTGCCCGTTTCCTCCAGCCCGAAGGCGTGCAGCCCCAGTACCGCGTGGTAGCCGGGCATGGTCTCGTCCCAGTGGGGCAGGGCGACCCCGATCCTGTCGCGCAGCCGCCGCGCGTCGCCCTGCAGGAAGTCCAGCAACTGGCCGATCTGCAGCGCCAGCGCGTCGCGCGGATACGCCGCCGAGACGTCCGCCAGCAGCTTCGCCGCCGCCGCGATCTCGCCGCGCGCCATATGGCCCAGCGCCGCCACATGGCCGGCCTCGCGCTCATTGGCCGGCAGGGCTAACGCCTTGGCATGGCAATCCAGAGCGACCGGCAGGGTGAAGGCGTCCGTCCCCGCCGCGTGCAGGTAACCCAGGAATACCCGGGCCATGACGAAGTCCGGACTGTCGGCCAGCGCGGCGCGCAGGCCGCGCACCGGCTCGCCGACGAAACACTGATGCCCGGCCAGCACGGTTTCGTAGAGATCGAGCGCCGCCGCGCTGGCGCCGGTCGGCCGCTGGGGCGTGGCGATGTCGAAGGCCATGAGTCTCTCGCTGTGTCCGGAAATCACAGCTTGGCCTGACGGGCCGCCGTGGTCTACGCCTTGGGCATGAGCGAGTTCGACTTCGACGCCCTGGTGGTCGGCGCCGGCGCGGTGGGTCTGGCCACCGGCCATGCGCTGGCGCAACGCGGCCTGTCGGTTGTGGTGCTTGAGAAGGAGCGGGCCATCGGCCAGGGCGTCTCCTCGCGCAACTCCGAGGTCATCCATGCCGGGCTCTACTATCCGACCGGCACCCTGAAGGCGCGGTTCTGCGTTGAGGGCCGCCGGCTGCTCTATGCCTTCCTCGACAAGCACCACGTCGACTACCGTAAATGCGGCAAGCTGGTGGTGGCCAACGGCGACGCGGAGGTGGAACGCCTGGACGCGATCCTCGAGCAGGCGCGGATCAACGACGTCGAAGGCATGGAGCGCCTGACGGGCGCCGCGGCCATGGCGATGGAGCCGGGCCTGAAGTGCGACATGGCGTTGCTCTCACCGGAGAGCGGCGTGTTCGACAGCCACGGCTACATGAACGCCCTGGTCGGCGAGATCGAGTCGGCCGGCGGGGCGGTCGTGACCGCAACCCCGTTCGAGGGCGCGACGCCGCTGCCGGGCGGGGGCTTCTCGGTCCGCGCGGGCGGCGAGGCGCCGACGACGCTGACAGTGCGCAAACTGGTGACGGCCGCGGGGCTGGGCGCCCAGCACGTTGCGGCCCTGATCGAGGGCTTTCCGGCTGACCGGATTCCGGCGCGCCATTTCGGCAAGGGAGTCTACTTCCGCCTGCAGGGCAAGGCGCCGTTCAGCCGCCTGATCTACCCGCCGCCGATCCACGGCGCGCTCGGCACCCACTACCGCAAGGACCTCGGCGGCCAGGCGGTGTTCGGCCCTGATCTCGAGTTCGTTCCGACCGAGGACTATTCGGTCAACCCGACCAAGGCCGCCGTCTTCGCCGCCTATATCCGCAAGTTCTGGCCGGACGTCCCGGAGGATCACCTGTCCCCCGACTACGCCGGCCTGCGCCCCAAGATCCACGGTCCGGACGAGCCCCAGCCCGACTTCCGCCTCGACGGCGAGGCGGAGCACGGCATCCCCGGCCTTGTCGCGATGTTCGGGATTGAGAGCCCCGGCCTGACGAGCTCGCTGGCGATCGGGGAAGAAACGGCAGCTATCCTCCCCGCGTAGCGGGGAGGGGGACCATCCGGAGGATGGTGGAGGGGCCGGCGCGAACGTCCGCCGTGCGTCCTTCGAGACGCGATCCTGACGGATCGCTCCTCAGGATGACGAACAACAATGACCGTCATGGTGAGGAGCGAGCTTCAAGCGAGCGTCTCGAACCACGCAGCCCGGATCAACCCTTCGGAACCAGCCTCAACACCCTGCCGTCATCGGTCGCCACATACACAGCCCCGTCCGGACCCACGCGCACGTCGCGGATGCGCTGTCCGAGGTCCTGCAGCAGCCATTCCTCGCCGACCACGCGGTCGCCGTCGAGCGTCAGCCGGACCAGCTTCTTGCTGCTCATCCCGCCGATGAACAGGCTGCCCTTCCAGGCCGGAAACAGCGCCGCGTCATAGAAGGCCATGCCCGACGGCGCGATCACCGGGTCCCAGTAGTAGACCGGCTGCTCGGTCCCGGCCTTGGCCGTGACCCCCTCGCCGATCGGCTGGCCGGAGTATTCCACGCCATAGGTGACGGTCGGCCAGCCGTAGTCCTTGCCGGCCTGCGGAATGTTCAGCTCGTCGCCGCCCTTGGCGCCATGTTCGACCGTCCACAGCTTGCCGGTCCAGGGGTTGAAGGCAGCGGACTGCAGGTTGCGGTGGCCGTAGGACCAGATGCTCTTGATCGCCTCGCTGACCGCCGCGAACGGATTGTCCTTGGGCACGGCGCCGTTGGGATAGATCCTGATGACCTTGCCGAACGCCGACTTCAGGTCCTGCGCCTGAACGCGGCCCGGCAGGATCGAGCGCTCGCCCGTGGTGATGAACAAGAACCCGTCCGGCGAGAAGGCCAGCCGGCTGCCGTAGTGCTGCACGGAGTCCAGGGTCGGCAGCATGCGCCAGATGACCTGCACGGCCTCGACCCGGGCGGTCGCGCCGTCCAGCGCCAGCCGGCCGCGGGCCGCCGCCGTGCCGTTGCCGCCTTCGCGCGGCTCGGCATAGGTCCAGTAGATCAGGCCGTCCTCGGCGAAGCTGGGTGACAGCGCGACGTCGAGCAGGCCGCCCTGGCCCCGCGCGTCGACCTTCGGCAGGCCCTCGACGGGCGCCGACAGCTTGCCGTCCTTCGCCACGATCCGCAGCTGGCCGGAGCGCTCCGTGACCAGCATCCGGCCATCGGGCAGCCAGGCCATGGCCCACGGCTTGTCCAGCCCGGACGTGACGGTCTGCACCTCGAACGCGACATCGCGCGAGACCAGCGGCGCGCGGGTCTGGCCCGCGAAGGCTGGCGTCTGGCCGTCGCCGTTCGGCGGGCGGGTCTCCAGCGGCTGGCCGGGCGCAGGCTGGGCGCCCGACGGCTGCCCTCCGCAGGCAGCAAGCAACAGGGCGGCGAGGGCGAGCGGGGCGGGGCGCATGGCGGGGTCTCCTAATCGTCACCGAGCAAAGCGGCGAGGGCGGCGGGCGGTTCCGCGCCTTCGAGGTGGATCAAGGACCATAGGGCGAAGAACATCAGCGGCCAGCGGTTGTGCGCCTGTTTCTCGTCCGTGAAGACCGCGCGGACGCCGTCGACGTCGCAGACCTCGGCCACGGCCTTCACCCCGGCGATGCGCGGGCCTAGTTCCCCGGCGCGCGGCGCAATCCAGCTGGCCACGGGCACGGTGAAGCCCTTCTTCTTCGCCCACGGCTCGGCGGCGGGGCAATGCCGCTCGAGCCACTTGCGCAGGATGTACTTGCCGTACTTCCCGCGCACCTTCATCCGGTCCGGCAGGTTGAACGCGAAAGCCGCGACCTCGCGGTCGAGGAACGGCGTGCGGCCCTCGAGCCCGTGCGCCATCAGCATCCGGTCGAGCTTGAGCAGCAGGTCGTTCGGCAGCCAGGTGACAATGTCGGCGTACTGGGCGCGTTGGAGGGGGGAGTAGCCATTCGGCGCCTCGGCCCCTTTTCGCCAGCGGGCGAGAGCCCCTGCGCCCTTGTCCTTGAGGAAGGCTGCGTCGACCTGCGGCTCCGCAGGCCGCCCGCCAAGCCAGGTCGGCCGCATGGCCCTGCGGTATCGACCGTAGCCACCGAACAGCTCATCCCCGCCTTCGCCCGTAAGGATGACCGTCAGAGTGCCCTTGGCCGCCTCGGCGAGCTTGTAGGTGGGAAGAGCCGCATAGTCGGCCGTCGGGTCATCGAGCGCCCAGGCCACCTGCGGCGCTATCCGCCAGAAATCCGCCTCGCTGAAGGTCGTCTCGCGCCAGTCAAGGTTCAGCGCCTTTGCTACGCGCTCTGCCTGACCCCGTTCGTCGCGCGCCTCCGGGGCGTCAAATCCGCAGGTGTAGGCGGTGACAGGTCGCGCATTCAGGCGGGACATGATCGTGGCGATGGTTGCACTGTCCACACCACCGGACAGGAACAGGCCGTAGGGCACGTCCGAGCGCTGATGGACCTTCACGCTGTCTTCCAGCACCCCGTCGAGCGCGGACAACAACGCTTCTTCCCCGCTCATCCCGGCGAAGGCCGGGACCCAGGTTTTTTTCTCTATGCCCGAGCCGAGGCGGCCTCCCTCAAAAACGCCTGGGTCCCGGCCTTCGCCGGGATGAGCGGATTGAGGGGAAATCTCCATCACGCTGCCGGGCGCCAACCGGCACGAGCCCAGCCCATGCGTCGCATAGCCATCATCGACCAGATAGTTCAGCGCGAGCAATTCGCGGTTTGGCATTTTTGGCCACACAGTGCTGGCGGCGAATGCCCGCGGCTCCGAAGCAAAGGCTACTTCGTCGGCGCGATCTCCCTGCCGATAGTACAGCGGCTTGATCCCGAACCCGTCCCTGACCAGCCACGTCCGCCCGTCGCAGCCGATGAAGCAGAACGCATACATCCCGCGCAGCCGCTCGAAGGCCTTCTCGCCTTCCAGCGCGTAAATGTGCAGCAGGGGTTCGAAGTCCGAGCCGGTCGAGAGCTTGTCCCGCAGCCCGAACTCCTCGGCCAGCTCCAGATAGTTGTAGATCTCGCCGTTGCCGATGACCGTCGAGCCGGCTGCGTGCAGGGGCTGCCAGCCGCCTTCGAGGTCGATGATCGACAGCCGCGCGTGGGCCACGCACCAGCCAGGGCCGCTCTCCACCTGAATGCCGTTCGGCCCGCGATGGGCGATGCGCTCGATCATCGCCCGCACGTCGCGCTCGGCCTGCGCCGGGTCGGTGACCCCCAGAATGCCCGCGATGCCGCACATCAGCCTTCACCCAGGCGGGAGAACAGGCTGCGCCATTCGGCGACCACGGCGTCCTGCGAAAACTCCGCCTCGACCCGTGCGTGACCGTTCTGGATCAGCCGGATGCCGAGCATCGGATCGGCCAGCAGCGCCCGCGTCCGCTCCGCCAGGGCGTCGGCGTCATCGACGTGGACCAGGAAGCCGTCCTGGCCGTCGCGGATCAGCGCGCCCGGTCCCTGGCTGTTGGCGGCGACGACCGGCAGGCCGTTGGCCCAGGCCTGGATGACCACGTTGCCCAGCGGCTCGAACCGCGAGGGAAACAGGCAGACGTCCGCCGCGCGATAGAGGGCCGAGGCGTCCTGCCGCCAGCCGAGGAACCGCACGCGGTCGGCGACGCCCAGGGCGCCGGCCATGGCCTTCAGCTTGTCCTCCAGCGGCCCGGCCCCGGCGATCCAGAGGTAGGCGCCGGGGATCTGCGTCAGCGCCTTGAGGCTCACGTCGTGCGCCTTGGCGTCGTGCAACCGGCCCATGCCGAGCAGCAGCGGGACGCCTTCCGGCGTGTCCAGGCTGGCCCGGCTGACCGGCGCGTCCTCGTCCGGCCCGCCGGCGAAGTTGGGGATGTAGCTGACGCGATCGGCCGGCCAGCCCTGGGCGATCACCCAGCTGACGATGTCGCGCGTGTTGCCGACCAGATGGTCGAAGCCGCGGTAGTATTTCAGGCTGTAGTAGCCGCCCAGCCGGCCGATCCGCTTCCACGGGCCGGCGGGCGTGTGCCGGCCCGCCCGGTTCATCCAGGCGACGATCACCCGGGCGTCCATCCGCCGGCCCCAGGTGGCGATCCGCGGCCGGGTGAAGAGGTCCAGCGGGCCGCCGAAGCCGAAGGTCTGCGAGACGACGCCGGCCTCGGCCAGGGCGGTCGTCCGGGCGGCGTGACGGCGGATCGCGCATGCCTCCGCCACCCCCGCGCGATGCAGGGCCGTGACGAGGTCGACGAAGTAGGTCTCGGCGCCGCCGTCGCCCCCGGACCCGAGCAGATGAAGCACGCTCATGTGGTCTGGAACCTAGCTGGACAGCGGCGCTTTCCCAAGCCGCATGACGCGCTCTTGAAGCGGAACCGATGCGCCCGTATAAGGCCGCCTCTCGCGCTCGCGGATTGATTTGCCGTCGCGTGTGGCTGGGTAGCTCAGATGGTTAGAGCGGTGGATTCATAACCCACAGGTCGGCGGTTCGATCCCGCCCCCAGCTACCAATTTTCCCTGACAAATAAATGACTTATGCGGCGGCCGACTGATCCTCGGCGCCGTCGAGCGCGGCCTGCAGCGCCACCAGCATCCGCTCGGCCTTGATCGGCTTTTCGACCACGTCGTTCATGCCCGCTTCGAGATAGCCGCGCACGTCGTCGGGATCGGCGTTCGCGGTCAGGGCGATGATCGGCGTGCGGCTGACCGGGCCGGGCAGGGCGCGGATCGCCCGCGTGGCGGCGACCCCGTCCATGCGCGGCATCTTGATGTCCATCAGGATCAGGTCGAAGCGACGGGCCTGAACGGCGTCCAGCGCCTCGACGCCGTCAACGGCCTGTTCGGACGTGCAGTCGAACATCTCGCACAGGGCTTCGGCGACCATCCGGTTGGTGGCGTTGTCGTCGACGATCAGGATGTGGGCCGCGTGCGAGGGGGCCTGGTCCTGGGCCGCCGCGGCGGCGGCGGCGGCGGTCTGCGACTGGCTGGCGATGAACTCGAACACCACGGTCAGGCCGGCGCCGGCATTGGATTCGGCGCGGATCACGCCGCCGGCGGCGATGCTGATACGGCTGGCGAGCGCCATGCCCAGGCTGACCGAGAGGCCCTCGCCCCGGGCTTCGTTTGCATCGACGGGCTCGAAAATGCGCGCCAGTCGCTCGGCGCTGGTCGCGCTGCCGGCGTCGCGCACGCGACCTTCGAGGATCAGGCCGTCGGCGGTCGGGCGGACTTTCAGGGACGCCTCGATCGCGCCGCGCCGGGTTTCGCTGAGGGCGCGGAAGATCAGGGCGTCGAACACCTGCAGCAGACGGGCCTCGTCGATGTCGGCGACGTCTTCGGGATCACCGTCGAAGGCGGTCAGCAGCGTCAACCCGCTGTCGGCTGCACGCTGCTTCCAGCGGGCGTCGACCGTGTCCATCACCGTCTGCAGCTGAACCGGGTGCGGGTGGAAGGTGAGGACGCCCAGATCGGCTTCATGCAGATCGACGGCGCGCCGCATGAGCGAGGTCAGGTCCTCGCTGGTCTGGGTGATCGCCCGCACGCAGGCCAGCGCATCGGGCGGAAGGTTCTGGCGCGTCAGACGTCCGGCGAAGTCGGCCACGCCGTCGAGATGACGCAACACCTCGGCGCTCATCCGCTGGATCAGCAGGACTGACGGATCCTGCGGCGCCCGGGCGCGCGAGCGGCGGGCCGTAAGCAGGGTCGCGGGCGTGCCGACGCCGACATACCGGCCGTGGTCGACAACGATGAAGCCGTGGTTCAGCGCGTCGGGCCGCGTGGCCCGCAGGTGTTCGAGGAAACCCCAGGGCGTCATGCCCGCATCGGCGATCGCCGGCGCCCCGTCCATGATCTCTGACAGCGGGCGCTGGCCGTCGGGCTGGGACAGCACGACCTCGCGGCTCACCAGGCCCACCGGTGTCTCGCCGTCAACCACGGCCAGGACGACGGCGTCCGGCTCGGCGGCGAAACGCAGGGCGGCCGTGGCGCAGCTGGCCCCCGAAGGGACCGGCGCACGGCGATCTACAAAGCTGGAAAAGGTGTCCATGAAGCCGCACGTGAGGGTCAGATTGAGCCTCACTATGGCCGATTGCGCTTGCAGAGAGGTTAAGCACGCGCCGGACAAAGAAAAACGGCGGGGACTTGCGTCCCCGCCGTTCCGCTCTTCAGAAGCCGTGAGGCCTAGAAGGTCTTGGTGACGCCAACGCCGTAGGTGCGCGGCTCAAGGTAGAAGCCGTTGCGGAACAGACCCGACGAGTCGTCGGTCAGGTAGGTGTCCGTCAGCGGCGCGTCGTCCATCAGGTTCTTGCCGTAGATTTCAAGCGACCAGCCGGCCTCGTAGTTGGCCAGGGTGAAGGTCGCGTTGAAGTTCTCCCAGCCTTCCAGAGCGTCCGGCGCGGAGTTGTAGATCCGCGAGAACGAGTCCGTCTGACGGTAGTAGTCGCCGCGGATCGTGCCTTCCCAGCCAGCGCCGAACTCCCAGTTGTACTGGGCGCCGATCGACAGGGTGTAGTGCGGCGCGTTGGGCAGTTCCTTGCCCGTCAGGTCGACTTCCACGCCATCGCTGATCAGACCGCCGAACGCGTTGGTCCCGACGGCGAGCGGGCCACCCGCGAAGAGCGGGGTGCCGGCCGTGGCCGTCGTCGCCGGCGTACAGACGCCAAGCAGGTTGAACACGGTCGGGGCGGTGTTGGAGACCGACAGGGCGAATGCCGCGTGCGCCGTGGTGACGACGCAGTTGGCGGCGCTGCTGGACTTCACCAGCGTCAGCAGCGGATCGCTCTGGGTGCGGTTGAACGTGTCGATCGACGTGCCACCGGTGATTTCGGTCTGCAGGTAGCCGATGTTCATGTTCAGGCGCAGGCCGTCGATCGGCGACCAGACGCTTTCGAACTCGAGGCCCTTGATCTCGGCGTCGATGTTCTCGTTCACCGAGGTGCGGTTCACGATCTTCGACACCTGATAGCCTTCGTAGTCATACTTGAAGGCCGTCGCGTTCAGGACCATCGCGCCGCCGAGCAGGGTGTTCTTGGCGCCGATTTCCATCGAGGTCACGAACTCCGGATCGAAGGTCGGCGGCGGGCAACCAACCACGGCCGAGCAGGCCGGGTTCATGCCGCCGGCCTTGTAGCCGCGCGAGTAGAAGGCGTAGAGCAGCGTTTCGTCGGTGAAGCCGACGTCCGGCTTCCAGTCGAAGCCCAGGCGACCGGTCATCTCTTCGAAGTCGGCCGTCAGGTAGGGCTGCGTCGTGCTCAGCGGGATGCCGGGGCCGCCCGGAACGAACAGGGCCACCGGACGGTTTTCCTGACGCTTCATGTCGTGCGTGTAGCGCAGGCCGCCGGTGACCTTGAAGGTGTCGGCCAGCTGCCAGTAGACCTCACCGAAGACCGCGCGGGACTTCAGGTGATAGGCGCCGGTGTTGTCATAGTAGTTGCGGCCCGAGCGGGTCGGGTTGGCGTTCGGATCGATGTAGCAGGGGTTCTCGAACGAGCAGCCCAGAACCGGAGCGAAGGCCTGCGGAATCGCGTTCTCGACCTGGGCGGCGGCGGTGAGGGTGTTGCCCATCACGTAGTAGTCACCGGACGACTTGAAGTCGATGTAGATGGCGCCGACGTTGAAGTTGAAGGGGCCATCGAAGTTCGACTGCAGGCGCAGTTCCTGCGACCAGTTTTCACTTTCACCGCCGGAGATGTCGAAGGTGCTGAAGCGGCTCAGGGCGCCGAGTTGCGGATCCTGAACGGTGCCGAACGCCGCGGCGGTCGGGTTGAACAGGGCGGCGTACAGGCCCGGATAGGCCGGGTTGGCGCCGTAGAGGTTGATCGCGGCCGGCGTCGGGTTGAACTGGGTGTTCGGGACGATCCGGTTGTAGTCCTGACGGGTGAACAGCGAGTTCTTGCTGTAGCCGGTCAGGGCGGTCAGCTGCAGTTCGTCGCTCAGATCCCAGGAAATCTGGAACTGCACGATGTCGGTCTTGGCCTGATAGATCGGGTCCGCGGCCGACTGGATGTTGCGGATGTCCGGGTCCTGCATCTGGCCGGCGAACGCGTCACCGGTGGTGAAGCCGTACAGGGTGCCGAACAGACCACCGAGGGTGGCTTGCGAGTTCGGGGTGCCGAGGATGCCCGGGTCGTTCAGCGAGGCCGCGGCGCAGCCCTGGCTGAAGAAGCCGCGCTGGATTTCGGCGATCGGGCCGAGGCCGCCGGCGTTCAGCGACTGGGCGCCGACTGCGGTTGCCGGACCGGGGTCCTTCACGCAGAGCTGCTTGCCGATGCGCGAACGGGCGTCGTCTTCCTCGAAGTGGTCCCACATCAGGAAGGTGCGGAACGTGTCGCTCGGGTTGAAGGCCAGCGTGCCGCGGACGTTCCACAGGTCGCGGTCGTCGGCGTCGTTGCCGGTCGTCAGGTTGGTGCCGTAGCCGTCACGCTTCAGGACGTTGGCCGCGACGCGCAGGGCGAGGGTGTCGCCCAGCGGCACGTTGATCATGCCGCGGACCTTCTTCGAGCCGAAGTTGCCGGCTTCCAGGCGGATCAGCGCGTCGAATTCGTCGGTCGGCTTGGCGGAGATCAGGTTGACCACGCCGCCGGTGGCGTTGCGGCCGTACAGCGTGCCTTGCGGGCCGCGCAGCACTTCCACGCGCTCGACGTCGAAGAATTCCGACTCGAACAGGTTGTTGGCGGTCAGCGGGGCGTTGTTCAGGTGGATGCCGGTGCCGGCGTCGCCCGAGCCAGCGACCAGCTTGGAGCCGACGCCGCGGATCTGGAAGTTGTAGCCGGTGAAGTTCCCCTTGGAGAAGTTCACGTTCGGCACGGCCAGAACCAGGTTCGGGCCGCCGTCGATCTTGGCCTTCTCAAGGCTTTCAGCACTGAACGCCGAAACGGCGATCGGCACGTCCTGGATCGCTTCTTCCCGCTTCTGGGCGGTCACGACGACTTCGCCGACCGTCGTATCCTGGGCGAAAGCAGGTGCGGCGACGCCAAGCATGGCGGCGGCCGACACACTGGCGATGAGCATACTGCGCAGGCGCAGAGATTCGGACATTCGTAACCCTCCCCGGACGGCGCGACCTCATCTAGGAGGTTCACGGCGTCGATGTTTCCTCGTGTATCGCGCGTTTGGTTACCGCCGGGGTCGCGCGACACATTCCCCCGCAGCTTCCGGAATTGCATACGCGCCACAGGGTGGTGTCAACCGCCAGCGTCACGTTACCGCCGTCAAGTTGCCGCTTTTCACCTTGGTGTTGCCTGCCTGCTTCGCCTTGTGACGTACGGGAAACGACTTCTTCCCGCCCTGCGGGAGCTGGCCGTCGCCGGCGCGGAGTCCGGACGTTTCGGGACGGGGCCGGATCGTGTAGGGAACAGAACGCGCAAAGCGCATAACTCCAAGGCGTATCCTCCGCTCCATGACCCCCGGTTCACCGTCTTCGCAAGGCGCGCTCGTCCTCTTTTCCGGCGGACAGGATTCCGCCACCTGCCTGGCCTGGGCGCTCGAACGCTACGCGCGGGTGGAAACGGTCGGCTTCGATTACGGCCAACGTCACATTGTCGAGATGGACGCCCGCCAGAAGGTCCGCACGGGCGTCATGGCGCGGTTTCCGGCGCTCGCGGCCCGACTCGGCGAGGATCATGTGCTCGACCTCGCCAGTTTCGGCGCGATCGCAGAGTCGGCGCTGACGGCGGATCGCGCGATCGAGATGACCGAACGGGGCCTGCCCTCGACCTTCGTTCCGGGCCGAAACCTCGCGTTCCTGGTCTACGCGGCGGCGCTCGCCGACCGGCGCGGCCTGACCGCCCTGGTCGGCGGCATGTGCGAGACGGACTATTCCGGATACCCCGACTGCCGCCGTGACACGCTCGACGCGATGCAGCAGGCCCTGAACCTCGGCATGGCGCGCGACTTCCGCATTGAGACGCCGCTGATGTGGCTGACCAAGGCTCAGACCTGGCAGCTGGCGGCGCATCTGGGCGGGACGCCGCTGGTCGAACTGATCGTCGAGGACAGCCACACCTGCTATCGCGGCGAGCGCGGAGATCTGCACCCCTGGGGCCACGGCTGCGGCGACTGCCCGGCCTGCGATCTGCGCGCGGCCGGCTGGGACGGCTGGGTGGCGACGGGCCGCCCGACGGGTGAGCCATGACCTACAGCGTCAAGGAGATCTTCCTCACCCTGCAGGGCGAGGGCGGTCAGGCCGGCCGGGCGGCGGTGTTCTGCCGCTTCACCGGCTGCAATCTGTGGAGCGGTCGCGAACAGGACCGTGACAAGGCCGTCTGCACCTTCTGCGATACGGATTTCGTCGGCGTGGACGGCGAGGGCGGCGGCAAGTTCCTGACGCCCGACGACCTCGCCGCCGCGGTCGACGCCGCCTGGACCGGTCCGGACCAGAACAAGCTGGTCGTGTGCACGGGCGGCGAGCCGCTGCTGCAGCTGGATCCGCCGCTGATCGAGGCCCTGCACCGGCGCGGCTTCATGATCGCGGTGGAAACAAACGGCACGATCCTCGCCCCGCCCGGCATCGACTGGATCTGCGTCAGTCCCAAGGCCGACGCGGTCGTGGTCCAGACAACGGGCCAGGAACTGAAGCTGGTCTACCCGCAGCGCGGCGTCGATCCGGCCCGCTTCGAGGGGCTCGATTTCGAGCGGTTCTTCCTTCAGCCGATGGATTGCGCCGACCGGGAGGCGAACACCACCGCAGCCGTCGCCTATTGCCTTTCCCACCCCCGTTGGCGTTTAAGCGTCCAGACACACAAGTATCTCGGCCTGCCCTGATGGATAGGGACCGCATTCCGCGGACCTGAAGCCTCCCAGGCCACCTCAAGAAGCCATGACCGACTCCATCTTCGAGATCACGAAGGCCGCCACCTTCGACGCCGCCCACTACATCCAGCAGGGCGAGCCGGACCATCGCTACCGCCGTCTGCACGGGCATTCGTTCCGCGTGGAGGCCAGCGTGCGCGGCTCGGCCGCCGCCGAGGGCTGGGTCGTCGACCTGGACCGGCTGGACACCGCGCTCAAGGCCGTCGCGATCGAGCTCGACCACGGGCTGCTCAACGACAAGCCCGGTCTGGAAGTCCCGACGCTCGAACGGCTGTGCCTCTATTTTGTCGATCGGTTGCGCCCGGCCTTCCCCGGCCTCTCGCGCATCGTGGTCTCGCGGCCGACGATCAACGAGAGCTGCTCGCTGGCGCTCTGAGGCCAAGCCTGAAGTCTATCCAAACCGGCGTCATGGCCCGACTTGTTCGGGCCATCCATGCGCGGTGAGGCGAATATCCGGCCCGCTGAGGGTCAACGTCTCACCGTCCAGGACCGTGTTCATGGGTGGCCCGAACAAGTCGGACCATGACGGACTTTTTGAAAGGTGGGACATCCGGCCTGCGCCATCGCAGAGCTGAAGGTCGATCCGCTCTAGTCTCCGCGCTTCTTCTTCCCGTCCTTCTTGTCGCCGTCCGGGATTGCCGCGCCGACGACCGCGCCGCCGACCTTGGCCGTGGTCACGACCACCGCTGAAGTGGCCCCCACGACCGCGCCCGCGGTAGCGCCGACGACGGTCGCGACGCAGCCCTGCAGGCCGAAGGCCGCCAGCGCGACAAGCAGGGGCAGGATGCGACGGGACATGGCGTATCTCCGGTGACTCCGGGGCGCATAGCGGACAATCGTCGCGGAAAGATGTCCGGTCAGGCCGGCTCGGCGCCTTCGCGTGCAGGATCGGTGCTGCGCCGCCAGGGACCCGGGAAATGCGCGTCGGCCTTGCGGCGGCGCTCCGGGCCGAAATAGTCGCTCGTGCGGACGTAGGGGCGGGGGTGCTCGACGATCTCGCCGATGCGCTCGATCACGCCACGCGCCGTGACGGGCTTGGCGAGGAACTCGTTGACGCCGGCGTCCCGGGCCCCGGCGACGCGCCGCGATGTCGAATGGCCGGTAATCATGATTACCGGCGCCATCTGGTTGGGGCTGTCGGGCGAGTTGCGCAGCAGACGGACGAAGTCGATACCGTCCAGCGGCTGCATCGCCAGATCGGTCATCACGACGTCGATCTGGTGTGTGCGCATGATCTGCAGCGCCTCGGCGCCGTCGCCGGCCTCGAAGACGTACTTCACGCCGATGGCGCGCAGAATCTCCGTCAACAACACCCGCATGTGGTGGTTGTCATCGACCAGCAGGATCTTGATCAGATCAAAGCGCACGGGCGGAATCGAGACCATTGGATCGGTCGGGAGCGACCGCGGAATAGCGGCCGCCCCCTGATCAGAAGCCGACTCCTAGGGTCGCAATTCGGACCCGGTCAAACAAAAAAAGCTGAACCGGTTCGGCGACTTGCGTGACGCGGGCGTCAAGTTAGGCCGCGTCGACCAGCACCAGCTCGGCGTCATTTTCCGCGCGGATGGTCAGAAGCGGCTCGTCCCGGATCGCCGCGCCGTCGCGAGGGTTGAGCGTCACGCCGTTGACTTCAACCGTGCCGGTCGCGGCCACAAGGTAGGCGTGCCGGCCCTCGCCCAGTTCATAGGTCGTCGACTCGCCGGCCTTCAGCGTTGCCCCCAGGACCCGTGCGTCGGTGCGGATGGGCAGCGCGCCCTCGTCGCCGAAGCCGCTGGCCAGAGCGACGAACCGGCCGGACCGGTCGTCCTTGGGGAACGGCTTGGCGCCCCAGGACGGCGCGCCGCCGCGTTCCTTCGGCTCGATCCACAGCTGGAACAGCGTGGTGGTCTCGTCCTCGAGATTGTACTCGGCGTGGCGGATGCCGCTGCCGGCGCTCATCACCTGCACGTCGCCGGCGCCGGTGCGGCCTTTGTTGCCCAGGCTGTCCTGGTGGGTGATCGCCCCGGTGCGGACATAGGTGATGATCTCCATGTCGTTGTGCGGGTGCGGCGGGAAGCCGGACTTCGGCGCGATCTCGTCGTCGTTCCACACGCGCAGCGCGCCCCAGCCCATGCGGGCGGGATCGTACCAGCTGGAAAAGCTGAAGTGGTGCCGGGCGTTCAGCCAGCCGTGGTTGGCATGGCCGAGCTGCTCGAAGGGCCTGCGGTCAATCATGGGGTCTCTCCCTTTCGGAGGGAGAGATAGGGAGGGGGACCGATAATTGCAACTGAGTCGGTGCCTGAATAGCGAGCCTACGAGGCCTTGCCGCCACCATGCTGACAGGTTTCGGCATCGGCAATGGCTATGAGATCCCGAACGAGGGAACAGGGCCATGCAGACCACCAGCCAGATCAACGACGGCCGCGAGGATTTCGACTTCCTCGTCGGGCGCTGGACCATCCGCCACCGCCGCCTGAACGCTCGCCTCGCCGGCTGCGTGGACTGGACCGAATTCGACGGGACCTGCGTGATGCAGAAGACCATGGGCGGTCTGGGCAACATGGACGACAACACCGTCGACCTGCCCGAGGGCGCCTACGCCGCGGTGACCGTCCGCCGGTTCGACCCGGCCCTGCGCCGCTGGTCGATCTGGTGGCTGGACTCCCGCTTTCCGGACATCGACCCGCCGGTGCATGGCGCGTTCGCGGACGGGGAGGGGGTGTTCCTCGGCGACGACGTCTTTCAGGGCAAGCCGATCAAGGTCCGCTTCCTCTGGTCGGCCATCACCCCGACCCGCTGCGAATGGCGCCAGGCCTTCTCCGACGACGGTGGCGCGAGCTGGGAGACCAACTGGGAAATGTGGTTCACGCGGGTGGGGTAGGGCGGAAGGGGACTGTTCTAGCTGTCCCTTGGGACTGCTTGAACTGTCCCCGTTGTGCAGCAAGGGGACAGGCTATCCAGTCCCAAGGGACAGGAAAGCCAGTCCCCCGGGATCACCCCGCCCGGCCGGCTGGAACAGCTCGACGACATTGCCGGACGGGTCCTCGGCCAGGATCTGCGAGCCGCCGGGCCCGGACAGGATGTCATTGCGGAAGTTCACGCCGCGCGTCCGCAGCCGCTCCACCTCGGCGGCGATGTCGTCGACGATCACCTGGAAGCGGTTCCAGCCGCCGGCCTCGGGCTGGCGGCCGTCGGGCATCGGCCGGCCGGCCGAACTCTTCGCGCCGCTGAGCAGCAGCCGCAGCGCGCCGCGCTCAACGGATGCAAAGGCCGGCGCGGCGTTCATCTGCTCACTGAAGCCGAAGTGGCCGACGTACCAGTCGACGGCCTGCTGCACGTCGCTGACCATGTAGCGGACGTTGACGCTCTCACTCATGGGCGGATCCTCCTCTGGACGTTGGGCTATGGCGCGAGGGTGCGCCGGAGCAGACTGTTGAGCGCCGCGATGATGGCTTCACGATCCGCCCCGCCGGCGACGGCGTCGGCGGACTCATGGATCACGGCGAACAGCAGACGCGCCGTGGGGTCCGGATCGACGGGTCCGAAGGCCTGGACCTCCTGGCCGGCGCGGATCACGGCGCTGAGCCGCAGGATGCCGTTGTCGGCCAGTGGGCGGCGCTCGGCGAAGTCGGAGTGGAACACCGCGTCGCCGAACCCCTGCCGCGACAGGGTCCAGTCGATGAAGGCGGCCGCCTGGGATTCGACGAGCCCCGGCCAGTCGATCGGTCCCTCGGCCTCGGTCGGCAGGGGATGGGTCCGGTCGAACTCGGTCACCAGCCGCTGGCGAACGGTCTCCAGCAGGTCGTCCCAGGTGGGAAAATAGAGGAAGAAGGTGCCCTTCGCGACGCCGGCCTCGCGGACCACGTCCTCGACCCGCACCCGCGAGCCCTGGGCGGCCAGCAGCCGCTCGGCCGCCTCGATAATCTCAAGTTTCCGCGCCTCCGGCTGGAGGCGGCGGCGCGCGGGCTTGCCCATCGATCCGTTCCTGATGACCGAGGGTCATTAGTTACTGACCGACGGTCAGTGTCAACTGCATCGCCTGTCATCCCGGCCGCAGCGCGGAGCGCGAAGAGCCGGGACCCAGATTCGCCCTCACGCGCCACGGATGGGATTCGATCTGGGTCCCGGATCGTCCCTTCGGGCCGTCCGGGATGACAGTGGGAAGGGCGAGGGGCACGGCCAAACCCGGCCCTGATCTCATGGCGAGAGGATCGCCGGTCTCCCCAGCCTGCTCAAGGGCGCTTCGCGTCGCGCAGCGACAGGCCCGCAGGGCCTGCCCTTGACCAGGCTGGAGAGACCGGCACGCTGGCCCGCAAGAGATCGACGGCGTGGTTTCGACGGAGCTCGGGGACATGCACTTCAAGTTCGTGTCCCCTTCGGCTTCGAAGCGAAGTACGTGAGCGCCTAAGAATAGGCATCACAAATTAGGCGTAGCTTCCGAGCAAGAACGCGACGCACGTCTCCAAGCATTAGAGAAACTTCTCGGCCAGCTGGCGCTTTCCGCGTGGATCGACGTTCGTGATCTCATCCCTGGATGGGTAGTAGAATCCTGAAACGTAGAGGTCGTGCTCGCCGATCTCGACACGGACCGACAACTCCTCATTGTCTTCCCACGTGTCACGCAGCGATGCCTTGCAGGCTTCCCCGCGCAACTCGAAGGTGAAGGAGGGGGCCGTTCGATCCCAATTCGTCACTGCTGTCCGGATGAGCGTCTCGCCGATCGCGTTGCGCTTCTTCTGCGATAGCATATCCAGCGACGACTCTTTGATCGGCCCGAACATGCCGCTCTCGTTCATCGCCTCCAGGATCTTACGCATGTGTGCGCCCGTGTGCTGGTTCACGAACAAAGATGAGCGGGACCCATGGGGGCTCCCCAGGATGTAGGATCGGATGTTCCACCAGGTCTCCGCCACCTGCGCGTTGGCTGCCTCGCTCGCCGTGAGGGAGACGAACCAACTAAGGGCGTCCCGGCTTCGGATTGTGCCGTCGCCCTCGAGTTCGACATTCCACGCGGCGACCACGACCGGATAGGCTTTGTCTGAATAGAGGGGCTCAGAAAGCCGATGCGCCCTGAGGTTAGGCACCGCATTCACGGCGTTCACCAGCCGATCCGCATCCTCCTCTGAATAAGGGCAGGTCACAAATCCGCGGACGAACTCAATAGTGTGATCGAGTCCCCCATAGGCTCCAATCTGCTGAAGGCTGGAACGGTGCTCGCGCGAGTCTCGGGGCGGGCAAGTCAGGATGGGGTGCCAGTCTGGATACCTGTCGGTGGCGTTGCCCAGTTCCGCAATCAGCTCCTCGACAACCGCGCGGCCGGCCGCAGGGTCGCTAAGCGACTTGGTCAGGTAGGTGATGGCGGCGACGTTCTGCTGCGCCGCCACCGTGGGAGATCGAAATTCCATGGCGCCTAACTCACGTGGATAAATCAAGTTACGTAAATATAGCACTTCACGTGATTATGGCAAGATGCGACTGCGCGCCGGTCTTGTTTGACCGCTCAGGCACCAGCTCTCCACTGAGCCGCGAATTGAATCAGGGCTATCTTGAGGGGGCAGACGTTTGCGACTTCTTAGAAGGGTCGACGGCGGTCGCGACCCTGACCGACCCAGCCTACCCCCGCCCGTCCCCGCCCGGCGCAAACGCGCCGCCACCCGTCTGCCCGCGGTGCCGCAGGAACGCGTCCGCCAGCACGCAGGCCATCATCGCCTCGACCACCGGCACGGCGCGGATGCCCACGCAGGGGTCATGCCGCCCCTTGGTGCGCAGTTCGATCTCGGCGCCCGCCTCGTTGACCGTCTCGCGCGGGGTGAGGATCGAGGAGGTCGGCTTGAAGGCCACGCGGACCACCACCGGCTGGCCGGAGGAGATGCCGCCCAGCACGCCGCCGGCCTTGTTCGACAGGAAGCTGATGCCGTCGTTGCCCATGCGCATCTGGTCGGCGTTCTCCTCGCCGGTCAGGGCGGCGGATGCGAAGCCGGCGCCGATTTCAACGCCCTTGGCGGCGTTGATCGACATCATCGCGGCGGCCAGTTCGGCGTCGAGCTTGCCGTAGAGCGGCGCGCCCCAGCCGGCGGGCACGCCCGTGGCCTCGACCTCGACGACAGCGCCGGTCGAGGAGCCGGCCTTGCGGATCTTCTCCAGGTGCTCTTCCCAGACGGGGACCATGCCGGCGTCGGGACACCAGAAGCCGTTCTCGCGCGTCTGGCTCCAGTCCCAGCGGCCTGGGTCCACGGCGTGCGGGCCGATCTGCACCAGCGCGCCGCGGATGGTGACGCCCTCCAGCACCTTGCGCGCCACGGCCCCGGCGGCCACCCGGGCGGCGGTTTCGCGGGCCGAGGAGCGGCCCCCGCCGCGGTAATCGCGCACGCCGTACTTGGCGAAATAGGGCCAGTCGGCATGGCCCGGCCGGAAAGCCTGGGCGATCTCGGAATAGTCCTTCGAGCGCTGGTCGGTATTCTCGATCATCAGGCTGATCGGCGTGCCGGTGGTCACCGGACCGCCGGTCCGGTCGTCCTCGAACACGCCGGACAGGATGCGCACCGCGTCCGGCTCCTGGCGCTGGGTGACGAACTTGCCCTGGCCCGGCCTGCGCTGGTCGAGCCAGACCTGGATGTCCTCCGCCGTCAGCGGAATCCCCGGCGGGCAGCCGTCGACCACGCAGCCGAGCGCCGGCCCGTGGCTCTCGCCCCAGGTGGTCACGCGGAACAGGTGGCCGAAAGTGTTGTGCGACATGGGGCGCTTCTAGCGGAAGGGAGAGGAGGTCACAAACCTGGGCCGCCCCATCACGCCGCCCAGGCGGCGGCGAACTGGCGCAGCAGCGTCCGCGCCGGGCTCTCGGCCCGCGCCGCGCCGGCGGCCAGGCGCACGAACAGATCCCCTTGCCGGTGGCCCTCGCGGGCGGGCAGGCCCTCGCCGGGCAGGCGCACCAGCGCGCGGGCGGCGGCCTTGCGGCTGACCCAGACGGTGCGGGTCCCGCGCGGCGTGACCACGGCCAGACGGCCGCCGTCGACCAGCACGGCGGGATCGACCCGGGTGGTGATCCACAGGTCGTCGCCGCGGATGATTGCGCCCTCGCCCCGCACCACGACTTCGAACACCTGGTCGCCGGCCCGCACCTTCTCGCCGGGCCGCATGCCGGCGGGCAGGCTGACCTTAAGCCGTCGGCCATCGCCGGCATCCGCCGCGACCGACCCGCCGAACACGGCCGTCTCGGGCGGAATGGTGATCACCAGCCGCACCGGGGCGGCGGGGGCCGGCGGCGCGGGCAGGAAGGCGGCGGCCTCGGGATCGCCGCCCTTGAGGAAGCGATAGGCCTCCATGATCTCGCGGAAGGCGGCCGGATCGCCGCCGGGCCGGTCGGGGTGATTGCGCTTGGCCGCCTCGCGGAAGGCGGCGCGCAGGGCGTGCTCGTCCGCACCGGGTCCGACCCCCAGTCGTGCGCGCGCCCAGCGCGCGGTCATCCTGCGCCCGTCCCCGGTCATGGCGGGCAAGGTGAACCGACACCGTCAATGGTCGGTTAAGCCTGAAACATTCCCGCGAGCGCGCTATATGTCGCCGTATGAACGACAAGACCGACCTGATCCCGCCGTCTCCCGCCGAGGCCGACTACGTCGAGCAGGTGACCGAGGCAGAGCCTCTGCCCCTGCTGCCGGAGGGCGACCCGATCACCCTGTTCGAGACCTGGCTGACGGCGGCGCACAAGTCCGAGCCCAACGACGGCAACGCCATGGCCCTGGCCACGGTGGACGCGGCGGGCATGCCGGACGTGCGGATGGTCCTGCTCAAGGACGTCGATGCCGACGGCTTCGTCTTCTACACCAACCTCGAAAGCGCCAAGGGCCGCGAGCTGGCCGCCAATCCGGTCGCCGCGCTGCTGTTCCACTGGAAGTCCCTGCGCCGCCAGGTGCGCGTGCGCGGAACGATCACGCCCGTCAGCGACGCCGAGGCCGACGCCTATTTCGCCTCCCGCGCCCGCCACAGCCAGATCGGCGCCTGGGCGTCTGACCAGTCGCGGACGATGGAAGAGCCGCTGGCGCTCGGCAAACGGGTCGCCGAGGCCGGCCTGCGCTTCGGCCTCGGCAAGGTGCCGCGCCCGCCGCATTGGTCTGGCTTCCGGCTGACGCCGCAGTCGATCGAGTTCTGGCGCGACCGGCCCTTCCGCCTGCATGAACGGCTGGTGTTCGATCACCAGGACGGCGGCTGGACGACTAGGCGGCTCTTTCCCTGACGCCGTAGCGGGCCAGGAAGGTCTCGACCGCCTCGGCCACGATGGTGTCGAGCGGTCGGACCGGCATCACGTCGTCGCCGCCCACCAGCCCCAGGATCAGGGTGGCGTGCTCGATCATGCCCTGGAACTGCCCGGCAGCCCACGAAGGCCGCTCAACGGCGATCTCGCCGCTCGCCTCGAGCGTCTTGAGAAGATCCAGCAGCGTCCCGCCGAGCTCGAGACGGCTGCGGGACTGGAAATGGTCGGCCAACTGCGGAAACCGCCGTCGCTCGGCGATCACCATCCGGAACGTCGCCCGGGCGGTCGGTGAGCAGTAGAATTCCGCGTAGGCCTTGCCGAACGCGGTGAGCCGCGTGGCGGCGTCGCCTGTCACCGCGGTGGATTCGACCACCCGCGCCGAGATGTCGCCGAGGGTTTCCTCGACCACGATGCGGAACAGCTCGGCCTTGCCCGGAAAGTGGGCGTAGAGGGTGGCTGTGGACACGCCCGCGTCGCGCGCGACCTGCTCCATGCCGGCGTGGGCGAAACCTTCGCGTGTGAAAATCGTCCGGGCGGACGTGAGAATGAGTTTGCGCTTTCGCTCAGACCGTTTCTCTCCCAAGGCTGACGTCGCCATTTGTCCTCGAAAAACGCTGTTACACACTCAGCCTATAGGCGAAAGAATCCGGGCGGCAAGACGACTTTCCCCCAAATTGGGCCTAGGCGCGAAATGAGCTGAGCAGCGGGTGCGCCAGCACCGGGGTCAGGAGCCGGTCAAACTCGGTCGGATCATCCGGAACCACGGCGCCGCGGCCGTCGGCGATGATGATGTCCGCCCGCGACCGGGAGGGTTCGATCAGCCGCTCATGGGCCGGCCGCACGGTCGCCAGATACTGCTGGATCACCGAGTCTGCCGTCCGGCCGCGCTGCGCCTGGTCGCGGATCAGCCGGCGGATGAACCGCACGTCTGGCGGCGTATCGACGTAGATCCGCAGGTCGAACAGGTCCGCCAGCGCCGGCGTGCACAGCAGATGCGCGCCCTCGACGACGATCAGCGGCGCGGGGGTGATGGTCTCGAGGGACGGCAGGCGGCGGTGTGTCTCGAAACAATAGAGCGGCGCGTCGACGGTCTGGCCCGCCCGCAGCGCGGTCAGGTGCTCGGCCAGCAGGCCGTGGTCCTTGGCGGTGACGTCGTCGAAGTCGAACGAGGCTGCGTCAAAGCCCGGCCGGCCGCCGAAGTCGCCGTAGTAGGCGTCCTCGATCACCAGCGTCACAGTTCCCGGCGACAGCCGCGCCTCAAGCGCGGTCGCGAGCGTGCTCTTGCCCGATCCAGACCCACCGGCGACGGCGATCAGCAGTGGGGCGGACGCGGTGGGGGGCGGCATTTCGCTCATGACGGCCTATCGGCCACAACCCGCGGGGTTTGCCAACGGCGACATGGTGAATATTCGCGCTTGGCTTGCCCCGCGTTGCCCGCGCGGCCCGGCGCGGTTAGGGTTGATCCCGCAAGGAAACACTGGGGAGAGAGCGGGCATGCAGGGCCTGATGCAGCAGTCGGCGTTGACCGTCGACACGGTCCTGAATCACGCCAAGCGGTGGCATGGCGACCGTGAGGTCGTCTCGCGATCGGTCGAGGGGCCGATCGTCCGTGAAACCTACGCCCAGATGCACGACCGCGCCAAAAAGGTCTCCAACGCCTTGCTGGGTCTGGGCATCCGCCTCGGCGACCGGGTCGCGACCCTGGCCTGGAACACCGGCCGGCACATGGAAGCCTGGTACGGCATCATGGGCATCGGCGCGGTCTGTCACACGCTGAACCCGCGGCTGCACCCGGACCAGATCGCCTGGATCATCCGCCACGCGGAAGACCGGATCATCTTCGTCGACCTGACCTTCGTGCCGATTCTCGAGACGATCCTGGCCAACTGCCCGTCGGTCGAACATGTGATCGTCTTCACCGACAGCCATCACATGACCCCGTTCCAGATCCGCGGCGTGCCGTCGATCAACTGGAAGGGCGCCCACACCTACGAGACCCTGGTCGAGGGCAGCAACGCGGACGTCGCCTGGGGCGGCTTCGACGAGAACACCGCCTGCGGCCTCTGCTACACCTCGGGCACGACGGGCGACCCCAAGGGCGTCCTCTATTCCCACCGTTCCAACTACCTCCACACCCTGGTCGGCCTGCAGAGCGACGTGCTCGGCGTCTCGGCGCTGGATACGGTGCTGCCGGTGGTGCCGATGTTCCACGCCAACGCCTGGGGCATCGCCTTCGCGGCCCCGGCGGTCGGCGCCAAGCTCGTCATGCCGGGCTCGAAGATGGACGGCGAGTCGATCCACGAGCTGATCGAGACCGAGGGCGTGACCTTCTCCGCGGCCGTGCCGACGGTCTGGCAGATGCTTCTGCAACATCTCGACAAGACCAACGGCAAGCTCAGCAAGCTCAAGCGCGTGGTGATCGGCGGCTCGGCCTGTCCGGAATCGATCATCCGGGGCTTCCACGACCGCTACGGTGTGGATGTGCTGCACGCCTGGGGCATGACCGAGACCTCGCCGCTGGGCACGCTCGGCTCGCCCAACGCCCGCGTCGCCGGCCTCTCCTATGACGAGCGCATGGCCTACAAACTCAAGCAGGGCCGCCCGCCGCTCGGCATCGACCTGAAGCTGACCGACGACGAGGGCCGTGAGCTGCCGCACGACGCGCGCACCTTCGGCCACCTGATGGTCAAGGGCCCGTTCGTGGTCCGCGAGTACTTCAAGGGCGCCGGCGGCAATATCCTCGACAACGAGGGCTACTTCGACACGGGCGACGTCGCCACGATCGATCCCGAAGGCTTCATGCAGATCACCGACCGCGCCAAGGACGTGATCAAGTCCGGCGGCGAGTGGATCAGCACGATCGACATCGAGAACATCGCCATGGGCCACCCGAAGGTGGAGCTGGCGGCGGTGATCGGCATGCCCCATCCCAAGTGGGACGAGCGGCCGCTGCTGCTGATCAAGCTCAAGCCCGGCGAAAAGGCGACCAAGGAGGAGATGCTCGAGTTCCTCGTCGGCAAGATCGCCAAGTGGTGGATGCCGGACGATGTGGCCTTCGTCGACGACATCCCGCTCGGCGCGACCGGCAAGATCGACAAGAAGCTGATCCGCGAACGGATGAAGGACTACGTCCTGCCGTCCACGCCGGTCCTGGTCGCCACGACGGTGGCCGAGCGCGCCGCGCCGGGCCCGGTGCTTCATGCGCCGGAGCCGCCTGAACCTTCCGCTGAGGTGGCCGCCGCGCCGGAGGCTACCGCGGGAAAATCTGAGGCCCCGGCCAGCGTGGCTGCTGCCGTCGGGGCCGATGAACCCATGGACGCCAAGTTCGACGACAAGATCGTCACGCCCGTCTCCGCGCCCGCGGAGCCGGACCCCGTGATCGAGGAATCCCATGCCTGGTCGCCCTCGGAGCCCGAGGACGACGGCGATGTCCCGCCGCCGCTGCCCAGCATGCCAGACATGACTCCGGCTGCGGCCGGCGGCAAACCGGCCGCCGACGCGCCGCTGACGATGAAGACGACGTCGGACAAAGGGCGGGCTCCGACGGGCAAGGCGCTGTTCTCCAGTGACGAGACGCCGCTCGCCTTCGCCCCGCTCCCGGGCGTGACCGGCAAGAAGGCCGCGAAGGGCAAGTCGAAGTCCACGCCGAAGTCGGGCAAGGGGCCCGGCTTCGCCGCCCGCTACCTGGACTTCGCCCTGCTGGTGTCGCTCGCGCCGGCGGCCATGTGGCTGGTCGGGGCGCTGGCGGTGAAGTTCCAGGTGATCACCCCGCAGCAGGGTTTTGACGCCATGCTGATCCAGGGACCGACCGAGTCGCTCGGCTGGGCCCCCGCAATCGCCCTGGTCGGGGTGCTGACCGGCATTCTCGGCCTGCTGGTGGCGATCTTCGGCGGCTTCTCGAAGCTCTGGGGCAAGGCCTTCCTGGCCCTGCTGGTGACGGCCCTGACCTGGGCGGCGTTCATCGGCTACGGCCTGTGGGACACCAGCCGACCGTTGATCCACGACGTGGCCACGGACTGGAGCGAGCCGTTGATGTTCTCGCCGACGGTGCTGCGGGACCGGGGTCCGGACGCCAATCCGGTCGATCCCTCGCCGATCCTGCCGCTCGGATCGCGGGCCTACGCCGGCCGTTCGGTAGCCGAAGTCAACGCCGAGACCTGCCCGGCCGCCCGGCCGGTGACGCTCACGGCGAACGCGGCGCAGGCCTTCGCTCACGCCAAGTCGGCCGTCGAGGCGGCGGGTCTGTCGATCGTCACGGCCGACCCGGCCTCGGGCCGGATCGAGGCGACGGCGGTCAGCCTGCTCTACGGCTTCAAGGATGACGTCGTGGTCCGCGTCCGCCCGAACGGCGCCGGCGCCCGCATCGACCTGCGGGCCGTGCGCCGCATCGGAGAGAGCGACATGGGCGCCAACTGCCGCCGCATCGGGACCCTGGCGACCGCGATCTCGGGCTAGACGAAATGCCGATGCCGCAGGCCGCGGAAATCGGCGCAGCGGGCTCAGCTATCGGTTGACTCGTGCCGTCCCCGCCGGAAACTGCCCGTCTGTCAGGCGGGGGTCTCATGCAATTCCAGAGTAGCGAGTCGACGAGTGGGTCGGCCGGTGAATCGCTTGCGTTCAGCGAGTCCATAGACACGCAGTCCTTCCTCGGGCTGAGCGTCAAGAACGGCCTGCTCAACCTCGTTACGCTGACGCTCTACCGGTTCTGGGGGCGCACCGAGGTCCGCCGCCGCGTCTGGTCGCGGATCAGCCTCAACGGCGAGCCCTTCGAGTACACGGGTACGGGGCGGGAGCTGTTCATCGGGTTCCTGATCGCCCTGTTCACCGTCGGCCTGCCGTTCCTGCTGGTCGTCGGCGGCGCGCAGTTCCTCGGCCCGGCGTTCGCGGTGCTGATCATCCTGCCGCTCTATCTGGCGCTGCCGGTGCTGCTGGGCGCGGCGATCTTCTTCGCCTTCCGCTACATGGCCAGCCGCACGGTCTGGCGCGGCGTGCGGTTCCATCTCACGGGATCGCCGTGGGACTATGGGCTGTCCACGCTGGGCTACGGCCTCCTGACCGGCATCACTCTGGGCTGGTTCCAGCCGGCGGCCTCGATGCGGCTGGCGGAGAAGCTCTGGGGCAATCTCCGCTTCGGCGATCTGAAGCTGCGCTGGGCCCGCCGCGAAGACGAAGGCCTCTACGGCTGGTTCGCCCTGGGCTGGGCCGGCGTCTTTGTCGGCTATTTCCTCTTCGCCTTCGTGCTGGTCGGTTCGATGCTGGCCACCGGCGCCATGGCCGATCCGGAGAACCCGTCGGCGGGACCGTCGGCCATGTTCATGGTCATCACCTACGCCTGGGCGCTGGTGTTCGCGGTCTACGTCATGCTGATCTTCGCGCCGTACAACGCCGCGCTCCTGCGGGCGATCATCGGCTCGCTGAAGATCGGCGACGCGCGGTTCACCCTGAACCTCAAGGCGCTGGACCTGTTGGGCCTCAGCGTCACAAACGTCCTGATGCTGATCTTCAGCCTCGGTCTGCTGTCGCCGTTCATCCAGGCGCGCACCGCCCGCTTCATGGTCCGGTGCCTGACGGCGTCCGGCCTAGCCCCGCTGGCGGACGCCAACCAGGCCGAGCGTGGCCCCGGGTCCGGCGAAGGCATGGCGGACGCGTTCGGCTTCTCGCCGATCTGACCATGCAGGGCGACTATTACGATGGGCTGACATCCCGGAGGCGCCGGGTCGCGGTGAGCGTCGTCGATGGCGACCTCATCGGCGAGGGCGACGGGGCCTCCTTTCGCTGGCCGCTCAAGGGCGTGCGGATTCTCGCCGTGGAAGCCGGGCTAATCCGGCTGGCGCCCCGGAGCGGGGATGGCCGGCTGGTCCTCGACGTCGCCGAATGGGAGGCCGCGACAGGCCTGTCCGTCAGGGCCGCGCGCCGCGCCAGCCGCAACCGCGAGGGACGGCTTGTGGTCTGGCTGGCCGTGGCCGGCGTCACCCTGGCGGTGGGCATCTTCGTCGGCATTCCGATGGCAGCGCGGCCGCTCGCCCGGGCGACTCCGCCGGGCATCGAGGCCGACATGGGCCGCAACATGGCCAGTCAGCTGCAGGTGGCGCTCAAGCCCTGCACGGGCAATCCCGCCGGCCAGGCCAGCCTGAACGATCTGACGCGCCGCCTCACCCGCGACGTGGACATGCCGTTCGTGGTCCGGGTCATTCCGGTGCATGCGCCGATGGTCAACGCCTTCGCCCTGCCGGGCGGCACGATCCTGGTCACCGACGACCTGATCGCCGACGCCCGGTCGTCGGATGAACTGGCCGGCGTGCTGGCGCACGAGATCGCGCACATCGAAAAGCGCCACGTCATGGAGGCGGTGCTGCGGTCGCTCGGCCTCGGCCTGGTGCTCGACGCGGTGGTCGGCGGCGGCTCGGGGGCTGGCCAGCAGGCGGTGCTGCTGGCGAGCAGTTTCACCGAACAGCGCTACAGCCGGACCCTTGAGCGGGAGGCCGACGAACGGGCCTTTGAGCTGCTGGCGGCGAACCGGATTTCCACGGCCGGCATGGCCGCCTTCTTCGAACGGCTGGCCGACAAGACTTCGCCCGAGGGCGTCAACCGCGCCGCTGAATGGTTCGCCACCCACCCGGACAGCGGCCGTCGGGCGACGGCGGCGCGCGCGCTGGCGAAGACCGGCGTGCCTGCGATGGCCCCGGGCGACTGGACCGCCGTGCGGCAGATGTGCCCGCTGTCGCCGAACAAGCCGAAGCCGCCCTGGCCCCTGCGGCGCTAGCTCGCCAGCCGGTATTCGCTGTCCAGCGCAGGGGCTCCGTCGCACAGGACGCGGCCTTCCTTCACCAGCTGGACCATGTGGGCCATCACCGAATGGGCCGCGGCCGGGTGCAGGCGCGCGTCGACGGCCTTGTAGAGGTCGGTGACCATCGGCTTGATCTGCGTGTGGCCGCCGGCCAGCGCCGCCAGGATCTGCGCCTCTCGGGCGCGGCGATGGTCGATATAGGCCTGCACGAACGGGTCAGGCTCGGTGATCGGCGGGCCATGCGTCGGCCAGATGATCGCGAAGTCCCGCGCCTTCACCCGGTCGAGGCTGTCGAAGTAATCGCCCATGTCGCCGTCGGGCGGACTGATCACCGTCGTCGACCAGCCCATGATGTGGTCGCCGGAGAACAGGGCGTTCTCCTCAAGCAGGGCGTAGCAGATGTGGTTGGAGGTGTGCCCCGGCGTCGGGATCGCCTCCAGGGTCCAGTCCCCGCCCTTGAACACGCCGCCATCACAGAGGCCGACGTCGGGCGTGAACACGCGGTCGTCACCTGCCTCGAGCCGGACTTCCGCCTCGGTCGGTACGCCCTGCTGGGCGCAGGCGTAGATCGTCGCGCCGGTCCGCGCGGCCAGTGGCCGGGCCAGCGGCGAGTGGTCCATGTGGTTGTGGGTGACGAAGATGTGGGTGATCGTCTCGCCCGCCGTGGCGGCCAGGATCGCCTCCAGGTGATCGTCCATGTCGGGGCCCGGATCGATCACCGCGACCTCGCCGTTGCCGATGATGTAGGTGCCGGTCCCCATGAAGGTGAACGGGCCGGGGTTGTTGGCCACCACCCTGCGGATCAGCGGCGTCAGCCGGTCACAGGCGCCGTACTCGAACGTGATGTCGCGGACGAACGGGATCATGCGCGGGCCTTTGCAGTGTCGGTTTCAATCATCGTCAGAAACGCTTTCGACAGGATCGCGATCGCCGCCATCTTCTGCGGCCAGGGCAGCCGCAGCGGTGGCATGTCGGTCTTGTTCACATCAACAATATACAGCCGGCCGTCGCCGCGATCCCGCAGGATATCCAGCCCGCCCCAGTCAAGCTGCATGGCCCCGCAGAACCGGCCGATCATCTCCAGTTCCTGCGGCGAAAAAAGGTCTTCCGGCCGGTGCAGCGACACCGAGCTGTTGTAGTTCGCGAAGCGGTCCCGCACGGGCCGCCGCTTGATGAAGGTCAGCGCCGGCGCGCCGCCGACGCACGGCGTGCGCAGATCGACGACCTGATCGCCGTCAACGGTGTCGATCACGCGCTGGTAGACCCGGCCGGGCAGGGCGGGGCAGGGGCACTGCACGATCCGTCCGTCATGCGCGCCGTTGCCCTCGCCCTTCTCGACGGCGGGGCCGGTCGAGGTCGCCGGATCGATCCGCAGCGGATAGCCGAACACATCCTCGAAGACCTTGGCCACATGGCTCTTGGAGACATCGCCGCAGTCGAAGTTGTAGCGCACCGGCAGATCGCAGGCCGGCGCCTGGCCGACCGTCGTGTCCTCGAAATAGACGGCGGCGTCGGCGCCTTCGGGCGATCGGGCGATCCGCACCCCGCTCCAGCATGCGGCCAGCCAAAGCAGGTACCAGGGCCGGGGCGGGTCGGGTGCGAACCAGACCCTCGGCCCGGGCGTGACGGCCCACGCCCAGAACCCCTTCAGCCGCACCGGGATGTAATAGGCCAGCCACAGCGCGATATCGCCCATCAGGCCGCGATCAATCGCCAGGTCCGCGCCCGTGGCCCGAACCTTCACCCTGCCACTCCCGAAGTGGAAATCGGACGTCCAGAGCGTCCCGGCCATACAAACCTCTCGCCGCCCCCGCGGCTGCATCGACGCCGTTAACTAGTGTAATTCGCATCACGGACAAACGACGGCTGCGTGACGGGACTGTGAACGTCCGGCGGCCCGGGACTTGCGCTGCGCCCCCCGTCACAACGGGGAGAACGCCAGAATGGCGGCCGACGCAGCGATCTTTGTCTCAAAACGGCTCCAGCGTGCGGCCTTCGCCTTCCTGTGTCTCGTCGCGGCGCAACTGGTCCTGGCCAGCTGCGAGCCGGAACCCTCGGCGATGGCCGCGAGGGTGACGCTGGGCGGAAGCTAGCCTGCGAGACCACCGCCGCTTCGCCGGGCTTGGTTCGTAAAGAATATTCCACTATATCTGGACGGGCCAGCTTTGGAGGCATCCATGTCCAGGACCATGACGCTGAACGTGCGGGTTACCGGCGCACTCGGCGACTTTGTCGCCGCGAACGTCGGCGATGCCGGCGCCTATGACAACGTCAGCGAATACGTGCGCGACCTGATCCGCCGCGACAAGGCGCGCGCGGAGCAGGAAGCGTTCGAACGGCTCAAGGCCGAACTGACTCGCGCCTTCGCCGCCCCCGACAGCGCCTACCGCCCGCTCGACGCCAATGCGGTGTTTGCGCGCAACGCCCGCACTGAGGGATGACCTCCTGGCGGGTAAGCGACGGCGCGGGCAGCCGGATCGACGAGATCTACCGATACTCGCTCGATACCTGGGGCGAGGACCAGGCGAAGGCCTACATCGAGGGCTTGTTCGCGCGCTTCGCTGCGATCGCCGCGCGCCGGTTCCCCTGGCGCGCCATTCCGGCGGAGTTCGGAGTCGATGGCTATGTCTGCCGGTACGAGAAGCACCTGATCTACTGGAAGGTGCTGGAGGACGGCGCTGTCGGGATCGTGACCGTGCTGCACGAGCGCATGCACCAGATCGAACGGTTCAGCGACGACTTCGGCGGCTGACGCCAAAAGGGGACACACACTCATTTGCTCGCAAATGAGTGTGTGTCCCCTTTTATGTCCCCCTCTAGCCCAGCACGCCCGACAGATCATATCCGGCCTGCCGTCCGAGCGCCGCCAGGTCGCTCCTCGACCGCACGCCCGACAGCGCCTGCCCGATCGACCAGGTGACGATCGACCGCGTGCCGGACCGGCAGAAGGCCAGCACGGGGCCGTCGGCGTCCTCGATCGCCACGCGGTTGGCGGTGATCTGGTCATCGTTGGGACTGCCCGTGACCGGAATGTGCACGTAGTCCATGCCGGCGGCGCGGGCGGCGGCCTCCATCTGCGCGCTGGTCGGCTGGCCGGGGACCTCGCCGTCGGGCCGGTTGTTGATCACCAGGGTGAAGCCCTGGGCGGCCGCATCAGCCATGTCCTCGGGCGCGATCTGCGGGCTGACCGAAAAATCGTCAGTCACACGGCGGAATTCAGTCATGTCTGGGTCATCCGGGATGGGGTTCGTTGACATCATCCAAGCCGGGTGGAAGTTTCGCAACGCCTTTGCGGCTTTGCCGCGCCAGTGAGCCGACGATGCTGCGTTTCCTGTTCCGCCGTCTCCTCGTGGCGATTCCCACGCTGTTGCTGGTGATCACGGTCGCCTTCTTCATGATGCGCGCGGCGCCGGGCAGTCCGTTCGTCAACGAGCGCCAGCTGTCGCCCGAGGTCGAGAAGGCCGTCATGGCCCAGTTCGGCATGGATCGCCCGCTGGTCGAGCAGTACGTCAACTATCTGAAGGGCGTGGCCGTCGGCGACTTCGGGCCGTCGCTGAAGTACCGCGACAAGACGGTGCTCGAGATCCTCCAGGCCAACTACAAGGTCAGTCTCACGCTGGGCGGCCTGTCGATGCTGCTGGCGGCGATGATCGGGATGTCGCTGGGGGTCATCGCCGCCCTGCGCCAGAACCGTGTCGCCGACTATCTGACCATGGGAATCGCGATCCTCGGGGTCTGCATCCCGACCTTCGTCACCGCGCCGCTGCTGGTGCTGGTGTTCGCCTCGAAACTCGGCTGGCTGCCGACCGCGGGGTGGAACGACGGGGCGCTGGCCAATCTGATCCTTCCGATCACGGTTCTCGCCCTGCCGCAGATCGCCGTCATCTCGCGTCTCACGCGGGCCGGGATGATCGAGGTGCTGGGCTCCAACTACATCCGCACGGCGCGGGCCAAGGGCCTCCCTGAAAGCCTCATCGTCCGCAAACACGCCCTGCGCGCGGCGATCATGCCGCTGGTCAGCTACCTCGGTCCGGCCGCCGCCGGCCTGCTGACCGGCTCGCTGGTGGTCGAGAAGATCTTCAACCTGCCGGGCCTCGGGAAGTTCTTCGTCAACAGCGCGCTGCAGCGCGACTACACCGTCGTGATGGGCATGGTGATCGTCTACGCCGTGCTGATCCTGGTCCTGAACCTGATCGCCGACATGCTCTATGCGGCGCTCGATCCGCGGGTGCGGCTGTCATGAGCGTCGTCGATATGATCCCCGGTTCGCCGGAGCGCGCGGCGCTCCTGCAGAACGCGGTCAGGGGCCGCTCCCTCTGGGACGACGCCGCCCGCCGCCTGCTGCGCAACAAGGCCGCGGTCACCGGCATGGTGGTGCTGGCGGTGATGGTGGTCCTGGCGGTCGTCGGGCCTTGGCTGGTCCCGTATCACTACGACACCGTGACCAAGACCGACGTCTGGATGGGCCCGCTGCAAAGCGGACACCTGCTCGGAACCGACTCGCTCGGCCGCGATCTGGCCGCCCGGCTGCTGGCGGGGCTGGGAGTCTCGCTGGCGATCGGCGTCGTGGCGACCAGCGTGTCGCTGGTCATCGGCGTCCTGTGGGGCGCGGTCGCGGGCTACCTGGGTGGCCGGATCGACGAGATCATGATGCGCATCGTCGACACCCTCTATTCGCTGCCCTTCATCTTCTTCGTCATCCTGCTGATGGTGACGTTCGGGCGGAACATCTTCCTGATCTTCCTCGCCATCGGCGCGGTCGAGTGGCTGACCATGTCGCGGATCGTGCGCGGCCAGACCCTGTCGCTGAAGAGCAAGGAGTTCATCGAGGCGGCCCGCGCTGCGGGCCTCTCCTCCGGCCAGATCATCATCCGCCACATCGTGCCCAACCTGCTTGGACCGGTGGTGATCTATGTGACCCTGACGATCCCCGCGGTGATCATCGCCGAGAGCTTCCTGTCGTTCCTCGGCCTGGGCGTCCAGCCGCCGATGGCCTCGCTGGGAACCCTGATCGCCACTGGCGCCCAGGACATGGAGATGGCGCCCTGGCTGCTGGTCTTCCCGTCCCTGACGATGGTCGTGACCCTGATGGCCTTCAACTTCATCGGCGACGGCCTCCGGGACGCCCTTGATCCCAAGGATCGATAGGTGTCCCGGCCGGTGAAAAATGCGACGCTAGTTGTCGCGCCGGACGCGGATCTGCCGCTGGCCGTCGACCTTCATGAAGTAGCTGCCGAGCGCCGCGGTGCGGATCTCGACGGTCGAGCCGTGCTGCGGGTCCTTGAACATCGACTTGGTGTCGATCTGGCGCCAGACGGCGCCGTCGGCGAGCTTGATCACCCACTTGCCGCTGGCGTCCATCCGCGCGGAATCGACGGTGGCGGTGATCCGGTCCAGTTCCTCGGGCGTGGCGTCGCGCGTCATGAACGACGGCATGGCGAAGTTGAACCCGAACGCCGCGCGCCGCGCCTCGCGCACCTGCGCCCGGTCGACCACGACGACTTCCCCGGCCTTCTCCGCGGCGTCGAGCGTGGCAGTCGCCGCATCGTAGCAGGCCAGCCGCTGCGCGGGATCGGCCTGCTGGCGGCAGTCGACAACGGCCTGCAGCTGGGCGGCGCGACCCTGGGGCGCGTCCGCAGCCGTGGCGGCGCCGGCGAAGGCGAGGGCGGCCGTTCCGGCGGCCAGGGCGATGCCGGTAATCCGGCGCAGGGCGAGCGATGACATGGGCGACTCCCGAAAGATCTCAGCCGCCATTGAAGGGCCGGGCCGCATGATCCGCAATCTCTTCCTTGCGGGCGTCGTCGCCCTGGGCCTGTCGTCGTGCGGCCAGTCGGCGCCGTCACGCCCCGCCTGTCCGCCGGGCAAGGTCTGTCTGCAGTACGGCAACGTGTCCGAACCCCAGACCCTCGACCCGCAGCTGTCGACCGGCACCTGGGAAGACCGGATCCAGAGCGACCTGCTGATCGGCCTCAGCCAGTCCGATCCCGAAGGCAAGCCGATCCCCGGCATGGCCGAACGCTGGGACATCACCCCCGACGGCCTGACCTGGACCTTCCACCTGCGTGACGCGAAGTGGTCCGACGGCGTCCCGGTGACGGCGGAGGACTTCGTCTATTCCTTCCGCCGCCTGCTCGATCCGAAGACAGGTTCCGAATACGCCTCGGTTTTCTATCTCGTGAAGGGCGCCCGGGCGGTCAACGAGGGCAAGGCCCCGCTCGAGAGTCTCGGCGTCACGGCGCTGGACGCCCGCACCCTGCGGGTGGAGCTCAACCATCCGGCGCCCTATCTGATCGAGCTGGCCAAGCATCACACCATGTATCCCGTGCCCAAACACGTCGTTGAGCGTTGGGGCGCGGACTGGATCAAGCCCGAGCACTTCGTCGGCAACGGCCCCTACATCCTCAAGGAGGTCCGGCTCGGCAACTACGTCCGGTCAATCAAGAACCCGCTGTTCTGGGACGCGGCCAGCGTCTGTGTCGACGAGGTCTACTACTACCCCACGACCGACTCGATCTCGGCCGAACGGCGCGTGGCGCGGGGCGAGCTGGATGTGAACGCCGACATCCAGTCCAACCGGATCGCGTTCCTGCGCACGAAGATGCCGGAGTTTGTCCGCACCAACACCTACCTCGGCATTACCTACATCGCCTTCAACAACAACCCGAAGACCGGCTTTGCGCCCTTCCGCGACCGCCGGGTCCGCCAGGCGCTGACGATGGCGATCGACCGGGACTTCATCGCCACCAAGCTCCTGCGCGGCGGCCAGCTCCCGGCGATGACCTTCACGCCGCCCGGCGTGGCCAACTACACCGGCGCGAAGCCGCCCTACTGGGCGGCGTGGCCGCTGGCGAAACGCCAGGCGGAAGCACGCCGTCTGCTCGCCCAGGCCGGCTATGGCCCGAAGCGTCCGCTGAAGCTGGAGATCAAGCACCGCAACACGCCCGACCCGATGCTGTTCATGCCGGCGGTCCAGTCCGACTGGAAGGAGATCGGGGTCGAGGTCACCCTGGCGCAGCAGGAGGTCCAGATCGCCTATGCCGACTACCGCGCCAGGGCCTTCCAGGTCGCCGACGCCGCCTGGATCGCGGACTACAATGACCCGACCAGCTTCCTCGACCTGCAGCGGTCCTTCTATGGACCGCAGAACTACGGCGACTACGACAACCCGGAGTACGACCGGCTGATGGCTCTGGCCGACAGCGAGACGGATGTGGCGCGCCGCGCGACCTACATGGCGGAGGCCGAGCACATGATGCTGGAGGACGCACCGGTCGCGCCGGTCTATTTCTCGGTGAACAAGAACCTCGTGCGGCCGGAGATCACCGGCTGGGTCGACAATCTGCTCGATCATCACCGAACCCGCTGGCTGTGCATGAAGCCGCTGGCGCGCTGACGGCGCGAACGTCGGTAGGTCGGCGATTCGCCGCTGGGGCGAATTGCGGGTCGGATCTGTCCGATCAAAGCCCGAAGGCCGCGAATCCGGGCCTCAATTCAGCCGTTGCGCCGCCGCGCTGTTGCCAAAGTGCGACATTCCGGCGCCCGATACGTGACGGTCCTGTAATGGTCGTTGACCGTCCAGACGGTGGAGAGCAAGGATCACGGTAACCGGGTGTGTAATGCGCCCGGACGCCTATTCGTCCAGATTTTAGAGGGGGCGCGCTACCGGACCACCCGGAGTGTCGCTGAACCGGAGGGAATAAGTTGAGGCTCCAATCCACGCGCGGTCGCCTGCTGGCGTCCACCATCATCTGCGGTGCGGCTCTCGCCGTCGCTGCTCCTGCCTTCGCGCAGGAAACCACGGTTGAGGCCGTGACCATCACCGGTTCGCGCATTCCGCAGCCGAACCTGGTCGGCACGAGCCCGGTGACCCAGGTGACGTCGGAAGACATCGCCACCGCCGGCGTGACCAAGGTCGAAGACCTCATCAACTCCCTGCCGCAAGCCTTCGCGGCGCAGAACTCCTCGGTCTCCAACGGCGCCTCGGGCACCGCGACCGTCGACCTGCGCGCGCTCGGCTCGGTCCGCACCCTGGTGCTGATCGACGGCCGCCGGATGGGCTACGGCTCGCCGAACGACGCCGCCGCCGACCTGAACCAGATCCCGGGCGGCATGGTCGAACGGGTTGAAGTCCTCACGGGCGGCGCCTCGGCCGTCTACGGTTCGGACGCCATCGCCGGCGTCGTGAACTTCATCATGAAGAAGGACTTCGAAGGCGTTCAGATCGACGCCCAGTACTCCTTCTACCAGCACCAAAACGACTATGACGGCGTGGGCAACCTGCGTTCGGTGATCGCCGGCCGCGCCGCGACCAACCCGTCGCAATTCGCTCTGCCCGACTCCAATGTGACGGACGGCTACGGCAAGGAAGTCACCATGATGCTCGGCGTCAACGCGCCGGACGACCGTGGCAACCTGACCGCCTACGTGACCTATCGTAACAACGACGCGATCCTGCAGGGGCAGCGCGACTATTCGTCCTGCGCCATCGGCGCCCCGGCCGCCCTTACGCCGAACAACTTCCAGTGCGGCGGGTCGAGCACGACCTTCCCGGGCCGTTTCACGGACTTCGCCACGTTCGACTTCACGATCGACCCGGCCACCGGCAACACCTTCCGGCCTTGGGTCGGCGCCCGTGACCAGTACAACTATGGTCCGCTGAACTACTACCAGCGTCCTGATGAGCGTTATTCGCTCGGCGTGATGGGTCATTACGAGATCAATGAGCACTTCGATGTGTTCACCCAGTTGATGTTCACCGATTATTCGACGGTCGCCCAGATCGCCCCGTCGGGTAACTTCTTCAGCACCGGGACCATCAACTGTGGCAACCCGCTGTTGTCGGCGTCGCAATCTGGAGTCGGCCCAACCGGCATCGGCTGTACCCCGCTGATGATCGCCAACGACGACCCCACGACTCTCTACATCGGTCGCCGGAACGTTGAAGGCGGCGGACGCCAGGACGACCTGCGTTACCAGTCGTTCCGCGGTGTCATCGGCACCCGCGGCGCGATCACTGACGGCTGGAACTACGACTTCTCGGCCCAGTACAGCCGCGTTCAGCTGTCGCGCGTCTATCGCAACGACTTCTCGGTCACGCGCCTGAACCGCTCGCTGGACGTGGTTGACGTCGCCGGCACCCCGACCTGTCGGTCGGTTGTCAACGGCACCGACCCCAACTGCGTGCCCTACGACATCTTCACCCTCGGCAACGTGACGGATGACGCCCTCGCCTACCTGCAGACCCCTGGCCTTCAGACCGCCTGGACGACGCAGCAGGTCGTGAGCTTCGCGGTAAACGGCGACCTCGGCAGCCTGGGCCTGCAAAGCCCTTACGCCGACCGGGCCTTCATGACCGCCTTCGGTGTCGAGTATCGCCGTGACGGCCTGAACTCCGAGACCGACAACGCCTTCTCGACCGGCGACCTCGCCGGTCAGGGCGGCGCCACCATCGGTCTGGGCGGCTTCACCGAGAACTACGATATCTTCGCCGAACTCGTGCTGCCGCTGATCGAAGGCAAGGAGATGGCTGAACTGCTGTCCCTGGAGCTGGCCTACCGCTTCTCCGACTACAGCAGCGGCGTGAACACCGACACCTACAAGATCGCCGGTGACTGGGCCCCGACCAGCGACATCCGCTTCCGCGCCAGCTACCAGCGCGCTGTGCGGGCGCCGAACGTCATCGAGCTGTTCACCGCCCAGGGCTTCAATCTGTTCGATATCGACTTCGATCCCTGCGACGATCTGAACGACGGTGGCGGGCTGGACAACAGCGTTCCGGCGTCGTGCATCGGCGGCGGCGCTCACCAGGTCACGCTCGCCCAATCCGACAGCGGCGCTCTGGCCAGCCCGGCCGGCCAGTACAACTTCCTGCAGGGCGGCGACACGGGCCTGACGCCGGAATCAGCGGACACCTACACCTACGGCCTGGTGTTCACGCCGAGCTTCATCCCGGGTCTCAGCGTTTCGGTGGACTACTACGACATCGAAGTGACGAACCTGATCAGCACGGTCGGGGCCGCCAATACGCTGACCGCCTGTTACGATTTTGGCATCACGGCTTCCTGCGACCTTATCCAACGCAACCCCAACGGCCAGCTGTGGGTCGGCACCGGCAACGTCATCGACCTCAACACCAACATCGGTGGTCTTGAGGTTTCGGGCGTCGACGTGGTCGCGAACTACCGCTTCAGCCTCGACAACCTTGGCTTGACGGACATGGGCGGCCTGTCGCTCAACTTCGTGGGTTCCTGGCTCGAAAAGCACAACACCGACCCGGGCGCCGGCCAGGCGCTCGACGAATGCGTCGGCAAGTTCGCCGGCGACTGCGGCACCCCCAAGCCTGAGTGGCGTCACCGCGCTCGGGCCACCTGGGAAACCCCGTGGGACGCGTCGATCTCGCTGACCTGGCGCCACATCGGTGAGGTCGAGGAGCACAACGGCACCACGACCGACATCGACTACGCCTTCGAAGCCGAAAACTACTGGGACGTCTCGGGCAACTGGGAAGTTAAGGACGGCGTGGTTCTCCGCGGCGGCATCAACAACCTGTTCGATGACGAGCCCCAGCTGTCGACCTCGGTCGGCACGACCGGCAACGGCAACACCTACCCGCAGACGTACGACTCCTTCGGTCGCTACATCTTCATGGGTGTGACGCTCGACTTCTAAGGCCCAACAGCCTTCGAACGAATTGGGGCGGCGGACTTCGGTCCGCCGCCCTTTTTCGTTGTGATGCCGTCTGAAGCCGAAGGAGAGTGGCCGGACAGAGGCCCGGTCAGGTCCTGTTCAGGGCGACCCGCCAGGCGACGAGTTCACCGCGGTCGTCCCGCGCCTCGGAGCGGTCCGACAGCGCCAGGCCGACGCGATCGGCCCGCTGCAGGAACGCGTCCAGCGCGGCGCCGTCCATCGCCGCGCCCAGCTGGCTGCGATGGCGTTGACGCCAGGAGGCGTTGCCGAACTCAAAGGCGTCGATGCGCGACAGGGCGCTCGCCGGCTCATAGGCCGCGATCCGTTGCGCGAGATCGTTCAGATAACCCGTCAGATACCGCGTCGGCTCGTAGTCCGGGGAGGGTTCGAGCCGGGCGGCCATGCGACGGACGGCCTCGCGAAACGCCTCTTCCGCCGCGCGCGTGGCGTCCGGGGGCAGGCGGTTCAGGTGCGCGCTGAACGCCCGCCGCGCGAGGCGAAGGGCGCCGCCGTCAGCGAACACCCGGTCGTAGGCCGCCGCCTGTCCGGCCGTCGCGCGGGTGATGGCGCTGTCGGCATGGTGGATGAGCATCAGAGCCCTGCCGCCGGGCTTCAGCACGCGGGCCAGTTCGCCCAGGGCCTGGCGCCGCTCGGCGTATTCGATGCCGAACTGTGACGAGGCGCCGTCGAAATGGGCGTCCGGGAAGGGAAGCTGCTCCAGCGCCACCGACCCCATCAGGGTGCATCCGGGCGCGGCCGGGCCGCCTGTCGGCGCGAGCTCGGCATGATCCACGCCGATGACCTCAAAGGTCTTCCCCGCAGCGCGCGCGGCGTCGCTCGCGAAACCGGCCACCTGACCGCCGCCCGTCGCCAGATCCAGCAGACGGGCGCCGGACGCAAACGTCTCGAAATAGCCCAGCCAGACGGCCGCGGCGTCGAACGCCTTGCGACCCGGCCCCGCGCCGAGGGTCATGACCTCGGGATGACCGCCCCGCCAGTATTCCGTCCATTGCCAGCCGGGCCGCTTGGCGGATGTCGGGGCTCGGCTCATCAGGGCTCCTGGAACGGCGATCGTTGAACAGCGCTCAGCTTATCCACTCTCCGCACCGGAAAGGGAGGGGAGAAAGCGCCTTCGCCTCACGGATCGACAAACATCTGCGCCGGGACATGCACTTCAGTGCGTGTCCCCTCTGGCCGGAAAGGGGCGCGCACTGACGCGCATGTGCATGTTCTCCAGCCTCAACACGCTGAAATTTCTCAGGTCCTGGCGCGATACGCCACAGCGCAGAACAATCTGCGCCTCACCCCCACAGCCCGCGCCCATACTCACGCCATCCCCGCCGCACGGGGAGGGCGCAAAGGCCTTGCGACCTTGCGGCGGCGGGGAGGATGTTCGAGCGGACGCTCATCGGGACTTCCAGCAACAGGGAAGCCCGCCCGCCGGGCCCGCGTCGGCTAAGCCTCAACAGGGCTGCCTACCGACGCTCCCGCCAAAACGGACATCGCGGAGCGTACCGGACTGCCGCAAGCCTGCCCTGCACCACCCTCTCGCACCCGGCGACAGCCGGGCCGCTCCGCACCCCCTCCCCACCTTCAGCTGGAAGCAGCGTGAAGCGGCAAAGCCGTGCGCCGGGGACATGTACCGCAGGTACGTGTCCCCTAAACTGCAGCCGCTCGATTGGGGGACACCTACCTGCGGTACATGTCCCCGAACTCCCCCGCCCAACGAAAAAGGGCGGGGATCGCTCCCCGCCCTTTCCGTCGTTTCGTCCGCTGTGACGCGGGGAGGGGCTAGAGCCCGCCCGGGCCGCATTCAGTGCGCAGATAGTCTTCCACCGCGTTCAGGACGATGGCGGTCTGGCCGGCTTCCCAGCGGTTGTACTGGTGGCCCATGTCCGGGATCGCCAGGTACTTGTAGGGCTTGCCGGCGGCGCGCAGGGCGGCGACGAACCGCTCCGATTCCCCGATCGGCACCGTCACGTCACGGTCGCCGTGGTAGAGGAAGATCGGGATCGAGACTTCCGGTCCATGATCGACGGGCGACAGGCCCTGGATCGACGGACGCTGCAGCTCCCGACCGATCCGGTTCTGGTTGACCAGTTCGCGGAAGCGGTCGATCGAGGCGACGCCCGCGCCGGCGATGGCGCACTGGTACAGGCCGTTGGGCCGCACCGAGGCCGCCATGGCCGCATAGCCGCCGTAGGAGTAGCCGTGCATGGCCACCCGGTCCGGAGCGGCGATGCCCTGGGCGATCAGCCACTTCACGCCGTCGTCCTTGTCGTCCTGCATCTTCCCGCCCCATTCGGCGTCGCCGGCGCGCCAGAGCTTCTGGCCCCAGCCGTCGGAACCGCGGTACTGCGGCTGCAGCACGGCATAGCCGCGGGCGGCGAAGTACTGCGTCCAGCCGGAGCCGTCCCAGCCCATGCCGTCCCGGGCCCACGGGCCGCCGTGCGGCACGATGATGGTCGGGTAGGGGCCGGCGCCGTAGATTTCCGGTCGCGGCGTGGTCAGGAAGCCCGGGATCAGCAGGCCGTCACGCGCCGGGTACTGGATCAGGCGGGTGTCGCCGAGCGTGGCGGTGTTCAGCCACGGCCGCTGCGAGCCGAGCTTGGTCAGCTTGGTCCCGTCCGTCAGCAGATAGTACTCGGGCGGCTGGCGCGGGCCGGACTTGACGACGACCACGTATTTCATGTCGTCGGACCAGTCGGTGATGGTCGCGTCAGCGCCGTCACCGGTGGAGAAGCGGGCCTTCTCGCCGGTGGCGATGTCGGTCCAGGCGACGGGCACGGTGGTGATCCCGAGCGCCTGACGCAGGCCCTTGGCGATCGCCTTCATCTTCTCGTCGATCCAGTAGACCTTGCCGGTCTCGCCCTCATAGGCGAAGCCGAGGATCGCGCCATAATTGCCGGCGGCAGGCGACTGGATCACGTCGCTGGCGTCGAACAGCTTGATCTCGAAGATCGGCTCGAGGAACTTCTTGGCGGCGATGTCGTATTCAAAGATCGCCGTCTTGTCGCGACCGGCGTTGGTCCGCACGTAGATGATGTTGGGGTTTTCGCTGAAGCCCACGATCTCCTTGGGTTCGCGGTCGGCGGCGAACCAGCGGAAGTGCTCTTCCCACTGGTCGTTGGCCGGATTGCGGATCCACTGGGCGACGTAGACCTTGCCGTTCTCGAAATCGACGGACTGACGGGCGCGGATTTCGCCCTTCAGGTCGACCTGTTCACCGCCGAACTTGTCGGAGCCCGTGCCGACCTTCTTGCGGCTGCCCGAATAGAGGTCGAGCAGGTAGAAATTGGCGTCTTCATAGCTCTGGATGAGGATGTTGCGCGGGTCACGGGGCAGGGTCGACACCACGCCGGCGGGCGGGCCGGAGGTCTGGTCGGTGGTGCCCAGCGCGTTGCGCCACACCTTGCCTTCGAGGTCGGTGGTGAAGAAGCGGAACAGGTGGGTCTTGGTCGAGCCCGACGTGATCGTCTGGCGCACCGAGATCCGGATCCGGTCGTTCTTCAGGAAGCCGACGCCCATGCATTTGGAGCGGTCGCCGCAGCCCAGATTGACCGGCGGCTTGTCCATGGCGTCCGTGCTCCAGATGGAGACGTAGGTATTGACGCCGTCGGGCGAGACGATGGCGGCCAGGTGCTTGCCGTCAGGCGAGAGGCTGACATTGCTGATCGCCGATTCGCGGTCGAAGTCGGCGGCGCTGGGCGGGGAAGCGCCGGGCGCCTGGGCCTGGCCGGGCGCAGCCACGGCGAGGCCGAGGAGCGAAATCGCGGCGGCGAGACAGAGAGAACGGAGTTTCGGCGTCACGGTGACCCCTCGAAGCTGGTTTTCGCTCGCCCGCCACGGGAATCATTCCCCGATGACGTCAGAAATGGTGGCGAAGCGCGGCCGACAGACGGCCAATCGGTGGCTAATCTAACCTCTCTGGCCGTTTCGCCAAGCTGATCTTGCCTTTCCCCTTTCGTAACGTTTTCGGGCAGGCGATGCCCGCGTTGGGGGAAACTGTGGCGGGATTGTTACGCTCGGATGGCAAGGCGGCGAAAATGCGTCATCATTGTTGTCGGGGGCTTCGAAACTGCTAGTTTCGGTTCACCGCGCGGGATTGTATCCCGTCGCCGGCCGTCTGACGGCCGCTGAATCATCGGGTTACTGGGGATTTAAAACCAAATGCTGGACCGCAAGCTTCTCCTGGGCACGACTGTGATCGCCGGCTTCGCCGCCGCGCTCGCGATCGCCACGCCCACCGTGTCGTTCGCTCAGACGACGCCTCCCGCCACCACGGCTGACGACGAAGACGACACCGAAGTCGAAGCCCTGGTCGTCACCGGCTCGCGCATCAAGCGGTCCGAGTTCACCAGCCCGGCCCCGATCCAGGTGATCACCGCCGAGTCCTCGACGCTCGAAGGTCTGGTCGACACGACCGAGATCCTCCAGCAGTCGACGCTGGCCAGCGGCTCGTTCCAGGTCAACAACATGCTGACCGGCTTCGTCGTCGACGGCGGCCCCGGCGTGAACACGATCTCGCTGCGCGGCCTCGGCGCCACGCGCACCCTGGTTCTGCTGAACGGCCGTCGCGTCGGTCCGGCCGGCGTGCGCGGCACGGTCGGCCCGGTCGACCTGAACGTCATCCCCAACTCCTCGATCGAGCGCGTTGAAATCCTGAAGGACGGCGCTTCGTCCATCTACGGCTCCGACGCCGTGGCCGGCGTGGTCAACATCATCACCAAGTCGAACCTCGACGGCGCTGAACTCTCGGCCTTCTACAAGGCCGGCGAAGAGCAGGGCGGCGAGTACCTCCGCCTCAACGGCGTGTGGGGCAAGACCTTCGACCGCGGTTTCGTGACCGTCTCGGCTGACTACTCCGAGCAAAAGGCCCTGCGCCGCAGCGACCGCGACAACCTGGCCTGTTCGTCCGACTACCTGCAGAACGCCGCCACCGGCGCGCGGATTGACTACCTCGGGCTCGACGGCCAGCCGAAGTGCTACAACGTCATCAACAACGTGTTCGACTACCCGCAGTTCTACGGCGGCTTCTTCCAGTACCGTGATCCGGCGCTGGCCGGCGTCTATCCGGCGACCCCGGGCCTCCAGCCTGACCCCACGCGCTTCGGCGGCGGCCTCGCCGCTCAGCTGATCCGTTCGGCGCGCGCCAACGCCGGCATGCCGGAATCCTACCCGTACGCCAACTACGACAGCCCCTATGACCAGAACCGTACGGTCATCAGCCCGGTCAAGCGCTCCACGCTGTTCGGCACGTTCGGCTACGACATCACCCCGGGCGCCGAGCTCTACGGCGAGTTCCTCTACAACCGTCGTGAGTCGCAGCAGGACAGCGTTCGTCAGCTGTTCCCGTCGGTCGTCGCCAACAACCCGAACAACGCGGTCTTCGCGACGACGGGCCTGACCGACCGCGGCATCATGCGGCCGATCATCGCGATCCCGTACAGCTTCGCCCAGGAAGTCGACTACACGCGCGGCGTCATCGGCCTGCGCGGCACCTTCGACGGCGCCTTCCTGAACAACTGGGACTGGGACCTGTTCTACCAGTTCTCGCGTTCGGACGGCGAGTACACCGGCGACATCGTCTATAACGACCGCGTTCGCGCCACCACGGCCACGGCCCTGGCTTGCGACAACACGCTGATCACGATCTCCAACGGCCTGCCGGGCGGCAACTGCTCGACCCTGCCGGCCGGTGGCATCCCCTGGTACACCTCGCGCGTCATCTCGGGCGACTTCACGGCCGCCGAACGGGCCTTCCTGTTCGCGACCGAAACCGGCACCACCACCTACGATCAGGACCTGGTCGAAGGCAGCATCTCCGGTGACCTGTTCACCCTGCCGGCCGGTCCGGTCGGCGCGGCCATCGGCTTCCAGTGGCGCAAGGAATCGATCGACGACACCCCCGGCATCACGTCGCAGACCTACAACATCTGGGGTCTGACCTCGGCCGGCCGTACGGCTGGTGACGACACCATCAAGGAAGTGTTCGCCGAGTTCGCGATCCCGGTCGCCAAGGGCATGCCGGGCATTGAAAGCCTGGATCTGTCGCTGTCGGGCCGTTACACCGACTACGCCAGCTACGGCTCCAACAGCACCTACAAGGTCGGCCTCAACTGGCAGATCGTCCCGGCCTTCCGCGCCCGCGCCACCTACGGCACCTCGTTCCGCGCCCCGGCGCTGTACGAGCAATTCCTGGGCGACCAAACGGGCTTCCTGGGCCAGACTTCGGTTGACCCCTGCATCCAGTGGCAGAACAGCACCGACCCGATCCTGCAGTTCAACTGCGGCACCAACCCGGCCGGTCCGATGCTTCCCGCCGGTTACGGCGGCGGCACCAACGGTTCGGCGCTCATCTACTCGGGCGGCGGCACGGGCCTGAAGGCTGAAGAGTCCAAGGCCTACACCCTCGGTGTGATCTGGACCCCGAGCTTCATCGACCTCAGCGTGGCGATCGATTACTTCGACATCTCGCTGACCGACCAGGTGACCAAGTTCGGCGCCGGCAACATCGTCGAGCAGTGCTACTCGCGCACCAGCTTCCCGACGAACTTCTTCTGCACGCAGTTCGTCCGTGGTGGCGTCGGCATCAACTTCGGCATCACCGAAGTGCATGACGACTACATCAACATCGCGGAAGAGAAGAACCGCGGTATCGACCTGACCCTGCGCTACCAGCACGAATTCGACCTCGGTCGTCTGACGCTGGACGGTCAGTTCACCTGGCAGCTGGCCACCTCCACCGAACTGCAGGTCGGCACCGGTATCGACGACTTCAACGGCACGACCAACGGCTACGACGGCCCGGACTTCACCGGCCAGCTCGGCGCGCGCTTCGACAGCGGCGACTGGACGTTCAACTGGGCGACCGACCTGATCGGCAAGGGCTCCGACACCGAGCCGTTCGGCGGCGACGTGTTCTCGAGCACCCGCTACCAGACCAACGTGTACTACAAGCAGTACACCGAGTTCACGGCGTACCACGACATCTCGGTCCGTCGTAAGTTCGACACCTGGACGGTGGTTGGCGGCATCACCAACCTGTTCGACGAGCGGGCTCCGTCCGCCTCGGCCGGCCAGTTCCGGCTCGGCACCGCGGCCCTCAACCAGTACGACCTGGTTGGCCGCAGCCTCTTCGTGAACGTGTCCAAGAAGTGGTAATCTGATCTCATCAGAGACCTGAACGGGGCGGCGGAGGAAACTCCGCCGCCCTTTTCTTTTGCGCATCGGGTCGATAGGCCAAACCTATGTCCCCCCAGACCGCCCCGCTGATCGACAAGGCCCTGCAACACTACGCCCGCGGCCAGGCGCGCGAGGCGCATACCCTGTGCCTCCAGACGCTGCGCGCCGATCCGCAGGCGGGCGCCGCCTATGCCCTGCTGGGCCGGATCGCCGCCGACCAGCGCGTCTTTGACCAGGCGATCGACCTTCTTCAGCGGGCATTGGCGATTGACCCGCGTCAGGCGCCCTGGGGCGCTGATCTCGCGCGCAGCCTGATCGGCCTGAACCGCGAGGGGCCGGCCCTGATCGCGGCGAAGCAGGCGCTCGCGCTCGGTCCCGCTGATCCCCGGACCTTCGACACCTTGGGCGTCGTGTTCAGTCGTGTCGGCCATCAGGCGGAGGCGGCGGTTTGTTTCCGCGCGGCCCACCAGCTCACGCCGACCCATCCGGGCTATCTGCTCAATCTCGGCTGGGCGGAGCAGTACCTCGGAGATTTCGCCGCCGCCGAGCAGGCCTGGCGGCGCTGCATCGCGCTGGATCCCGACAACGAGCGGGCCATCTCGGCGCTCGTCCAGATGGTCACCCAGACCCGCGACGATCACTTCATCCCGACGCTGGAGCGGCTGTTCGCCCGCGCCGCCGGCGATGCCGAGCGCCGACTGCGCATCGGTCACGCCCTGGCCAAGACATTCGAGGACCAGGGCGAGCCCCTCCAGTCCTTCGACTGGCTGGTCCGGGCCAAGTCCGCCCGCGCGGCCGCCGCCATGACCCTGCCGGCCTGGCAGGACGCCCTGTTCGCCGCCGCGCGCGCCACCGCGCCCCGACCTGCGACTGCCGCACCCGGCCACGGCTCCAATGAGCCGATCTTCGTCTTCGGCCTGCCCCGCAGCGGCACGACCCTGGTCGAGCGGATCATCACCAGCCACCCCTCGGTCATTTCCGCCGGAGAGCCGATGGACCTGGCGATCCTCGCCCGCCGCCTCGCGGGCGCACCGACGCGGGAGCTGATCGACGGCCCGACGCTCGCCGCAGCGGCTTCAGCGGACCTGTCGCGCCTGGGCGCCGACTATGTCGCCGCGATCCGCGCGCGCCACCCGGGCCAGGGGCGCTTCACCGACAAGACGCCGCTCAATGTCCTCTACGCCGGCCTGATTCACGCGGCCCTGCCGAATGCGCGGATGGTCTGTCTGCGACGCCACCCGGTGGACAGCTGCCTGGCGATCTTCCGCCAGATCTTCTCGACGGGCTTCGCCTACTACGACTGGGTCTATTCGCTGGAGGCGACGGCGCGCTTCTACCTGGCGTTCGATGGTCTGGTCGCCCACTGGCGCGAGACCTTGCCGGCCGACCGGTTCCTGGAAGTGTCCTACGAGGCCGTGGTCGCCGACCAGGAGGGGCAGGCGCGGGCGCTGCTGGCCTGGCTCGACCTGCCCTGGACCGACGCCGCGCTGACCTTTCACGAGAACGCCGCGCCGGTCGCCACGGCCAGCGCCGCCCAGGTCCGCAAGCCGGTCTACGCCAGCTCCGTCGGCCGCTGGAAACGCTACGGCGGCCGGCTGAAGCCGCTGACCGACATCCTCATCGCCGGCGGCGTGATGTCGGCGGACGAGCTGGAGGGTTAGCGTCCCCTACCGAACGGGCGTCGGCGCCAGTACGGCGGCGCCGGACGGGGTGGCGCGCAGACGGGCGGCGGCCATCTCGTCGAGGATCGCCGCGGCGCGCGGATCACCCATCACCCAGCCGGCGGCGGCGAGCGTCCGCATCGAGGTCGAACTGACCCCGAACATCTTCTCGAACGCCTCGAACGGAGAGGACGGCGCGTCCATGTGGCGGATGCGGACCTCGCCCTTGATCCCGGCCAGGGCCTTCGCCCGGTCGATGGCTTCGTAGTAGCCGCCGAGGCTGTCGACCAGCTTCAGCTGCCGCGCCTGGACGCCGGTCCAGACCCGGCCCTTGGCGATTTCGCGCACGCGGTCGACGGGCAGCTTGCGCCCCTCGGCCACACGGCCGACGAAGCCGTCATAGATATGGTCCATCCACTGGGCGAAGGCGGCCCGCTGGTCGGGCGTGAAGCCGCCGGCCGTGCCGAAGGCGCCGGCGTACTCGCCGCCGACCGCCGTGGTGCGCACATCGATGCCGAACCGCGACAGGGCGTCGCCCAGCGCGAACTTGCCGCCATAGACGCCGATCGATCCGGTCAGGGTCGTCGGCTGGGCGACGATCTCGTTGGCGTGCGAGGAGATCCAGTAGCCGCCCGAGGCGGCGTAGGTGCCCATGCTGACCACCACCGGCTTGCCGGCCTTCCGCGCGGCCTTCACGGCCGCCAGGATCTGCTCGGACGCGGTGTCCGACCCGCCGGGCGAGGAGACGCGGAAGACGATCGCCTTCACGTCCTTGTCCTCGATGGCCTTGTAGAAGGAGTCGGACACATCGTCGGACCAGACGGTGTCGTCGCCGGAGAACGGGTTACCGCCGCCGCTGCGTCCGGTCATGATAGGCCCCTCGGCGCCGATCACGGCGATGACCGACTTGCCGCCCAGGCCGCCGGTGGCGCGCTGGCTGCGGACCGTCTGGGTCATGTAGTCGTCGAACTCCACCAGCTTGGCCTTGCCGCCCACCCGGGCGATCAGGGCCTCGCTCGCTTCACGCACCTGACCGACCTTGTCGATCAGGCCCTTGCGGGCGGCGTCCTCGGCGGAATAGGGACCGGCCTCGATGGTGCGGACGAAGGCCACCGGCTCCTTCCTGCGGTCGATGGCGGCGGTCAGTATGCCGGTGCGGTAGACCGATCCCATCCAGGACGTCGCCGACTCGCGGTGCGCGGCGGTGTAGTCGTTGTAGAGGTAGGGATTGACGGCGTTTTTGTACTCCATGCGCTGCTCGTAGTCGGCCTTGACGCCGTACTTGTCGAAGAAGCGCTTGAAGAACATGTCCTCGCCGGCCAGACCGACGGCCTGGAACGAGCTGTCGGGCTGCATCCACAGGGCGTCGGTCGCCGCGCCGAGCATGTAGGTCGAGGTCACCACGCCGGACGGGTACAGGCCCTGGCTATGCGCCCAGATCGGCTTGCCGGCCTTGCGGAAGTGGAGGAAGGCGAGGCGCAGTTCGTCGGCCGCCGCCGGCGCCATCCCGCCCTCGGGCAGGCGGACAAAGATGGCCTTCACCTTGTCGTCGGTCTCGGCGTGGCGCAGCGCCTCGATCACCGAGACGACCGACAGGCTGGAACCACCGAACGCGGCGAACGGATTTTTCGGATCCTGGTCGGTCATGCCGCCGCGCAGGTCCAGTTCCAGCACGGCCTGGGCCGGGGTGGTGTCCTTCGGGTTGCTGGCCGCGCCGATGATCGACCCGATCACCAGAAACGGGATCAGCACGAAGAACAACACCAGACCGGCGAAGACGCCAGCCATGGTCAGAAGGAACTGCTTCATCGGGGACCCCGGTTGGAACTCGCGTCCACGCTATATGGGTCCGCGTTCGCGTCAAATGAACACGGGGACACACTCCCCGCGAAATCGTTCTGAATCATGATTTCGCGGGGCGCGGGAAAGATGGTCGGAGTGAAAGGATTCGAACCTTCGACCCCCGCCTCCCGAAGACGGTGCTCTACCAGACTGAGCTACACTCCGACGTAAGGACGCGGCTTATAGAGGCGACTTCCCGGGACCGCAAGCGACCATCAGAAACCGTTTCACACGACGTTGCATCCAGTCCCCGCCTGCGCTATCTGACCCGCCTCGCGACGCATGGCTCCCCGGAGCCGCGCCGTTCCTGCTGGGGAATGGTGTAATGGTAACACAGCGGTTTTTGGTACCGTCATTCTAGGTTCGAGTCCTAGTTCCCCAGCCACTTCCTTTCCCCCATCGACGATCCCCGCGGGGCACGCGGCGCTTTGCCGACGGCCCCAAGCCCGATAGGTTGCACGGGGTCGCACGTGGCGGACCCGGGAGTGCGTGAGTGACGGAGTCGAAGCGGTCTCTGCTGGTTCCGATCCTGCTCATCCTCGCGATGGCGGCGCTGACGGCCTTCTCTTCCCTCAACCACATGGTCGCCCTGCGCCGCAGCCAGGCCGACGTGAATCACACCCACGAGGTGATGATCGCGGCGCAATCCCTCTTTTCCAGTCTCCAGGACGCCGAGACCGGTCAGCGTGGCTACCTGCTGACGGGCGAGGCTGTGTACCTCGAACCCTGGCGGACCGGTTCGGCGCGGGTCCCCGACCAGGAAGATCGACTTGCCGGGCTGGTGTCCGACAATCCGGCCCAGGCGGCCCGCGTCGAGCGGCTGAGGCAGGCCGCCGACCTTCGCCTGAAGACCCTGCGCGAGAACCTCGCCCTGGCGCGATCGGGAAATATGACCGCCGCGCGCGACCGGATCGCGTCAGGTATCGGCAAGGTTCAGATGGACCAGATCCGGGTCCTCGCATCCGAGGTGATGGCGGTGGAGCGTGACCTGCTCAAGGCCCGCCAGGAGAAGGCGCGTCGGGACGAACAGGTCAGTCTGCTGTTGACGCTGGGTCTCGGTGGCGCGGGCCTGCTGTTCCTGGCCTTCATGGTCGTGGCCATGGTCCGCTCGAACCACGCGCTTGCGGCGGCCCTCGCCGGGCGCGACGAGGCCGAGACGGGCCGGCGCGACGCCGACGCCCTTGTGCGGGCGGTGTTCGAGAACATTCCCGACTACCTCTACACCTTCGAGGTGACGCCGGACGGCCGCTTCCTGATCGGCGACTTCAACCCCGCCCTGGCCAAACTCCTCGGCGGCGACATGACGCCCTGGCGCGGCCGTGACGTGATGGAGGCCTTCCCGGTCATGGGGCCGCGCCTGACCGAGCTCTACAATCGCGTCATCGAAACCGGCAAGACCAGCGCCCAGCGCGACTCGGCTGATGTGCCGGGCGTGGGCCGGATCACCTGGGAGTCGATGCTCGCGCCGGTCTTTGATGAGGCGGGCCGGCCCACCCGCATCGTCGGCTCCTCGCGCGACATCACCGAGCGCGAGCAGGCCGAGGAGCAACTGCGCCGGGCCCAGCGCATGGAAGCGGTCGGACAGCTGACCGGCGGCGTCGCCCACGACTTCAACAACCTGTTGCAGGTGATCCGCGCCAACCTCGAGATGATCGAGCGAACGCTGACCGACGAAAAGGCGCTGGCCCGGATCGCCAACGCGACCCATGCCGCTGATCGCGCCGCCGACCTCACGCGCCAGCTGCTGGCCTTCGCCCGCCGCCAGCCGCTGGAGCCGGAAGTGGTCAATCCGGGGCGCCTGGTCCAGGCGATGGCCGAGATGCTGCGCCGGACGCTGGGTGAGTCGATCGAGGTCGAGACGGTGGTCGCGGGCGGGCTGTGGAACACCATCGCAGACCCCGCCCAGGTGGAAAGCGCTCTGCTGAACCTGGCCATCAACGCCCGCGACGCCATGCCCGGCGGAGGGCGGCTGACGGTCGAGTTGGCCAACGCCTCGCTGGACGACCGCTATGCCGCCCGCGACGCCGAGATAAAGCCGGGCCAGTACGTCATGCTGGCGGTCTCCGACACCGGCCAGGGCATGTCGGCCGAAACGGTCGCCCGGGTTTTCGAGCCTTTCTTCACCACCAAGAGCGAGGGCAAGGGCACCGGACTCGGTCTGTCGATGGTCCATGGCTTCGTCAAACAGTCGAACGGCCACATCCAGATCTACAGTGAGCCCGGCCAGGGCACGACGGTGAAGATCTACCTGCCGCGCACCCGCAAGGCCGAGGCCGTCCCCGACAGCCGCGAGGCGCCGGTCGGCGGAAGCGGTGAGACGGTGATGGTGGTCGAGGATGAGGCGGCGGTCCGCGAGGCGGCCTGCGCCATGCTGACCGAGCTCGGCTACAACTGCATCCAGGCCGACGGGCCGGACGCGGCGCTGGAAATCCTCCGGGGCGGCGAGCCGGTGGACCTGCTGTTCACCGATGTGGTCATGCCCGGCTCGATGAAAGCCCCGGCCTTCGTCAAGGCGGCCCGCGCGCTGAGGCCGGCCATGCCGGTGCTCTACACGTCCGGCTATACCGAGAACGCCATTGTGCACCACGGCCGGCTGGACGAGGGCGTGGCGCTGCTGTCCAAGCCCTACGGCAAAACCGATCTGGCCCGGAAGGTCGCCGCCGCCCTGCTCGATGGCCGCGAGGTGGTGCTTGTGGTCGAGGACGAGGGTCTGGTCCGCGCGGCCGCGGTCGACATGATCGGCGACCTCGGCTTTGCGGTGCTGGAGGCGGACGATGCGACCACCGCGCTCGCGATTTTCGAGAGCGGGGCCCGGGTCGACATTCTGTTCACCGACATCGGCCTGCCCGGCATGCGTGGCGACGCATTGGCGGAGAAGGCCATGACCCTTCGCCCCGGCCTGAGGGTGGTCCTCGCCAGCGGCTACAGCGACAAGGATATGGCCAGCCAGATCGACGGCGCCGTGGGCCTGGACAAGCCCTACGACGCCGCCGCGCTGGCCCGCGCTCTTGGGCGGGGCTGACCTACCCGATCTTCAGCCGCACGAACGCCATCCCGCCGCCCGTGTCGCCATAGCTGGCGGACAGAGGTGAGGGGATGTCGAAGCCGTTGATCAGGGCGCCGACGCCGAGCTTGATATCGTTGCTGAGTCGCCAGTCATGGATCATGCCGAGCGAGACCTTGCGCACAGTGTAGATATTGCCCGGCGCCAGCTCGGCCTGGTCGACCTGCTCGGCGCGGGTGAACACCGTCCAGGCGTCGTTGAACTGCAGCGCGCCCTCCAGCAGCCAGGCGTCGAGCGTCTCGCCGTCCTTCTCCTTGCGGGCCCAGGCTCCGGTCGCCGAAGCGAATCCGCTGCTGCCGAACGCACGGCCATAAAGCGCGCTGACGGACACCCGCTCCTCATCGACCAGCGGTTCCAGCGCCTCGGGGCTCTTGATGTCCGCCCAGCTGGCCTGCAGTGACCAGTTGTCCGTCGGATTGACGCTCAGCCGCACGGACCGGGAGTCGAGATCGCCGGTTTCGATATCCCACCGCTGCTGGTCCGGCTCGCGGCCCCGGAGCGTCGAGGCTTCGACCTTCCAGCGATCCTGGACAAAACCGAGCGTGACCACGCCGTAGGTGATGTGGGTGGAGTCGAGCCAGTGGTGGCTGATCGGGGCCTCGGGGCTGTCCATGGCCGCGGTGCGGTGCATGAAGGCCGGCGGGCCAAACGCGGGCTCGCCGGGCAGGCCGCCGTAGACGAACAGACTGCCCTTGTCGCCGACCGGCAGGCTGTAGCTGGCCGACAGCTCCATGAAGAGGTCATGCGGATGCTGCCGGTCGACCAAGTGATCGATCCCGTCCGCGGTCTCGCCGGTGGCCAGCAGCAGCGGGTAGCCCTCCGGCCCCATGAAGGGATCGGGGCTCAGCATTGCCCGAAGTTGCAGCTTGCCGGGGCCGAGGTCGCGCTGGGCCATCCCCATGATCATCCCGGCGGCGAAGCTGCGGCTGTCGCCCCGAAGGCCGGTCTGCTCGGAGGCGACGAGATTGAACTCGCCATGGACCATGACCATCCAGTCTCCGGACATCAGATGGAGGTCGCCATGCGGGGCGGCGTCCGGCTGCCAGGCGGTGCCGCCGGCGTCGCGGCCGGAGGCATAGGGGCCCGAGTGCGCTGGTCATGCGGCTCATGCCGCCGACGATGGCGCCTTCGTCTGTGTCGGCAGCGGGCGGCGGCGTCGTCGGCGCGCTCGCCGGGGCGGGTGGCTTGTGGTGGTCGTGGTCCTGGGCGAACGCGGCGGGCGCAAGCAGCGGGCTGGCGGCGGTGGCGCTTGCGAACAGGCGCGAACGGATAGCGGGGGTCATCGAACCCTCCTTCTGTCTGGAAACGACAATAGCGGCGTGTGGTTTCAGACGCGAAGGCGTGGCGGGTCGGGATCGGGCGCGGTCAGGCGCCCCTCAAGGCCCGACGCAGGATGGTCATAGGCCGCGCGTTCGGCGGCGACGCTGGTCAGCACGACAACGGCGTCGGTGGGCGCGGGCATACAGCCGATGCAGCAGGTCATGGCGGCCTGGATCGGGGTGGACTTTTCGTGATGCGCGGGCGCTTCGTGACAGGGCGAGGGCGCGGCCTCCGCCAGGCCGGGGCGCACCATGCCGCCGACGGCGAACAGCACCGCGATCAGGGTCAGGACAAGGGTGCGCAGGGATCGCATAGGGCGAAAGTAGGGAAGGGGAGGGGCGCGTGCAATGCGTGGTGCGTCCTTCGAGACGCTCGCTTGAGGCTCGCTCCTCAGGATGACATCGAGGGGGTCTTCAAAGATGTCCGTCATGGTGAGGAGCGATCCCTCGGGATCGCGTCTCGAACCACGCAACCTACCCCCCGCCCAGCGGCAGCCCCGGTCCGTCCGGCAGGGTGTCCACGCCACCGTTCAGCGCCTTCTGCATCATCACGATGTCCATCCAACGCCCCAGCTTGTATCCGACTCCGGTCATCACGCCCTTGAGCTCGAACCCGAGCGACCGGTGCAGCGCGATGGACGCGGCGTTCTCCGAGCCGCCAATCACCGCCATGAGCTGGCGCAGACCCAGCCATTCGCAGTCGGCGATGACCGGCGTCAGCAGCGCCCGGCCGAGGCCCCGCCCCTTGGCCCAGGGCGCGATATAGACGCTGTCTTCGGCGGTGTAGCGATAGCCCGTGCGCGGCCGGAACGGCGAGGCATAGGCATAGCCCGCGACCCGGCCGTCCAGTTCGGCGACGTAGTAGGGCAGGCCCTTGGCGCGGATCGCCTCAAGCCGTTCCGCCATGGCCGCCGGTCCTGGCGGAACCTCCTCGAAGGTGCCGGACCCGGTCAGGCAGGCGTCGCCATAGATGTCGGCGAGGGCCCCGGCGTCGTCCGCCGAGGCCGCTCTCAGGATCAGGCCTTGGTCCATCCGCGATCCACGGCCCAGACGGCGAAGGCGTAGTCGAGCGCGATCTCCTTGAGGAAGTCGAACCGGCCCGACGCGCCGCCGTGACCGGCCTCCATGTTGATCTTCAGCAGGATCGGATCGCCGCTGGTGGTGTGGTCGCGCAGCTTGGCTGCCCACTTCTCCGGCTCCCAGTAGGTGACGCGCGGATCGGACAGACCCCCGGTCGCCAGCACGGCCGGGTACGGTTTGGCCGAGACCTGGTCATAGGGGCTGTAGCTCATCATGTAGTCGTAGGTCTCGGGGTCCTCGATCGGGTTGCCCCACTCGGGCCATTCCGGTGGCGTCAGCGGCAGGCTGGTGTCGCTCATGGTGTTGATCACGTCGACGAACGGCACTGCGGCGATGATCCCGGCCCACAGCTCAGGCCGCATGTTGGTGATCGCCCCCATCAGCAGGCCGCCGGCCGAGCCGCCATAGGCGACGGTCCGCTCGGGCTTGCCGTAGCCGTTGGCGTGCAGGTGCTCGGCGCAGGCGATGAAGTCGGTGAAGGTGTTCTTCTTCTTGAACTTCTTGCCGTCGAGGAACCAGCCCCAGCCCTTCTCGGCGCCGCCGCGCGGGCAGGCCGTGGCCCAGATCCAGCCGCGGTTGACGAGGCTCAGGTTGCGGATCGAGAAGTTCGGCTCCTGCGAGATGCCGTAGCTGCCATAGCCGTAGAGCAGCAGCGGCGCGGAGCCGTCGAGCTTGGTGCCCTTCTTCATCAGGATGAAGATCGGCACCTCGGCGCCATCCGGCGCCTTCGCGTTCAGGCGACGGGTCTCGTAGTCCGCCGGATTGTGGCCCGACGGAATCTCCTGCGTCTTGCGCAGGGTCCGTTTGCGGGTGGTCATGTCGTAGTCGATCCACTGCCGCGGGGTGGTCATGGAGTTGTAGGTGAACCGCAGGCTGCTGGTGTCGTACTCGTAGCCGCCGTCGAGGCCGAGGGCGTAGGCCGCCTCGTCGAACCCGACGACGTGCTCATCGCCGCCCTTGGCGGTGATCACGATCCGGTTGACCGCGTCGACCTTCTCCAGCCGCACGAAGTGGTCGCGGAAGGCGCCGGTGCCGAGGATCAGGTTGCCGGGCTTGTGCGCGACCCAGTCGGTCCAGTTCGCCTTGCCGGGCTTGTCTTCAGGCGCCTTGACCAGCTTGAAGTCGACCGCGCCGTCGGCGTTGGTGCGGATCACGAAGTGGTCGTTCCAGTGGTCCAGATCATAGCGGACCCCGACCTTGCGCGGCTCGACGACTTTCGGCGCGGCGGTCGGATCGGAAGCCGGGATCAGCCAGGCTTCGCTAGTCTCCTGGTTGCCGCAGCCGATGACGATCCACTGGCGCGACTGGGTGACGCCGGCGCCGATGAAGAAGCCCTCGTCGGGCTCGTCATAGACCAGCACATCGTCCTTGGCGGCGCCGCCGATCGGCCGGCGGAAGACCTTGGCCGGCCGGCCGTTGTCGTCGCGCAGGGTCCAGAAGATCCACTTCGAATCCGGCGAGAAGACAAAGTCCGAGACGCTCTCGACCGCTTCGCCGACGGTCTTGCCGGTGGCGATGTCGCGCACGTGCAGACGGTAGACCTCCGAGCCCTGCTCATCGACGGCCCAGCCGTAGAGGGCGTGGTCGCCGGTGTGGCTGGCCGACCCGACGCTGTAGAACGCCTTGCCCTTGGACTCGGCTTCCTCGTTCAGCAGGATCACTTCGCCGTCGGTCTTGCCGAGCGGCCGGCGCGCGTGGATCGGATGCTGCGCGCCCTTCTCGAAGCGGGTGTAGTACTCCCACGGTCCGTCGGCGTCGGGCACTGAGGCGTCGTCTTCCTTGATGCGCCCCTTCATCTCCTCGAACATCGCAGCCTGCAGCGCCTCGGTCGGGGCGAGCATGGCCTTGGTGTAGGCGTTCTCGGCGGTCAGGTGCTCCTTGACGTCAGCCTTGATCAGCGTCGGGTCGCGCAGGACCTTCTGCCAGTTGTCGTCCTTCATCCAGGCGTAGTCGTCGACGCGGACGCGGCCCAGCTGCTCGGTGCGCTTGGGGATCTTGCGGGCGACGGGAGGAACAGGCTTGGCGGTGGCGGACATGGCGCTCCGGGACGACAGGGTGGTGGTGAGGGCGGCGGCGGCGGTCGCGGCCAAAAGGTCTCGCCGATTCATGAATCAACTCTCCGGGTGCGGCAGGACGCCAGCTTGTGCGCCGCCGCGGTTCTGGTCAAATGAAGCGAAGGTAATGAGGCGGGCGCGAATGGCCCGATGGTAAGCGTACGGGTGGGGGGCGTCGATGGCCTGGGACCTTTCGGTCGACCTGATCAACGCGACGGTCCAGCTGGAACAGCCGCTGGGCGATGGCACGCGCACGGTCGGCACGGGCTTTCTGATCAATGCGCCGACGCCTGACGGCCAGCCGCGCATCGTGCTGGTCACGGCGGCCCACGTTCTGGACCGCATGCCGATCGCTTCGGCGAAGATCGGCTTTCGGGCCCGGACCTCCGAGGGCGGCTGGCGCTACGACCCAACCCCGCTGACGATCCGTGAGGGCGAAAAGCCGCTCTGGACCCGCCATCCTGACCGGGACGTGGCCGCCATGGTGATCGAGGCGCCGCCGGAATTCGCCCGGGCCGCCATTCCACTGGCCTGGCTGGCCGAGGACGAGACCTTCACCCGGTACGCGCTCGGTCCCGGCGACGAGATGATGGCCCTGGGCTTCCCGCGCGGGCTGGCGGCCAACCAGGCAGGTTTCCCGATCCTGCGGTCCGGCCAGGTGGCTTCCTATCCGCTGGCGCCGTCTGCTTCGTTTCCGACGTTCCTGCTGGATTTCAGCGTGTTCCCCGGAAACTCCGGCGGGCCGGTGTTCATGGCCCAGGCCGCGCGCCGCCGGCCCGGCGCGACAGAGGCGCAGGAGGTCCAGTTCATTGCCGGCATGCTGACCCAGCAGGTCGAATTGTCGGGTGAACGGCTTGAGATCGGCATCGTCACCCAGGCCCGGTTCATCCGCGAAGCGATCAACATGCTGGACGGCATCGCCCCACCTGCCGCACGCCGGACAGAACCGCCGCCGGTGGGGTCGAGAACGGCGTCCGCTGAAGAAGCTGCGGAACCCTGAGGCTCTCCGGCGGTTCTTCTTGCGAGGCGTCCACGGACGCCATGACCATGCAAGGAGTACCGCCATGTGGGACCGCGCCGAAGGCTCGTGGAAGGAGTTCACCGGGAAGGTGAAGGAACAGTGGGGCAAGCTCACCGATGACGATCTGACGGTCATCGCCGGCAAGCGCGACCAACTCGCGGGCAAGATCCAGGAGCGCTATGGCTACGCGCGGGACAAGGCCGACGAGGAAATCACCGCCTTTGAGCGCCGGATGCAGGAAGAGCGCACCTTCAAGAGCTAGGTCCGTTCAGGCCTGAACACGAAGACGGCCGCGGAGCGATCCGCGGCCGTTGTCACGTCAGCTCGGCCGGAAGATCATGGCGACGCCGTTCATGCACCATCGCTGACCGGTCGGTCGGGGGCCGTCGGGGAACACGTGGCCGAGATGACCGCCGCAGTTGGCGCAGTGGACCTCGGTGCGGACCGAAAAGAACGACCGGTCGATCGAGGTGCCTGTCGCCCGCGCGTTGATGGGCTTCTTGAACGAAGGCCATCCGGTGCCGCTGTCGAACTTGTCGGCCGAGCTGAACACCGGCCAGTTGCAGCCCGCGCAATGGAACACGCCCCGCCGCTTTTCTCGATCCAGCGGGCTGGTGAAAGGCCGCTCGGTGCCCTGCTTGCGCAAGACTGCGTACTGGTCGGAGGTCAGCAGGCGGCGCCATTCGGCGTCGGTGCGTGTCACGCGATAGGTCATCGATCTGCTCTCCGTACCACCCCGGGCCTTGATCTAGGGCGCGGTCCCTTCACGGTCCAGGCGACTGGTCGTGAAGGGCGCGTGATCGACGGGCAGCGAGTCGGAGGATCAGCCGTAGATGACCGAAATCGTCTCGGCGACGCAGGCGGGGCGATCCTCGCCCTCGATCTCGATCGTGCATTCGTTCTTCATTTGCAGACCGCCGGACTTGGCCTCGACGGCCAGCAGCTTCTGGCGCATGCGCACCTTCTTGCCGACGCGGACCATGTTGGTGAAGCGGACCTTGTCGCTGCCGTAGTTGATGCCGCGGGTCACGCCGTTGACGCGCAGCAGGCCGGCGCCGAGGAACGGGATGAGTGACAGCGTCAGGTAGCCGTGGGCGATCGGGCCGCCCATCTCGCGCGTGGCGCGCTCGACGTCGACGTGAATCCACTGGTGGTCGCCGGTCGCCTCAGCGAACTGGTTGACCCGCTCCTGGGTGATCTCGACCCAGTCCGAAACGCCGATCTCCTGGCCAACGAGGCTCTGCAGATCCTTGTAGTCGACTTCCTTCATGGCGCTGTTTCCTCAAACGCTTGTTCGCCAGCTTTCTGCCCCGTGCGGACGGGTAAGGGAAGCCCGGCCATTGATTTCCGTGACGGCACAGGGCGAACACGAGCGCGGCAGCAACCGCGGAGGATCTCGGTGAGCGACTACGTCTTCAGACTCGACGGAACGCGAGCAACCGCCACGCCCTTCTCGGCAGGTCCCTGGGACCCCACGATGCAGCACGGCGGCGCGCCATCGGCCCTTGTGGCCCGTGCAGCGGAGCGGTTCCCGTCGGCCCGGCCGATGCGGGTGGCCCGGATGACGGTCGACCTGATGCGGCCGGTGCCGGTGGCGACCCTCGATATCGAGATCGAGGTCCTGCGAGAGGGCCGCAAGCTGCAACTGCTTCAGGTCCGCCTCCTGTCCGAGGGCAAGGAATGTGTCCGGGCCAGCGTGCTGAAGCTGCGCGACGAGCCGCAGGACCTGCCGGACCACGACGGCTTTCGCCCGCTGACCTTTGAAGCCCCGCCTGAAGACGAGCCGCGCCTGCCAGGGTTTGGATCCAGCCAGGGCTTTGGCTCGGGCATGTCGGCGAAGATCGTTCGCGGGGAATGGGGCAAGCCCGGCCCTGCCGCCGTCTGGTTCCGCGCCGACCGCGCCATCGTCGAGGGTGAGGCGACCACGCCGGTGATGCGGGCCGCGCTCACGGCGGACTTCTGCAACGGCGTCTCGGCCGTGCTGGACTTCCAGAAGTGGACCTTCATCAACGCCGACCTGTCGGTGAGTTTCAGCCGCAATCCTGTCGGGTCCTGGATCCTTCTCGACGCGGAAACCTGGGTCGGCGATAGCGGCGGCGCTCTGGCCTTTGCCCGTCTGGCCGACCGGGATGGCTATTTCGGACGCGCGGTCCAGAGCGTGCTGATCGACGCACGGCAGACGGCCTGAACCGTTCTTACGGCTACGTATTTTCCAGCACGGCCCGGGCGGATGCCGGCAGCAGCGTCACAGCCTCATCCAGCAGCTTGCGCCACTCCGGCCCCCGATCCCGCGCCTCTCCGTACGCGTCGCGCAGGGCGAAGGGGTCGATCACGCCAAGCGCCTCGATGAGGCTTACGGCTTGATGAAAGTCCTTGGGACTCTTGGGGTTCGCAGACCCTCGCTTGCGGGAGATGATCAACTTGTGCACCGCAAACCTCGCTGGAGCGGGGACGCGTACCAGAACGCCGTCTTCGTGAAGAGTCGCAGCATCGATCGTTTCACGAAGCAGGAAGTCCATGAAACGGAGGGGCGTCGCGTCCGTCCGCAGGGGCTTGAGGCGAGAGCTTGGCTCGTCAGCGCCGCCTCGGCTTGTCGTCAGGACGTCGACCGCGAACCCGTCTGGCAATACGTAGCGGGCAACTTTCGCCGGCTCCAGCGGCTTTGAAACCGCGCGAAAATCGGAGCTGACTCCTCGCAACACATCGAAAAAGGGCTGGTCGAGCTCGTCGTCAAGCGCGACGGAAACGCCATAGTCCTGAGCGACATCCAGATCCCCCGTTCGGAGAGCGGGGAGAGGAAGCTGCACGCCCAGCAGACCCGGGTAGTGCTGGAAAGCCACCGTTCCGACCAGGGCTCCACGCAGTCGGAAGAGGCCCGCTTCTGAGAGGCTCCTGACTACTTTTCCGGTACGGTCATCCGTTCCTGGAAGGCCGGCTGCGAGAAGCGATCTGACGATCGTCCGGCGCACATCGGCGCCGATCTGTTGATCTCTCGCACGCTTGATCATCGCCAGCAGGGCATCCGTTTCCGGTCCCAGGTAGCGCTCCGTTCGCTTGCCGTTGCTTTGGGGCGGGCGAACGTACCAATAGTAGCGGCCCTTGCGTTCACGCCGGAGGAATGCTGCGTCGCGACCGAAGGCGCTGATCTGCTGCAGCCGGAGTTGATCAAGCAATTCCGCCAGATTGGTCTGGATCGCTAGTGGAATGCGATTGACCATCGACAGCCTCCAGTTGCCACCACTCCAGAGCATGTGGTGGCAACAGAGCTCATAAATCAATAGCTTGGAGTTATACGCAGTCGAAACTTTGCGTATAATCAGCCTCACACCACCTTGCTGTCGGTCTTGCCCCAGTAGGCGTCGCGGATCAGGCGCTTGTAGATCTTGCCCGTGTCGTGCCGCGGCAGCTGTTCCATGAAGTCGAACTGCCGGGGCCGCTTCACGCCGCTGAGATTGGCGCGGACAAACTCGTTGAGCTCGGCGGCCAGTTCGTCGCCGGCCTCGGCCCAGTTGGCCGGCTGGATGACCGCCACGACCTTCTCGCCCATCTCCTCGTCCGGCGCGCCGACCACGGCCACGTCGGCGACCTTGGGATGGGTCACCAGCAGGTTCTCGATCTCCTGCGGATAGATGTTCACCCCGCCGGAAATGATCATGAAACTCTTGCGGTCGGTGAGGTAGAGGAAGCCCTCCTCGTCCAGCCAGCCCACATCGCCCAGGGTCGTCCAGCCGTGCCGGTTCATGGCTTCGGCGGTCTTCTTGGGGTCGTTGTAATACTCGTAGGCGCCGCCGCCGGCGAAGTAGACGCCGCCTTCCTGGCGCGGACCCAGCTCGTTGCCGTCCTCGTCGCAGATCTTCACCTCGGCGGTCAGGCCCTTGCCGACCGAACCCTTGTGACCCAGCCATTCCTCGGAGTTGATCGCGGTCAGGCCGTTGCCCTCGGTGCCGGCGTAGTACTCGTGGATCAGCGGACCCCACCAGGCGATCATCTGTTCCTTGACGGGCACGGGGCAGGGGGCCGCCGCGTGGAACACCGCCTTCAGCGACGAGACGTCGTATTTCTTGCGGACGTCCTCGGGCAGCTTGAGCATCCGCACGAAGTGGGTCGGGACCCACTGCGCGACAGTGATCTTGTACTGCTCGATATACTTCAGCGCCGTCTCGGGATCGAACTTCTCCATCACCACAACGGTGCCGCCCAGTTGCAGCATGCCGGCGGACCAGCCCAGCGGCGCGGCGTGGTAGAGCGGCGCGGGAGAAAGATAGACGCTGTCCGGCGTCGAGCCGTAGAGCCCGACCAGCAGCATCATCAGCGGGCCGGGCGTCTCGCCGACACCGCCCTCGGGCAGGGCGCGGCGCACGCCCTTGGGCCGCCCCGTGGTGCCCGATGAATAGAGCATGGTCATGCCGGGCGAGGGGTCGTCGATCATGGTCGTCGGGAAGCCCGCGCGGGCGTCCTCGAAGCTCTCGAACGGCGGAACCACGCCGTCGCACATATAGAGCTTCACGCCGGTCAGCAGGGCGGCGGCTTCGGTGGCGACGCCGGCCAGGCTTTTGCCGGTGATCAGCACCTTCGCGCCGCAGTCCCCCACGATGTACTCGATCTCGCCGGCCGTCAGCTTGGACGAGATGCAGGTGATGTAGAGACCCGCCCGCTCGGTGGCGTAGAGGATCTCATAGTAGCGCGGGCTGTTGTCCATGAAGACCGCAACCGCGTCGCCGCGCTTGAGACCCAGCGAGCGGAACAGGTGCGCCCCCTGGTTGGCGCGCTCGTCGAGCTGGCCATAGGTAACGGACTCGCCGGAGCCGGCCATGATGTAGGCGACCTTGTCAGGCATCGTGCGGGCGTGGTGGATCGGGTGCATGGCGTTCAGACTGTTCGACTGGTGTTGAGACGAGGGCCGCTCAGGCGGCCATGGATGACGGGACGGACTTGCCCAGGATCATGTCGCTGGCTTTCTCGGCGATCATGATGGTCGGGGCGTTGGTGTTGCCGCTGACCAGCCGGGGCATGATCGAGGCGTCGACGACCCGCAGGCCCTCCACGCCGTGAACCCGCAGCTGGGCGTCGACCACCGCCTGGGGGCCATTGCCCATCTGGCAGGTGCCGACCGGGTGATAGATCGTCGTGCCGGCGCCGCGGGCGTATTCGAGCAGCATCTCGTCGGTCTGGAAGTCCGGGCCGGGCATCATTTCGTGGTCGATGTAGCGCGCCAGGGCGGCTTGTTCGGCGATCTTCCGCCCGATCTTCAGCGAGGCCACGGCGACTTCCTGGTCGAGGCTGTCGGCCAGGTAGTTGGCGAAGATGCTCGGATAGACGCTCGGGTCAGCGGACTTGATGCGGATATGGCCGCGGCTCTCGGGCCGCAGCTGGCAGGGCGCGATGGTCAGGCCGGGCTGGCCTTCCAGCTCCATCTTCTGCTCGTTCGCCAGCTTCTCGAAATTCATCGTCGCCGGCAGGATATGGTACTGGATGTCCGGGTGCGCGAGGTCCGGCCGGGACTTGCAGAACACCGCGATATGCGCCGCCGAGAGGGTCAGCAGACCCTTGCGCTGGAACAGGAACTTCATCGCCTCGCCGATGAAGCGCGGCCCGCGGGTCAGCTCGTTGACGGAGATGACGTCCGCCTTGAGCCGGTACTGCTGGCTCATCACATAGTGGTCCTGCAGGTTCTCGCCGACGCCCGGCAGGTCCGCGACCACCTCCACGCCGTGTTCGCGCAGCAGGGCCCCGGGGCCGACGCCGGACAGCTGCAGAAGCTGGGGCGAGTTCACCGCCCCGCCCGACAGGATGACCTCCTTCGCGGCCATCGCGGTGCGCTTGACGCCGTTCTGGGTCAAGGCCACGCCCACCGCGCGCTTGCCCTCGAACAGCACCTTTGAGGCCAGGGCGTTGGTCTCGACCCGCAGGTTCTGGCGGCCCATGACGGGGTGCAGATAGGCGACGGCGGCCGAGCAGCGCTGCCCGTTCTTCACCGTCAGCTGGTAGTAGCTCACGCCTTCCTGGTCGCCGCCGTTCAGGTCGGCCCGGCGCGGAATGCCCGCCTGCTCGCAAGCGTCGACCACGGCGTCCGACACCGGATGGGTGGTCGTGACGTCAGAGACGTTCAGCGGGCCGCCCTTGCCGTGCAGGGCGCCGGCGTCGCGCTCCTGGTGCTGCGACCGCAGGAAGTAGGGCAAGACGTCGTCCCAGCTCCAGCCTTCGCAGCCCAGCTGACGCCAGTTGTCATAGTCGGCGTCTTGTCCGCGGATGTAGAGCAGGCCGTTGATCGACGAGGAGCCGCCCAGCACCTTGCCGCGCGGCCAGACGTGGGTGCGGCCGCCGGTCGTGGGGTCCGGATCGGTCTCGTAGAGCCAGTTGACCTTCGGGTCCTTCAACGTCTGCGAATAGCCGACGGGAATATGGATCATCATGTTCGAGAGGAACTGGGACGGGTTCTTCATCGGCCGGTCGTCGCCGCCGGCTTCGAGCAACAGGACCTTCGTCTTGCCGTCGGCGCTGAGGCGATTGGCCAGGACGCAGCCGGCGCTGCCCGCGCCGACGATGATATAGTCCGCTTCGATGATGTCGCTCATGGCGCCCCTGCCCCGTGTCCACTCGATGACCGCCGAGTCTCCGCTCGCCTGATCGGCGATCACTTTACGGGCGCGGAAGGCCCGATGGAAAGGGCGCCGTCGCGGAAGCTGACGCAAGGTGATGATTGCCCCGTCATCGGGCTGCCGTATGGTCGCCTGAACAACGATAACCTCGGGAGCCTCCAGCCATGCAACTGATCAGCGAGACAGCCGTCGACGGTCGCCCGGGGCCTGGCTTCCCGCAGGCATGGCCCGTGCTGGACGGGGTCGACATGACCGACATCCGCAAGTTCGGCGACGGCCAGCCCTGGGCCGATTTCGCCCGGCTGCGCGCCGAGGCGCCGGTGATGTGGCACGCCGAGACGCGGCACGATGGGCCGGGGTTCTGGGTCGTGACGCGTCACGAGGACGTCATGGCGGTGAACGGCGACCCGGAGACCTTCTCCAGCCAACGCGGCGGCATCCTGATGGCCCAGGGCAAGCCCGAGCAACGGCATGCCCTGCTGTACCGCGCCTCGATGGACGCGATGATCAACCTCGACGGTGGCAATCACCTGCAGCTGCGCCGCGAGCATATGCCCTACTTCACGCCCTCCTACCTGCGCGGCGTGACCGAGAAGGTGCGCGGCGAGGTGACCCGGCTGCTCAACGAGATGGCCGACAAGGGGGAGTGCGACCTGGTGGAGAATTTCTCCGCGGTGCTGCCCCTGTTCACCCTGTGCGAGATTCTCGGGGTGCCGCCGGAGGACCGGCCGAAGTTCCTGAAGTGGATGCACTATCTCGAAATGGCCCAGAACATGGCCAGCGAGCAGGCGACGGCCGGGATCACCCCGACGCTGGAGCTGATGCAGTTCATCGCCGACTTCAACAGCAACGTCGAAGAGATGTTCGAATACGGCCGGCACATGCTGCACAAGCGCCGCCTCGATCCGCAGGCCGATCTGCTCTCCGCCATTGCCCGGGCAAAGGTCGAGGGCGAGGAGTTGAGCGACGAATTCCTCGACGGCTCCTGGCTGTTGATCGTCTTCGCCGGCAACGACACCACGCGGAACACCCTCAGCGGCTCGATGAAGCTGCTGACCGAATTTCCGGAAGAGCGCGCGAAGCTGATCGCCAATCCGGCCCTGCTGCCCGGCGCGGTCAACGAGTTCATCCGCATGGTCAGCCCTGTGATCTACATGCGCCGCACGGCCACCCGAGATGCGGTGATCAACGGCCAGACGATCGCCGAGGGCGAGAAGGTGATCATGTACTACGGCGCCGCCAACCGCGACACGGCGGTGTTCCCCGATCCCGACCGCCTCGACGTGACCCGCGCCAACGCCGACAAGCACATCGCCTTCGGCTACGGTCCGCACACTTGTATCGGCAAGCGCGTGGCGCAGATCCAGCTGGAAGAGGCCTACCGCCAGATCCTGGCCCGCTTCCCCGACATGCGGTGGAACGGCGAGATCGACATCGCCCCGAACAACTTCGTCCATGCCATCCGCAAGCTGGGCGTCAGCTTCCCCCCGGAGCGCAAGGCGGCCTGAGGCAGGCCCTTGCCTTCCGCCACGTCCGGCGGTCTTCATCCGCGCGACAAATCAAATCAGGAGCCCGCCATGGCCAGCCCGACCTTCGAGACCATCCTTCTGGACGTGAAGGACGGGATCGCGACGATCACGCTCAACCGGCCCGACCGGATGAACGCCTTCACCGCCCAGATGATGGCGGAGATGATCAAGGCCTTCGACATCACCGACGCCGATGATGCGGTGAAGGTGGTCGTGGTCACCGGCGCCGGCCGCGCCTTCTGCGCCGGCGCGGACCTGGGCGGCGGCGAGAAGACGTTCGACTACGCCAAGCTGGAAAGCGACCCGCGCGAGGCCAACAAGGTCAACGGCGTCTACCGCGACGGCGGCGGTCTGCTGACCCTGCGCATTTACGAAAGCCTCAAGCCCGTGATCGCGGCCGTGAACGGCGCGGCGGTCGGCATCGGCGTCACCATGCAGCTGGCCATGGACATCCGGATGGCCTCGACCGAGGCCAAGTTCGGCTTCGTGTTCGCCCGTCGCGGCATCACGCCGGAAGCGGCCTCGTCCTGGTTCCTGCCGCGTCTGGTTGGCCTCCAGCAGGCGCTGGAGTGGTGCTATACGGGCCGCGTCTTCCCCGCCCAGGAAGCCAAGGATGGCGGCCTCGTCCGCTCGCTGCACGCCCCGGAAGACCTGTTGCCTGCGGCCTACGCCCTGGCCCGGGAGATCGCCGACAACACCGCGCCCGTGTCCGTCGCCCTGACCCGACAGCTGCTCTACCGCAACGTCGGTGCGCCGCACCCGATGGACGCACACATGTCCGACAGCCGGGCGATCATGGCCCGCGGCGCCCAGGGCGACGCCAAGGAGGGTGTCATGTCCTTCCTTGAGAAACGCGCCCCGGCCTATCCGGACAAGGTGTCCAGCGACCTGCCCGATATCTGGCCCTACTGGGACCAGCGCGCGTTCAAATAGCCGCGCGGTCACGAGCGGTTAACAAGCCTCTGGTGTGATCGGGGGAGCGGCGCACATTGGCGCCGCCCGTCCCCGTGACCCATGAGCGATCCCGCCGCCCGGCCCGCGTTCGATCAACCTGACTTCGGTCAGGGTAGCGACGCCGCGCCTCCGACGCCGCCTCCGGCGCGGTCGCGCACGACGCTGCTCAAGCGGCTGGCGGACGTCGTCTGTCTGCCCGGCAGCCGGGTCAACACGTTCGAACGCTCGATGACCGCCGACCTGATCGTCGAACTGCTGCGCGAGGCCGCGCTCGACGAGCGTATCCGCATCGCCCGGCGGATCGCCAACGTCTCGGACATCCCGACCGGCCTTGCCCGCATGCTGATGCGCGACGACCTTGAGGTCGCGCGGCAGCTGCTGGAGAACAGCGCGACCGTCGGCGACGGCGACCTGATCGACTGTGTGCGCAGCGGAACGCTCGAGCATCGGCGCCTGATCGCGGCCCGCCGCGGCCTGAACGAGGTGGTCGCCGACGAACTGGTCCAGCGCAGCGAGCCCGCAGTGACCGAGTCCCTGTTGCGGAACGATCTGGCGAAGCTGAGTCACGAGGCGATCGAGACCATCGTCGCCGGCACCCGCGACAATCCCCGGCATATTCCGCTGCTGCTGCGTCGCAGCGAGCTGCGGCCCAGCCATGCCTATGTGATGTTCTGGTGGTCGGACGCGGAGGCGCGGCGCGTGATCCTCCAGCGCTTCGCGGTCTCGCGGGAGGTCCTGCAGGAGGCGGTCAGCGACGTCTTCGCCATGGCCGCCGACGAAAACTGGCAGGATCCGCTGACCCGCAAGGCGCTGCAGTTCATCGAGCGGCGCCAGCGCAACCGCGCCGCCATCGCCAAGAGCCCCTTTGAAAGCCTCGACGAGGCGGTCCAGGTCGCGTCCGAGAGCTTCACCCGCGAGGTGGCGGAAGAGATCTCCTACCTGTCCGGCCTGAAGCCGATGACCGGCGCCAAGATCTTCACCGACCCGGGCGGAGAGCCGCTGGCCATCCTCTGCAAGGCCACCGGTCTGCCCCGTAACAACGTGCGCCTGCTGTGGCGCGCCCTGCGGCGGCCGGAGACGGATGCGGCCGGCAACGTCGCGCCGACGCTGGACCGGGTGCTGACCCTGTTCGACACGATCGCGGTCGATCGGGCGCAAACCGTGCTGCGGTACTGGAACTGGTCCCTGTCATCGGCCCTGACGCCGGCGCTCATCCAGGCGATCCGGAACGGTGACGAAGAGGCGCTTGACGAATTCTCACAGCCGCAGCGGGCGGCGATGCTCGCCCTGGGCGGCGATCTTCGTCGCCGCTGATATCCTGTCGCCGGACAGAAACGCACGAGTGAAGACGCGTTGATTGATTGAAGGTCGCCGTTCTTCCATTACCTTGGCGACGAGTAATTGCTCTGGTTTCTATGTTCGAAAAACTTGTGCCCCTGGAACGGGCGCTATATGCAGCGTCCAAATGCAATGACGCTAGCCGATTCCGGTCGGGTCCAATCTCCAGAGTGATGGAACAAGGTCAGATGGAAGACAAATCCGCGATCATCGAGATGACGACGGACATCGTGTCCGCCTATGTCGGCAACAATTCCGTGGCCGCCAATGATATCCCGAGCCTGATCCAGAACGTCCACAAGGCGCTGACTGAAGTCGCCAGCGGATCGGTGACGGTTGAGGTCGCGCCGAAGGAACCCGCCGTGCCGGTTCGTCGCTCGATCACGCCGGACCATCTGGTCTGCCTCGAGGACGGCCGGAAGTTCAAGTCGCTGAAGCGGCACCTGCGGACCAAGTACAATATCAGCCCCGAAGAATACCGCGCCAAGTGGGGCCTGCCCAAGGACTACCCGATGGTCGCGCCGAACTACGCCAAGGCGCGTTCGGAACTGGCCAAGCAGATGGGTCTCGGCCAGGGCGGCCGTCAGGCGGCCAAGAAGAAGCGCTAGGACGTCTCTTCCCGGTTCAATTCGAGAGGGGCGGCGGGCTCGGCCTGCCGCCCCTTTCTGTTGTGAAGACTCAGCTTTTTCGCCGAATCCTTGACTCCGCGCGCGAAACTTTGTCGCACAACACGAATTTCGCTTGCCCCCGATTCGCTGGTTAAGCGATAGTGAATCACCGGTGATTCCAAGGGGTTGTTAAGGATTCTGTAGATGGCCGCGCAACTGGGCGCTTCGGCGACAGCCGCCCGCGCCCATGAAGAGTTGTTCGCTTACTGGGCTTCGTTGCGCCAGGCCGGCCGGATCCCCGGGCGGGCGGACATCCGTCCCGAAGATTTCAAACGCCTGCTTCCAACCGTCAGCCTGATCGATGTCGTCGATGGCCTGCGCCGAGACTACCGGCTCCGCCTGGCCGGCACGGGTCTGTACAGCGTCTACGGCCGGGAGATCACCGGTCGGACCCTCGGCGATGTCTATGGATCAAAGACCGCCGACTACTGGCGCACCGAACTGGACAAGGTGGTCGAAGACCGTCGTCCGGCCGTCGGCTGCCACAGCCTGTCCTGGCGCGGCTCCGGCCATGTTTCGTTGCTGTGGTTACGTCTCCCGCTGGCCAGCGATGGCGTCAACGTCGACATGATCCTGGGCTACGACGCCGTGGTCGGCGTGCAGGGCGACCTGTCCAGCGGCATCCGCGCGGCCTGATCGCCGCAAATCCATTCGCGATTCCGGGTCTCTCCGAGGCGTAGTTGATTCTGGCGCGGCGCAAACGCCTGCGGGGGCGTGATAATTTTCCTATTGCGCATCGAGATATAGGAATATTATCCTATCTATGCACAAAGCGAACCTGTAGGATTTGACCTATGACCGATAATGACGTGACCCAGAACGGGCAGACGGAGGGGGGAGCGCTCCCAGTATTAGGAGATGGCGGGTCTAGCGGCAGCCAAGGCCGCGAAAGCGTCAATGATGCCGTCAACAAGCTCCACGAGCTCTTCCAGCGTTGGGACGACTTCATCCCCGCCGAACGGCCCATTCTTTGGAAAAACGAAGTTGAGGCCATCTGAGACAGCTCTGACAGTCAGCAGTGCCGGGTCAAAGGCCCCGTCGGCATCAAAGCCCGTCCCGAACGCAAGCTCGACATACGGTGCCATTGGGATGATTGCGCTGTGTTTGTCCTCAACGTCAAAATCATGAATACCGCGTAGCGCCAAGTTGCCGCCTCGGTACGGGGCGAAGGTCTGGAGGAGAGCGACAGCATCTGGCCCCGCGCGGTCGAAATTCTTGTTCCGGATCTGAACCCCAAGCTCCTGCTCGGACGCCGCAAACGGAAAGTAGACATTCTTGTCGCTGGCACCGTTGGCCCTTGCCAGTTCGGAGGCCATAAGATCGAGGGACGCGCGAAGATTATGAATCACATCCCCCACGATGGGGGCCACCTGGATGGTAAAAACCCCTATTTTGGCTGATGAGGACCATTGGCCATTCTCATCCTGATTGACCGAAAATTCGATTGGGGGATTGTTGCGGCAGCGTTCAAGCTCTGCCTGCACCTGTTCGATAAGGTCGCCCGCGCGCTGTACCTTCAGTCGCGCCATCCAGAAGGGGCCGGAGTGCGTCATGAGCAAGATTCCTGAGACAGAGCCCGAAGGCGACGATTGCACGGCCAAACGTCGCGACGAGGTGCTCAAGCGAATGCTAAGCACCCCGCCCAAGCCGAGAAGTCCTAAAGCTCCCGCTCCCCGAGGTCGGAAACGAACTGACGCCCCTTCGGAGTGATCAGGACGTAAACGGGATTGGCTCTAACGTTTGCCATGAACACGCGGGCACCGGGATCGTGGAGTTCTAGCAGGCCGGAGTCCAAGGCCCGTTTGATCAGGATCGTTAGGTGCGGGGTCCAAGGCAAACCGTGGCCGAGGGGCTTAGTCGCCAGATCAAACAAGATGTCCATCTCAGCGTTAGAGTACTTGTCGTGCAGGTACTGCAGGTTTGCCTTGTAGATGCGAAGAGATTTCTTGTCGATCTTTCCGTCATGCACCAGTCGGTGGCAATTCGGACAAAGAGCTATAAGATTCTCATAGACGTCCTGCCCGCCATCTTCGACGAAGACGATGTGGTGGATGTCCACGTGAATGTGCCGACAAACCGGTATCGCGCAGCGATGCCCAGCTTCGACAAGAACGCGCCGGCGTATCTCTGCGGGAATTGCGGGGCGAGAAACGCTCACCTTATCGATCCGGATGATTTTGAAGCTGGCCTAGCCTTACGCTTCCTACGCTCGCGGTAAAGTCGATAGGCTGCGAACCTAAACGTAGGCTTCGTCAGGCCGCCGATAGGTCAGGCGCTTCCCGACGGTGCCGAGGATGGCCAAGTCGGTGCGCTGGGTGTCGTTGTAGCCGAGGGCGGCGCGGGTGTTGTGGCGGAAGCCAAACTCGGTGACGTAGCGGTTCAGGTGCTTCTCAGAGCAGTGCTGATAGACGCCCTTCATGCCCTTCTTGAACACGCCGAAGAAGCCTTCCGCGCTGTTCGTGTTGACGTCCCCACGGGCGTACTCGCCAGCGGAGTGCTTGACCGTCTCATGCGAGGCGAACACGTCGGCGGCGCCCACGTAGAGGCGGCTCTCGTCGGTGTGCAGACGGGTCGCCGGATGCACGTTCTCGATCACAAGGCGCTGGACGGTCTTCTTGTCGGCCACGGCAACGTGGAAGACCTTGGCACGCCCGCCGCGCTCAACCAGAGCGACGACCGGACGGCTTTGACGGGCCTTCTTGGCCTTCAGGAACGGGGTGCCGTTCGTGCGGAGCGTCGGGGAAACGGCAGGACGGCCATAGTAGGTTTCGTCGGCCTCCACGACCTTGCCTTCGCCGCCCAGCGGGCCGGTGTCAGTGTCGATCATGGCCTCGCGGATGCGGTGCGCCATGAACCACGCCGTGCGGTAGGACCCGAGGGCCAGCTCGCGCTGCAGCTGGAGGGCGCTAATGCCCTTCTTGCTGGCGCACATCAGGTGCATGGCCAGCAGCCACTTGTTCAGGGGAACCTTGGAGTCCTCATAGACGGTGCCGATCGTGGCGGTGAACTGGCTGCTACAGGCGTTGCACTTGTAGAGGCCGGCGCGGTGCGCCTTGCCCTTGAGCAGGGTCGATTGATCGTCACCAACCACGCCGCAATGCGGGCAGGTGCGGCCCTCAGGCCAGCGCACCTTCTCGAAGTGAGCGCGGGCGGCGTCCTCATCGTGGAAGATCGGGTCGGAGAGCGTTGCGTTGGCCATGAGCCTTTATCGCAAAGCTTCTTCGGTTTGTAAAGTGCATAGTTAGGAATATTATCCTCAGTCCATCGTGGTCCGGCACAGTGAGGCGAACCGCTGCCCACGACGGCGATGACGAGGATGCCATGACGCTTCAGGACCAGGACGATCTCTACGGGCCGCCCCCCGACCATCGCCGCGACCGGTTGAAGGCCGCCTTCATCACCAGCCTGATCGGGCTGGCCACCGATATGCCCGCGCGCGAGATCGCCGCGCGGACCCGCAGCAGCCAGGCCGCCACCCGCGCCAGACACATCGCCATCTATCTGGCGCATGTCACGCTCGAGTGGCCGCTCGCCCGCGTGGCCGCCGCCTTTGGCCGTGACCGGACGACCGCCAGCAACGCCGTCAGGGTGGTCGAGGATCTGCGCGACGATCCCGGGATCGACGCCCGACTGGCCGAGCTCGAGGCCTGTATCCGTCAGGCCCCGGATTCCTGGTCGGACGCGCGGTCATGAACGCGTCGATGGTGCGCGCCCTGCGGATTCTCGCCCGTCCCGGCGCCTGGCTCGATGCGGAAGGGGAGGGGCTCTACGCCGTCCGGGTGTCCGCCGATCGCCGCCGACGCTCATCTGTCCGGATTGATGAGGCCGACTTCGTGGCGCTCACGCGGGATCCCGGCCTGAGGGCCCGGGCCGAAGGCGGCTGGCGGCTGGCGCGGGTCTCGGCAGCACCCGTGGCGCCGCCGGCCGGCCGCCCGAGCATCATCGACGGTCGCCGTCTGGTCACCGAGCCTGATGGTCGGCAGGCGGTGAAGTCCGTCAATCTCGGAGAGTCGCCCATCGCCTGGCTGGCGCGCCGGCGCGACAGTCGGGGCGAGGCCTGGCTGACCCTGCCGGAGATCGCCGCGGCCGAGAGGCTACGCGATGACTTCGTGGCGGCCGGCACGGTCGGTCGCCTGACCATGGCCTGGGACGCGGGCCCCAAGGCCCGGGGCGGGCGGGGCCCCGGCGTTGATCCGGCGGAACGGGCCAGAGCGGCCAAGACGAGGATCGCCCGGGCCCTGGACGACGTCGGCCCGGGTCTTAGGGAGATACTCGAGCATGTCTGTTTCGCCGGCTCGGCGCTTGAGGCGGCTGAGCGCTCGCTAGGGCTGCCGAGGCGGGCGGGCAAAACCGTGCTGAAGCTGGCGCTTGGCCGACTGGCGACCCACTACGGCCTCGGCAGCTGAAGCGCCGCGGCGTCGCGACGGATGCGATCGACCATCGACGCCAGGCCGTTTGACCGTTGGGCCGACAGGGCGCCCGAAAGGCCGAGGGTCGCGAAGGCGGCGTTGGCGTCGAAGGCGAGCATCTCGTCCGGCGTGCGATCCGCGTAGAGCCGCATGAGAATGGCGATCAGACCGCGCACGATATGAGCGTCGGAATCGCCGCGGAAATGGACAGTTCCGTCATCGCGCGGTTCGGTGACCAGCCAGACCTGACTGGCGCAACCGCGAACCTTGTTGGCGTCCGATCGTTCGGCATCGCTCAGGGGTTCAAGCTCCCGGCCGAGCTCGATCACGTAGCGATATCGCTCCTCCCAATCCCCGAGGAGTTCGAATTCGGCGGCGAGGTCGGCCAACGCTTCGGTGATGCTGGTGGTCATAGGCCGCGCACTTAGGGCGGCATCAAGCGGCGGGCAAGGTCACGATGGCGGTCAAACCGCGCCCTTCGGGCGATGAAAGCGTCAGCCCGCCGCCCATGGCTTCCGCCAGCAGCCTGGCGATCGGCAGGCCCAACCCGATCCGGTGAGCCGTCGTGCTGGAGCCGTCATCCTGTTGGAAGGGGGTGAGAAGTCCCGGGATTTCCGCCGGATCGACGCCCGGACCGGCGTCTTCGATCTCGATCACGACCTGGCGTCCCGCAGGGCGGGCGCGAATATCGACCGCGCCGCCGACCGGCCCGTGCAGCAGGGCGTTCTGGATCAGGTTGAACAGCAGGTCGCGGGCCGCCCGCGCGTCCACCCGGACGGTCGGCAGGTCAGCTTCGTCCGCGACGACGATCTGTCCTCGCCTGGCCAGGAGGTCTTCGCGCAACAGATCGCTCACATCGTCGAGCAGATGTACCAGCGGGTGCGGCGCCAGCGCCATGTCCGCCACGCCGCCCTCCAGCCTGGCGATCTCCAGAACCTGATTGACCAGTTTCAGCAGTCGACGCCCGCTGCGCCGGACGTGTTCGGCGTATTCGCGATACTGCGGCGCGCCCAGCGGGCCGTAGAGCTCGGCGGCGATAATCTCCGAAAAGCCGATGATCGAGGTCAGCGGCGTCCGCAGTTCATGGCTGATCGCGCGCAGAAAGGCGCGACGCCTCTCGTCGAGCGCTGGATCGCGCGCCGCCGGCAGTTCGAACTTGCGCCCCGGAGTGTCGGACTGCAGCGGCGCGGCTTGATGCCGTACCGGCCTGGTCATCGGCCCAAAATGGGGCTTCACGGTTACAGATCCGTTTCTGTCCACAGGACGCCGCGCGAGTGTCCACCAATTCGTGTCGCCCGGGGATTGAGCGGTCTGGAGCCGGGATCGAGAGGCCGCTACTGTCCTGAGAAGGCCCAAAACGGGGCGAGGGGACGATAGGCCAGTGGGCGAAAGCGACTCCGACGAAGCCCGGGACGGCGGCGTCGCTTCGGCGATGCACGCGGATCTGACGCGCGGGAGCCGCGTCTGGTCCATTGCCTGGCTGTCGACGGTCAGCGTCACGCTGATCGTGCTCGCTATCGTCTATCCGCAAACTCTGTGGCCCGTCGCCCCGGCGTTGTTCGTCGGCGGGCTGCCCGCCGGTGTCGCACTGGCGACGCGCCGACGTCAGTCGCGCCGCGACCAGGGGCTGATGCTCGTCCTCTGGGCCCTTGGCGGAGGTCTGGCCTGCATCCTCGCCGGCGGGGTCGCCGGGCCCCTGGCCGCCTGGTGCCTCGCGCCCGTGGCGGCGGCGGCGGCGCAAGGCGGCGGTGGACGCCTGCCGCAGAGCGCGGCTCTGGCCCTGATGGCGGCCGCTGTTTCCGCCTTCGCGGTTCTGGCCGGCCTCGCGCCGGCCCCGCCGACCGGCATGGTCGCCTTCTGGATGGGTCTGACGGCCCTGGCGACCACCGGCCTTGGCCTGGGCGCCGGACTGATCATGATCGAGCGGCAGGTCAATCGACGCGAAATCCGCCTCGATGATGAGGTTGAGCGACTCCGCGCGGTCCTCGATGAGCAGCCGCACCTGATCCTCTCGCTGTATCCACACGGCCGGGTGCGCGCGATGTTCGGCCGCCCGCCGGTCGGTATCTCGCGCGACACCCTGAACGCCCTGGGCCTGGGCGCCGTCGCCATGGGCGGCCGCGATCGCAATGCCGTTCTGGAGGGGCTGCGCAAGGCATCTTCCGAAGGCGCCGCCGAGGTCGGCTTTACCCCCGCCGGCGCGATTGACCGCTGGTCGGCCGTCACGCTCCGCCGGGTCGAGGAAAATCTGCTGCTGGCCGTTGTGCGCGACGCCACGCCCGAACGTGACCGCGAGGTGTCACTCGATCAGGCGCGACAGGACGCCGAGAGCCTGGCTGCCGGGAAATCGCGCTTCCTGGCCAACATGTCCCACGAACTGCGGACACCGCTGAACGCCATCATGGGCTTCTCGGATATCATGCGGGCGCGGATGTTCGGCCCGCTGCCTGACAAGTACAGTGAGTACGGCGACCTGATCCACGAGTCCGGCGGCCACCTGCTGGACCTGATCAACGATGTGCTCGACATGTCGAAGATCGAGGCCGAGCGCTTCCAGTTGTCGCGCGAGGACTTCGACGCCCGCGAGGCGGTGTCGGCGGCCATGCGGCTGATGCGCGTCCAGGCCGATGGCGTCGGCGTCAGGCTGCGCGGCGTCATTTCCCAGGGTTCGCTCGATGTCGATGCTGACCGACGGGCGATCAAGCAGATCGTGTTGAACCTGGTGTCCAATGCGCTGAAGTTCACGCCCAAGGGCGGTGCGGTGACCGTCACCGCGCACGGCTATGACGGCGTCTTCGAACTTGTCGTGGCCGACACCGGAGTCGGCATCTCGAAGGACGACCTCGAACGGCTCGGGCGGCCGTATGAGCAGGCCGGCGATCCGACCCAGCGTCAGATGGGCACTGGACTGGGACTGTCGCTGGTCCGCTCGTTCGCCGAACTGCACGGTGGTGAGATGACCATCGAAAGCACGGTCGGGGAGGGCACCTCGGTCACAGTCCGGCTGCCGGTGCTGCTGAAGCCGGAACAGGGCTCGCCGCCGCCGGTCGGTGACAACGTGATCGCGTTCAATCCGGTCCGTTAGCGGCTTTCGACCTTCAGGAAGGCCCGGCCGGCGGCGAAATCGCCGACCTCGACATAGGCGCGGCGGACGGCGTCCCGCTCGCGGCCAGAGAAGACGAATTCGACCATTACGGACTCCCGCGGATCCAGCCGTGCAAGGGCTTCGGTCGCCTGGGTCGGAAACCGGACCAGCAGCGCGGATTTCGCGCCGGCCGGCGCGAGGCGCGCCGAGGCGGGGCTCCGGGCCTCGGCCGAAAATGCGCGCGTCGCCGACGGCGGCATCCGCCCGGCCAGGGGAATGCGCCCGTCCGGCCCGGCCAGGCGTCGGTCAAGGTAAGGGCCGGATGTTCGGCTGACGTCACGCATCACCAGTCTCACCGCGTAGGGCGAAGCGCCATCAGCGAAACTGGCCGATGCGAGGAGGACGCCCTGGCCCTGCTTGCCGCCGAGGCCGAAGATCATCTGGTCCCACCCGAACTTCGCCGGCTGTGACAGCCGCCAGAGCGGGCCGTCGATGGAGACCGTGCGGTCGGCCTGCCATGCGGCGGTGTCGCCCGGATAGGTCAGGCGGCTGATGCGGGAATAGCCCTCGAAGGCCGTCCGGACCCGCCCCGCCGCAGTCGCCACGTCCGCGGATCGGCAATCAGCGGCCTGGGCCTTCGCCCGCGCGCGTTGTTCGACCCCGAGCAGGACGTCCTCACTGGCCCCCGCGCGCAGGGCGGCGCCCCGCGCCTGCACCCTGGCGGCATCCAGCGCCGTGGCGACCCCCGGATCAAAGAGGTCGCACCGCGTACCCGCAGCCGCCATGACGGAGCGTTCGTAGAACAGGTCCAGCGCGCTGCCGGCCAGGGCGACACACGGCACGGCGCAGACGGCCGCGGCCAGCCAGAGGCCCTGCCACCGGGGGAGAGACGCCGTGCGCGGGCTCGTCATGGACCGGTCTTTTTCCGTATGCTCTGAATTCGCAAGACGCAGCCTAAGGTGTGCGGGTTGCGGTTCGGTTAGCGGGAACGGTTGTGCTTCTTTCGACGGACATCTGGGTGGGCGCCCTGCTGCGCCGGGCCGAACAAGGCGGCGCCTTTCCCGTCGTGGTCCGCAAGGGCGATCCGCGCGCGGGCGCTGTTCTGGTCAAGGTGCTGGATCGCAAGGCCGGCACGGCGCGGCTTTACAGCGAGGCGACCCGCGGCGACGGCGAGCGCGTCTGGATGCAGCCGGTAGTCTCCGAAGCCGAAGCCGATCTGGACGCCTATGCCCAGCGCGCCCTGCGGATCGATCCCGATGTCTGGATCGTGGAGATCGACGATCGCGAGGGCCGACACTTCCTCGTCGAGGCCGTCGAGCAGCGGTAGCCGCGCCGTTAACCGCCTTTCTACACCGGACTGAAAGCCCGACCGGCCCAAATGGGGTCGGTTCCTTTTGTAGTGTCCGGCGCGCCCACCATGCTTTTCCTGATGAATGATGTCGTGCTGAACCTGGACGCGCTGGACCTCGCCCCGCCGGTCGCCGCGCGTCGGTTCGCCCGCCTCAGCCACCGGTTCATTGAGCAGCTCGGGGCTGAACTGTTCTCGGAAAACCCGCTGCTGCCGCATACGGACCGGGAGCGGGCCGAGCGACTGGCCGCGCTGATCATGACCAAGACGCCGGAGATCAACGCCGCCCTGTTTGTGGCGACCGCGGTCGGATGTCCCGTGGACCAGGTGCAAACCCGCTACTGCCAGATCGGGTTCGAGGTCATGGCGCTGCTGTACGAACGGCAGAAGCAGGGCGCCCTGACGACGGTCGAGGCCGACCGGCAGGTGTGGCGCCGCCTCGCCGCCTGAAGAATCCCGGCCGTCGTGTCCTTCCGAGCCTTTACGGACGTCTGACCGCTCGCCTAACCTGCCCGCTGAAGTTGAGGCGCGTACGCCCGGGGGGACAGGCGATGCCGGTATGGAAGAGATGGGCTGCGGCCCTGGTCGGCGTCATCGGGCTTTTGCTCGCACCCGCCACCGCGCAAGCGAAGTGGCTGCGGGCCGAGAGCGCTCGCTTCATCATCTACAGTGACCGGGGTGAGAGCACCCTGCGAGAGTACGTCATCCAGATGGAGACGTTCGACAGTCTGTTGCGCGCCCGTCACGGCTTGCCCGAGACAGGGACGCCGCCGAGGAAGCTGCCGATCTATCTCGTGCGCAGTCGCACCGATCTGCAGCGAACCTGGCATACGGCAGGCGACGCGGTCGCCGGTTACTATACGTCTGGTGGAGGCGATGTCTTTGCTGTGGCGGTGCTCGAGGGCGACGACGAAGACTCGGTCACCCTGAAGCATGAGTACGTGCACCATTTCATGCTGCAGAACTTCCCGGGGGCCTATCCGGCCTGGATGGTCGAAGGATACGCCGAGTACTACAGCACGACCCGGATCAAGGGCGCCTTCGTCGAGGTCGGACGCGTCAATGACTGGCGTTCCTCGGAGCTGCGCAACGGGCAGTGGCTGAAGATCGCCGACGTTCTGTCGAACAAGCGCGGCCCCAGAAGTGACAGCTGGAGCGACTTCTACGCGGAGTCCTGGCTGCTGACCCACTATCTGATGAGCGACCCGGCCCGGTTCGGACAATTCCGGGCCTATGCCTCAGCCGTCGGCAGGGGCGCGGACCCGGTCGAGGCCATGGTCACGGCGACGGGCATGACAACCGATGCGCTCGACCAGGCTCTGCGCCGGTACATGAATACCGGCCTGATCTACACCCAGTACAAGCGGACGGACTTCGCCGTTCCTCCCATAACCATTACCGCGTTGCCGGCGTCGGCGGACGCCCTGCTTCTCGACCGGCTGCAACTGGTCGCCCATTCCTACAAGAGCACCAACGCCGGCTATCTGCCGATGATCCGCGCCAAGGCGGCCAAGTTCCCGGAAGACCAGCTGGCCATGCTGGCGTTGGCCCAGACGGAGATGGAACTGGGCGAGCCTGCCAGAGGCAGGGCTGTCGCGACGGACTGGATCAAGGCCCATCCGACGGACGTCGAGGCGATGTTCGTGCTCGGATCCTACCTGGTCTATGCGGCGGACGAGGAAGAGGACGACGACAAGTCGCAGGCGCTGAGGACCGAGGCCCGGACGGTTCTGCAACGGGCGGCGCAACTTGCCCCAGCGGATTACCGCATCCTCTTCGCCTTTGCCCAGGCCAGGCGCGGCGAACCCGGTTTCCCGACCCTGGAGACCCAGACGCTGCTCGTCACCGCCTACAAGCAGGCGCCGCAGGTCGTCGACGTCAGGCTTGAACTCATCCAGGTCCTGATGGCCCGAAGGAACTGGCGTGAGGCCGAGGCCCTGCTACGGCCTCTGGTCAATAGCCCCCACGGCGGCGATATGGTCGAAATGGCCAAGGCGTTGATGAAGCGCGTCCAGGCGGCGCTCGCCGCAAGCTAGGAGTTCACCCCGTGTCGCAAGTTTTCCGCGCCGTTTTGGCGGTCGTCGTCGGCTTGCTGGTCGCCACGGGATGGGGCGCATCGTCGGCGCAAGCGAAGTGGCTGCGGGCCGAGACCGCTCATTTCGTGCTCTACAGCGACGGACCGGAGTCGAACCTGCGCAACTTCGCGGCCGACCTGGAGGACTTCGACAGCCTGCTGCGCATGGCCCATGGCATGGACCCGTCCGCGGCGCCGCCGCGCAAGCTCGACATCTATCTGGTCGGGGGAAGCAAGGACCTGAAGCGGAGCTGGCCCGGCGCCACGGACTATGTCGCGGGCGTCTACCGCGCCAATCTCGGCGATATCTACGCCGTCGCCCTGCGGGGCGAGCGGGGGTCGGGCAACGGCCAGCGCTTCCTGTTCCACGAGTACGTCCATCATTTCATGATGCAGCACTTCGCCGCCGCCTATCCGGCCTGGCTGGTCGAGGGCTACGCCGAGTATTTCGGCGCAACGCGGATCGAGGACAGCCTGATCGAGGTCGGCGTCGCGCCGCAGGGGCGGGCGGCGAACCTGGCCAACAACGCCTGGCTGCCGCTGAGCACCATCGCCGCCATCGCCCCGCCGTCACGCGGCGGGAACGGGCCTGACCGGGCCAGGGGCATGTACTACGCCCAGTCCTGGCTGCTGACGCACTACATGCTCAGCGATCCGGCGCGGAAGGCCCGGCTGGGCGACTACCTGCTGGCGATCGGCCGCGGTGAGGACCCGGTCAAGTCGCTCGAGACGGCGCTGGGCACGGACCTTGTAACGGCGGAGAAGTCGCTGAAGCAGTACCTGCGGGCCACGCCCGGCATTCGCTACAAGCGCACTGCGCGGCCGCCGGCCGACCTCGTGGTGACAGCCCTGCCACCGTCAGCCGACGCGCTTCTGCTTGAGGCCCAGCGTCTGAAGAGCGGCGTACCCGCCAGTGAGCGCCCGGCGGTCCTCGCCGAAATTCGCGAGCGCGCCGCGCGTTTCCCCGGCGACCGGCTGGCGGATCTGACCCTGGCGCGGGCGGAGATCACCTTCGGCGACCGGTCGGCGGGCGAGGCGATCCTGACCCGCCGCATCGCCGCCGACGCCCGCGACGCTGACGCCCTGTGGCTGATGGCGCTCAGCCGCATCTTTGCCGGAGACGCCGACCGTTCGCGCCGCGCCGCGCTCTATGCCGAGGCCGGCCCCTGGCTGGGCAAGGCGTTCGCGGTTGATCAGAACCGCTACCAGATCCTGTACAACTACGCGCAGTCGCGCTCGATGACGCCGGACTACCCGACCGACAACACCCTGACGGTGCTGCTCAAGGCGCACGAGCTGGCGCCGCAGGTGGCTCCGATCCGGCTCAGCGCCGCCCGGGCGTTGATGAAGCGTGGGCGGTTCCCGGCGGCCATCGCGCTGCTGACCCCGCTGGCCAACAATCCGCACGGCGGCTCGCCTGCCGAGGCCGCCGAACGGTTGATCGCCCAGGCCCGCGCCGGCCAGCTGGCGGACGCGGCGGCCGAGCCGGCGGATGAAGGTCCCGGCGACAGGTGACAAACGGCGGCGGGACGGCTACCCCCGCCGCCATGTCCAACGCCACCGCCCTTGAAGCCGCGCGCCGGCGCACCTTCGCCATCATCAGTCACCCTGACGCCGGCAAGACGACCCTGACCGAGAACCTGCTGCTGGCCGGCGGGGCGATCCGGGCTGCCGGCGCGGTGCGGGCTCGGGGCGAGAACCGCCGCACGCGATCCGACTGGATGAAGATCGAGCGCGAGCGCGGCATCTCGGTCTCGGCCTCGGTGATGACGTTCGACCACGACGGCCTGATGTTCAACCTGCTGGACACCCCGGGGCACGAGGACTTCTCGGAAGACACCTATCGCACCCTGACCGCCGCCGACGCCGCCGTCATGGTGCTGGACGCGGCCAAGGGTATCGAGCCGCAGACGCTGAAGCTGTTCGAGGTCTGCCGCCTGCGCGACATTCCCATCGTCACCTTCATCAACAAGATGGACCGCGAAGCCCAGGACCCCTTCGCCCTGCTGGACGAGATCGCCTCCAAGCTGGCGCTCGATCCGGCGCCGCTCTACTGGCCGGCCGGCTCCGGCGGGCGGTTCAAGGGCATGATGGACTTCCGCAACAAGACCCTGATCCCCTTCAGCAAGAACCGCGATGAGGGCCATCCCGCGCCGCTTCCGTTCAAGTCCAACGCCATCGACACTCTGCTGCTGCCCGACGAACGGGACGAGCTGGAGGAGGGCGCCATGCTGGTCCAGGAGGCGTCCAAGCCGTTTGACCAGCAGGCCTTCCTCGAAGGCCACATGACGCCGGTGATCTTCGGTTCGGCCCTGCGCCACTTCGGCGTCAGCGAATTGCTGGCGACCCTGGCCGCCTTCGCGCCACCGCCCAAGGCGGTGAAGGCGACGCGCAATGGCGAGGAGACCCAGGTCCTGCCGGGCGACAGCGAAGTCACCGGCTTCGTCTTCAAGGTCCAGGCGAACATGGACCCCAACCATCGCGACCGGATCGCCTTCCTCAAGCTGACCAGCGGCAGGTTCCAGCGCGGCATGAAGCTGAAGGCGCAGAACACCGGCAAGTCGATGAGCGTCAACGCGCCGATCATGTTCTTCGCCTCTGACCGCGAGCTGGCCGAGGAGGCCTACGCCGGCGACGTCATCGGCATTCCCAACCACGGCGTGCTGCGCGTCGGCGACAGCCTGTCGGAGACCGGTCTGCTGCGCTTCGCCGGCCTGCCCAACTTCGCCCCGGAAATCCTGCGCCGCGTGCGGGTCAAGGATCCGCTGAAGGCCAAGCACCTGAAGCGCGCGCTCGAAGGCCTGGCGGAGGAGGGGGTGACCCAGCTGTTCCGCCCGATCCTGGGCTCGGACTTCGTTGTCGGCGCCGTGGGCCAACTGCAGTTCGAGGTCATGGCTGACCGGCTGCTCAACGAATACCAGCTGGACGTGATCTTCGAGCCGGCGCCCTACGCCGAGGCGCGCTGGCTGCACGGCACGCCGGCGGCCATCGAGACCTTCGCCTCGACCCACCGCACCGCCATGGCCGAGGACATCGACGCCTCGCCGATCTTCCTCGGCAAGTCGGCGTGGGAAATCAACTACGTGGCCGAGCGCTACCCGGACCTGGAGTTCCTCAAGACCCGGGAGCGGGGCTAGACCGGCCTAGCGGCTGGCGACCCGAATAGCCTTCAGGTCGCCCATCAGGCGGCGAAGTCGCGCGAACTCCGTTGGTGTGATGCAGCGCGGCGCGCTCCAGCGTTCGCCGTCGCCTCGGCTGGCCATGACATCTTCCGCCGAAACGTAGATGGCGCGGCCGTATTCGCGCTTGAACGCGCGCTTCGACGCGTCGTCGCGGGCGCAGACCATCAGCGGTTTGGTCCCGACGGCGTTGGCGGCTCCCGCCTCGGCTGCGTCACCCGCGATCTGCGCTGGTTCGCTTGCGAACAGCACTGCAGCGGCCAGAAGTCCCGCGGAAATCAGGATCATTTCTCTCTCCCACGCACGATATTGATCCGTGTCAGGAACGAGCCTACGCCCATTTCGACGATTGTGAATTATATTTGACAGTCTGTGGATAACATCTCGCACGTGCGAATTGCCCCCCCTTCCGGGGGCTGACCCCGCGGGTGGAGAAGCCGGAAAATGCAGGCCTGAACGAGGGACATCCGATGCTGAACCTGATGGTGTTGCTTCTTGCCTCTGCCGCCACGCCGCCGCCCTATCCCGAGAGCCTCGCCTGCGCCGCCGTGACCCAGGCCGCGGCGGAGCTGGCGAAGGACCCGATCACCGGCATTCCGGCCAATCCCGAGTTCGACCACGCCATGTTCTGGTCGTTCGCGACGATGGATGCGGCGCGCCTGGCCGGGATGTCTTCCGCCCAGGCTGAAGCCGACCAGAAGCGGGAGCGGGCCGTTGAGAAGGCGCTGTTGGCGGCCGACGACGCGGCGGCCAGGGCGCGGCTGGCGGCTTGCGCCGCACGGGTGCCGCCCACCGGCGGCTAAGGCATCGCGTTAACCATACCGAAGAAATTTACGTCTTGTTAACGGCTTGGGACCGGCGTTTGCTCTGCTCCTGAAGACTGTCCTCCGGGTGTTCCGGGTCGGGACGGATTTCGCCGGGGAGCAGGCGTCGCATGTTCGAGTTCGGTCGTGAGTTGCGCCGGTTCCTGGGGGGCGAGCCCGTCGCCGGCGTATTCCGGGATGGTCTGACGGGCGGGGATTCGACCCTGCTCGAGCTGCTGGACCTTCGCCTGTTGATCAACGAGGCGCGAGGCGCGGACGTGGCGGCCGGGCGGATCGGCGTCAAGGATCGCGGCACCCGGCTGATCGAGGCCTCCGTCGCCTGGCGGGAGGTCGCCCGCCGGTCCGGAGACGCCACCGCCCTGCGCAAGGCTGCTTCAAGCGCCGAGGCCGCGGCGAAGCTGTTCACGGAACAACACAAGGCCTCGGGCGTCGCCCGGGCGAAGGCCGAACAAGGGCTTTGCGCCCTGCTGGGCGCTGAACTGTTTGGAGACGAGGGCCTGGTGGCCGCCGCCGAGCAGGTGCTCGGTGAGGCCGCCGGGGCGTCGGGCGTGGGCGCGGCGCTGGCCGGGGCGGCTCTGGCCGGCGTTCGGGGCCGCTCGGCCCTGGCTTCGAGAAACAATGCGGCCGCGATCGGCGCGGCCTACGACGCGCCCCTGGCGGTTCTGACCGCAGCGGGGCGCGCCAGTCCTGCCGCGCGCCTGATGGCCGCCGAACACCGCACCACCCGCGCTGACCTGCTGTCCCTGGCCGGAGCGGCGCTACGGGAAAAGGACCTGATCGACCAGGGCGTGCGGGAAGCCAAGGCCGTCGTCGCCGGACTGGATCTCGCCGTCGAACCCCTCAGCTGGGGCCGGGCGAAAGCCGCCGAAGGCGCGGCGCTGGCGCTGCTGGCCGAACTGACCGGCGACGTCGGCGCGGCGGCCGATGGTGTCGACGCTCTGGCCGGCGCGCTGGAACAGGTCGCCAAGGACCACAGCCCGCTCGACTGGGCGCGCATCCAGACCGGCCTCGGCCAGGCGCTGATCCTGCTGGGCGAGACCAGCGACAATCCTCGCGCGTTTGAACAGGCCGTGACCTGCTTCGACCGCGCGGAACTGGTGCTGAAGGAGCAGCCGGCGCTGGCCCTGCGCGCCCAGGCCGCCGGCGGCCGCGCGATGGCGCTGGGCCGGCAGGCCGAGCTGACCGGCGATGTCGCGGTGCTGGACGTCGCGGTGGCGGCCCTCAAGACCGAGCTCTGCCGGCTGAAGCCGTCGGTTGAACCGGTCGCCTGGGCCGTGGCGCAGATGAATCTCGCCCGCCTCTACGAGACCCGCGTCGACATTACCGGTCGCGACGACGGCGGGCTGGAGGCGGCGTCCGTCGCGCTCGCCACCGCCATGGACGTATTCGGCGAGGAAGGCATGCGGTCGCTGACCGATCTGGCGCATCAGGCGCTGGAGCGTTTGCGTCTGCGCGGCGCCCCGCACCAGGCGGACGAACGCTGGTGATTGCCCTGCTCGTCACGCTGCTGCTGTCCGGTCCGACCCTCGGCGAGGACGCGATGGTCGTACAGCCGTCGTGGCTCCAGACGCCGACCGGCGACGATATCGGGCGCGTGACGCCCTACCTCGAGAGCCCGCCGGCCGAGGTTCAGGTCCTGATGGCCTGCCGCATCACCGGCGCGGGGCGCCTTGAGGCCTGTTCGATCAAGTCGGAGTCTCCGGCCGGGCTGGGTTATGGCGCCGCCGCCCTGGCCCTGGCGCCGGTCTTCAGGATGCCCGACGTGGACATGAATGGCCGCCCTGTCGCTGGACGAATGGTCCAGATTCCGATCATCTGGAAAAACACGCCGGAGTAGTGAGGTCGCGTCCCGCTGCTCCCCGCGCCGGGAAATCGGAGACCGCGCATGTCCGCTATAGTGCTGGCGCTTGCCCTGCTTGTTGATCGTCCAGCGCCGCCACCGCCGCCCGTCATCGATGGGCTGCCGCGATGGCTGGCGAAGCCGTCCGGGCCGGATTTCCTGAAGGTCTATCCGCGCAAGGCGATGGCCAGGCGTCTGGAGGGTCGTGCGGTGATCAGCTGCAGCGTGCTGGCCACCGGTCGCCTGGGCGATTGCACGATTGCGGAGGAAACGCCGGCCGGGAGCGGGTTCGGAGCGGCCGCGCTTCGTCTGGCGCCGAAATTCCTGCTTTCGCCCGTCGATCAGGACGGAAAGTCCGTTGTCGGCGGGACGGTCCGCATTCCGCTCGTCTGGAACCCTCCGCCGAATTAGGCGGCGGCGACATCGCCGGTCGAGCGGCGCATGCGCCAGAAGCGGATGGTCCGCAGGGCCGCGTCCCGGGGCAGGGCGCTGTAGAGGTCGCCATGGGCCTTGGCGCGGGCCATGGCGTCGTCGGCGCGATCCAGGATCAGCACCGTGAAGGTCAGGAACAGGCTGCGGTCGAAGTCCGCCGCCTTGCAGACGATCGCCAGCGCGTCGAGTTCCTTGCGCTCCAGGATCAGGCGCGCGGTGTGGAAGTCGATGTCCGCCAGCACGCCGAGCGCGATCAGAAAGCTGGTCGTCTCGCGGTTGCGGAGCATGGCCGCCAGGGTGCGGGGACTGATCTCGCCCTTGGCCTTCATGGCCCGGACAGCAGCTTCCGCCTTGGCATAGTCGGCGGGCAACACGCCATCGCCAACCGCGACGCGCTTGCGGCCGGCGCTGAGGGCGGCGTCCAGCTGGGCCGGATCGATGTCGGTATTGCGGGCGATGATCTGGTCACGAAGCCGGGCCTCGACGACGAAATACATCTCGTTCAGCAGATCGGGCGGCAGCGACTGGCGATTGACGACCGCCGCATGCAGGGCCGGATTGATCGCGGCCCGGTCAACGACGCGCTCGTGGGACGCCCGTGAAAGCTCGGCGCCCTCGTTGCGCAGCAGGACCCCGAGAGTCTGGTCGTCGCCGCGCTCCACGATCGCTTCCGACACGGCTTCGGACACCGAATGTCGTTGCGAGATCGCCCGCAGATGGTCCTGACCGTGGGTGCGGGCGACGTCGAGCAGGACATCGTCGCTGAGGGCGTAGGAGTGCTGCAGCACCGGCCGGGCGACGGCGATCTCGTCACGGGCCAGAGAACTCATCAGCCCGACGGGCGCCCCGCCGCCGCGCGCCATGCGGTTCGAGAGTTCCGCCCGGACGGCGACTTCCATCTCTCCCGCCAGCTGACTCAGGACGTCGTCGAACAGGGCCATCTCCGTGGCGCCGTGCCGGCTGCCGGAGAAGAACAGATCGGTGACGCCACGCAGCAACTCGCGCCGGCGGCTGCTGTCGGTCTCGTGCGCCAGCGCAATCAGATCCTGGAGCCGGCTGCCGCCGGCGACGACGGCCGTCATTTGGCCGATCCTGCGGCTGTGCGGCGGGCCGCCGCGCGTTCAGCCTCGCGTTTCGCCGCGCGCTCGGCCTCCTCGGCGGCGTCAGACGCGCCGACGCCGCCAAAGCCGCTGTCGTCCTGGCCGTCCGTCAGGACGCCGTCGCCGACACCACTGAGGGCGACGGCGCCGGCGAGACTGGCCTCCGGGCGATAGGCCGCCGATGCGGACGGCGGTGTCGCGGGAATGGGATCCGGCGTTTCGCCATACGCGCGATGCACGGAGTAGAAGCGGGGTCCGGTCGAGGCGTAGAGGCCCCCTTGCGTGACGGTCGCGGACGGCGGCGGCGGCAGGCTGGCCGCCCCGGCGCGCGGCGCGGGCGCGCTGTACAGGCTCTGTGGCGCGGTCTGCGGCGCGTACGGCGCAGGGGCAGCGGCGACGGGCCGTGCAGGCGCCGCCATGGCCACCGGGGCCGGCGACGGGGGCGCTGTGCGATACAGCCCGCCGCGCATCAGCTCAGGGCGAACCGGTTCAGGCCGGCGGGTTTCAGCGGCCGGCGTCGGGGCGGCCGTCTTGCCGGCCCAGCCGAGCATCCTGCCGGCGTAGGGCAGGGCGGTCGATCGCGCGGCGTCCGGCGCAACGGCGGTGCGGGCTGGGCCATAGCGATCCCCGCCGGCGTGGGCGCTGACGGCGCTGGAGGCCAGAATGGCGATGGCGAGGACGAGACGCATGAACGCTTCCGATGATCTGGAGCCCTCAGGTCTAGCCGATGCCGCTTAATCCGCGCCTAACGCCCGCGCCACCAGACCAGGGCGCGACGTTCCGCGATCTGCAGCAGGGCGTAGAGCCCGGCGCCCATGACGGCGAGAACGAACAGGGCGGCGAAGGCCTTCGCGGTCTGTAATCGGTTGCTGGCCTCGAGAATCCGCCAGGCGAGACCCTGGGAGCCGCCCGATCCCGCGCCGAACTCGGCGACCACGGCGCCGACAACCGCCAGCCCGGCTGCGACCTTATGTCCCTCGAGCAGGAAGGGCACGGCCGTCGGCAGGCGAAGCCGCGTCAGCTTCTGCCAGCGGGTCGCGCCATAAAGATCGAACAGACGCTCAAGATCCGGATCCACCGCCTTCAGGCCGGTCAGGGCGCCCGAGAAGACGGGGAAGAAGGCGACAACAGCCGCCAGGCCGATGACGGCGCGCTCAGGGTGCTCAAGGCCCGCCCAGATCGTCACCAGCGGCGCGATGGCGATCACCGGCGTGACCTGCAGGGTCACGACGACCGGCTGGATGGCCCGCTCGACAAGGCCGCTCAGACCGGCGCCGAGGGCCAGCAGGCTGGCCAGGATGCTGGCGGTCAGCAGGGCCCACAGGGCCGTGGCCAGGGTGTTCCAGCCGGACGACGCCAGCAGCAGCAGGTTCTGGACCAGGGCCTGACCGATCGCCGAGGGCGTCGGCAGGAAATAGCTTGGAATATCCAGCAGACGGCAGGCGGCTTCCCAGACGGCGAGCAGCAGGCCGATGAACACGACCGGCGGGGCGACTGCGGCCAGGGCCTTCACGCCGCCCGCTCCATTCCGGCGGCCAGGAGGACGGACACCTGTTCGGCGGTGCGGCGGAAGGTTTCCGTGGTGCGGAAGCCGGCCGGCCGCGGCATCGGGCCGTCGACCAGCGCCTCGCCGACGATGCGGCCGGGGCCGGCGGTCATCACCACGACCCGCGAGGCCATGTAGACGGCCTCCTCGACATTGTGGGTGACGAACAGGATAGCCGGCTTCAAGTCCGACCAGAGGGCCAGGACATCGTCGGCCAGCGTGCGCCGGGTTATCTCGTCCAGGGCCGCGAAAGGCTCGTCGAGCAGCAGCAGTCGCGGACGCGTGACCAGCGCGCGGGCCAGTGAAACCCGCATCGCCATGCCGCCGGACAGTTGCGCGGGCCTTCGGTCGGCGGCGTCCGCCAGGCCGACTTTCGACAGCGCGTCCCGCGCCCGTTCGCGGGCTTCTCGCCGGTCGACTCCGGTCAGTTCGAGGGGCAGGGCGACGTTCGCCGTCGCGCTCATCCAGGGCGCGAGGGTCGGCGCCTGGAACACCAGCGACGTCTCGCCGCGATCCGCTGTTCGCGTGACCGTTCCGCGGGAGGGCGCCTCCAGTCCGGCCAGCAGACGCATCGCCGTCGACTTGCCGCACCCCGAGGGGCCGACCAGCGCGACGACCTCGCCCGCGGCCAGCGTCAGATCAACCGGTCCCAGCACCCTGCGGCCACGGTAGTCGACCTCGACAGAGGCGAGGGCGGCGGTCACGCCTTCGGCGTCACGAAGTCGAGCGTGAAGGCCTGGCGGTAGTCCATGTCCTTCGGATAGACGCCCTGCTGCGAGGTGACGCGGAAGAATTCGGCCCAGCGGGCCTCGCTCATCGCGCCGACATTGCCGCCGGCGGCGTCGCCGGACTCGACGATGCCGTACTTGCGCATCTGTTCGCGGGCGTTGGCCAGCAGCGCCAGGGTCATTTCCGGGTTGTCCTTGAGGATCAGGGCGTCGGCCGCGGCGGGGTCGCCGTGCAGATAGGCCTTCCAGCCCGCGGCGCTGGCCTCGACAAAGGCGCGAACGGCGTCCGGATCGGCCTCGATCAGCTTGTTCGGCGCCAGCACCATCGTCGCGTAGCCGGGGTAACCCTCATCGGCGAGGAGGAACACCGCCGGCTTGAAGCCACCCTCCTTCTCCACCTGGTAGGGCTCGCTGGACAGGTAGCCCTGAACGATCGCCCGCTTGTCGGCGAGGAAGGGCGCGAGGCTGTAGTTGTAGCTGCGCACCTGGGCGTCGGTGAATCCGTACTTCGCCTTGAGCCAGACCCAGAAGGCCGTCTTCGACGCATCAGACAGCAGGATCGGCCGGCCGGCCATGTCCGCGATCTTCGCCACCCCGGTATCCGGGTGGGCGATCAGGACCTGTGGGTCCTTCTGGAAGAAGGCCGCGACGGCTTTCACCGGCGCCTTTTCGGCCGCCATGTTCAGAGGAATGAAGCTGTTCGATCCCATGCCCAGTTCGATGGCGCCCGCGGCCAGCAACTGCGGCACGTTCACGCTCGGCCCGCCCTGCATGATCGTCACGTCCAGGCCGCGCTTCGCATACTCGCCGGAGGCCAGCGCCTGGTAGAAACCGCCGTGCTCACCCTGGGCGCGCCAGTCCGTGGCGAAACGGATCGTATTTCGACCCGTCGGGGCCTTGGGTTTGGGCGCACAGGCGGCGGCCAGAACCGCCAGCGAGGCGACGATCATCTGACGGCGAGTGGTCATGGCGTAGTCCCCGGCTTCTGCTCGCAGAACCTAGGTCGGCGAGGCGAAGGCGCCAAGGGACGATGAGGCGTGATGTCGGGTGAACGCGGGGCGGATGAGTCTGCCCCAAACGAGCAAGAGGACGGTGCTTCCGGTTGCCCGGCCGCATCGCCCCCTCACCCAGGTCCCTTGCGGGTCCTGCGGTCTGGAGGTCGTGGATCGGCGGGTGTCCGGGGTTGCCCCTGGTCCTCATCGATCCGCTCCCGGTCCGGTCTCCGCGGGTCTCCCCCCGGTCCGTCTTCCTGGAGCGTCCCGCCCGCCTGGCCTTCCGGTTTCCCGTCTCGCCTGCGCCGCGTTTCCTCTCGACGTCCCGACTGTGCGACGGGTTGGCGGAGCGCGCAACGGCGTCGAAAGGGCGGGCTGTGCAGCGTTCGGGAAGAGGCTGTGGACGGTCGGTGCAGGACCTGGGACTCGTCGCCGCAATCGGTTTTCCGCGCGAGGATCACCGTTATCCACAACAAACCGGAGTGCTCCCTCCCCTTCATGGGGAGGGTGGACGGGCGAAGCCCGGACGGGTGGGGGAGTCGGCCCCAACTCCGACCCATCCAGCATGACATTTTGCTTCCCCACCCTGTCGGCTTCGCCGACGTCCCTCCCCATGAAGGGGAGGGAGAAGGTCCTGCAAACCGATGACGGGCGCGCTCCGCCCCGCTATGGACAAGGCAACGCCGTCACAACAACCATCCCGGGGAAGCGACCATGAGCCTGATCACCACCGAAAAGCGCGGCCATGTCGCCATTCTGACCCTCAACCGGCCGGACTCGATGAACGCCCTGGGCGCGCCGGGCGACGGCGACCAGGTGGCCGCCGCCTGCGCGGCGATCAACGCCGACAAGGACGTGCGGTGCGTGATCCTGACCGGCGCCGGCCGCGCCTTCTCGGCGGGCGGCAACGTCAAGGCCATGAAGGACCGCGAGGGCGCGTTCGGCGGCAACGCCGTCAGCATCCGCGAGAACTACCGCACCAACATCCACCGCATCGTCCGCGCCATCTATGGCCTCGAGGTTCCGTCCATCGCGGCGGTCAACGGGGCGGCCATCGGCCTGGGCTGCGATGTGGCCTGCATGACCGACATCCGCATCGCCGCGGAAGGCGCCAAGATGGGCGTCACCTTCCTCAAGCTGGGCCTGATCCCCGGCGACGGCGGCGCCTGGCTGCTCCCGCGCACGATCGGCATGAGCCGCGCGTCCGAACTGCTGTTCACCGGCGATGTGATCGATGCCCAGACCGCCTGCGACTGGGGTCTGGTCAGCCGGGTCGTCCCAGGCGAAACGCTGATGGACGAAGCCATGGCCATGGCCGGGAAGATCGCCCAGCAGCCGCCGCACGCCCTGCGCCTGGCCAAGGCCCTGCTCAAGCATGGCCAGAGCACCAGCTACGACACCCTGCTGGAGATGAGCGCCGCCTCCCAGGCCATCTGCCACCTGACCGAGGATCACATGGAGGGCGTCGACGCCCTGCTCGAGAAGCGCCCGGCCAACTTCAAGGGGATGTAGGGATGAGGGCGGCGCCCTTCCTTCTGACCGCTCTGCTCCTGAGCGCCTGCGGTCCGGCCCCGTCCGAACCGGTGGCGGCGCCCGCCGCCGCCCCGGTGGCGAAGCCGGATCCCAACGGCTGGGCCTTCGCGATCGGCAAGAACAGCGTCGAAATGGCCTGGATGACCGAGACCATGCCCGACCGATCGCCCCTGCGCCTGGTCTGCGCCAGGAACGACGGCTTCATGGTTGAGGCCGGTACGCTGACGCATATCGCCAGCGAGGAGCGGCTGTCGATCGGCGCAGGCGATACGGTCGTCGCGCTGGTGGCGGTTGCGGCGGAGGGCGCTCATGGCCCGCTGATCCGCGCGACGGGACCTGTGGACGAGGGGCTGCTGACCGCGCTGACCGCTGGCGGGCCGATCTCCATCAGCTATGGCGCCCAGACCTATGGTCCGCTTGCCGTGGCTGCACCGGCGATCCGGCGCGCCTTCGCCGAGACCTGCCGCAAACTGAATGCGGGCACGCCGGTCTGATGGGCAAGGATGTCGACGCCATTCCCGCCCGGTTCGGCGACGGCGTGGATGTCGGCAGGCTGCAATGGGAAGCGCAGAAGCTGGTCTTTCGCGGCGCCATCCGCCGGGTGTTCGAAGGCCAGGCGCTGAAGGGGCTGGTCGCCGACGACGGCGATCTGGTGCTGGCTGACGGCTCGCGCTTCACGCTCGGCGCGGTTCAGGCCGCCCGCTGGGCGCAGGCGATTCTTCATCCGCCGGGACGGCTCGACAAGCTGGGCGTCAAACCGGGCATGGCCGTGGCCATCGAGAACCTCGACGATCTGGACTTCACCGCTGAACTCGAGACCCGCACGCCCTTGTCGAACACGTTCAGCGAACTTGATATCCTGCTCTACGGCGCGGACAGCGACGAGGATCTCGCGCGTATCCAGGATCTGGTCCCGCGCCTGGCCGAGCGCGGCGCCCTCTGGATCGTTTCGCTGAAGGGCAAACTGCTGCGGATCCGGGATGTCGAAGTGATGGCCGCCGCCAAGGCGCACGGGCTCGTCGACAACAAGGTCTGCGCCTTTTCGGCCACCCGGACGGCCCTGAGATTCACCCGGCGTCGTTGACGCAATCGTCGCCTTGGCGCTCGCCTTCCGTCACGAAAGGGGACTAGAGGTCGCCTATGGCCTTGCGCGACTTCGCCCTTCTTGTCCTGATGTGTTTCGTCTGGGCGACCAACACGATCGTCAGCAAGATCGTCATCGCCCACTGGGGCGTGCCGCCGCTCTACTACGCCGGCGCGCGGTTCGCGGTGGTCATGCTGTGCACGCTGCCGTGGCTGTTGCCGGCCCCGAAGCCGATCTGGCGGATGATCATTGTCTGCCAGCTGATCGGCGGGGCCAACTTCGCGCTGATGTTCATGGCGCTGAAGACGGCCAGCCCCTCCGCCGCGTCCATCGTGATCCAGCTGGGCGTGCCGATGACGACCGTGCTGTCGATGGTCATGCTCGGCGAACAGGTGCGCTGGCGGCGAGGGATCGGCATGGTTCTGACCCTTGCCGGCGCGCTGGTGGTGATGTGGCGTCCAGGCGGCATGTCGATGTCAGTCGGGCTGTGGCTGGTGGCCGCGGCGGCGCTGGCCGGCTCGCTGGGCGCGGTGATGATGAAGCAGATGGACGGCGTGAAGCCGCTGCAGTTCCAGGCCTGGGTCGGGTTCACCTCGGCTGCGCCGTTGCTCGGATTCAGCGCCCTGACCGAACAGGGGCAGTGGGCCGCGACCGTGACCGCCGGCTGGCCGTTCGTGGCCGCGGTGCTCTACTCGGCGATCGTCATCTCCGTGATCGCCCACACCGCCTACTACGGACTGATCCAGAAGTACGAGGCGACCCTGATCTCGCCGCTGGTGCTGATGACGCCCCTGTTCACGATCGTCCTGGGGGTGCTTGTCACCCATGACCATTTCGATGCCAGAATGGCCATCGGCGCCACGCTGGCGCTGCTGGGCGTGCTGATCATCGCGCTCCGGCCCAACAACGTGATGCCGCTGCTGCTGCAGATGCGAAACCGGTTCCTATGACCCTGACCATCATTGACGCGCCGTCGCCGAATTTCGACGCCCGGACCAAGGTCCCGGACATGATCGTGCTGCACTACACCGGCATGCAGACCGGCGAGGCGGCGCTGGCGCGGCTGTGCGATCCCGAGGCGAAGGTTTCCTCCCACTATCTGGTCGAGGAAGACGGCCGCATCTTCCGGCTGGTCGCCGAGGAGCGCCGCGCCTGGCACGCCGGCGTCTCGTTCTGGAAGGGCGAGGAGGGGGTCAACCACGCCTCCGTCGGCATCGAGATCGTCAATCCCGGCCACGAGTTCGGCTACCGCGCCTTTCCCGATGCCCAGATCGCCGCCGTGATCGCGCTGGTCGCCGACATCCGCACCCGCTGGGAGATCGAGGACAGCCGCATCATCGGCCACTCCGACGTCGCGCCCGCCCGCAAGCAGGATCCGGGCGAGCTGTTTCCGTGGAAGCGGCTCGCCGAGGCTGGTCACGGCGTCTGGGCAGAGGCCGACCCCGCTCCGGGTGAGCCGCTGAGCGAAGGGGCCGAGGGGGTCGGCGTGTTCGCATTGCAGGCCGGCCTGACCCGGCTGGGCTACGACTGCGCGCCCACCGGCAAGTTCGATCAGGCCACCCGCGAGGTGGTCCTGGCCTTCCAGCGCCACTGGGTCCAGACCCGCTTCGACGGCGTGGCCGACGGCCTGACCCGGGCGCGGTTGATGGCGGTGCTGCGGGCGGCGGCCTGATCTTGCGTCCTTCGAGACGCGATCCTGAGGGACCGCTCCTCAGGATGACGCAGAGGGTCGGACGACACCGCTGTTCGTCATGGTGAGGAGCGAGCTTCAAGCGAGCGTCTCGAACCACGCATTGACCCGACCGCCCCCTTCCCCCACATACCGCCCCGGATCAGACGGCCGGGCGATCGCGGTCCCTTCGGGGGTCGAGGAAAGTCCGGGCTCCACGGAAACAAGGCGGCGGGTAACGCCCGCCCGGGGTGACCCGAGGGATAGCGCCACAGAAAGCAAACCTCCTCCGCTTCGGCGGCGGGAAGGGTGAAAGGGTGGGGTAAGAGCCCACCGCGGACGTGGCGACACGGACGGCATGGCAAGCCCCGCCTGGAGCAAGACCGAATAGGGATTCCGCGCTCCGTATGTCCCTTCGGGGATACTGCGAGGCAGGGCCGTTTCCGGCCCGAGGCGTCCGGGTTGGTCGCGAGAACCGTCCCGCAAGGGCCGGTCCAGAGGAATGATCGTCGCGCGCCCGCAAGGGCGTTGGCACAGAACCCGGCTTACAGGCCGTCTGATCCGCCTGTCCCTGCAAGTCTAGACTGCAATGACGCGCCAGTTATCCCCGCTGTTATTAACATGTTCAGTGTATGTTCTGTGGATTGTTTACGGGCGTTAACCGTTTCGCACTGCGACATAGTTGTTTTCGTGAAGAAACGGGGTTTGGTGTCATTGCCACCCATTTCATCCCATGTTAACCCAGTTGCAGTCGCCGGATGGGGTCTGTCGACGTTGGGCGGGGATTGGCCGACGTGTTCCTGTCGACCTTCGACAAGCAGTTGGACAGCAAGCGCCGCATCGTCGTGCCGCATGAGTTCCGTGCGGCTGTCGGCCAGCCGTTCGACGGCGTCTTCTGTTTCCCCTCCATCGAAGCCGACTGCCTGGAGGGTGGCGGCAAAGCGTTGTTCGATCGTTACGTGGCGCTGATCGAGGAGCTGCCGTTCGGCGACCCGTTGCGTTCGGCGCTTGAGACCAGCGTGTTCGGCGGCATGGCCAGGCTGTCATTCGACGACGCCGGCCGTATCACCCTGCCGCCCGCGCTCTGCGACATGGTCGGTCTGACCGACTGGGTGTCGGTGGTCGGCATGGGCGACCGGTTTCAGATCTGGACCCGCGACGCCTTCCAGGCGCATCGGGCCGCCGCGCGTGAAACCGCCCGCACGGGTCTGGCCGATCTGCGCGCCGCCCAACGCGCCCGGCTGACGGGGGCGGCTGAATGAGCGAGGCGCCCCATCTCTCCGTCCTGCTTGATGAGGTGACCCGCGTCCTCAGGCCCGGGCCTGGGCAGATCATCGTGGACGGCACCTTCGGCGCGGGCGGATATGCTCGCGCCTTTCTCGATTCCGGGGCCCAGGTCGTCGCGTTCGACCGCGACCCGACCGCCCGCCGGTTCGCCGCGCCGCTCGAGGCCACCGGCCGGTTCAGGCTGATCGAGGCGCGGTTCTCGGAAATGGGCGACCACTTCGGACCCGGTTCGGTGGACGGCGTGGCGCTGGATATCGGCGTCTCCTCCATGCAGCTGGATGAGGCGGGCCGCGGGTTCTCCTTCATGCGCGACGGCCCGCTCGATATGCGGATGAGCGACACAGGCCCAACCGCCGCCGATCTGGTCAACACGCTGGAAAAGGACGAGCTGGCCCGGATCATCTGGCTGTACGGCGAGGAGCGCGAGAGCCGCCGCATCGCCTCGTTCCTGATCCGCCGACGCGCCACCCAGCCGTTCGAACGCACGCTGGACCTTGCCGAGGTGGTCGAAAAGGCCCTCGGCGGCCGTCGCGGCGCCAAGACCCATCCGGCCACAAAGGTGTTCCAGGCGCTGCGGATCGCGGTCAACGAGGAGCTGGCCGAACTGGAGGCCGCCCTCGTCGCCGCCGAAAAGATCCTGAAAACCGGCGGCCGGCTCGCGGTGGTAACCTTCCATTCGCTTGAAGACCGCATCGTGAAGTCCTTCTTCACCGCCCGGTCCGGCAACCTGCCGGGCGGCTCGCGTCATGCCCCGCCCGTGGCGGGCGGACCCGCGCCGACCTTCGAGTTGCCGTTCAAGGGCGCGATGGAGTCCGGCGACGCCGAGCTCGCGGCCAATCCCCGCGCCCGTTCGGCCAAGCTGCGCGCCGGCGTGCGCACCGATGCGCCGGCCTGGAGGGACGCGGCATGATCAGGGCGCTGCTCAACCATCGCATTCGGGGATTCCGGACCCTGAACATCGTGCTGGGCGCCACGCTGCTGACCCTCGCGATCAGCGTGAATCTGGCCAAGACCGTCGCCGGCCGCGAACGCAATGAAATCGGTCAGGTCGAAGTCGACATGAACAGGGAGCGCAAGCGTATCCGGCTGCTGGAGGCGGAGGTTGCGCATCTCGAGCAACCCGAGCGGCTGGAGCGGCTCGCGCGCGGGCATCTGGAACTGGGGCCGCTGGCCGCGCGGCAGGAAGCCACCATCGACACCCTGTCGACGCTGGCCGCGCAGCACCCCCGGCCACAACCCGTCTCCACCGTGAGTGTCGCGGTCCCATGAGCATCGCCGATCTCGCCCCGCAAAGGTATCCGCTGCTCTGGCGCTGGATCATCGAGCGCGTCTGGCGGGTCGAGCATGCGTTCGAGCGCGCCCATGCCGACGGTCGGGCCGAGAACGACACCCGCATCCGCATCTTCGTCGTGCTGATGGTGTTCGCTGTCGCCTTCTGCATCATGGCCGGCGGCGCCGTCTGGTCGGCGACGCTGGCGCAGTCCGGCCGCGCCGGTGGAACCGCCGTCGGCGCGCCCGAACGCGCGGACCTGGTGGATCGCGAAGGGCGACTGCTGGCGGTCAACCTCGTCCACTACTCGCTGTCGCTCGATCTCAAGGACATCTGGAGCAAACGCGAGACCCGCGCGGGCCTGCTGGCGGCGTTGCCGCAACTGACGCCGACGCAGATCGACAAGGCCCTGGCGGCGAAGAAGCGCGCCTTCCTGATCGGCGGTTTGACGCCGGCCGAACGCGCTCGCGTCCACGAGCTGGGTCTGCCGGGGCTCATCTTCGAGCCGGAGGAGCGCAGGGTCTATCCGCTCGGGCCGCTGGCCGCCCACTTCATCGGCTACACCGAGCTTCGCGGCGAGAGCCTGGCGGGCGCAGAGCGGGCGCTGCAGGAGGATATCCTGAAGGCCGGCGCGGCGGGCAAGCCCGTGGCGCTGTCCATCGATGTCCGCGTCCAGGCGGCGCTCGAGGAGGAGCTGGCCGCCGCCGCCGCCCAGTACAAGCCCAACGGCGCCGTCGGCATCATCACCAACGTCCACACCGGCGAGATCGTCGCCATGGCCAGCTGGCCGGACTTCGATCCGAACTTCCAGCAGCGCGCAACGCCGGACCAGAAGCTGAATCGCGCCGCAGCCTCGGTGTTCGAGATGGGCTCGACCTTCAAGGCCTTCACCGTGGCTATCGGCCTGGACACGCGCGTGGCGAAGCCGGACTCGACCTATGACGCCCGCGCGCCGCTGAAGATCGGCTACCGCACCATCCATGACTACCACGGCGAGAACCGCATCCTGACCCTGCGGGAGGTGTTCTACCACTCGTCCAACATCGGCACCGCCCTGCTAGCTCACGCGATCGGCAACGAACAGCTGGCGCGGTACTTCGCCGCCTTCGGCCTGACTCGCCGGGCGCAGGTCGAACTGATCGAGTCTGCCCGTCCGCTGACGCCGAAGAAATGGAACGACGACGACATCGCCAGCGTCTCGTTCGGCCACGGCATCAATGTCTCGCCGCTGACCCTGGCCCAGGCCATGGGCGCGATCCTCAACGGCGGCCAAATGGTCCCCCTGACCATCCGCAAGGCGGCTCCCGGCTTCCGGCCCCAGGGCGCCCGGGTGGTGTCGGAAGCCACGACCCTCTCGATGCTGCAGATCATGCGCGGCAACGTCGTGGGGGGCACCGGCCGCAAGGCCGAGGCGGCCGGTCTGTCGGTCGGCGGCAAGACGGGGACCGGCGAGAAGTGGGATTCCGAAATCCGCAGCTACAGTTCCTACAAGCAGGTGGGGTCCTTCGCGGCGGTGTTCCCGACGGACGGCCCGGTCGAGGCCGACCGCTACTTTGTCCTGGTCCTGCTGGACGAACCCAAGGGCGCCATCCGCACCGGCGGCTGGGTCGCGGCGCCGGCCGTCGGCCGCACCATCGACCGCGTCGCGCCGTTCCTCGGCGTGCCACGCCGCCTGACGCCCGCGCCGGGCGCGCCGACCCTGATCGCCGCGCGGGCGACCGCCATGCCCGCGACGGCGGAGGCCGGCCTGTGACCGCGCTGCTCTCCCGACTGATCGGTCGCGCCGTCGCGCCTGATCCGATGATCACCGGGGTCACCGCCGACAGCCGCAAGGTCGCGCCGGGATTCCTGTTCGCCGCCCTGCCGGGCTCGAAGGTCGATGGCCGGACCTATGTGGAGAGCGCGGTCGCTTCAGGGGCCGCGGCCATTCTCGCACCGGATGATGTCAGTCACCCCGCCCTGCCTGTCATCCACGCCGAGGACCTGCGCCGCGCCTACGCCCTGGCCGCCGCCGCCTTCCACGGCGCGCAGCCGGCGACGTGCATCGCGGTGACCGGCACCAACGGCAAGACGTCGGTCGCCACCTTCTGCCGCCAGATCTTCGCGTCGCTGGGCCACAGGGCCGCCAGCATGGGTACGTTGGGCGTCACGGTCTCGGCGCCGGGCGCCCCGGACGTCCAGGTCACCCCCCCGGGCCTGACCACGCCCGACGCCGCCGACGTAGCCTTGCTGATGGCGAGGCTGGCCGCCGACGGCGTGACCCGTGTGGCGCTGGAGGCATCCTCACACGGTATCGACCAGCGCAGGCTGGACGGCGTGCGCCTGACCGCCGCCGGCTTTCTGAACCTGACCCAGGATCACCTCGACTATCACGGCACGATGGGCGTCTATCGGGCCGCCAAGCTGCGGCTGTTCGAGACCCTCTTGCCGGTCGGCGGAACCGCGGTGCTGAACGCCGACAGCGACCAGTTCGAGACCTTCGCGGCGGCGGCGACGGCCGCCGGTCATCCGGTCTTCTCCACAGGTGAAGCGGGCAAGGGTCTGCGCCTGGCAGCCCGTCGGCTGACCGCTGACGGACAACAGCTTTCGGTCGAACACGACGGCCGGCTCTACGAGCTTCACCTGCCGCTGGCCGGGGCTTTCCAGGCGGACAACGCCCTTGTCGCCGCTGGCCTGTGCATCGCCGCGGGCGAGGATGCCGGCGCGGTGTTCAAGGCTCTGGAACAGCTGAAGGGCGCCCCTGGCCGCTTGCAGCACGTTGGTGCGGGCGCGCGCGGCGGCGACGCCTATGTCGACTACGCCCATACCCCCGACGGGCTTGAGACGGTTCTCAAGGCGCTACGCCCGCACACCGAAGGCCGACTGATCGTCGTGTTCGGCGCCGGCGGCGACCGCGATCGCGGCAAGCGGCCCCTGATGGGCGGGATCGCCGCCCGTCTGGCCGACATCGCGATCGTCACCGACGATAATCCCCGGTCCGAGGTTCCGGCCGCGATCCGCGCCGAGATCCTCGCCGCGGCGCCCGGCGCTCGTGAAATCGGCGACCGTCGCGAGGCGATCCGCGCCGCCGCCGCCCTGCTGGGCAAGGGCGATGTCCTTGTCGTGGCGGGCAAGGGGCACGAGCAGGGCCAGTTGGTGGCCGGCGTCACCCATCCATTCGACGATGTGACCGAGACCGTGGCGGCGCTCGGCCTGGAGGTGGTCGGTGGCTGACGTGTTGTGGACCTCGGAGGATATCGCCAGGGCGACCGGCGGGCGCGTGGTGGGCGGCGCCTTCGAAGCTGCCGGGGTATCTATCGACAGCCGCGCCGTCGATCCCGGCGACCTGTTTGTCGCCCTGACCGGAGAACGCGACGGCCACCTGTTCACGCCCGGCGCCCGCGCGGCCGGCGCGGCTGGCGTCCTGGCGTCGAAGGCGGTCGAGGGGCCGCATGTCCTGGTGCCCGACACGCTCAAGGCGCTTGAGGCAATGGGCGTCGCCGCGCGCGACCGGTCGTTGGCCACACGGGCCGCTGTGACCGGCTCTGTCGGCAAGACCAGCGTCACCCAGGCGATCGCCGCCGGACTCGCCGGCGCCGGCCGCTGGCACTCATCGGTCAAGTCGTACAACAACCATATCGGCGTGCCCCTGACGCTGGCGCGGATGCCCTGGGCCACCCAGCGGGCGGTATTCGAGATCGGCATGAACCACGCCGACGAAATCTCGCCGCTGTCGAGAATGGTCCGGCCGCAGGTCGTCGTGGTGACCACGGTCGGCCCCGTCCATACCGAGAACTTCCCCGATGGCGAGGCGGGCGTCGCCCGCGCCAAGGCCGAGATTTTCGACGGCATCGAGCCTGACGGCGTCGCCGTGCTGAACGCCGACAATCCCTGGTTCGAGATGCTCAGCCAGTCGGCTCGGGCCGCCGGCGCCCGCGTAGTGTCATTCGGCGGCGGCGAGGGCTGCGACGCCCGGCTGGTCGATTTCCGGGCGGCCCATGGCGCCGCCAGCGTTCGCGCCGTGATTCACGGCGAGCCGGTCGCCTATCCGCTGCTGCAGACCGGCCTGCACTGGGGGCTGAACAGCCTTTGCGCACTGCTCGCGCTGGAGGCGATGGACGTGGACCGGGCGACGGCGCTGGACGCCCTGGCCGGGTTTGCGCCGTTGGCGGGCCGTGGCGCGGAGCGGACCGTGCGGATCGCGGGCGGGGCGTTCACCCTGATCGACGAAAGCTACAACGCCAATCCGATCTCGATGGCTGCGGCGCTGAAGACCCTCGGCGGTCGTCAGGAACGCGGTCGACGGATTGTCGCCCTGACCGACATGCTGGAACTGGGCGGCGACGCGCGCGCCTGGCACGCAGCGCTGGCCGAGCCGATCGAGGCGGCGGACGTCGATCTGGTGTTCTGCGCCGGGCCGATGATGAAATCCTTGTGGGACGCCCTTCCGCCGACTCGGCGCGGTGGCTACGCGGAGGCGGCGGCCGATATCGCGTCGGCGATCGCCTCGGCGGTGCAGCCGGGCGATCTGGTGATGGTCAAGGGATCGAACGGAAGCCGGGCGAGCGCGATAGCCGCCGCCCTGGTCGCGCTCGATCATACGGGGGGAACGACCTGATGCTGCAATTCCTGGCCGAATGGCGGGACTCAATCCCGCTGCTCAACCTGCTGAAATACCTGACGTTCCGGACCGGCATGGCGACGGCGACAGGCTTCATCATCGCCGTGGCGATGGGGTCGCGCTTCATCAACTGGATGCGCGCCAAGCAGGGCAAGGGCCAGCCGATCCGCAAGGAAGGCATCGAGCGCCACGTGCTCGAAAAGGCCGGCACCCCCACCATGGGCGGACTGATGATCCTGGCGGGGGCGATCGGGGGCACCCTGCTGTGGGCCAACCTGACCAACGTCTACGTCTGGGTCGTTCTGATGGTCACCGCCGGCTACGGCGTGCTCGGCTTCATGGACGACTACGACAAGGTCACCAAACAGACCACAGCGGGCGTCTCGGCGCCGGTCAAGCTGGTCATCCAGTTCGCAATTGCCCTTGCCGCCGCGGGCCTGCTGGTCTGGTTCGGCGCCAAGTCCCCCGAGGCGCCCGAGCTTTCGACTTCCGTGGCCTTCCCGATCTTCAAGAACCTGCTGGTGAATCTCGGCTGGTTCTACCTGGCCTTCGCGGCGGTGGTGATCGTCGGCTTCTCCAACGCGGTGAACTTTACGGACGGTCTCGACGGCCTGGCCATCGTGCCGGTGATGATCGCGGCGGCCGCGCTCGGACTGATCGCCTATCTCGTCGGCAACTACGTCTTCGCCCAGTACCTGCAGGTCCACTTCGTGCCCGGCGTGGGCGAGGTGGCGGTGATCTGCGGCGCCCTGATCGGGGCAGGCCTGGGCTTCCTCTGGTACAATGCGCCGCCGGCCAAGATCTTCATGGGCGACACCGGCTCGCTGGCGCTGGGCGGCGCGCTCGGCGCGATCGCCGTGGCGACCAAGCACGAGATCGTCCTGGCCATCATCGGCGGCCTGTTCGTCGCAGAACTGCTCAGCGTCATCATCCAGGTCGCCTACTTCAAGCGTACCGGAAAACGCATCTTCCTGATGGCGCCGATCCACCACCACTTCGAGAAGCTGGGCTGGGCGGAGTCGACCGTCGTGATCCGCTTCTGGATCGTCTCGCTGATGCTGGCCTTCATCGGCCTGGCCACCCTCAAGCTGAGATAGGGAGACCAGGCTCGTCATGATCCCCATCCGCGGCTTCGAGGGACGCAAGGTCGCCGTGTTCGGTCTCGGCCGGACCGGGCTGACGGCCGCGCGCGCGCTCGTCGCCGGTGGGGCGCAGGTCGCGCTGTGGGACGAGAAGGCGGACAGCCGTGCCGTGGCGGAGGCCGAGGGTTTCGCGGTCGTCGATCTCAAGTCCGCCGACTGGTCGGAGTTCGCCGCCCTGATGCTGTCGCCCGGCGTGCCCCTGACGCATCCGAAGCCGAACTGGTCTGTCGAGATGGCCCGGGCCGCGGGCGTCGAGGTGCTGGGCGACATCGAACTCTTCGCCCGGACGGTCAATTCGGCGCCCGCGCACAAGCGGCCGAAGGTCGCCGCCATCACCGGCACCAACGGCAAGTCGACGACCACGGCGCTGCTCGGCCACATCTGCGCCAGGGCCGGACGTGACACCCGCATCGGCGGCAACATCGGCGTCGGGGTTCTCGATCTGCCCGACATGCACGGCGGGGCGGTCTATGTGCTGGAGGTCTCGTCCTACCAGCTCGACCTGACCTCCAGCCTCAAGCCGGACGCGGCGGTGCTGCTGAACATCACGCCGGACCACCTGGATCGCCATGGCGGCATGGAAGGCTACGTCGCCGCCAAGCGCCGGGTGCTGCTGAACCAGACCAAGGGCGACACGGCGATCATCGGCGTCGACGACGCCTGGTGCCAGCGCATCTGCACCGAGATCACCGCCGCCAACCATCGGACCATCTGGCCGATCAGCGCCAGCCGCTCCATGGGGCGCGGCGTCTATGCGATCCAGGGCGTGCTCTACGACGCGACCGGCGACCGGGTGATCGAGGTTGCCGACCTGCTGCGCGCCCGGTCCCTGCCGGGTCGGCACAACTGGCAGAACGCAGCGGCCGCCTACGCCGCCGCTCGGGCCATGGGCGTGCCGGCCGAGGAGGCCGCTGAGGGCCTGATGACCTTCCCGGGTCTGGCGCACCGGATGGAGACGGTCGCGACCATCGGCCGGGTCCGCTTCATCAACGACTCCAAGGCGACCAACGCCGATGCGGCGCGACAGGCCCTGAGCAGCTATCCGCGCGTTTACTGGATCGCCGGGGGGCAGCCCAAGAAGGGCGGCATCGCGCCGCTGGCCGACCTGTTCGGCCGCGTGGCCAGGGCCTACCTGATCGGCGAGGCCGCCGATGATTTCGCCAGGGTCCTCGACGGCAAGGCGCCCTGCGTCCGGTCCGGCACCATCGAAGCGGCGACCGCCGCGGCCTTCGCCGACGCCGAGGCCAGCGGCGAGGACGCGATCGTCCTGCTGTCGCCGGCCTGCGCCTCGTTCGACCAGTTCAGCGACTTCGAGGCCCGCGGCGAGGCGTTCCGCGCCGCCGTCGAGGCCCTGCAGAGGCCCGCTCTCAAGGGAGCCCGTGCGTGAGCTACAGCCCCCACACCTTCCTGAGGTCCGACACCACGCCGGTTGGCAACTGGTGGTGGACCATGGACCGCTGGCTGCTGGGCACAGTGTTTACCCTGATCGCTCTGGGCGTCCTGCTGTCGTTCGGCACCAGTCCGGCGGCGGCGGCGCGGCTGCACTATGACGACGCCTTCCACTTCGCCCTTCGCCAGTCGGTGTTCGGCGGCATGGCCGCGGTGCTGGTGATCGGCGTGTCGATGCTGGAGGCGAAGACCATCCGGCGCGTGGCCTTCTTCGTCTATCTGGCGATGATCTTCCTGATGGCGGCGCTGCCGTTCGTTGGGCACGAAGCCAAGGGCGCCACGCGGTGGATCCATCTGGCAGGCTTCACCCTGCAGCCGTCCGAGTTCATGAAGCCGGCGCTGATCGTGCTGGTCGCCTGGATGTTCGCCGAGGGCCAGAAGGGCGAGGGCGTGCCGGGCGTGTTCATCGCCTTCTGCCTTTACCTGCTGGCGGTCGGGCTGCTGCTGAAACAGCCTGACCTCGGCCAGACCGTGCTCATCACCATCGCCTTCGGCGCGGCGTTCTGGATGGCGGGCGTGCCGATCAGCTGGATCATGGGGCTGGGCGCGACCGCCCTGGTCGGCCTTGGGAGCACCTACTTCCTGCTGCCGCACGTGCAGGCGCGGGTCGAGACCTTCCTCAGTTCGGACAAGGCGGACAAGCACCAGATCACCCAGGCCTCCGAGGCCATCTGGGCCGGCGGCCTGTTCGGGCGCGGGCCGGGCGAGGGGGTGATGAAGCGCGGCGTGCCCGACATGCACACCGACTTCGCCTACTCCGTGCTCGCCGAGGAGTACGGCCTGGTCTTCTCGCTCGCCTTGATCGGGCTGTTCGCCTTCCTGGTGATCCGGGGCCTGTACAAGTCGCTGCGGCTGTCCGATCCGTTCGAGCAGGTGGCGGCGGCAGGCCTGTTTGTCATCGTGGGCCTCCAGGCCCTGATCAATGTGGCGGTGAACCTCAACATGATCCCGACCAAGGGCATGACCCTGCCGTTCATCAGCTATGGCGGCTCCTCGATGCTGGCCATGGGCCTGACGCTCGGCATGGCGCTCGGCCTGACCCGACGCCGGCCTGGCGCCTATACGGCGAGCGAGGGTCTCGCCCGCGCTGGCGCCTTCGCGTAAGACGTATTCATGCCTGAACGTATCGCCGTTGTGGCCGCCGGGGGCACGGGCGGTCATATGTTTCCCGCCCAGGCGCTCGCCGAGGAATTGATCCGGCGCGGCTGGCGGATTCTGCTCGCCACGGACGACCGCGGGGCGATGTACGCTGACAAGTTCCCGGCCGATATCCGCATCAGCCTGTCGGCCGCCACGGCGACCTCCGGCGACCCGCTGGGCATGGCCAAGGCAGGCATTGCGGTCCTGCGCGGCACGCTCCAGGCGCGGCAAATCTTCAAGCGCATGGACCCGGCCGTCGTGGTCGGCTTCGGCGGCTATCCGTCGTTGCCATCCCTGCTGGCGGCGCTGAGCCAGGGCCGGCCGACGGTCATTCACGAACAGAATGCGGTGCTCGGCCGCGTGAACCGCTTCCTCGCGCCGAAGGTCCGGGCCGTCGCCTGCGCCTTCCCGACGCTCGAGATGGCCACCGCGAAGGTCAAGGCCGGCGCCCATGTGGTCGGCAATCCGGTTCGTCCCGAGATCCGCGCCCTCTATGACCAGCCCTATGTCGCGCCTGAACCGGGCGGCCCGCTGCGGCTGCTGATCACCGGCGGCAGCCAGGGCGCCCGCCTGCTCTCGGACACGACGCCCGAGGCGATCCTCAAGCTGCCGGAAGACATCCGCGGCCGGCTGGAGGTGCAGCAGCAGACCCGCAAGGAGTCGATGGACAGCGCCCGCCGGACCTACGCCAACGCCATGGTCAAGGCCGAGGTGGCGCCCTTCTTCCGCGACATGGCCGGACGCCTGTCCGCCGCCCATCTGGTGATCGGCCGCGCCGGCGCCTCGACGGTTTGCGAGCTGGCCGTGGCCGGCAAGCCGTCGCTGCTCGTGCCGCTGAAGATCGCCGCCGACGACCACCAGCGTTTCAACGCCCGCCTGCTGGCCGACGCTGACGCGGCCGCCGTGGCGCTGGAAGACGAACTGACCGTCGACAGTCTCGCCGGCGCGCTCAACGCCATGCTCAAGGACCCGGCGATGCTGACCCGCATGGCTGCCGGCGCCCGCTCCGTCGCCCGCCCCGACGCCGCCGAAAAACTCGCCGATCTGGTCGAGCGGACAGCCTTGGGGTAAGCCGCTGGCCATGATCCAGCGTCGACGTCCCGTCCCCTTCGAAATCGGCCCCGTGCACTTCATCGGCATCGGCGGCATCGGCATGAGCGGCATCGCCGAGATTATGATCCGCATCGGCTACACGGTGCAGGGCTCGGACGTGAAAGCGTCGGCCAATACCGAGCGGCTGGAGAAGCTCGGCGCGCGCATCTTCATCGGCCACGAAGGCGGCCAGGTGGAGGGCGCTTCGGCGGTCGTCTATTCGACGGCGGTCAAGCACGACAATCCCGAGATGGTCGCCGCCCGCGAGCGCCGCCTGCCGCTGGTGCGCCGGGCCGAGATGCTGGCCGAACTGATGCGGCTGCAATTCTCGATCGCGGTCGGCGGGACCCACGGCAAAACCACCACCACCTCGATGGTCGCCGCCCTGCTGGACGCCGGGGGCCTGGACCCGACGGTGGTCAACGGCGGGATCATCAACGCCTACGGCACCAACGCCAAGGTCGGCGAGGGCGACTGGATCGTCGTCGAGGCCGACGAGAGCGACGGCACCTTCCTGAAGCTGAAATCCACCGTCGCGGTGGTGACCAACATCGACGCCGAGCACCTCGACCACTGGGGCGACTTCGACGCCGTGAAGAAGGGCTTCCAGGACTTCATCGAGAACATACCCTTCTACGGCTTCGCGGCCGTCTGCGTGGATCACCCGGAAGTTCAGGCGCTGAGCGCCCGGGTCGAGAACCGGCGGCTGGTGACCTACGGGACCAATCCCCAGGCCGAAGTCCGCGCTACCCACATTGCCATGGGGCCGGACGGCGCGCAGTTCGACGTGGTGATCAGCCCGCGCGACGGCGAGCCGATCCGCTACGACGCCCTGACCCTGCCGATGGCCGGTCTGCACAATGTGATGAACGCCTGCGCCGCCATCGCCGTGGCGCGGGAGCTTGGCGTCGATGCGGACGCGATCCGCGCGGGGCTGAAGGCCTTCGGCGGGGTTAAGCGCCGCTTCACCACCACCGGCGTCGTCGACGGCGTGCGGGTCATCGACGACTACGCCCACCACCCGGTGGAGATCGCCGCCGTGCTGACCGCCGCCCGCGCGGTGACCGGCGAGGGAAAGGTCATCGCCGTGGTCCAGCCGCACCGCTTCACCCGCCTGCGCGATCTGATGGCCGAGTTCAGCGCCTGCTTCAACGACGCCGACGTGGTGATCGTCGCCGACGTCTACACCGCCGGCGAGACGCCGATCGAAGGGGTCGACCGCGACGCGCTGGTCGAGGGCCTGCGCCGCTACGGCCACCGCCGGGCGATCCCGCTGGAAGGGCCGGGGGCGCTGGCGGCGCTGGTGAGGGAAGAGGCGAGGGCGGGCGACATCGTCGTCCTGTGCGGGGCAGGGGACATCACCAGCTGGTCCTACGCCCTGCCGGGGCAGCTTGAGGCGCTGGCGTGAGCTGGAAGGACAACCTCCCTTCTGTCCGTGGCAAGCTCCTCTTCGATGAGCCGCTGGCGCCGTTCACCTGGTTCCGGGTCGGCGGGCCGGCGGAGGTGCTGTTCCTGCCGGCCGACCCTGACGACCTGCGGGATTTCCTGAAGGCCCTTCCCGCCGAGGTCCCGGTCCGCGCCCTGGGCGTCGGCTCCAACGTCATCATCCGCGACGGCGGCGTCGAGGGCGTCGTCATCCGCTGCGCCGGTCGTGGTTTCGGGACGGTGACGGTGGAGGGCGATCTGGTCCGCGCCGGCCCGGCCGCCTTGGACTCCCAGGTGGCCAGGGCGGCGGCGAAGGCCGGCCTGGCCGGGCTCGAATTCCTGGTCGGCGTGCCGGGCACGATCGGCGGCGCCCTGACCATGAACGCCGGCTGTTACGGCCGCGAGACGAAGGATGTGCTGGTCAGCGCCTGGGGCTACGACCGCTCGGGCGAGCGGTGCGACTGGAGCAACGCCGACTTCGGCTTCACCTATCGCCACAGCGTTGTGCCGGAGAACGGCATGTTCTGGGTCGAGGCGACGTTCCGCGGGCAGCCCGATGACGCCGCCGCCGTTCAGGCCCGCATGGATGAGATCACCGCCCGCCGCGAGACCACCCAGCCGATCCGCGAGAAGACCGGCGGCTCGACCTTCAAGAACCCGCCCGGGCACTCGTCCTGGACGCTGGTCGACGAGGCCGGCTGGCGCGGCAAACCGTTCGGCGGGGCGATGTTCTCGCCCCTGCATTCGAATTTCATGATCAATACCGGCGACGCCACGGCCGCCGATCTGGAAGGCCTCGGCGAGGCGGTTCGGGCCGATGTGCTGGCGAAGACCGGGATCCAGCTCGACTGGGAAATCAAAAGGATCGGCAGGCCCCTGCCGCACAAGGAGTAGCTCATGCGTCGCGCCGCCCTCATCACCGCCCTCCTGCTGATCGCAACCCCGGTCCTTGCGGCGGAGCCGGCCGACACCGCCGCCGCCCTGCGCGACAAGGCCCTGACCGACACCCTCGCCTGGACAGTGCTTGAGGACCTGACCACCACGGTCGGACCGCGTCTCGTCGGCACGCCCGGGATGGCGCGGGCCAAGGATTGGGGGGTGAAGACCTTCACCGACCTCGGCTTCACCAACATCAAGGTCGAGGAATTCGCCAAGCCCGCCTGGATCCGCGGCGCCGAGTCGGCCTCGATCACGGGCCCCTATCCGTTCCAGCTGTCGATCATCGGCCTGGGCGGTACGGTTCCGACGCCGGCCAAGGGCATCGAGGCCGAGGTGGTGGTGTTCAAGTCCTATGCCGCCCTGCTGGCCGCGCCGGTCGGGTCGCTGACCGGCAAGATCGCCGTGGTCAACCAGCCGATGACGCGCACCCAGACGGGTGAAGGCTACGGCGCCGCCGGGCTGGCCCGCCGGTCCGGTCCGTCCGAGGCGGCCAAACGCGGCGCCCTGGCCTTCCTGATGCGCTCGGTCTCGACCTCGGATTCCCGCCTCGCCCATACCGGCGGCACCCGCTACGCCGAGGACGCGCCGAAGATCCCGTCGGCGGCGCTTGGCGTGCCTGACGCCGACCTGATCGAGCGGCTCGCCGCCCGCGGTCCGGTCCGGATCAAGCTCAGCCTCGCCTCGACGACCGACCCCAAGGGCGTCGCCTGGAACATCTCCGGCGAGATCGCCGGCAGCGGCAAGCCCGAGGAGGTCATCATCATCGGCGGCCACCTCGACAGCTGGGATCCGGGCACCGGCGCCATCGACGATGCGTCCGGCATCGCCATCACCACGGCCGCCGCGAAGCTGATCGGCGACCTGCCCAGACACCCGCGCCGGACCATCCGCGTGGTCATGTGGGGCTCCGAGGAGTCGGGCGGCTCAAGCGAAGCCTACCTCGCCGCGCACAAGGACGAGCTGCCCAACATCGTCATGGCCAGCGAGAGCGACCTGGGGGCTGATCGGATCTACGCCCTGATGCTGCCCAAGGACGCGATGAAGCAGCCCAGCCTCGCCGAACTGTCGACCGTGCTGGCGCCGCTGAAGATCTTCGTCTCGCGCGACCCGGCGCCGTTCGGCGGCGCGGACGTCGAGGGGCTGCAGGAAGCCGGCGTGCCGGTGTTCACCCTGCGCCAGGACGCCAGCCGGTATTTCGACCTGCACCATTCGGCGGACGACACGCTCGACAAGGTCGATCCGGTCCAGCTGAACCAGAACGTCGCCGCCTGGGCGGCGCTGCTGTTCATGCTGGCCGACAGCGACGCCGATTTCCGGGCGAAGGCGCCGTAGAGGCGCCCAAGCCCCGAGATCGTCCATCCGCTTCCCACGAAAGCCCTTCCCCCTCGATGGGGGAAGGGTTGGGATGGGGGTGGTGCTTCGGAAGATGGCGCGATCCAGGATGACGGCCCTTGCGTGGACCGTAGCCAATCGGCGCCGCCGGAGCACCCCCAACCCCGGCCCTTCCCCCATCGAGGGGGAAGGGGGACCACGGAGCCCGTCTCCACCGAAAATCCACGCCACGGCAGCGGCGGCTTAACACCCGGCTGCTAAGGCGGCTAAACCACTGCTGAAATCTCTGGAGCCTCCGCATGTCCCTTCCCCTGGCCGGCCGCCATGTCGCGGTCCTGATGGGCGGCCTGTCCTCCGAGCGCGAGGTCAGTCTCGTCTCGGGCGCGGCCTGTGCGACAGCGCTGGAAAACCTCGGCGCGAAGGTCAGCCGGGTCGACGCCGGGCGCGACCTGGCCCAGGTGCTGACCGACCTGAAACCGGACGTCTGTTTCAACGCCCTGCACGGCGAATGGGGCGAGGACGGCTGCGTTCAGGGCGTGCTGGAGACGCTGGGCGTCCCCTACACGCACTGCGGCGTGCTCGCCTCGGCGCTGGCGATGGACAAGGCCAAGTCCAAGGCTGTTCTGGCGGCGGCCGGCGTGACCGTGCCCGGCGGCGGACTCTTCAACCGCTTCGATGCGGCACAGCGTCACGTGATGGAGCCGCCCTATGTCGTGAAGCCGAACGCCGAGGGTTCCTCGGTGGGCGTGTTCCTGGTGTTCGACGGCGCCAACCGGCCGCCGCAGGAACTGGTCGCGCCGTCCTGGACCTATGGCGAGGAGGTCATGATCGAGCCCTACATCGACGGGCTCGAACTGGCTGTCGCGGTGAGGGACGGCAAGGCCTTGACCGTCACCGAGATCGTTCCGACCTCGGGTTTCTACGACTACGACGCCAAATACGCAGAGGGCGGCTCCCAGCATGTGGTGCCGGCCCGGATGCCGCAGGAGGACTTCGACCGCGCCCTGCGCATGGCCGAGCTCGCTCATGCCGCTCTTGGTTGCCGGGGTGTGACCAGAAGTGACCTGCGTTATGACCCCGTTAAACGTCTTCTGGTCCTCTTGGAGGTCAACACGCAGCCCGGAATGACGCCGACTTCTCTGGTTCCTGAGCAGGCGGCGCATCTCGGAATGTCGTTCGACCAACTTGTGTTCTGGATCGTGGAGGACGCGTATGCCCGCGACATTGCGGGGGGCCCGGCAAGGTAACGCCAGGCCCAGGGCCAAAGCGCCCCAGAGTCAGGGAAAACCCCGCGCCTCCGCCAAGGGGCCACAGACCGCGGCCAAGCTGCGCGCTGCCCGTGGCGTTGGACTGCCGCCCAGGTTCGCCATCATGGCCGCCGGGGCGGTGTTCGGCGTCGGTCTGATCGTCACCCTGGCCACGGGCCACCGCGCCCAGGCCCTGGCGCAGAACACCCAGCACGCCGTCGCCGGCCAGACCGCCGGTCTCGGCTTCAAGCTGCGCCAGGTGCATGTGCAGGGCGCCTCGCCGATGGCCGAGCGCGCCATCCTGGCCTCCACCGGCCTGGCGATCGGCCAGCCGATCCTCGACATCGATCTTGATGCCGTCCGCAAGTCCGTCGAAGCGGTCGGCTGGGTCCAGGACGCACAGATCGTGCGCCTGTTGCCGGACACCCTGGTGGTGGCGGTACGCGAACGCTCTACCCTCGCGGTTTGGCAGAACCGCGGCCGCATGACCGTGATCGACGCCGCCGGGACGCCAATTCCCGAGGCCGATCCGGGCCGCTTCCCGCAATTGCCGCTGATCGTCGGCGAGGGCGCCAACGAAGGCGCTGCGCGGATCCTGCAGGCGGTTCATTCGCGACCGCGGCTGGTGGAGCGGCTGGAAGCCATCGTGCGGGTCGACGGCCGTCGCTGGGACCTTCGGCTGAAGGACGGCGGGCTGGTTCAGCTGCCCGCCGCCGAGGAGGAGTCGGCCCTGATCCAGCTGGACCAGCTGGATCAGCGTCAGCGCATTCTGGAACTAGGATTTGAACGTATCGACCTGCGTGAGCCCGGCATCATCGCCGTTCGCCCGCGCGGGGCGCCGTTGCCGGGCGAGCCGCTCGCTTCGGGCGGCGCATAGAGTTTTGGGGGACGTCCGGTGGTGAAGACTCTGTCGCGGCAGGATGATCGCAAACAGGCTGGCGACAGCCTGAAGGCGGCGCTCGCGCGTCAGCCGGTGATCGCGGCCGTCGATCTGGGCGCCTCGAAGGTCGCCTGCTTCGTCATGAAGCCGGACGGCGTGCGCCGTTCCGACCGCACCCTGACGACCGCCGGCGTCGGCTACGTCCAGTCGCGCGGCGTGAAGGGCGCGACCATCTCCAGCATGGACGAGGCGGCCGAGGCCATCGCCCTGGCGGTCGAGCGGGCGGAGTCCGTCGCCGGCGTCAGCGTCCAGGGCGTGACCATCGCTACGGCCGGCGGCCAGATGCGCAGCGACCGGGTGTCGTCGCGGGTGTCGATCGGCGCCCGTCCGATCTCCGACAACGACTGTTCCCGGGCGCTTGCCGCGGCGCTGGACCAGATCCGGCTGCCAGGCCGCCGGCCGCTGCACATCCTGCCGATCGCCTGGACCGTCGACAGCCAGAAGGGCGTGCGCGACCCGCGCGCCATGTTCGGCAAGTCGCTCGGCGTCGACCTGGTGGTCGTGTCGATCGCCGAGACCATCTTCCAGACGCTGGGACACTGCGTGGAGCGCGCGCACCTGCAGTTCGAGGGCGTGGTGGCCGCGCCGTTCGTATCGGCCCTGGCGGCCCTTGAAGAAGACGAGATGGATCTCGGCTGCGTCTGCATCGACATGGGCGCGGGCGTCACCTCCGCCGCCGTGTTCAGCGGCGGCAGTCTGGTCCATGTCGAATGCCTCGCCGTCGGCGGCGAACATGTGACCCAGGACATCGCCCGGGGTTTCTCCACCTCCCGCGCCGGCGCCGAGCGCCTCAAGACCCTGCACGGCTCGGCCATCGCCTCGGCCAACGAGGATCGCGAGATGATCGAGGCTCCGCCGCGCGGCGACGACCCCGGCGCCAGCCCGGTGATCGCGCCGCGTTCGCTGCTCAAGGGCATCATCGCGCCGCGTGTCGAGGAGACGCTGGAATTGCTCCGGGAGCGCCTCAAGGCTTCCGGCGCGCCGATCGAGCCGGGGGCGGGCATCGTCCTGACCGGCGGCGCCAGCCAGCTGGCCGGCGTGCGTGAGGTGGCGGTCCGCGTCTTTGATCGGCCGGTGCGTCTGGGACGGCCCCGCCGGGTGCCGCATCTGGCCGACGCCGTGACCGGTCCCGCCTTCTGCGCGGCGGCCGGTATTCTGCACCGCGCCGCCTTCGGCCCGCGCGAAGCGGTGTCGGCAAAAGCCCTCGCCGGCGCCCGCGTGCGTCGCGAACCCCTGGACCCCAAGGCCGGGCCCGTGGCCAAGGTCGCCGCCTGGCTCCGTGATAATTTGTAGCAGGTAAAGGCGCGCTGATTCGCGCAACCCCTTACGAATCAACAAATTTGCTCCGCAGGCGTCTCGATCCCGCGCCGACTCACGCTATGCGGTTAACTGCCGATTAAGGATGTGGGTCCGATGTTAACCCCGCCGTAAGGCATTCTCGGCGGGTGGCTCGCCGGACCGTTCGAAAGAACAACAGGACGCGGGGTCCCGACTATGAAGCTGTACGCACCTCAGACGACCGAGCTTAAGCCCAGGATTGTCGTATTCGGCATCGGCGGGGCTGGCGGCAACGCGGTCAACAACATGATTGAAGCCGGGCTAGAGGGTGTCGAGTTCGTCGTCGCCAACACCGACGCCCAGCAGCTTCAGTTCGCCAAGACGGATCGGCGTATCCAGCTGGGCGTGACCACGACGCAGGGCCTGGGCGCTGGCGCCCACCCCGAAGTCGGCATGAGCGCCGCGGAGGAGTCCTCGCCCGAGATCGGCGAGCACCTTGACGGCGCCCACATGGTCTTCATTACCGCCGGCATGGGCGGCGGCACCGGCACCGGCGCCGCGCCGATCATCGCCAAGTGCGCGCGGGAGCGTGGCATCCTGACGGTGGGCGTGGTCACCAAGCCGTTCCACTTCGAAGGCCGTCACCGCATGCGGCTGGCCGACGCTGGCATCGCCGAACTGCAACGCTACGTCGACACCCTGATCGTCATTCCCAACCAGAACCTGTTCCGCGTCGCCAACGAGCGGACGACCTTCGCCGAAGCCTTCGGCATGGCCGACCAGGTGCTGCACTCGGGCGTCCGCTCCATCACCGACCTGATGGTGCTGCCGGGCCTGATCAACCTCGACTTCGCCGACGTCCGCACGGTCATGACCGAGATGGGCAAGGCGATGATGGGCACCGGCGAGGCGACCGGTGAAGACCGCGCGCTCATGGCTGCCCAGAACGCCATCCAGAACCCGCTGCTTGACGAAGTCTCGCTCAAGGGCGCGAAGGCCGTGCTGGTCAACGTGACCGGCGGTCTCGACATGACCCTGCTGGAAGTCGACGAAGCGGCCAACGCCATCACCGACCAGGTCGATCCGGAAGCCAACGTCATCTTCGGCGCGGCCTTCGATCCGGCCCTGGAAGGTTCGATCCGCGTGTCGGTCGTCGCCACCGGCATGGACGGCGCCTCGATCGCCGCGATCGAGCCGGCGCGTCCGCAGCGCGTCAACGCCACGGCCAAGCCGCTGATCGTCGAGCCGGTACAGCCGATCGCCGCCCAGCCGGTGCAGCCCACCTATGAACCTGCCCGCGCAACCGAGCCGGCCTATCAGCTCCGGCGCCCTGAACCGGCCTATGTGGAGCCGGAACTGACCTTCGAGGCCGAGCAATCCGATCTGGGCTTCGACGCCCCGTCGATCCCGGCTCAGCCGGCGATCATCACCCAGCCCGCTGCGCAGCACACGATGCAGGTCGAGACGCCGCGCACGGTCATCGTCGATCCCCTGGTTGCGGAAGAGGGCGACTTCGACGCGCCGCTCTATGCGGACCCGCACTTCGAGGACAGCCGCCAGCAACGGAAAGGCTTCCTGAGCCTGTTCGGCGGCCGTCCGCAGCAGCAGCAGCGCTACGAGGGCCCGCCCGCCGTCCGCGCCACGGGCCGGGCAGCGACCGCCGCCCAGCCGCAGATGATGGAAGAGCCCCATGCCGAGGAGGGCGAGGATCTCGAAATCCCGTCGTTCCTGCGCCGCCTGGCCAACTAGCCTCATACGGGAAAAGCCGGGCGACCGGCTCAACCGCCAGCGTTAACGATCCCGGCCGGGCTGTTACAGTCCGGTCGGGATTTTCGTTTTTGCCAGTCTTTTCAGTGGCTTAAAGGGGAAACAATCCGAAACAGGGTTTGTTTTGCCGCGTTGCAGCATAGCTCTTAAATGGCATGCAGGGGGTTGAGCGGCCGCGAGTGGCCCTCAGCAGGCAGTCAAAAAGGTTCTTCGTGTCCGTGTCGGCGTATCATCAGCACACCGTGGCCGGCCCCGTGATCTTCGCGGGGATTGGCGTCCACACCGGCGCGCACGTGCGGGTCGCGGTGCGTCCGGCCGCGCCGAATGCCGGCATCACCTTTGTGCGCACCGACATCAAGACCGGCGACAACACCATCCGCGTTTCCGCCGAAGCCGTCGGCCAGACCCGTCTGGGCACGGTGATCAACAATGCCGCCGGCGCGAGTGTTTCGACGATCGAACATCTGATGGCCGCCATGTCGGCCCTGGCGATCGACAACGCCGTTGTCGAGCTGGACGGTCCGGAAGTGCCGATCCTCGACGGCTCCGCCGCCGTGTTCATCCAGATCCTCGACCGCGCCGGTCGCCGTCGTCAGGAAGCGCCCCGCAGCTTTATCGAGGTGCTGGAGCCGATCGAGGTGATCGAGGGCGACAAGACGGCCGCCCTTCTGCCTTGCGACGGCTTCGAGATGGCCTTCGAGATCCAGTTCGACTCGGCGCCGATCGGCCGCCAGCGCGTCGATCTGGAGATCACCGAGCAATCTTTCCGCGACGAGCTCGCTGACTGCCGCACCTTCGGCTTCCTGAAGGACGTTGAAGCCCTGCGTGCGGCCGGCCTGGCCCGGGGCGCCTCGATGGAAAACGCGGTGGTCCTCGATGGCGACCGCGTGCTGAACCCGGAAGGCCTGCGTCGCCCGGATGAATTCGTGCGCCACAAGGCGCTGGACGCTGTGGGCGACCTCTATGTGCTCGGCGCGCCGTTGATGGCCCGCTTCGAGGGCCTCTATGCCGGCCATGGCCTGAACAACCAGCTGGTGCGTGCTCTGATGGCGAATCCGCAGGCCTGGCGGGTCCGCACCTTCGCGCCGGAGCTCGCCCAGGTCGGCTGATCGCCTTCCGCCGCATTTGCGCCCGCCTTTGTGTGGTGTAGAAGCCGAGTGCTGCGCTCGGGGGCGCACGAACGGGTTCGAAGTGAGGGTACGTGCTTCCTAGATCGACTGGCCGGGCGGCCCTTCTCATCCTCGCCATCGCTGTCTCGCTGACGGCGGCTGGTTGTGCGCGCGAAAAACCCAAGCCCCGTCTGGCTTACGAGGAGCGACCTGTCGAACTGCTGTATTCGACGGGCGCCTTCAGACTGGACCAGCGGCGCTGGACCGAGGCCGTCGCCTACTTCCAGGAAGTCGAACGCCAGCACCCCTATTCGGAGTGGTCGCGCCGGGCGATTCTGATGACCGGCTTCGCCCACTACCAGGCCAACATGTACGCCGACGCGATCAAGGATTCGGAGCGGTTCATCCAGCTCTATCCGGGTAACGCCTCCGTCGTTTACGCCTACTATCTCAAGTCCATCTGCTACTTCGAACAGATCGTCGACGTGGGCCGCGACCAGGCCGCCACGGAACAGGCGCTGGCCTCCCTGAACGAAGTGATCACGCGTTTCCCGCGCAGCGAATACGCCGCCGACGCGCGGCTCAAGATCGACATGGTCAACGACCAGTTGGCCGGCAAGGAAATGGCCATCGGCCGCTACTACCTGCGCCAGGGGCAGACGATCGCCGCCATCGGCCGGTTCCGCACTGTGGTCGACCGCTACCAGACCACCACCCACACGCCGGAAGCCCTGTATCGCCTCGTCGAATCCTATCTGACGGTCGGCCTGCTGCAGGAGGCCACCAGCAACGGCGCGGTGCTCGGTCACAATTTCCCGGGCGATCCCTGGTACACTGACGCCTACAACCTGCTGACCGATCGCGGCCTGCAGCCTGCGATCGAGCCCAAGACGCCCGGCGCCAAGCGCAGCTATCTCGACCGTCTGCTGGGTCGTGGCACGGCCCTGCCGCCTCCGGTCGAGACCGCGCCCGCCGTCGCGCCCCCCGCCGAGGCCGTTCAGCCTGTCGCGGCGCCGCCTGCGGCGGAGCCGAAGAAAAAGGGTGTGTTCGGGCGACTGTTCCGACGCTGACTTTCGCAAAATCAGGCTAGACTGCGGTCATGCTCATCGGGCTGGCCATTCGTGACGTCGTGCTGATCGAGGCGCTTGATCTCGCCATCGGTCCCGGGCTGACCGCGCTTACGGGCGAGACCGGCGCCGGCAAGTCCATCATTCTCGACGCCTTGGGTCTGGCCACCGGCGCCCGCGCGGACGCCGGACTGGTCCGGCGCGGCGCCGCCCAGGCCAGCGCCACGGCGATCTTCTCGCCGCCGGCGGATCACGCGGTCTGGGCGTTGCTCGATGAAAAGGGCCTCGCCTACGAGCGCGACGAGGACCTGGTCCTGCGGCGCCAGCTGTCCGCCGACGGCCGCAGCCGCGCCTTCGTCAACGATCAGGCCACCGGCGTCGCCGCGCTCAAGGAGCTGGGCGCGTTGCTGCTCGAGGTCCATGGCCAGCATGAGACGGTCGGTCTGCTCGACCCCCGCACCCATCGCGCCCTGCTGGATGCGTTCGGCGGTGTTTCGCTGGGCGCCGTCGCCTCGGCCTGGAGCGGTTGGCGGGCGGCGCGGGAACGGGCCGGCGCGCTGCGGGACCAGGCCGCCAACGCCGAGGCCGAGATCGAGGAACTGACGCTGCGCCTGGGGGAGCTCGACCGGCTCGACCCGCGCGAGGGCGAGGAAGCCACCCTGGCCGAGGAACGGGCATTGCTGGGCGCCGCCGAGAAGGCGCTGGGCGACGTCGACGCGGCCCGTGACGCCCTGGGCGGTGAGAGCACCGCCGGACGCCTTTCACAGGCCTTCCGCGCGCTGGAGCGGGCGCGGGAACGGGCGATCCAGGCCGGCGCGGCCGCTGACGGCCCCGCCGTCCAGCGCCTGAGCGCCGCCGCTGAAGCGGTCGACCGCGCCGTCAGCGAGGTCCGGGAGGCCGAGGCGGCCATCGACCACGCCGCCCAGGCCTTCGATCTCGATCCCAGGCGTCTGGAAGAGGCCGAGGAGCGGCTGTTCGCCCTGCGCGCCATGGCCCGCAAGCTGTCGGTCGCGGTGGAGTCCCTGCCTGCCGTCCGCGCCGACTTCGCAGCCCGGCTGCGGGCCGTGGAAACCTCTGGCGAGGCCCTGCGCGCGGCCGAGGCGGCAGAGTCCGCCGCCCGCGCCGCCTACATGGCAGCCGCCGCGATCCTGTCGGCCGAGCGACGCGCCGCCGGCGACCGGCTGGCCCAAGCCGTGGAGAGCGAACTCGCCCCGCTGAAACTCGAAAAGGCCCGCTTCCGGGCTGCGGTCGAGGCCCTGCCCGAAGATCGCGCGGGCCCGTCGGGCGTGGACCGGGTCGCCTTTGAAATCTGCACCAACCCCGGCGCGCCGTTCGGACCGCTGGAGGCGATCGCGTCGGGCGGCGAGTTGGCCCGTTTCGCCCTGGCGCTGAAGGCGGCCCTGGCGGGACGGGTCAAGGGCGCCCAACCGCTGATGATCTTTGACGAGGTCGACCAGGGCGTCGGCGGCGCCGTGGCCGACGCGGTCGGTCTGCGCCTGCGCCGCCTGGCCGGCGAGGCCCAGGTGCTGGTCGTCACCCATAGCCCGCAGGTCGCCGCCCGCGCCCACGCCCACTGGCGCATCAGCAAGAGCGGCGACGACACCCGCATCCGCACGGCCGTGGAGACCCTGTCCCCCGCCGACCGCGAGGAAGAGATCGCGCGAATGCTGGCCGGGGCGGAGATCACCGACGCGGCCCGCGCGGCGGCTCGGGCGCTGATCGGGGCCTAGTGCGTCCTTCGAGACGCGGCTTCGCCGCTCCTCAGGATGACGAGCAGGGGGCAGCTGCCATAGTGTTCGTCATGGTGAGGAGCGAGCTTCAAGCGAGCGTCTCGAACCACGCAACGAATCGAGCCACGCACGCTTCATGACCGTGATCGCCGTCCCCGACCTCACCGAAGCCGAAGCCGCCGTCGAGCTCGAACGTCTCGCCGACGAACTGGCCGGGCATGATCTGCGCTATCACCAGCACGACGCCCCCACGATCAGCGACGCCGAGTACGACGCACTCAAGCGGCGCAACGAAGAGATCGAGGCGCGGTTTCCGCATCTGGTTCGCGAGAACAGCCCCTCCCTGAAGGTCGGCGCCTCGCGGTCGGAGCAGTTCGCGCCGGTCGAGCATGGCGTGCCGATGCTCAGCCTGGACAACGCCTTCGCCGACGACGAGGTCGAGGCCTTCGTCGCCCGGGTGCGGCGGTTCCTCGATCTGCCCGCGGGCGAACCGGTGGCCTTCACCGCCGAGCCCAAGATCGATGGTCTGTCGGCCTCGATCCGCTACGAGAAGGGCGTGCTGGTCCGGGGCGCCACGCGGGGCGACGGCCGCACCGGCGAAGATATCACCGCCAACCTGCGCACCCTGAAGGACATCCCCGCCCGGCTGACCGGCGAGGTTCCGGACGTCATCGAGATCCGCGGCGAGGTCTATGCGCCGCTGGCCGAGTTCGAGGCGTTCAACGCCGCCGCCGAGGCCGCCGGCCAGCGCACCTACGCCAACCCGCGCAACTTCGCCGCCGGCTCCCTGCGCCAGATCGATCCCACGATCACGGCCAAACGGCCGCTGCGGTTCTTCGCCTACGCCTGGGGCGAGGTCAGCCAGCTGTTCGCCCCGACGCAGAGCGAGGCGCTGGCGAAGCTCGCCGAGTGGGGCTTCACCACCAACGACCGCTCGCGCCGGGTGGAGAACGCGCAGGGTCTGCTGGGCGTCTATCGCGATATCGGCACGGCCCGGCCGACGCTGGCCTATGACATCGACGGCGTCGTCTACAAGGTCGACCGGCTGGACTGGCAGCAGCGGCTGGGCTTCGTCTCCCGCTCGCCGCGCTGGGCCATTGCCCACAAGTTCCCGGCGCAACAGGCGACGACGGTGCTGGAAGGCATCGACATCCAGGTCGGCCGCACCGGCAGCCTGACGCCGGTGGCGCGGCTGCATCCGGTGACGGTCGGCGGCGTGGTCGTGCGCAACGCCACCCTGCACAATGCCGACGAGATCGCCCGCAAGGACATCCGCATCGGCGACACCGTGACTCTGCAGCGGGCCGGCGACGTGATCCCGCAGGTGCTCGGCCCGGTGGACGCCGACCGCCCGGACCGGGGCGAGCCCTACGCGTTCCCGACGGTCTGCATCTGCCCGCTGAAGACGCCGGTGGTGCAGGAGACGACGGCCAGCGGTGCGGTCACGGTCGCCCGACGCTGCACCGGCGAGTTCGCCTGTCCGTTCCAGAAGATCCGCCACCTGATGCACTTCGTCTCCCGCAGGGCCTTCGACATCGAGGGACTGGGCGAGAAGCAGCTGCAGGCCTTCATCGAGGAGGGCTGGATCAATGCCCCGGCTGACATCTTCAGCCTGGCGCGCGACGAGGCGAAGCTGGCCGCCCTGCGCGAGCGGGACGGCTACGGCGAGACTTCAGTCGCCAACATCATCCGCAATGTCGACGCGCGTCGGACGATCAGTTTGGACCGGTTTCTGTTCGGTCTCGGCATCCGCGACATCGGCGAGACGACGGCCACCCATCTGGCGCGCGCGTTCGACAGTTTCGAGGATCTCGAGCGGGCCGTGCTGGCGGCGTCGGAGCAGACGCCGAGCCCGGCCTATGTGGAGCTCACCGAGATGCACGGCATGGGTCCCAAGGCGCGCGACCAGCTGCTGTCGCTCGCCGCGTCGGTCGGTGATGACCCCTGGCCGGACGCGCCGATGGCCACGAAGGTCGACCACGCCTTCGCCGGCCTCGCCAGCCCGGCGCGGCGGGCGCTGGCCGACCGGTTCGAGACCTGGACGGGTCTCGTCGGATTTGTGCGCGAGGCTGCCGGCGGCGCGCCGGGCGAGGACTTCCTGCGCCTGTCCGGCATCGACGGCGTCGGCCCGGTCGCGGCCCAGTCGATCGCAACCTTCTTCCGCGAGGCGCACAACCGGGCGCTGGTCGAGGCCCTGGTCGCCGAACTGGACGCCATCCAGCCGCTGCCCAAGGCCAAGACCGACACCGCCGTGGCCGGCAAGACCGTGGTCTTCACCGGCGCGCTGGAGAAGATGACCCGAGACGAGGCCAAGGCCCAGGCCGAGGCTCTGGGCGCCAAGACGGCCGGATCGGTGTCGAAGAAGACCGATCTCGTGGTGGCCGGCCCGGGCGCCGGCTCAAAACTCAAGGACGCCGAGAAGCACGGCGTGAAGGTGCTGACCGAAGACGAGTGGCTGGCGCTGATTGGACAGATCTAATTGTCATCCCGGACGCCGAAGGCGATCCGGGACCCAGATTGAATCCAGGCCGAATCTGGGTCCCGGCTCTCCGCTGCGCTTCGGCCGGGATGACAGAGGGCCCTACGCCTCGTCCCGGTGCTTCCCCAGATCGGCCAGCCAGGCCACGGCCGTGACCGCCAGATAGACCACCAGCCCGAGCCTGGCGAAGGCGAAGGTCGAGCCCGCGGGTTCGGAGAATTCGCCGACCATCTGCAGCGCGACCAGGAAGGTCAGGAACAGCAGCGCCGGCCAGGCCGTGCGCCCGAACCGCCCGCGGTTCCATAGCCAGCAGGCGCCGGCCACGGCGATCAGGCCCATCTCCAGGGTCTTTTCCGCGCCAGGGAAGTTCCAGAGGGCGAGGCCCACCTTCTCGCCGCCTGGCCAGATCTCCAGGTCCGGTCGGTGCACCAGCCAGTCCGTCGCCCAGTGCGAGAAGACCACCAGACCGACCATCGCCGCCGTCCACCATGGCACGCGCAGCAGGAAACGGGCGAGCAGCAGCCCTGCGATCGACCAGAGCACCGCCGCCGGCAGGCTGTGGGTCCAGGGCATGTGTTCGAGCACCAGCGGGCTGCCGGGGAGTTCGGGATCGAAGCTGACCTTCTCGACCCCGGCCATGACCAGAGCGCTCCAGCCGATGTCCAGCAGCTGGGCCGCGCCGATATAGCTCCACAGCGGCGCCTTGGGCGCGATGGCCTTGCCGACGATCGCGGCGGCGTAGTGTCCGACGAACATGGCGTCCTCCCCGACCCCGTGATCAGGGGAGGGTGGACCCGATCAGAGTGGCGCGCACGCGGTTTCCAGCCAGAGGCGAACCTCTTCGTCCACCAGCGGGCCGATCAGTTCGAGCACGCGGGCGTGGTAGCCGTCCATCTGGGCCCGCTCCTCGTCGGTCAGCATGTCGACCTCGATGCAGGCGCGGTCGATCGGGGCCCAGGTGAGGTTCTCAAAGCCCAGCATCGGCCGCTCGCCGCCGGGGACGTCGGTGGCCTCGGTGACGAACTGCAGGTTCTCGATGCGGATGCCGTAGTCGCCCGGCTTGTAGTAGCCCGGCTCGTTGCTGAGGATCATGCCGGGCCGCAGGGCGACGGTGTTCGGCGCCTTGGCGATCCGCGCCGGGCCCTCATGGACGCCCAGATAGGCGCCGACGCCGTGGCCGGTGCCGTGATCGTAGTCGAGGCCGGCGTTCCACAAGGGCGCGCGGGCGAGGGCGTCCAGCGCTGATCCAGTCGTGCCCACCGGGAAACGCACACGGGCCAGATGCAGATGGCCTTTCAGCACCAGGGTGAAGCGCTGCTTCATCTCCTCGGACGGCGCGCCGATGGCCATGGTGCGGGTGACATCCGTCGTGCCGTCGAGATACTGGCCGCCGCTGTCGACCAGCAGCAGCGAGCCCTGGGCGCAGCGCTCGTTGCTGCGCTCGGTCGGGCGGTAGTGGGGCAGGGCGCCGTGGCCGTTGGCGGCGCCGATCGTGTCGAACGACAGGTCCTTCAGCGCGCCGGTCGCCTCGCGGAACGCCTCGAGCTTCGTCACGGCCTCCTTCTCGTCGGGCGGGTTGATCTGCCCCTCGGTGGCGATCCAGTGGAGGAAGTTGGTCAGGGCAGCGCCATCGCGGATATGGGCGCGCCGCGCGCCCTCCAGCTCCGTGGCGTTCTTGCAGGCGCGCGGCATGGTGCAGGGGTCCATGCCGCGAACGACGGTGGCCCCTTCCGCGGCGAGGGTGTCGAAATACCAGGCCGAGGACTGCGCCGGATCGACCAGCACCTTCTTGCCCTTGAGGTCGCTGAGCGCGCCGGCGAGCGCGTCGGGATGTTCAAGCGTGACCTGGTTGCCGAGCCAGGCGGGGAGGTCTTCGGTGACCTTGGCTGGATCGAGGAACAGGCGGGCCGTGCCGTCGGCGTTCAGCACCGCCTGCCCGATGGGCAGCGGCGAGCGGATGACGTCGCCGCCACGCACATTGAACAGCCAGGCGATCGAGGCCGGGGCGGTGATCACCGAGGCGTCCGCGCCGTCGCGGGCCAGGGCCTCGCCGACGCGTGCGCGCTTTGTGGCGGAGTCCTCGCCGGCGAACTCGAGCGGCTGGGGCACCACCGGAGCCGTCGGTTGCGGCGGGCGCGACGCGCCCCAGGCGGCGTCCAGCGGATTGGGATCGACGGGCTTCAGCGTCGCGCCGGCCTTGTCGGCGGCGGCGCGAAGGTGGCCCAGGGCGTCCGGGCTGTGCAGGCGCGGATCGTAGCCGATGACAGCGCCTTTCGACGTGGTCTCGACATAGGCGGGCATCCCGCCTTCGACGAGATCGCGGATCTCGAACACGCCCTGATCGACCTGTTCGCGGACCTGCAGGGTGTAGCGGCCGTCGACGAACACGGCGGCCCGGTCCTTTAGGATCACCGCCGCGCCCGCCGAGCCCGTGAAGCCGGTCGCCCAGGCGAGGCGGTCGTTGGCCTCGGGCAGATACTCGTTCTGGTGCTCGTCCTCGTGCGGGATGAGGAACCCGTCCAGGCCCTGGGCCTGCATGGCCTGACGGATCAGCGGAACGTGGCGGGGCCCGAACGAGGGGTCGGTCGATTCATCGAAGGTCTGGCGCATGGGAACAACCTATTCATCCCGCGGGATCGGCGCCACCGTCGGAAACTGATTGATAACCGGCGCAGCCCAGCTTGAGCGGACCTGCATCAACCTGGCTGAGCTCCAATGACCTGCTGCGACCACATTCAATCCCCACGGATGACGCGCCGAAAGGCGATGCAGGCCGTGGCCCTCGGCGCGGGCGTCAGCCTGCTTTCGACGCTCCAGCCGGGCGTCGCCCGGGCGGGCGGGCACACCGAGATGCTGCTGCTGACCTGCATGGACTTCAGGCTGGTCCACCACGTCGAGACCTACATGAACGCCCGCGGGCTGCAGGATAAGTTCGATCATGTCGTGCTGGCAGGCGCGTCGCTGGGCGCGCTGAACGACCGGTTCCCGGCCTGGAGCGAGGTGTTCTGGCAGCACCTCGACCTGGCGATCAGCCTGCACGAGGTGCACCGCGTGATGATCCTCGATCACCGCGACTGCGGCGCCTACAAGATGATCCTCGGCGAGCCCGCGGTGAAGGACGCCGATACGGAACTGAAGAGCCACGTCAAACAGCTCTACGCGGTCCGGTCGGCGATCCTCGTCAAACACCCGCACATGGAGGTCGAGATCGGCCTGATGGCCCTCGACGGGACCGTGCTGCAGGTCGTCTGAGCCCCTACTGCATAGGCTGTTCTGGCGGCGGCGGGGCCTCCATCCGGGCGGCGTCGCTGGCGATGGCGGCGTCGGCGCTGGCAGCGGCGCGATCGGCGGCCTCGCGGGCGTCAGCGGCGGCCTGGGCCGCATCGGCGCTCGTCTGGGCCGCCGCCGAGCGGGCGGCGTTCTCGGCGGCGTTCAGCGTCGATTGCGCGCCGGCCAGCGCGCCTTCAGCCCGACCGAGATCCTGCGCCTGGGCGATCGCGGCGGCGTCGGTTTCAGGCGGGGTCTGGCTGGTCACCATGAAGGCGACGGCGATGATGGCGACAACCGCGACAACGGCGGCGACGACCCAGGGGGTCGAATTTCCGCCGCGCGGGCCAGCCGACCGGGTGTCATGGTGCGGCGGGTTGTGGGGATCGATGTTGGTCATGGGCGGCCCTCCGTGGGGATAAGCCCCCGACCGCCCAGACAACGCGGCGCTCTGAAGGGGGTTCCGGTCAGCCCCGCTGCAGGACCAGGGTCGCCCAGGCGTCGCGGTGGATACGTCGCACGACGCGGAAGCCCTTGGACAGGTAGGCCGCCTTCACCCGCCGCTCCTGCGTCCGCAGCAGGCCGGACAGGATCGCGACGCCGCCCGGACGCAGGGCGCCCTTGATGTCCTGCGCCAGGGCCACGAGCGGCGGGGCGAGGATGTTGGCGAACACCAGGTCGTAGGGCGCGTCCTGGCGCACCAGCCGGTGGTTCAGACCCGAGGCGTGGACGAACCGGGCGGTGGCCGCGTTCTCCTTCGCGTTCTCGTTGGCGATCCGGACGCTGGGGCCGTCGATGTCGGTGCCGACGGCGCGGCGCGAGCCGGTGCGGGCGGCGGCCACGGCCAGCACGCCCGTGCCGCAGCCGACGTCGAGCACCTTGCCGAAGCGCCGGGCCTTGAGCAGGTCGTGGTAGGCGCGCAGGCAGCCGGCCGTCGTGCCGTGGTGACCCGTGCCGAAGGCCGCCCCGGCCTCGATGCGCAGCGCCACCGCGTTGGGCGGCACCCGGCCGGTGTCATGAACGCCGTGGACGAAGAAGCGGCCCTCGCGCACCGGCGGCAGGCCGGACAGGGCCATGGCCAGCCAGTCGGCGTCCGCCAGCGGCTCGACGATCACGGTCAGGCCGCCGGAGGCGATCAGCGACGCCTCGATCCCCTCGGCCTCTTCCGTCGAGGTCGGGAAGGCGTCGATGCGCCACAGATCCTTGTCCTCGTCCTCTTCGAGGATCGAGTAGGTCGCGCCCTCCAGCAACGGATTGGCGTCGAGGGCTTCAGCGGCGGCTTCAGCCAGGGCGCGGGGGCCCCGGGCGATGATCTGGACGGCTTGATCGGTCATGGCGTCCCCATAGCGACAGGGACGCCCGCCGTCACGCGGCCTTGCGATCGACCGTGCGTCGACGGGCCGGCTTGCGCGCGGGTTTGGCCGGCTCGGCGACGACCGCCCAGTCCGGCGCCATGCCCTCGCGCCAGCGGACGCAGCCGGGCGCCGACAGGTCGACATCGAACTGGCGCAGGTGCGCGCGCTCGGCGTTGCCCGACGGCGGCGCCCAGGTCTTCAGGGCCTTGGCGGCCAGCAGACAGGCCGGCGAGAAGGCCTGCATCACGCCCCGCGACTTCGGGGCCCAGCCGAGCGCCCGGCGCATCCGGCCGTTGGTGTAGAAGACGGCGTTGGTCAGCATCGACTGCGGCGAGGAGAATTCCACCGAGATCGAGACGTTGAGATCGTCGCCGTTGACCACCCGGTGCGGCGAATGCTGCGGCCAGAACGCCGCCTGGCCGGGCCGCAGCGTGACCGGCAGGACATGATCCTCCAGCGCCGGCGACCAGGGCAGGTCCGAGAGGTTTTCCTTAAGCAGGATGGCCTCCAGCGCCGCCTCGGTGACAATGTCCTGGCGCGGCGGATAGACGTGGATCGTCTTGTGGCCGCGGATGTGCCACAGCATCGTCTCGGCCGGATCGACATGGAAATAGATGCCCATGTGCGGGCTCGAGATCAGCACCGCCGCGTCGGCGGTCAGCACCGGCAGGCCGGTGGCCTGCGAGAATTCGCCCATCAACTGGTCGAACACGACCTTGTAACGCGGGTTCCTGGTCATCGCGCTGCGCGGGGAAACCCACAGGGCGCCGGTGCGGGCCGCGGTGACCAGTTCCTCGCCGCTCATGCCGTTGGCCTCGCCGGCGATCCAGCGGACGTCGGCCGGCGGGTTGGGCTGCATGGTGCAGATCGTCACCTCGTCGCGCGGGTGCTCGTCGAGCAGGGTCGCCAGCGCGGAGTCGGTGAACAGGCCGGTCTGTTCCAGCCGGTGGTTGAAGCGCATGACCTCCTTGCGGACGATCTTTTTCTGCTCGGCGTTCAGCGGCGGAAGAATGCGGTCGGTCATGCTCGGTGTCCCATTGCGGCGCAGGCTGGAGGTTGCGCAGCAAGGGATTTGCCAAGAGATCCATCCCCCGATGGGGAGCATTCTTTTACTTCGGACCGCCGAGCAGGCCGGTGCTGTCCGTGCCGTACGGATAGGCAGAGTCCGAACGCGCCGGCGGGAAGGTCGCCGCGATCGGCGGCGTGGACGGGAGGGGCGGGGCGGTCATGGCGCGGCCGAGGTTGGCGAGGATGTCGCCGTCGGCGCTGGGATAACGGACGGTCGTCGCGGCGGGCGCCGGCGCCTGCGCCGTCTGCTGCGTCGCCGCGGACCGGATCGCGTCGGTGCGACTGGCGGCGTAGGGCCTCTGGTCGGTCGCCGCCCCCTGTCCAAAGACCATGGCGCCGGCCAGCAGCAGGGCGGAAATCGTCATCAGCAGCGTCCTCGCGGGTGTCTCGCAGGGACAGCGCGGCAGCGGGGGTTTGGTTGCGTTCGCTGACGGGTGAGGGCCTTCTCCCGCAAGGGGGGAGGGGCGTTCGGGGCGGCTTCGCGGGTGTCCATCCAGGCATTTTGCGGCCGCCCGAGAGGGTGATGCGCCGAACGCGGGACGATTTGGGGCGGGTGTCTCGTGAATGTCCCGCGTTGTCCCGGGATTATATGTCTCGGGAGTCTTCACGCAGCACCCCCAACCGTCGTCGTCGGACTTGTTCCGACGACCTATGAACACGGTCTTGGCGGGCAGGTCGTGGATGCGCTGGCAGATACTCCCTGATCACTGCGTGCATGGGTCGTCGGAACAAGTCCGACGATGCCGGGGGAGGAGCAGGGTAGCTCAGGGGGTCACCCCTTCTCCACGAACCCGTCCAGCACCTTCTTCGTCCCGGCCTTGTCGAAGTCCACCGAGAGCTTGTTGCCCTCGACGGCGGTGACCTTGCCGTAGCCGAACTTGATGTGGAACACGCGGTCGCCGCGTTTGTAGTCGCTGGCGGCGGAGCCTTCGGAGACGGCGACGAGCTTGCCTTCGCCTTCCAGCACCTGGGTGCGGCCGGCGGGGCCGCCGTGGTAGCCGCGCTCCTGGGCGCGCTTCCAGCCGGGGGAGGAGTAGCCGGCCCCGAAGGTGCGGTCGTCGTCCCAGCGGCTGGAGGTCGGCTGGGCCATGCCCGGGCCGCCGCCGTAGTAGCCCGTCTCGCTGCTGGCCTCGACATTGGCCAGCGGCAGTTCGTCGACAAAGCGGCTGGGAAGCTGGCTGGTCCAGCGGCCGTAGACCATGCGGTTGGCGACGAAGCTGATGCGCGCCTCCTGGCGGGCGCGGGTGACGCCGACGTAGGCCAGCCGGCGTTCCTCCTCGAGGCCCTTCTCGCCGGACTCATCCATGCTGCGCTGGCTGGGGAAGACGCCTTCTTCCCAGCCGGGCAGGAAGACCAGCGGGAACTCCAGACCCTTGGCCGCGTGCAGGGTCATGATCTGCACCGCGTCGTCGCCTCTGCCGCGGTCGAGGTCCATGACCAGCGAGACGTGCTCCAGGTAGTCGCCCAGCGTCTCGAAGGCGCCCATCGACTGGACCAGTTCCTTGAGGTTCTCCAGCCGCGTCTGGCTGGTCGGTCCCTTGTCGAGGCGCAGGGCGTCCGTGTAGCCGCTCTCCTCCAGGATCGTCTCGGTCAGGCGGTCGTGGTGCGTGCCCGTCGCCGACAGATGGCTCCAGCGGTCGAGGTCGCGGATGAAGTTGGCCAGGGCCGTCCGGGTGCGGGGCGTGATTTCATCGGTCTGGACGATGCCGCGAGAGGCGGTGACGGCCGAAACGCCGCCGCCGCGCGCGATCTGCAGGATCTTCTGCACCGTCGTGTCGCCGATGCCGCGCTTGGGGACGTTGATGATCCGCTCGAAGGCGAGGTCATCGTCCGGCGACTGGACCAGCCGCAGGTAGGCGTGGGCGTCGCGGATCTCGGCGCGCTCGAAGAAGCGCGGGCCGCCGACCACCGTGTAGGGGATCTGCAGCATCACGAACCGCTCTTCGAACGCCCGCATCTGGAAGCTGGCCCGGACCAGGATGGCGGCGTCGCGGTATTTGCGGCCGTCCTTCTTCCAGCGCTCGATCTCCTCGGCGACCAGCCGGCTTTCGGCCTCGCCGTCCCAGACGCCGCGGACACGGACCTTTTCGCCCTCGTCGCCTTCGGTCCAGAGGGTCTTGCCCAGCCGGCCCTTGTTGACCGCGATCAGGCCGCTGGCGGCGGCGAGGATGTGGCTGGTGGAGCGGTAGTTGCGCTCAAGCCGGATCACCGTCGCGCCCGGGAAGTCGCGCTCGAAGCGCAGGATGTTGTCTACCTCCGCCCCGCGCCAGCCGTAGATCGATTGGTCGTCGTCGCCGACGCAGCAGACGTTCTGGCGCTTCTGGGCCAGCAGCCGTAGCCACAGATACTGGGCGACGTTGGTATCCTGGTACTCGTCGACCATGATGTAGCGGAAGCGGTCGTGATACTCGGCCAGCACGTCCGGATGCTGCTGGAAGACGGTCAGGTTGTGCAGCAGCAGGTCGCCGAAGTCGCAGGCGTTCAGCACCCGCAGCCGGTCCTGGTACGTCCTGTAGAGCTGCTGGCCGCGGTTGCTGGCGAACGCCGCGCCTTCCGTCGCCGGCAGGCGCTCGGGGGTCCAGCCGCGGTTCTTCCAGTGGTCGATCAGGCCCGACAGCGCCTTGGGCGTCCAGCGCTTGGCGTCGATGTTCTCGGCTAGCAGGATCTGCTTGATCAGCCGCTCCTGGTCGTCGGTGTCGAGGATTGTGAAGGTCGACTTCAGCCCCACCAGCTCGGCATGCCGGCGCAGGATCTGGGCGGCGATCGAGTGGAAGGTCCCCAGCCAGCGCAGGCCTTCGGCCTGCGGACCGATGATGTGGGTGATCCGCTCGCGCATCTCGCGCGCGGCCTTGTTGGTGAAGGTGACGCTGAGCAGCTCCCAGGGCCGCGCCTTGCCCGTCGACAGGATGTGGGCCAGCCGGGTGGTCAGCACGCGGGTCTTGCCCGTTCCGGCGCCCGCCAGCACCAGGATCGGGCCCTCCGTCGCCTCGACCGCGGCCCTCTGTTCGGGGTTCAGACCGTCGAGATAGGCGGGCGCGCCGTCGACACGGGCGAGGTCGCTGATACGCGGCTGGGGCAGGGGAGAGTCGGACATCGGAACATATGTAGCACACGGCGCGCGCTGGCTAAGCGGAACCGCCCCGGTCGCACGCCGTTATTCGCGGCGTAGTCACTCGCGAAGGAAACATCCCATGGCCGAACAATCCTCTGGCTCCGGCGCCACGCCTTGGCTCGCCTTCATTGTCGGGGGCCTGGTGGTCGTCGCCGCGATCATCGGCTTCATGATGTACTCCGGCCAGTCGCTGGTCCCCGACCGCAGCGTCGATGTGAAGATCGAGGCGCCGCAGATACCGGACGCCCCGAAACTGCCGGACGCACCCTTGCCCAAGCCGCAGTAGCTGCGGCGGAAACATCACGGTCGCGGCCCTGTGATTGCGAGGCTCTTGCATAAAGATGACGCCTGCGTCATTTTTAGAGCCACAAGACACCAGGATCGCGACCCATGGCCTTCGACTCCGCGCCCGCCACCCCCGTCCAGCCCGCAGCGCCCTCGATGCGCGACCGCAATGCGTTCCGGCTTCAGCCGCTGCGCGCGGCGAAGGCGCTGGGCAAGCTGATCGCCGACAAGGAGGACACCGCCCAGGTGTTCGAGATCATGCGTGCGCTGTCGGGCAACACCATCGTCAGGGGTTACAAGCGCCTGCTGTCGACCCCGCAGGGTGGCCGTATCGCCTACCAGCGCGAAGAGTTCTGCGAGCGTCTGTCGGATACCGCCTGGCTCAACACCTTCGGTCCGGGAACGGTCGGCGAGGCCTATCGCAACTTCATCGCGCCGCGCGGCCTGAGCGCCGAGGGGCTGGCCGAGGAAAGCCGCAAGACGGCCGAGGGCGAGATCGACGCGCCGCATCCCTTCGCCTGGTACGGTCGCCGCATGCGCGACGTGCATGACGTCTGGCACGTGCTGACCGGCTACAGTACCGACGGCCTGGGCGAGGCCTGCGTGGTGGCGTTTTCCTACAGCCAGACGAAAAGCCTCGGCTTCGCGCTGATCGCTCACGCCGGCGCGCACCAGTATCAGAAGATCGGCAACGGTCTTCCGTACCGCAAGGCGGTGATGGAGGCCTTCCGGAACGGCAAGCGCGCCGCCTGGTTGCCTGAAGTCGACTACGTCGCCCTGTTCGGGGAGAACCTCGAAGCGGCGAGGGCGCGACTCAAGATCGCGCCCCCGACCACCTACCTCAGCATTCCGGTCGACCAGCGGGACAGGCCGCTCAGCCGGAAGCTCGACTCCTAGCTTGCCTTCTGGATCGCCGGGAGCAGCAGGCCGCGGGCGGGCTTGCGGTCCGGCTTCTTGACCTTGCGGTCGGGCGTTGCCGCCGGGCGGGCGTCCGACCGGGCGTCCGGTGCAGCGACGGAGACGGCCTTCCTGTCCGGCTTGGTCGGCTTGCGCTCGGGCTTGGCCTCAGATCCCGATTCACCATCGACACCGCAGATCTTCATGAAGACCGGGGTGTAGGCGGCGGCGGGCGAGGTGGAGAACAGGGTCGCGGCGACGAGACCGGCCGCGACGATGAGGGATTGTACTGGGCGTTTCACGAGAACCTCCTGGGTTTGATTGGCGGCCTTGTGACGGGTCGGGTCCGGCGCGCTCAGTTGCATTGATCGGCAGCGGCCGAAATCAGAATGCAACGGGGTTGCACAGCGACGCATGGCCCGGCAGTCTCGGCTCATGGACGCTTCGAGTTTCGCCGCGAAATTGAACCTTGCCCTGAAGGCCCTCTCGATGAGCCGGGCCCGGATGGCCGCCGAACTCGCGGTGGACAAGTCGCTGGTCGGACGCTGGGCGGCGGGCAAGGTCACGCCGTCGGGCCACAACCTCGATCGGCTCACGGCGCTCATCAGCAGCCGCCGGCCGGGTTTCACCATGCTGGACTGGGACCGCGATCTGGAGGCCATGGCCGTCGTCCTGGGCGTTGATCTGTCCCCGCCTGGCCAGGTCTTTGACTGGGTGCCCCCGTCGATCTTGAAGGAAGCCCGGCAGGGCGCCGCCGCGCGCGGGTCGGCCTATGAGGGGATATGGCGATCGACGCGACCCTCCAGCGACCTGCCGGGCCGGTTCCTGCATGACCATTCGATCATCCGCCGCACCGACAACGGCGTGTTGTATTTCCGCACGGGCGTCGAGGGCGTCAGCTACGAAGGCTGGGCGTTGCTGCTGCAGCACCAGCTGTTCAGCATCGCCGCCGACAAGGCCCACGGCACCCTGCTGTTCAGCATCTTCAACGGTGTCGCCCGCCAGAAGGCGGAGGTCCTCGACGGCCTGACACTGGCCTGTCTGCGGGACGCCGGCGGCTCGCCGGTTTCCTCGACCTGCGTGCTCGAGCGGGTCTGCGACCTGACCGGGGACATCGCCGAAGACGACCGACGCTATGAGGCCTTCATCGCCGCCCAGGGATCACCGCTGGCGGCGGAAGGATCTGTGCCGGAGCCGCTCCGCGCGCATCTCACGCGAGAGGTCGATCCCGCCTCGCTGGGCATCGGCGGCCTGCTGAGGATGTACTTCGGCCAGTCCATGGCCCGAGGGTCCAGCCTCTCTGCGGCGGACGCCTAGGCATCCCTCCGTTCCAGCGCGAACACCCGGCAGGCGCTCGCCAGCGGGCGGTCGCCGCGCGCGTCGTCGATGCTGGCGATCAGGCCCGAGAGGCTGAAGCCGCCGGCTTTCGCCGCCACGTCCAGCACCGCCCAGAACTCCGGCTCCAGCGCCAGCGACGTCGCGTGGCCGTGCAGGTTGACCGAGCGCTTCTGCAGGGTGGGGTTCACGTGTCCCGCTTGGAGCCGTCGAGGTCGCGGGCGGCCTTCTCGCGCTCAGCCTCGACGCGGGTCTGTTCGGATTTGGTCTGACCGAAGCGGACGCGGTTTTCCGCCGCGGTCGCCTTGGCTTCGCTCCTGGCCTTGGCCTTGCGGAAGCGGTTCAGGTTGACCGGTTCGGTCACTTGCCGGTCGCCCGGATGATCAGGGTCGACTGCAGACGCAGCGGTTTGCCCTTCGGCAGGGCGACGGGCGCGCGGCCGGGCCAGACGCAGTTCTGCATCGAGGCCTCGCGGCGCAGGATCCACAGGCTGACGGGCCGGCCGTTGACCTTGCAGGCCATGCCGACGGCCCATTTGGACAGGCCGGGCTGGCCGGGCCAGGTGAAGCCCATCGAGCTGGCGGCCGTCACCGGCGTGACCGCGGGCTTCACCGCCTTTCCGCCCGAGGCGAACACCAGCCGGTCAGAGGCGACCAGCCGGATCGAGAAGCCGCCGTAGCCCTTGGCGTCGTCGCTGCCGCCGATCGACAGGTCGTCGACCAGCGGGGTGATGGTGGTGTCGAAGTCGATGCGGCGGGTCCCGTCCTTCAGCGGCTGGATCCGGACTTTCGTGACCTCCTTCGCCACAAACACCAGCTCCGGGCCGCTGTTGATGATCCAGTCGACCTGCAGTGTCAGCACGCCCGCGCCGCCGCGTTCGCCGTCGAAGTTGGTCTGGCGGACGAAGAAGGTCAGGCCCCTCATGAACCAGCCGTCGGCGACCTGGTCGCCGCCCAGCCGGATCTGGTGCCAGCTCCAGAACACGCCGCGCTGGTGCAGGTGATCGGCGGGCCGGTCCTCGGTCAGGATCGTACCGTCCGGCGCATAGAGCGGGTGGACGTAGTTCAGGCGGCCGGGTTCCACCGACGGGCTGGACGGCTTGGTGCGGTAGAACAGCACTGGCTGTTCGCTGTCGGTGATTGTCACCCCGTCCGGACCGATGCTGGCGTCCAGGCCAGGACGGGCGAGGGCGGCGGCCGGGAGGAGCGCGATCAGCGCCGCGACGAGGAGAGCCTTCATGCCGAAACCCTGTTGTTGGCGTGTGTGGCGACTGAACAAGAACAACGCGCCCTGCGCAACCGGGCGAAGCCGCGACCGTTACGACATCGAGGCGGGGGCGCCTAACGCAACACAGGGAGACCTCCAATGATTGACGCCTCGCAAATCCGCGAACACCTCGAAGTCGTTGGCTCGGACGATGAGCATGTCGGCAAGGTGGACAAGGTGCTCGGCACGGACATCGAGCTGGCCAAATTCGACCTCGGCAGCGGCTTCAAGCATCACCTGATCCCGACGTCCTGGGTCGATTTCGTCGATGACGAGAAGGTCCATCTGAACGTCACCGCCGACGCCGCCAAGGCGGCCTGGCGCGAAAAACACTGAGGCCTCGACAGTTTCGGCGAATTGATCTTGATGACCCCTCGTCCGCGTGGCGGGGGGTTATCGTATGTATCGACTGTACTGGTCTCCGGGCGCGGCGAGCCTGGCGGTTCACTGGATGCTGCTGGAACTGGGCGTTCCGTTCGAACCGGAGCGGGCGGACATTGACAGCGGCCTGAACCGCTCGGCCGATTATCTGCGGCTGAACCCGACCGGCCAGGTTCCGACGCTCGTCGTCGACGGCGCACCGGTGACGGAGACGGCGGCGCTGCTGATGCTGCTCGCCGAGCGGCATCCGGAAGGCGGCCTGGCGCCGGCCGCGGGGTCGGGGGAACGCGCGGAATGGCTGGCGTGGATGGTCTATCTGGCCAACTCGCTGATGCCGGCGTTCCGCTTCTGGTTCTATTCCGGTGACGCGCCCGGCCTGTCGCCGGCCAGCCTGCAGCCGGTCGTCGAGCGCTGCTGGGACCGCATCGATGATCGACTGGCGGGACGCGACTTCATCGTTGGCGAGGGCCTGAGCACCGTCGACCTTCTGGCCACCATGCTGATGCGGTGGTCCCGGAACATGCCCAGGCCCGCAACGGAATGGCCAAACATCGCCCGCTACCTGCGCCGGATGCGCAGTCTCCCGGCGCTCCGCCTGGTCCATGCTCGCGAAGGTCTGACGGACTGGATCAACGACTGACGGTTGGCTTCCGCCGCGAGGATGGCTATCAGACCGCCTCCACGCCTGAGAGCCGACCGACATGAGCGACACTCCTCCCGACCGCCTCGCCACCAACCCGAAGAGCCCGTTCTACGACGCGGCGATCCTCGAGCGCGGCGTGGGCATCCGCTTCAAGGGCGAGGAAAAGACCAACGTCGATGAATACTGCGTCAGCGAGGGCTGGGTCCGCCTGAGCGTCGGCAAGACCCTCGACCGGCACGGCAACCCGATGACCGTGAAGCTGCAGGGAACCGTCGAGCCCTACTTCCGCGACATCGCCTGACGCCAGAGTCCGGTGGTCGCCGGGCCCGGACAATGGTCAAATGCGACCATGCGGCGGGGACGGACACTCCTGGGCGGACTGATGTTGGGCGGCATCGCGATGGCCGCCCTTTCGGCCGTGCCGTCACCGCCCTGGACGCCCGCGGCCAACGAGCTGCCACCTCCGCCGCCCGCACCGCCGCAATCCCAGCGTGATGGTCTTGACGCGCGCCTGGACGCCCTGGGCGAGGCCTTCGGGGGCCGGGTCGGCATCGCGGTGGTCAACATAGACGACGGGTGGGCCGCAGACTTCAACGGGCTGGAGAAACAGCCCCAGCAGAGCGTCAGCAAGCTGTGGGTCGCCCTGACGGTCCTGGCCGCCGTGGACCGGGGCGAGCTGTCGTTCTCGACTCCGGTGACGATCCGCAAGGACGATCTCAGCATCTTCCATCAGCCGCTGCGTGAGCGTGTCGGCGAGGGCGGCTATACGACCTCCGTTGCGGATCTGCTCAGGCGCGCTGTCACCCAGAGCGACAACGCCGCAAACGATGCGCTGGTTCGCACGGTCGGCGGACCCTGGGCCGTCCAGGTCGCGGTGGTGAGCCGGAATCTCGGCGAAATCCGCTTTGGCCCGGGCGAACGGCAGATGCAGACCGCCGCCGCCGGCCTGGAATGGAAGCCCGAGTACAGCTTCAAGCGCTTCTTCTGGGAGGACCGCGAGGCCCTGGCGCCGGAGAAGCGCAACAAGGCGATGGAGACCTATCTGGCCGATCCGCCGGATGGCGCGTCAGCGCTCGATATCGCCGAAACCCTCGGTCGGCTCAAAAAGGGCGAGCTGCTCTCGGCGGAGTCGACCGACTATCTGCTGGACCTGATGCAGCAGACCGCTACGGGCTCCAGCCGCCTGAAGGCGGGCCTCGCGCCGGGTTGGACCCTTGGCCACAAGACCGGGACGGGTCAGGTCAACGGCCGCCTGGCTACCGGCTACAATGACGTCGGTCTGCTGACCGCGCCGGACGGTACCGTCTACGCCGTCGCCGTGCTGATCGGCGCCAGCCGCCGGTCGTTTGACGAGCGCTCGTCCCTGATCGCGGACGTCGCCCGGGCGGTGATCGCCAGCCATCGGCCTGTCGTCCCCGCGTCTCTGGAGTCCGCAAGCCGGTGATGCGCGTTCGATCTCATCTCCAGGTCGCCGGGCCGGTGCTGGCGGGCCTGCTGGCCGCAAGTGCGACGCCGGCCCAGGCGTCGATGTGGATCAGCCAGTCCGGCCGGAATCCGGCGGCGGGTATCGGCGATGGCAAGGGATCCAGCGTCAGCGTCACCTGCCTGGCCGGCCGCGACCCGGTCTATGTTCTGGTGGTGCGAGGCCCGGCCAGGGGTCTGAAGCCCGGGCGGGGGATCAAGGCGGTCATCGAGGGGCGTCGCCGTGTGTCGTTCCGCTTCGACAGCGCCCGGCTCGATCCGGGCGGCATCATTCAGTTGACCAGCCGCGGCGGCTATCGCGGCAGCACCGGCGACCAGTCGGGGACGCTGGAAGCCATCGAGTCGATCGTCTCCGCGAAGGGACCGATCATGATCACCGTTGGCGGTCTCCGGTTCAGCGTCAGCTCGCTGGGCGTCAGATGGGCGATGGCGCCCCTGATCAAGGCCTGCGGCGACCTGAAGTCGATGATCAAACGCGCCGAGGCCCGGGAGGGCGAGCTGAACTAGCCGGCCCCGGCCAGCGTCGGGAAGTCCGTGTAACCCCGGGCGCCACCGCCGTAGTAGGCCTGACGCGGCGCGTCGACGATGGGCGCGTTCCGGCGCAGGCGGTCGACCAGGTCCGGATTGCCGATGAAGGCGCGGCCGAAGGCGACCATGTCGGCGGTGTCTTCCGCCCGGGCCTTCAACGCCAGGTCGCGGTCATAGAGGTTGTTGGCGATGGTCACGCCGTTGAACAGCCGGCGCACCTTCTGCAGATCGAACGACGGCTCGCACTCGCGGGAAATCCCGGTGTCGCCTTCGACCAGATCCAGCCAGCCGATCTTCAGGTCGTTCAGCCGTTCGACCACATATGTGAACAGCGGCTCGGGATCGCTGTCCCAGGCGTTGTAGGCGTGTCCGATCGGGGCCAGCCGGATCGCGACGCGTGCCGGGCCCCAGACATCGACCAGCGCCTCCAGGATTTCGACCAGCAGGCGGGCCCGGTTCTCGATCGAGCCGCCGTAGGCGTCGGTGCGGTGGTTGGTCATGTCGCGCAGGAAGGCGTCGATCAGATAGCTGTGGGCGGCGTGCAGTTCTACGCCGTCGAAGCCCGCGGCCTTCGCCCGCACCGCAGCGGCGCGGAAGCTGGCGACGACGCCCGACATCTCGGTGATGTCGAGCGCACGGGCCTCCTCATAGTCGGCGAAGCCGCTTTCGACGAACATCTGGCCCGGCTGGGTCATTGCGCTAGGGGCGATGGGCGCGCCCGCGCCGTTGGATAGGGAGGAATGGCTCAGGCGGCCTGCGTGCCAGAGCTGGCTGAAGATCAGACCGCCCTTCGCGTGCACCGCGTCTGTGACCTGCTTCCAGCCCTCGATCTGGTCGTCGGCCCACAGGCCCGGACAGTAGGCGCCGCCCCGGCCGCCCGGCGTCACCGCGGTGGCCTCGGTGATCAGCAGGCCCGCCGTCGCGCGCTGGGCATAGTACTCGGCCTGCAAGCGCCCGACCTTGCCGGCCATGTCCGCCCGGGTGCGGGTCAGCGGCGACAGGGCGATGCGGTTCTGCGGGCGCAGGCCGTTGGCGTCAAAGGGGTCGAACAGGTCGGTCATGGTGTGGCTCCGCCAGCGTCAGGCGAGGACCCTGCCGCGTTCCGTCGGGAAAGGCGCAAGGGCAAATGCGCCGGCACGCCGCGGCTAGAGCGCGGCGAAGGCCTCGAGCCGCGTGCGGGAGTGAACGACCACGGCGCCGTAGACATGCTCCACCAGTCCCCGCTGCTGCAGGGCGGCCAGCAGACGCGCGGCGCGTTGGCGCGTGCCGAAGCCGGTGGCGGCGAGGTGATCCCGTGTCAGACGTAGCCGGTGCGGCCCGTCGCCGACGAGGGGCCGACAGAGGCTGGACAGCAGCCAGGCCATGCGGCGTTCGGGGGAGGCCAGGCCGGCGGCCAGGCTCCAGCCGATCAGGTCGCGCATCCGGTCGCCGACGAGGGCGATGAGGGGCGGGTAAACCTGCGGGTTCTCCAGGGCGAGCCGGCGGACGGTCGCCGCCGGGAAGGCCAGCAGCCGGGTCTCCGGTCCGGTCCACAGATCGTGGGCAGGGGGGCGTCATGGAAGCAGGACAACCAGGTCGCCCAGCCGCCCGGGAGGATCGGCCCCAGCACCGCCGGGCGTCCGCCGGCCGAGAACAGCCCGACCTCGACCCCTCCTGCAAGCACATGCCACAGGCTCCCGGGGCGGCCTTCGCGCGCCGCGAGCAGGGTGGGGCGGTCATAGACCTCTTCGCGAGCCAGCGCCGCCAGCTCGGCGTTGGCGGCTGGAGGGAGGGCGGCGAAGACGGGGGACGCCGCCAGCACGGTCAGGGGATCGGTCCATTCCGCCATAATTGTTACGTATAGCACATTCGACCGGGTGCGTCACGCCTACGATGCCCTCCAGACCCGCAAACCGGGCATGGAAGGAATTGTCATGGCGTTCGTGCGCAAGACCCTGTTGGCGCTGGCGGCCCTCGCCGGCGCATCGACCCTGGCGCCGACGGTTGCGACAGCCGCCGACGCACCGGTCATCGCCGGCGCCCGTAGTTGCCTCTGGTTCCGCCCGCCGGTCGGCGCGGATCCCTATGTCAACGTCGCCTATCCGGACGCCAACGCCCGTTACTGGACCGCGGTGTTCAGCACCCCGCCGGGCGCGACCCTGACCCTGAAGGCGAACTTTCCGCACGCCCGCTACCTGTCCTTCATCAGCTATGACGCCGCAGGCCGGCCGCTGGAGGCCCTGGCCGACTACCGCATCTCCCCTGACGCCGGAGCGACCAATCCCTTCACGACCGGTGCGCGTCGGGACGACGCCAAACGCGGCTACGCCATCCAGATCCTCGACGCCGCTCCGGCGGCCGGTCAGACAGAGGGCCAGACCCTGGCCGGCGACCGCCAGAACGTCATCCATACGCCCGGTCTTGGCGCGGGCCACCAGCAGGTGCTCGTCATGCGGGTCTACGTGCCGGACCGGGGCCGCGACATCCTCGGCGGCGTCGGACTGCCGCAGGCTGAGCTGACTCTCGCGGACGGCCGCAAGCTGACCGGCCAGGCTGCGTGCGACGCGTTGAACACCACCCAGGCGCCGGTGCTGACGGCCGCGGCCCTGTCGATTCCGCTGAATGACTTCGCCAAGCTATCTCACCAACCCGACCGGCCCGCCCTCTGGCCGGCGACCAATCCGCTGAGCTGGTTTGTGCAGTACGACCGCAAGTTCCTGCTGGGCATCTACACCGGCGAACGGCCGGCCGGCGCCCGCAAGAGCGAAGGCGGCTTCTTCCCCAACCCGGACAACAACTACATCCGCACCATCATCAACCGCGGCTACGGCCGGGTGCTGGTGCTGCGCGGCAAGATGCCGACCACCGCGCGGACCCTTGGCGGCGAGAGCGTGATGACCCAGGGCCAGCTGCGCTACTGGTCGATCTGCTCCAACCAGGGGTTCGCCAACACCCGCGCCACCGCCTGCCTGTTCGACGAAGAGGTGCCGCTGGACAAGGACGGCTGGTACACCATCGCCATCAGCCGCGAGGCCGACCGTCCCCGCAACGCGGTGGCCGCCTGCGGCGTGGCCTGGCTGAAGCTTGCCGATGACGGCGACGGCGCCTTCGACGAGAACGCCGGGGTGATCCAGATCCGCAACATGCTCGCCGACCCGACCTTCGGCCAGTCGATCCAGGCGGTAACGGAAATCGGCACGGAGAAGGCCGTGATGGGAGACTACCTGCCCACCGGCACGTACATGATGACCAACAGCTTCGAGTCGGTGCTGGCCTGTCCTCTGGGGTAGGCTCGGCGACGCGACGATCACTGAACGGCGGGGAGGCCGACATGGCGTACGGGTTTGGACGAGGTCGGGGACTGGTGCTGGCGGCGGTGATCGCGGGGACCGCGCTGGGCGGCCTGGCGGTCGCCCAGACGATCCCGCGCCTCGGCTACCTCGGCGAGGCTGCCGGCGAGACCCTCGACCTGCTGGACCCGCCGCCGGCCGCCGGCTCGCCGCGCGACGAGGCCGACCGGGCGATCTTCCGGGCCACCCGGGCCATGAAGGGCTCTCCGCGCTGGGCCATGGCCCAGGCCGACTTCAACGAGCGGATGGTGGTCAGCAACATGAGCTGCGCCATCGGCGTGAAGATGGATCTGGCCGCCCTGCCGGCGACCACAAAGCTGATCCTGCACATGGCCCCGGACATCGCCCGGGCGGTCAACACGCCCAAGGCGTCCTACGGCCGGGCGCGGCCCTACAAGGTCGATCCGGGCGAGACCTGCGGCGTGCTGCCCGACAGTGAAGCCAGCTTCGACTATCCGTCCGGCCACTCCGCCTGGGGCTGGGCCGTGGCCCTGGTGCTGGCGGAGATGCTGCCCGAGCGCGCCGACGCGATCCTGATGCGCGGCCGCGCGGTCGGTGACGGGCGGGCGATCTGCGGGGTGCACAACTACAGCTCGGTGGTCGCCGGTCAGTCCGTCGCGGCGGCGATCGTCGCCGCCGAGCACAGCAAGCCGGAGTTCCAGTCCGACTTCGCCGCGGCGAAGGCAGAGATGCAGGCGGCGATCAAGGCTGCGCCTCTGACCGAGGGCTGCGAGGCCGAAGCGAAGATGCTGGCCACGCCGGCGTGGTAGGGATATTTCGCCGATAACAGTTATCGGGTATGTTGGCCGAGGAGGATGCCATGGCCAGCAGCGTCGATCTCGGCGGCAATCTCGAGGATGTCGTCACCCAGCTCGTGAAATCGGGGCGGTACAACTCGCGCAGTGAAATCCTGCGCGAGGGCGTCCGATTGGTTCAGGAGCGCGAAGCGAAGCTGGCGGCCCTCGACGCATCGATCCGGCGAGGTCTCGAAGACGCCGACGCCGGGCGGGTTCATGATCTCAAGAGCGTGGCCGACAGGCTCGATGCAAAATATGCGGCGATGGCCAAGACCGGCTCCTAGCGATGCGGGTCGTCCTGACAGATGAAGCCCAGCGCGATCTCGAAGACATCGGCGACTACATTGCCCGGGACAGTCCGGTTCGAGCTCGTACCTTTGTCAGCGAGTTGCTGGCCTCCGCCCGCCGTATCGGGGAAACACCGCGCGGTTTTCCCCTGGTCCCGCGCTACGAGCGTTTTGGCGTCCGACGTCGCGTACACGGCGCCTACCTGATCTTCTACCGTCTGGAAGACGACCATGTTTCGATCCTCCATATCCTGCACGGCGCTCGCGACTATGAGGCGCTGCTGTTCCCGGATCGGTAGGTTGAACGCTCGATCATGACGTTTGATCGACGGGAAGCGCCGATCAGTTCACCGGCGGCAGCAGCTCGGCGAGGCCTTCCCATTCGGGGTCCTCGAACACCGTGAATTCCAGCGGGTATTCGGGGTGGCTGCTCAGGGCTTCGTTCAACGATCGGAAGAAGGCCTCTGGATCACGGGTGTAGTAGCGCCACTCCCGCACGCCGCCGCCCGTCAGGCTGGCGACCTGGGCGCCATGGCCCTGCGGTTCGACGTGCGCGTGAAGGGCGTCCTCGAAGGCGTCCTGCAGACCGCTCTCGACGTCATCGGGCATGCCGTCTTCGTCCGCCGTCTCGCAGGACCATCCGATTTGCACCAGATGTCGCCAGGTCTCCCGCGTCGCGGGGGCGGGCAGGTGCGAGCGGAACCGGACGATCATCGACACGCCGTCGTCGGCCCTGACCTCGCCGACGCTCCACAGGTCATCGTCGAACGGACCGATCGCCATGGCCCTATTTCACGTTGCCGCAGAAGCGCTGGATCCGGCCGCAGGCGTCCTCAAGGATGTCCTCGCTGGTCGCGTAGCTGATGCGGAAATAGGGCGACAGGCCGAAGGCGGCGCCGTGGACCACGGCCACGCCTTCGCTCTCCAGCAGTTCGGATGCGAAGTCCTCGTCGGTCTCGATGACCTTGCCGCTGGGGGCGGTCTTGCCGATCAGGCCGGCGACCGAGGGATAGACGTAGAAGGCGCCTTCCGGGGTCGGGCAGTGGATACCCTGGGCCTGGTTGAGCATCGAGACCACCAGGTCGCGGCGGGTCTGGAAGAGCTTCGCGTTCGGCTTGATGAAGTCCTGCGGCCCGTTCAGCGCCTCGACCGCCGCCCACTGGCTGATCGATGAGGGGTTGGAGGTGGTCTGGCTGATCATCTTGCCCATGGCCTTGATCAGCGCTTCGGGACCGGCCGCATAGCCGATCCGCCAGCCGGTCATGGCGTAGGCCTTGGAGACGCCGTTCATCGTCAGGGTGCGGTCGTAGAGCTTCGGCTCGACCTGGGCGATGGTGGTGAACTCGAAGTCGTCGAACACCAGGTGCTCGTACATGTCGTCAGTCAGGATCCAGACCTGCGGATGGCGCAGCAGCACGTCGGCAAGGGCCTGCAGGTCGGCGCGGGTGTAGGCGCCGCCGGTCGGGTTGGACGGGCTGTTGAGGATCAGCCAGCGGGTGCGGGGCGTGATCGCCGCCTCGAGCGCCGCGGGGACGAGCTTGAAGTTGTTGTCGGGCGAGGTCTCGACCGACACCGGCTCGCCGCCTGCCAGCAGGACCATATCCGGATAGGACACCCAGTAGGGCGCCGGGATGATCACCTCGTCGCCGGGGTTCAGGGTGGCCATCAGGGCGTTGAAGATCACCGGCTTTCCGCCGGGCGCCACATGAACCTGCGCCGGGGTGTAGGTCAGGCCGTTCTCGCGGGCGAACTTGGCGCAGATCGCGGCCTTCAGCTCGGGCATGCCGTCCGGGTCGGTGTATTTGGTCTTGCCGGCGCGGATCGCGGCGATGGCCGCTTCCTTGATGTTGTCGGGGGTGTCGAAGTCCGGCTCGCCGGCGGAGAGGGCGATCACATTTCGGCCGGCGGCCTTCAGGGCGCGCGCCTTGGCGCTGACCCCGATCGTGGCGGACGGCTTGATGCGGCGAAGGGCTTGCGACTCGATCGACATGGTTCTGCGGGGCTCCCCGGACTCGGTGTGTCAGGATTGCCCGGGGTCATAGACGCGCCCGTGCTGCGGCGCAACGAAACGGCTGGTCTTCAGGCCCGTTCGGCGGCCAGGCCCAGGCCCAGGCGCCGCTGGATGTCGCGCCACAGGCCGGCCATCTCGCGGGCGGCCGTCGACGTCGGGTCCCATTCCGCGGCCGAAACGCCGTGCGCGATCGCCGCCTGGTAGACCGCCCGGGACCGCAGACCGACGGTGGCCAGCGGCAATCCGCCGAAGCGCAGGGCCTCGATCGCGCGCAGAACGGAGGGCGGCTCGACCCCCTTGCGGCTGGGCGGGGCCTGGTTGAGGACCACCAGACCCGTGCGCCCGAGGCGACGCACCGCTTCGGACGAGCGGACCACCGACGCGACATCGAGGAAGTTGGGCCGGCTGATCAGCAGGCAGAGATCGGCGAGATTCATCGCCAGCGCCACCTCGGCCTCGGGCGTCGAGGGGGTGTCGATGACCAGCAGGTCGACGCCTTCCCGGCCGGCGGCCATGTGCAGCTGGAACAGCTTGCCTGCCGTGGTCTCGATCACGGCCGGGCCGGGGCGGGTCCGCGCCTTCAGCGCGTCGGTCGCCGAGCGTTGCGGGTCGATGTCCGCCAGCATCACCCGTGCGCCGCCCGCGAATGCGGTCAGGGCGAGGTTCACCGCCACCGTGGTCTTGCCGACGCCGCCCTTGCGGGATGTCACAACAACCGTCTTCATCGTAGCTCCGACCCCTGCCGCGGATTTACGTTCCGTTAACCCAATGGACTCGCGCCTTGCGCGTCAATGGCGAGAGCCCCCCGAAATGGGCGTCGAGGACAGATGACCGAACATTGATCGTTTTTGCGTCGTTCCGATGACGATGTGCCGGCCGTCAATGCGCGGTGATCGCGCTTGACCCTCCGGGTGTGATCGGCGAGGCCTTGGGCATGAAGCGCGCCTTCCAGTTTCTGATGAACATGGACGCCAAGGCCTGGCGGACCGTGGTCGTCGCCTTTCTGCTGTTCGGCGGGGTGGGCGTGGTGTTCCTGTTCGCCGCGCCGCTGCTGGGCCTGAACGGCGAGGCGGCGGTGGAACAGTGGCTGGGCGCGGCGCATGGCGCCTGGGCCTTGCCGGTTGCGGTCAGCGCCTTCGCGGTGCTGGCCTTTGTCGGTGTGCCGCAGTTTGTTCTGATCGCGGCGGCGGTGGTTGCCTTCGGGCCGTGGACAGGCCTCGCCTACAGCTGGATCGGCACCATGGTGTCCTCGACCATCGGCTTCTGGCTGGGCCGGGCGTTCGGCGGACGGCTGATCCGCGACGTCGCCAGCGCGGGCGTGGCGCGGTTCATGAAGCTGATCGGCCGCAACGGTTTCATGGCCAGCCTGATCGTACGGCTGGTGCCGGCAGCCCCGTTCATCGTCGTCAACATGGCGGCTGGAGTCGCGCCGATGCGGTTCCGCGATTTTCTGGGCGGGACGGCGATCGGCATCATTCCCAAGATCGTGCTGACCGCCTTCGCCGGCAATTCGGTGGTGCAGATCGTGCGCGGCGGCGGGATGCAGCATGTCGTGCTGATCGCGCTCGCGGCCATCATCTGGGTCGGCGGCGCCTGGGTGGCGCGCGGCTGGCTGCGACGCCGGGAAGATGCGGCCGAGCGGGAAGACGCCGGCGGCTGATCCCGGACCTTTCAATGTAACCCTGGTTACAAAAGATCGGTCCGCGCCGCTCTAGGTTTGAGACAATCACGAGTCTCCGGGGAGGGTTCCATGCGCCGACTGTCTGCTGTCCTTATGGCGTCCTTGCTGCTGGCTGCGCCGGCGCGCGCCGCTGAGGCGCCCTCCGCCGCGACGATCCGGGCGCAGGCCGAGCTGAAGAAGACCCTGCCGTTCGAGGATCGTCAGGATTTCGACTTCGCCACGCGAGGCTATCTCGGCACGCTGGCCGATCCGGTGATCCGCCGCGCTGACGGGGCGGTGGCCTGGGATCTGACCGCCTTCGACTTCGTCAAGGGCGATGCGCCTGACACCGTCAATCCCAGCCTGTGGCGGCAGGCCGAGTTGCTGGCCAAGAGCGGCCTGTTCCAGGTCAGCGACACGATCTGGCAGGTGCGTGGGTTCGACCTTGCCAACATCACCTTCATCAAGGGTGAGACCGGCTGGATCGTCATCGATCCCCTGACCGCGGCGGAGACGGCCAAGGCGGCCTACGCCCTGGTGACCGAAAAGCTGGGCGCGAGGCCGATCGTGGCGGTGATCTACACCCACAGCCACACCGACCACTTCGGCGGGGTCAAGGGCATCATCAGCCAGGCCGACGTCGACGCCGGCAAGGTGCAGGTGATCGCCCCGGACGGTTTCCTTGAGGAGGCGGTCAGCGAGAACGTCATCGCTGGCGTGGCCATGAGCCGGCGGGCCACCTACCAGTTCGGTCTCAGCCTGACGCCCGGCGCCGAAGGCCCGGTCAACTCCGGCATCGGCAAGGCGGTCGCCAAGGGAACCATCACCCTGATCGCCCCGACCGTGAGCATTCGCAAGACGGGTGAAACCCTCACGGTGGACGGGGTGAAGATCGAGTTCCAGGTGACGCCCGGCACTGAGGCCCCGGCCGAGATGAATCTGTATTTCCCCGACCTGCGCATTCTGTGCATGGCCGAGAACGCCAACGCGACGATGCACAATGTCCTGACTCCGCGCGGTGCGCTGGTGCGGGATTCGAAGGCCTGGGCCGGCTATCTGTCCGAGTCGCTGAGCCTGTTCGGCGGTCGCACGGACACGATGTTCACCAGCCATGGCTGGCCGCGCTTTGGCGGTGATGTGGTGCGCAGCTTTCTGGCGAGCCATCGCGACGCCTACAAATACCTGCATGACCAGACCGTGCGGATGATGAACCAGGGCTATGTCGGCGAGGAAATCGCCAATCGCATCGCGTTGCCGCCGGTGCTGGCTCGCCAGTGGTTCAACCGCGGCTACTACGGCACGATGAGCTTCAACAGCCGGGCGGTCTATCAGCGCTACATGGGCTGGTATGACGCCAATCCGGTGCATCTGGCGGTGCTGCCGCCGGCAGACGAGGCGGCCCGCTACGTCGAGGCCATGGGCGGGGCGGACAAGGTCATGGCCCTGGCCCAGGCGGCCCATGACAAGGGCGACGATCGTTGGGCGGCGACCCTCTTGAACAACGTGGTGCTGGCGCAGCCGGCCAACGCCGCGGCGAAGGCGGCGCTGGCCGCCAGCTACGACCAGATGGGCTACCAGGCCGAGAGTTCCCTGTGGCGCAACATGTACCTGACCGGCGCCCAGGAGCTGCGCGAGGGCGTCAAGCCGGCCCTGGCGGCGGGCTCGCCCGACATGATCGCCAACCTGCCGTCGCCGATGATCTTCGACCTGCTGGCCGTCCGGCTCGATCCGGAGAAGGTCGGCGATGCGCAGCTGCGGATCCTGTTCGTCTTCACCGACCGGCAGGAGCGCTATCTGGTGCAGGTGCGGAACCAGGTGCTGACCGCTGAACCGGTCGCCGACGGGGTCAAGGCCGACGCCACCCTGACTCTGCCGCGGGCGCTTCTGCTGCAGTCGCTGTTCACCGGGGCGCCGCTGGGACCGAAGGTCATCTCCGGCGAGGCGAAGATCCAGGGCAATCCGCTGGCGTTGCAGAAGCTGGTCGGCTGGTTCGACCGACCCGCGGGCGCCTTCCCGATCGTGACGCGACCAGAGTAGGGACGCCCACGGACGGAAAGTTCTTGCGCCTGGGGCGGTGTGTGGCCGCTCTGGCGCAAGACTGTTGCTTGAATCGCCGGATTCCGTTATCCAGCACGCATGCAATGCGATCACACCGGTCTGCTTCTACGCGCCACGGGGCTTAGCCGCCCCTGGGCGTCCGCCTGACCGCTTGATCGCGGCCGGGCGCTCAGGGGCTCATTCGACTCGCACCTGATCCCAAGCATTCGGCCAACGCAGAGTAATCCCATGACCGCCCCCGTATCCGCCGCCAAGCGCGACCGCGTCATCATTTTCGACACCACCATGCGTGACGGCGAGCAGTCGCCCGGCGCCTCGATGAGCTACGACGAGAAGCTCGAACTGGCCAAGATCCTCGAGGAGATGGGCGTCGACGTCATCGAGGCCGGCTTCCCGATCGCCTCCAACGGCGACTTCGAGGCTGTCCGCGCCATCTCGCAGATCGTCACCGAGAGCACCGTCTGCGGCCTGGCCCGCGCCGCCGCCGTCGACATCGACCGCTGCGCCGAGGCGATCCGCCCGGCCAAGCGCGGCCGGATCCACACCTTCATCTCCACCAGCCCGCAGCACCGGGACTACATCCTGAAGCTGTCGCAGGACGAGGTGCTGGAGGCCGTGGTCCAGTCGGTCACCCGCGCTCGCAACCTGTGCGATGACGTGGAATGGTCGGCGCAGGACGCCACCCGGACCGAGCCGGACTTCCTCTACCGCTGCGTCGACGCCGCCATCCGCGCGGGCGCCCGCACGATCAACCTGCCCGACACCGTCGGCTACAGCTTCCCCGAAGAATACGCGGCGATGTTCCGGAACGTGATCCTGAACGTGCCGGACTCGGACAAGGCGATCTTTTCGGCCCACTGTCACAACGACCTGGGTCTGGCCGTCGCCAACTCCATCGCCGCGGTCCAGGGCGGCGCCCGTCAGGTCGAGTGCGCGATCAACGGCATCGGCGAGCGCGCCGGCAACGCCGCGCTGGAAGAGATCGTCATGGCCTTGAAGGTCCGCGGCGAGACCCTGGGTTTCGACAGCGACGTCGATCCCGTGCACATCACCCGCGCCAGCCGCTACGTCTCGGCCATCACCGGCTTTCCGGTGCAGTTCAACAAGGCGATCGTCGGCAAGAACGCCTTCGCGCACGAGAGCGGCATCCATCAGGACGGCATGCTCAAGAACGCCGAGACCTACGAGATCATGCGGCCCGAGGACGTGGGGCAGGGCGCCACCAACCTGGTCATGGGCAAGCACTCGGGCCGCCACGCCTTCCGCGAGAAGCTGAAGGCCCTGGGCTACGACCTGGGCCAGAACGCCCTGAACGAGGCGTTCGTCCGGTTCAAGGAACTGGCCGACAAGAAGAAGCACGTCTTCGATGACGATCTGATCGCGCTGGTCGATGACGCCCTGGCGCGCGGCTCAGAGCGCATCCGGGTCGTGCACCTGCGTGTCGTGGCCGGCACCGAAGGCCAGTCCGCCGAGCTGACCCTGTCGGTCGACGACGTCGAGAAGAAAGCCGAGGCCAGCGGCGACGGGCCTGTCGACGCGGTGTTCAACGCCATCCACGAGATCGTGCCGCACGCCGCCGCGCTGCGCCTGTTCCAGGTGCATGCGGTGACCGAGGGCACCGACGCCCAGGCCCAGGTCTCGGTGCGACTGGAAGAGGACGGCCGTATCGCCACCGGCCAGGCTGCGGATACCGACACCCTCACAGCCAGCGCCAAGGCCTACGTCAACGCGCTGAACAACCTCTTCTCCCGCAAGGAGAAGGGCAAGCCTGACACGGCGATCGCGAGCGGGTTCTAGCCCGCCTCGATGCTCTGGATTCCCATCACCGTCGCGGCCGCCGCCTTCCAGGTCGCGCGGAACGCGGCGCAGCGAAGTCTGCTGACCGGCGCCGGGCCGTGGGGCGCGACCCTGGTGCGGTTCCTGTTCGGACTGCCGTTCAGCCTGGTGTTCTCGGGCGTCGCGCTGCTGCTGATGCCTTCCGCCCTGCGGGTCACGCCGGTCACGCTGGCCTGGGCGGCTCTGGGCGGGGTGATGCAGCTGGGCGCCACGGCGGCGCTGCTGACCGCCATGCAGCGGTCGAGTTTCGCCCTGGGCACGGCGTTCCAGCAGAGCGGCCTGCCGTTCGCGGCGATCCTCGGCCTGCTGGTGTTCGGAGATCATCTGAGTCTGCGGGGCTGGGGCGGGGTGCTGCTGGCCAGCGCGGGTCTGATCATCCTGTCGTGGCCGCGGACGGGCGAGGCGACCCGCGACTGGACGGCCGCCGGACTGGGTACACTGTCGGGCTTCTGCTTCGCCATTTCCGCCAACGCCTTTCGCCAGAGCGCCCTGGCGCTTGATCCGGCACACCCGATTCCGGCGGCCCTAGTGACCGTGGCCATTGTCCAGGCCATGCAGTCTGCCGGGTTGACCCTGTGGATGGCCCTGAAGGACCGGCATTCGCTCATGGCGGCGCTCGGATCCTGGCGGGTCTCGCTGGGGGCGGGCCTCTTTGGAGCGCTCGCGTCGGCCGGCTGGTTCATCGCCCTGGCGCTGTCTCCGGCCGGTCCGGTGCGCGCCGTCGGGGTGGTCGAAATGCCGATGGCCGCCCTGGCCGGACGGCGGCTTTTCGCGGAACGGGTGACGCTACGCCAATGGCTCGCCGGGGGCGTCACGGCGCTCGGCGTGGTCCTCGCCGCATTCGGCTGAAACCCTTTCGCAATAGACCTTGAAATCAACACGTTCGCGGTGCACACGGCTTGATGTCAGCTTGCCCTGTCACATAGGCTATGCGGCGCTCCGGGGCGTGCGCTCGTGGTCTGGTGTGGGACTTGCAGGCTACAAACCGCCCGTCCCAAAAGCTCTCAGATTCAAGGCTCTGAATGTTCGGCTCTCTCTTCGGCGCCATTTCCAATGACATCGCCATCGATCTCGGCACGGCCAACACCCTCATCTACATGAAGGGCAAGGGCATCGTCTTGAATGAGCCGAGCGTCGTGGCGCTCCGCAATGTCGGCGGCCGCAAGATCGTCCATGCCGTTGGCATAGAGGCCAAGCAGATGCTGGGCCGGACGCCGGGGCACATGGAAGCCATCCGTCCGATGCGCGACGGGGTCATCGCCGACTTCGAAGTCGCCGAGGAGATGATCAAGTACTTCATCCGCAAGGTTCACAACCGCAAGGGCTTCGTGAACCCCAAGGTCATCGTCTGCGTGCCGTCCGGCGCCACCGCCGTGGAACGCCGCGCGATCAATGATTCCTGCCTCAACGCCTCGGCCCGCCGCGTCGGTCTGATCGACGAGCCGATGGCCGCCGCGATCGGCGCCGGGCTGCCGATCCATGAGCCGACCGGCTCGATGGTCGTTGACATCGGCGGCGGCACCACCGAGGTGGCCGTGCTGTCCCTGTCCGGCATCGTCTACTCGCGCTCCGTGCGCGTCGGCGGCGACAAGATGGACGAGGCGATCATCAGCTACATGCGCCGCCACCATAACCTGCTGATCGGCGAGACCACCGCCGAGCGGATCAAGAAGGAAATCGGCACCGCCCGCGCGCCGGCCGACGGCGAAGGCCTGTCGATCGACGTCAAGGGCCGTGACCTGATGCAGGGCGTGCCCCGCGAGGTGCGCATCTCCGAGAAGCAGGCGGCGGACGCCCTGGCCGAACCGGTCAACCAGATCGTCGAGGCCGTGAAGGTCGCGCTCGAGGCGACGCCGCCCGAACTGGCCAGCGACATCGCCGACAAGGGCATCATGCTGACCGGCGGCGGCGCCCTGCTGCGGGGCCTGGACGCCGAGATCCGCGACCATACCGGTCTGCCGGTGACGGTGGCCGACGACCCGTTGTCCTGCGTCGCGCTCGGGTGTGGCAAGGTTCTTGAACACCCGAAGTGGATGAAGGGCGTGCTGGAAAGCACTCTCGCGTAACATCAGCATATGAGTCGGGGCCGGGGGTGGCCCTGACGGAGACATCGGGTGGCCCTGCGTCAGGATTCGTTCGGCGAATTGAAGGTTCCGCTGACCTGGATGGCAGTGGTGGCCCTGATTGTCTGCGGCGTCGTGGGCGTCTCGATTCTGCTCAGCGATCGTCGCGAAACGTTCCAGACTGAAGCGTACGGCGCCGCGCGCCAGGCCGTGGACACCGTCTCCGCGCCCGTCGGCGGCGCGGTCGCCGCACCCGGCCGCTGGACCGGCGACCTGCTCGGCTGGCTGCGCAGCTATGTCGCCGTCGCCCATGAGAACCGCCGCCTGCACAAGGTGATGGCCGGCCTCCAGGTCCAGGCCGACGAGGCGGTGCGGCTGCGTGACGAGAACGAGCGTCTGCGCGCCATGTTGGGCGTCAAGACCGATCCGCCGATCCCGATGGTCACCGCCCGCGCCGTCACCGACTCGCGCGGGCCGTTCGCCAATGCGCGCCTGGCCAACGCCGGCAGCGACGCCGGCGTCGTCGTCGGCTACCCGGTGCTCAGCGAGCGGGGGCTCGTCGGCCGGGTCGTCGGCGTCTCGCGCGACGCGAGCCGGGTCCTGCTGCTGACCGACGTCGCCTCGCGCACGCCGGTGATGATCGACCGTAGCAACGCCCGCGCGATCCTGACCGGCGATGGCGGGCCCAACCCCAAGCTCGACTACCTGCGCGGCCGTGACGCGGTTCACGACGGCGACCGGGTGCTGACCAGCGGCGACGGCGGCGTGCTGCCCCGCGGCCTTCCCGTGGGCCGCGCGGTGAAGGGCCTCGACGGACGCTGGCGCGTCGTGCTCGACGCCGACGCCGGCGCGATCGACTGGGTCCGCATTCTGAAGTTCAAGGACTACTCGCAGCTGGCCGATCAGCAGGCGCTGGCCGCCACCCACCTGCCGCCGGTGATCACCGAGAACCCCGACGACCGGATCATCAGCGCGCCGGCCCCCGCGGCGGCGACGCCCGCGGCCAAGGTCCCGGCCACCAAGACGCCACCGGCCAAGGCCCCGGCGACCACGCCGCCCCAGAAGGCCGCGCCGGTCGTCCCGGCCCCGAAGGCCGCGACACCGCCCCAGAAGGCCCCGGCGCCCGCACCGGCGGGGCCCGCCCAATGAGCTTCTCGGCCGCGCGGCCTCTGGACCCGTGGCGCTGGATCGGCGTGCCGGCCCTGCTGTGCATCGGCGCGACCATCCTGCTGGCGGCGCCGATCCAGCTGTTCGGCCTGCGGCTGCCCGAGCCGATCTTTCCGATGGTCTGCGCGTTCGGCTGGGCCGTGATCCGTCCGTCGATCCTGGCGCCCGTTGTGCTGCTGCTGCTGGGGCTGTTCCTCGACATCTACTGGGGCGGAGCGCTGGGTCTTTGGGTGGTCTCGCTGCTGCTCGCCTATGCGGTGACGCTGGCCATGCGCAACATGATGACCGGCCAGAGCCGTCCGATGATGTGGGCCTGGTATGCCGGCATGACGGTGGTCGCGATGGTCACCGGCTACCTCGTCACCATGCTCGACGTGAAGGCCGCGCCCAGCGTGGTCGGCGTCGTCTGGCAGCTGCTCGCGACCGCCATGCTCTATCCGTTCGCCCATCGTCTGATCGACCGCTTCGAAGACGCGGACGTGAGGTTCCGATGAGCGAACCGACAATCTTCTTCAGCGAGGTCAATGAGAAGCAGGGCGCGTTCACGCGTCGGGCCTTTCTCATGGGCGGCCTGACCGGCGCGGGCCTGCTGGCGCTGACCGGGCGGCTGGTGCACCTGCAGATCGTTGAGGCGCAGCGCTACCAGAAGCTCGCCCAGTCCAACCAGTTCAACTTCCGCCTCGTACCGCCGCCGCGCGGCCTGATCCTCGACCGCAACGGCGTCACGCTCGCCTCCAACCGTCCCAACTTCCGCCTGCTGGTCTCGCGGGAAACGGACATGGACGTGGAGCAGACCGTCGATGACCTGGCGACGCTGGTGCCGATCGACGCCAAGCGCCGCGAGCGCCTGATCCGCGACATCAAGCGCGCGCCCAAGAAGGCGCCGGTGCAGGTGATGGAGGACATGAGCTGGGAGGAGTTTTCCCGCATCAACGTCCGGGCGCCTGAACTCGCCGGGGTGACGGCCGACATGGGCGAGGTGCGGGTCTATCCCTATGGCGGCGCCTTCGCGCACGTCATCGGCTACGTCGCCCGCGTCAACGACAAGGACATCGAGTCGGCCAGGAAGGCCGGGATCAGCCCTGATCCGCTGCTCTACAACCCCGGCTTCCGCATCGGCCGTCAGGGCGTCGAGAAGGCGTTCGACATCGACCTGCGGGGCAAGTCCGGCGCCCAGAAGCAGGAAGTCGACGCCCGGGGGCGCGTGGTCCGCCAGGATCCCGGCGGCGACATTCCCGCCACGCCGGGCAAGGAGATCCGCCTCACCCTCGACGCGGATATCCAGAACCGCGCGCTCGAAGTGATGGGTGAGGAAAGCGGCGCGATCGTCGTGATGGACTGCCGGAACGGCGACCTGCTGTGCATGGCCTCGACGCCGAGTTTCGACGCCAACCGCTTTGTGAAGGGCCTGTCAGTCCCCGAGTATCGGGCGCTCGCGCAGTACGAACGCAAGCCTCTGCTCGACAAGGTGATGAGCGGCACCTACCCGCCCGGGTCGACCTTCAAGCCGATGGTGGCGCTGGCGGCGCTGTCCGCCGGCGTCGACCCCGACATCCGGACCAACTGCAACGGCAGCTGGTACTTCGGGGGGCGGACATGGCGTTGCTGGGGCCGGCACGGCGCCCAGAACATGCACGACGCGATCAAGAACTCCTGCGACATCTACTTCTACCAGACGGCCCTGAAAATCGGGCCGGATGGCATCGCCGCGGCCGCCCATGCGTTCGGCCTGGGCCAGACGTTCGATATCGGCATCCCCGGCCAGAAGAAGGGGATCGTCGGCTCTCGCGAATGGAAGCGGAAGAACTTCAGGAAGGACAAGACCTGGCACCCGGGCGACAGCGTCAACTACGGGATCGGCCAGGGCTATATCAACGTGAACCCCCTGCAGTCGGCGGTGATGACCGCGCGGCTGGCCAACGGCGTGAAGGCCCTCAATCCCCGCCTGATCAAGTCTGTCGGCGGCGTGGACCGGCCGCCCGGCAATGCCGTGCCGGATCTGCCGTATCCCAAGGAACTCCTGGACTACGTCCGTGGCGGCATGATCGCTGTGGCCAACGACACGTCCGGCACCGCTTTCCGCCAGAGCCAGCTCGGGCTTGGCGACGTGCTGATGGCCGGCAAGACCGGAACGGCCCAGGTGCGCGTGTTCCGCGATGGCGAGTCCCGAAAGAGCGCCGGCGTCCGCTGGGCGCTGAAGGACCACAACTGGTACATCGCCTTCGCCCCGATCGATGCGCCGCGCTACGCCATTTCCGTCCTGATCGAGCACGGCGGCCTGGGCGGCGCCACCGCCGCCGCGCCGCGGGCGCGCGAGGTGATGCGGGTCGCCCTGCTCAAGGACCCCGAGCTGCGCGCGCGGATCGAGAAGCCCTTGCCGATGCCAGAACTGGATGAGGCGTCCCTGGCTGTGGGCGCCGCGCCGCCCGCGCCGGCCGTCGGGGCGCCGCCGCCGATCACACCGGGAGCGCCCCAATGACCAGCGGCGGCCTGACCCGTCCCGGCGAGCGCGATCGGCTGATCGTCAAGTTCGCCGAGATCGACTGGACCTTCTGCCTGATCCTCTGCCTGATCGCAGGGGCGGGCGGGATGATGATGTTCTCGGCCGCGCCCAACTCCTGGGAGCCCTGGGCCGCGCCGCACCTGATCCGCTTCGGCGTGTTCTTCGTGATGATGATCGTGCTGGCGATGGTCGATCTGAGGCTCTGGTTCACGCTGGCCTATCCGATCTACGCCGTCGCGCTGATCCTGCTGGTCGGCGTGGAGCTGTTCGGCGACTCGGCCAAGGGCGCGCAGCGCTGGCTGGAGGTCGGCCCGTTGCGCTTCCAGCCGTCCGAAATCATGAAGATCGGCATCGTGCTGGCGCTGGCGCGGTTCTATCACGGGGTCTCGGCCGACAGCGCGCGGTTCAGCTGGTGGCTGCTTGTGCCGCTGTTCCTGATCGGGGCGCCGACGCTGCTGGTGGCGCACCAGCCTGACCTGGGCACCGCGATCCTGATCGCCGCCACGGGCCTGGCGATCATGATCCTGGCCGGTCTGTCCTGGAAGGTGATTGCCGCCGGCATCGTCTCGGTGCTGGTGTCGATCCCGCCCTTCATCATGTTCGTTCTGCACGACTATCAGCGCAAGCGGGTGATGACCTTCCTCGATCCCGAGAGCGACCCCTCCGGCTCCGGCTACCATATCCTGCAGTCCAAGATCGCCCTGGGCGCGGGTGGTCTGCTGGGCAAGGGCTACGGCCTCGGCAGCCAGAGCCAGCTCGACTTCCTGCCGGAAAAACACACCGACTTCATGTTCGCGACCCTGGCAGAGGAGTTCGGCTTCGCCGGCTGTTTCTCGATCCTGTTCCTCTATGGCGCGATCATCTTCATGGCCCTGCGGATCGCCTCGATCAGCCACAGCCATTTCGGCCGCCTGTCCACCGCCGGGGTGACCGCCACGTTCGCGCTCTATGTGCTGATCAACGGCGCCATGGTCATGGGCCTGGCCCCGGTTGTGGGCGTGCCCATGCCGTTGCTGAGCTACGGCGGCACGGTCATGCTGACGGTGATGGTCGGCTTCGGCCTGGTCCAGTCGGTGCGCGTGCACCGTTATTCCGAAGTCACAAGCGGGAGAGGCGCGCTGATGTAGTCGCCTTTCCAGGTGACACCGCGTGTAAATTGGAACAGGAGTAGTGGCGAAACAGGAGCTCGCCATGTCCCTCGTCGTTCAGACCGTCATCTGCAGCACCCGGCCGGGCCGCGTCGGTCCGACCATCGCGCGCTGGTTCCACGAAGCCGCCGTGGCGCACGGCAAGTTCGACGCCCGCCTGGTCGACATCGCTGACTTCAACCTGCCGGTCTACGACGAGCCGAAGCATCCGATGATGCAGAGCTATGAGCACGACCACACGAAGGCCTGGAGCGCGAGCGTCGCGCAGGCCGACGCCTTCGTTTTCGTCACGCCGGAGTACAACTATGGCCCGCCGCCCTCGCTGGTGAATGCGCTGAACTACGTCTACCGCGAATGGAACTACAAGCCGGCCAGCTTCGTCAGCTACGGCGGCGTGTCAGGCGGTCTGCGCGCGGTGCAGATGGAAAAGCAGATCCTGACCACGCTGAAGATCATGCCAATCCCGGAGCAGGTCTCGGTCCACATGGCCGGGCAGCACATCGAGGACGGGGTGTTCAAGCCGGGCCCGATGCACGAGGTGTCGGCGGGCAAGGCGCTGGATGAGCTTCACAAGTGGGCCGGGGCGTTGAAGAGCCTGCGGGGTTGATTTTTTTCGAATACAACTAGAAATAGTAGGGAGTAGGGAGTAGGGAGTAGGGAGTAGGGAGTAGGGAGTAGGGCTGATGGCGTCCTATCGCGACCTGCTGGTCTGGCAGAAAGCCATGGATTTGGCGCAAGGCGCTTATTCGTTGGCCAGGCTCATGCCGAGGGTGGAGCAGTTCCGTCTCACGGCGCAACTCCTTCGCGCTGCCGTTTCCGTGCCTGCAAACATTGCGGAAGGGCGTGCCCGGACCGGGAAGCGTGAGTTCCTCAACTTTCTCAGCATCGCCAGCGGCTCGCTTGCTGAAACCGAAACTCTGCTGATGCTCGCCGTTCGTACAGGATTGCTGCCCAAGGCAGATGTCGTGCCCGTCTTCCGGACGGCGGAGGAGGTCGGCCGCATGTTGACTGCGCTAAAGCAGAGCTTGAGGCAGAGGTCGGCCGCGCAGCCCTGAACCTACTCCCTACTCCCTACTCCCTACTCCCTAATCCTACCGCCGCGCCGCCTCGTCCGTCGCCCGGATCAGGGCATCGATCACGCCGGGTTCGGTCGAGGCGTGGCCGGCGTCCCAGATGATGTTGAACCGGCTCTCCGGCCAGGCCTTGTGCAGGGCCCAGGCGCTTTCCAGCGGCGTGACCACGTCGAACCGGCCCTGGACGATCCAGCCCGGGATCTTGCGGATCTTCTCGACCTGCTTGAGCAGCCAGCCGTCTTCGGGGAAGAAGCCGCGGTTGGCGAAGAAGTGGCATTCGATGCGGGCGAAGGCGATGGCGAAGTCGACCTCGTTGAACTTCGGCGGCCGGGCCTCCGGTCCGCGGATCGAGATGGTGTCGCCCTCCCACTGGCTCCAGGCGGCGGCCGCCTCCGCCTGGACCTTGCGATCGGAGTGGACCAGCCGCTTGTGGTAGGCGGCGATCATGTCGTGCCGCTCGCCCTTGGGAATGGGGCCGACGAAGCGCTCCCAGGCGTCCGGGAACAGGAAGGACGCGCCGTCCTGGTAGAACCACTTCAGCTCGCGCTGGGTCAGCAGGAACACGCCGCGCAGGACCAGTCCTTCGACCCGATCAGGGTGCATCACGGCGTAGGCCAGGGCGAGGGTCGACCCCCAGGAGCCGCCGAACACGGTCCATTTCTCGACGCCGAGATGAACCCGCAGCCGCTCGATGTCCTCGATCAGCGACCAGGTGGTGTTGTCCTCAAGACTGGCGTTGGGCCGGCTCTTGCCGCAGCCGCGCTGGTCGAACAGAGCCACGCGCCACTTCGCAGGATCAAAGAAGCGCCGCATGGTCGGGTTGATCGCCCCGCCCGGGCCGCCGTGCAGCACGATGGCCGCCTTGCCCTTCGGGTTGCCGCACTCTTCGTAGTACAGCTCGTGCGGGCCCCCGGTCTGCAGCCAGCCGAAACTGTAGGCGTCGATCTCCGGATACAGGCTCCGGCGCAAACTGGAGTGACCTGGGGCGGGCGACGACGCTGAGCGATCCATGGAGCGCTTCTAGCGCTCCCCGGCGGTCAGGGCCAATTACAAACGGGGAGTAGCGGGGACATGTACCGAAGGTCCGTGTCCCCTAATGGAGCTGCGGGTTTGGGGGACACGTACCTGCGGTACATGTCCCCTATTGCGGAAAGCGCCGTCCCAGCCAGTCGAGCATGATCCGGTTCACCTGCTCGGGCTCTTCCTGCTGGGTCCAGTGACCCGAGCCGAGGACGAGCTGCTTCTCCAGATCCGGGATCAGCTTTTCCATGCCGTCCGCAGAGGACGGCGGCAGGACCGCGTCCTTCTCGGCCATGATCATCAGGCTGGGCTGGCGCACCCGGTGCTCCAGTCCTTCGGAGGCGTGCCAGTTGCGGGTGAAGTTGCGGTACCAGTTGATGCCGCCGGTAAAGCCGGTGCGCTCATAGGTTTCCACCAGCGCCTCGAACTCCGCCTCGGTCATCAGCGTTTCGCGCGGGTCGACCGACGGGTCGTAGGCCTCGAGCATGTCGACGATGGCGAAGGCGCTCGGATCGCCCGGCTTGCGCTCGGTGGCGAAGCCGGCGCTCGGGGCGGCCGGCATGTCCATCGGCCGCTTCATGAAGAAGTTCATCGCCTTGCGGACATTGGCGTTGAGCACCGCGTCGGCCTCGCCCGGGGTCTGGAAGTGGACGATGTACATCCGCTCGCCGAGGCGCGCGCGCATGATGGCGATCGGATCGACCGGCGCCCGCTCGTTGAACGGGGTGTTGAGGCCGATAACGCCGGCGACGCGGTCGGGGTGGCGGATGGCCATGTACCAGACGACGAAGCCGCCCCAGTCATGGCCGACGAAGATCGCCTTCTCGATGCCCTTGGCGTCCAGCAGGGCGATCAGGTCGGCGCAGAGATTCTCCAGGGCGTAGCTCTCGACCTCGGCCGGCGCGTCGGTCAGGCCGTAGCCGCGCTGATCGGGCGCGATCACCCACCGGCCGGCCTCCGACAGCGCCTTGATCTGGTGACGCCAGGAAAAGGCCAGTTCCGGCCAGCCGTGACAGAACACCAGCGGCACGCCTTCGCCCTGAGGCCCGGCTTCGTAGTAGGCCATGCGGATGCCGTTGACGTCGGCGTACTGCACGGGCGGCATCATGGCGGTGATCGCGGACATCTGGCGTTTCCCTGGGTCTGTTTCCGGAATGCTGCCCGCCAGTCGTTGGGGAAGGCAAGAGGGCTCGTTCTCCCTCCCCTTCATGGGGAGGGTGGACGGGCGAAGCCCGGACGGGTGGGGCAGTCTGCCGCCATCTCGATGCACCCGGCGCGGCGTCCCTCTTCCCCACCCTGACCGCTTCGCGGTCTGTCCCTCCCCATGAAGGGGAGGGAGACAAGGCGCCCCCACCGCATTAAACACACCCCACCTTGAGCCAGTCCCCCGCCACGCCCCGTCCGACGATCACGCCCTGGGGGCTGGTCTTTCTCCTCGGGTCGCTGACGGCCTTCGCGCCGATGTCGATCGACATGTATCTGCCGGCGTTTCCGGCGATCGGCGCCGACCTCAACGCGGACGCCAGTCAGCAGCAGGCGACGCTGGCGGTGTTCCTGTTCGGCATGGCGATCGGCCAGTTTCTGTACGGCCCGGCCTCGGACCGGTTCGGGCGGCGGACGCCGATCCTGGTCGGCATCGCCGTCTATGTGGCCGCCTCCATCGCCTGCGCCCTGGCGCGGGACCCCGACTGGCTGATCGCCGCCCGCTTCGTCCAGGCCCTCGGTGGTTGCGCTGGCGCGGTGGTGGCGCGGGCCGTGGTCCGCGATCTGTTCGACCATACCGAGACCGCCCGGATGCTGTCGCTGCTGACGCTGATCATGGGCCTCGCGCCGATCCTCGCGCCGATGTCGGGGGCCGTCGTGCTCGCGGCCCTGGGCTGGCGGGCGATCTTCTGGTCGCTGGCGCTGTTCGGTCTGCTGTGCGGCCTGGCGGTGTTCTTCCGTCTGCGCGAGAGCCGCTCGGAAGACACCGCCCGGCAGGCGCGTTCGGAGAATCCGCTGCAGGCCTACCGCGTGCTGATCTCGAACCGGCGGCTGATCGGCTATGCGCTGGGCGGCGGCCTGAACGGCGCGCTGCTGTTCACCTACATCTCCTCGTCGTCGAACCTGATAATCGAGACCTACGGCTTCACGCCGTTTCTCTACACGGTGCTGTTCGCCTGCAATGCGTTCGGGGTGATCGGCGCAGGGCAGGTCAACAGGATGCTGCTGCGGCGGCTGAGCCCCGACCAGGTTCTGGCCCGGGCCAGCCTGGCGGCGCTGGGCTTCGGCGTGTTGCTGCTGATCGCTGCGCTGACGGGCCTTGGCGGCGCATGGACGCTGCTGCCGCTGCTGTTCGGCTGTCTCGCCAGCTACGGGCTGATGGCCGGCAACACCATGGCCGGCGCGCTCAATGTCGACCCCAAACGCGCAGGGTCGACCTCGGCGCTGATGGGCGGGCTCTCGTTCGCGGCCGGGGCGCTGGCCTCCTGGCTCGCCGGGGTGCTGCACGACGGATCGGCCCGGCCGATGGCGGCGGTGATGATGATCTGCCTGCTGGGATCGAGCGCCGCCTTGTGGGGGCTGGCCTTGCCGAAAAAGGACGCGCCCCGGAGCTCAAACTAGGAACGTCATGGCCCGACTTGTTCGGGCCACCCAAGTACGCTGTCGATGACGATGATGAAGGTGGCATTCCGCGCTCACCCCTCCCGCCATCGGTGTTCCTGGGTGGCCCGAACAAGTCGGGCCATGACGGGATGGGGAGCTGAAGAGCGTCAGGCCCTATCCACGTCCCGCGCCGACCAGGCGAGGATCGCCCAGCCGGTCAGGAAGCAGAGGCCGCCCAGCGGCGTCACCATCCCCAGCCAGCGCGGCGCGCCGAGCGCCATGGCGTAGAGCGAACCCGAGAACAGCGCGGTTCCACCGAGGAAGAACGCCGGCGCGAACCGCGCCCGTTTCGCGCCGATGTTCATGAACGTCGCACAGGCGAACGTCGCCATCGTGTGCATGAACTGGTAGGTCGCGCCGGTCCTCAGCCAGTCCTTTGCGGTCGGGTCCGTCACGCCGTGCGCGGCGAAGGCGCCGATGGCCACCGCAAGGAATCCGCTCATCGCGGCGAGCGTCATCCAGGTGCGCCTCGTCCAGCTTTTCACGCCTTACCCTCCGTCACGGTTGCCTAGTCAGGTTGTCATCGTTCACTTTGGGGGCTGTAGGCCTGAAACGCTCACCTGAGAAGCGTCGGCCGTTTGGAGGAACAAGGCCATGGCGCTCACCAAGGGTGACGATTTCCCGATCCACCAGACGGCGGAGCCGATCGCCTATTCGGGGACCGACCGGAACTTCTACGACCGGTACTTCTTCAACGGCTATCATCCGACGGAGGGCGAGGATTTCTTCGCCGTGGCCTTCGGCGTCTATCCGCATCTGAACGTCGTCGACGGGGCCTTTGTCGTCGTCCGCAACGGCGTCGAGACGGCGCTGCATGTCAGCGGCTGGCTCGGCGACCGGATGGACCTGACCGCCGGTCCGCTGAAGATCGAGATCCTCGAGCCGCTGAACAAGCTGAAGGTGACCGTCGACTCGGCCGAGCACGGCCTGAAGGGCGAGATCATCTTCACCGGCCGCGCCTTCCCGATCGAGGAGCCGCGCTTTGTCCGCCGCCAGGGCACCCGGACCTTCATGGACTACACCCGCCTGACCCAGAACGGTTCCTACACCGGCTGGATCGAGCTGGACGGTGAGCGCCGCTCCGTCGACGGTTTTGTCGGCACGCGCGACCGCTCCTGGGGCGTGCGCCCGGTCGGTTTCCGCGACAGCCAGGAGGTCGTCCCGCAACAGCCGCCGCAATTCTACTGGCTCTGGTCGCCGTCGAGCTTCGAGGACGGCAGCTTCTTCTTCCACAGCAACGAGGACGCCACCGGCCGGCCGTGGAACACCCGCGCGGTCTGGGCGCCGGACGGCGCCGGCGAGGATGGCATGGAGCACCTCAACGGCGCAGCGGCTATCGAATGGCGCAGCAACTCCCGCCACGCAAAGAGCGCGATCGTCACCCTGACCGACGACTACGGCAAGCCGGCGGGCTCGGTGGCCTTCCAGCCGCTCTACGAGTTCCAGATGATGGGCCTCGGCTACACCCACCCCAAGTGGGGCCACGGCCAGCTGCATGGCCAGCTGACGGTCGAGCGCGAAAATATCGTCCTGGCCGAGACCGACCCGACGATGCCGTTCAACCTGCACGTCCAGGCCCTGTCCGACGTCGTCTTCACCGACGCCGCCGGCAAGGTGCGCAAGGGCAGGGGCGTGCTGGAGCAGCTGGTCATCGGCCCGCACGGTCCGTCCGGCTTCAGCGGCATGATGGACATGGCCAAGTGACGCTGCAGGACCAACTCGAAGCCTACCTGACGCGTATCTGGGAGACCCCGGCGCGGGTGACGACCATCTCGCGCATCCCTGGCGGGGCCAGCCGCGAGACCTACCGGTTCGACGTCGAGGCCGGCGGCCGCACGCGCGGGCTGATCCTGCGGCGCGACCCGGTCGGCAGCCTGATCGACACCGAGCGCAAGCTGGAGTTCGCGGCCTTCCGCTCCTTCTTCGGCGTCGGCCTGCCCGTCCCCGAGGCCGTGGCGCTCGAAGAAGACGGGGCCGAGCTTGAACGGCCGTTCTTCATCATGGGCCGCATCGACGGCGGCAAGGCGCAGAGCCCGTTCTCCGTCGCGCCCTATGGCGAACACGCCCGGGCCATCGGCGAGCAGTTCTATGGACACCTGGGCGCTATCGCCGCGGCCGATCCGCTGACGCTGCCGATCGCCGAGGCGACGCCCGCGCCGCCGCTCGACGGCTGCTGGAAGGCCGCGCTCGACTACTGGGAAGGAGTCATCGACGCCGACGAGGAGCATCCGCAGCCCATCGTCCGCGCCTGCATCCGCCGGCTCCGCGCCAACCCGCCGCCGCCGGCGCAGAAGCTGTCGGTGGTTCATGGCGACTACCGCACGGGCAACTTCATGCACGACGGCGCCGGCAAGGTCATCGCCCTGCTGGACTGGGAGATGGCCCACATCGGCGATCCGCTGGAGGACCTCGGCTGGGCCATGGAGCCGCTGTGGTGTTACGGCGAGACCGACCGTGTCTCCGGCATGCTGCCGAAGGCCGATGCGATCGCGATCTGGGAAAAGGCCAGCGGCCTGACGGTCGATCCGGCCGCCTTCGCCTGGTGGGAGCTGTTCGCCTCGGTGAAGGGCCAGGCGATCTGGATATCCTCGGCGAAGGAGTACCGGGCGGGCGGCCTGAAGGACCCGGTGCTCGGCCTTTCGGGCTGGTACACGGCCCGCCGCCAGGACGTCATTCTCGCCGACCGGCTCGCGGCCCTGGAGGCGCTGTCATGACCCCGACCGTTCCCGAACTGCTGCTGGGGAATTTCCTCTGTCTGATGGAGCCGCCGCCCCCGGAATCCAGCGGTGACTTCCTGCAGGCCCGGATCGGCGTCACCGGCATGATCGCGCTGCTCTGCGCCCAGGAAGCCGAGCGCGGGATCGCCGCGCGGGTCTGGGAGAACGGGGCGATCCGGGCGCTGCTCGTCGACGCATCGGGGGGCTACGGCGAGCGGTTCGCCGAGGCGGCCACGGGTGTGGACGATGATCTGTCACTGGCCGCGCTGGATGCTTCGAACGCCGCATTGCGCCGTGCGCTGATCGACCTGCACATCGCGGTCGAGACGGCGCGGGACGCCGCGCTCGATACGGCGATCCGCGCGCTCTACGTGAAGATGGCCGACGCCAGGCGTCTCGACCTGCCGCCGCTGCCGGCGTCGTAGGCGCGACTACCGGCTGACGCGGAAGGTTGTGCAGCCGGGCGCGCCGCCGACGTTGCCGGCGATGACGACCTGCGAGCCATTCTGCGTCACCAGACCGGCCAGATTGACCATCACATAGTCCGCCGGCTGCAGGATCCAGTGGCTGCCCTGCAGGACGATCTGGCCCTGGCTGTTCAGCCGGCCGGTCATGGCGAATTTGCCTTCAGGCACGGTCCGGTTGGAGCCGCCCGCCCATTCGGCGCTGTTGAACCGGAACGTTCCGCGGACGAAGCCGTCGGTGTCGCCGTCCAGAACCAGTTCCAGAAACGTGGTGCCCTGGGCGCAGACATAGCCGCCCCGATAGACGCCATCGATCATGTTGGCGTCGACCGCGGCTGCCGGCGTGGCGACGAGGGCCGCCGCGGCGGCGAGGCAGGAGAGGGCGAGACGCATGGGGAACCTCCAAGGTTGCCCACCATCCTCTCGCGCCACTGCCGGGCACGCTTCCCGTAAAAAGGGGGATATGTCGCCGTCGCCGCGGGTCTGGTAGGGGACGGGATGCCCTATGCTCTGCGGACAGGTTTGTTTTCGGGAATGGCCGCCACCATCGGCGCTGTCCTGCTCGCGGCGGGACCGGTCCAGGCGGCGGGCCAGAAGTCCTTCCGGGACTGGTCCGCGGTCTGTGACAATCTCGGAACCTGTGTGGCCTTCGCCTGGCCGAAGGACGAGACCGAGATCGCCTGGCTGCGGTTCGAGCGCGCCTACGGCGCCGACGCGCCGGTCAAGGCGGTGCTGGCGGTTTACGCCGAGGATGACCTGGATGTCGGCGGCGGACCCTGGTTCCTCGACGTCGACGGCAAGCCGGTTCCGGGACTGGGCGCGCTCTATCCGACCCAGGACGGCAACGGCTTCTGGCGGATGGAGATTCCGGACGCCAAGACCCGCGCCCTGGCCATTGCCGCCCGTGACGGGGCGGTGCTGAAACTCACCCGCCGCAAGAAGGACCCGATCACCCTGTCGCTCTCCGGCGGCGGCGCGACGATGATCTGGATCGACGAGCAGCAGAACCGGCTGGGGACGCCGACCGCGCTCAGCAAGGCGCCGGGTCCGTCGCCGCTCGTGGTTCATGCCGCGCTGTTGATCACCCCCGGTCCGGCTGTTCCCCAGACCGGCCTGCCGGCAAGCGTTCCCGTGACGGCCATGGCCGTGGCCGGCGAGTGCGAAGAGCTGGATGACTGGCCGGCGGAGGCGCTGATCGCCCGCCTGTCGCCAAGCGTCGTGCTCTACGCGCCGGTCTGCAGCCGCGGCGCCTACAACGCGGTCTACAGTCTGGTTCTGGCCGACGATCAGGGCCGGGGCGCTCGCCGCGTCGACCTGCCGCTGCCGGACGGCTCCGGCATGGCCCGTATCAGCGACCCGATGAACCTGGACTACGATCCGGCCACCCGCACCCTGACCAGCTTCTCCAAAGGCCGCGGTCTGGGCGATTGCGGCGACGAGACCCACTGGATCTGGAACGGCGCAGCCTTCCAGCTGCTGCTGGCGCGGGTGATGGGCGAGTGCCGGGGCGTGCCGTACGACGACTGGCCCACGCTGTTTCAGGGCAGGGTTCGCTAGTCCGCCGCGACTCTGATAGCGCAAGCCATGTCACGCGCGCTCCTGCTCGGCCTGTTCTACTGCTCGATCTTCATCGGCACGGGGGCGAGTCTGCCCTACATGCCGGTCTGGTTCCGCGCCCACGGTCTCAGCGGCGCGCAGATCGGCATCATCCTGGCCGCGCCGATGCTGGCGCGGATCGTCATCGCTCCGGCCCTGGCGGTCTGGGCGGACGGCTTCAGGATCCGCCGCACGCCGATGATCCTGCTCGGGTTGGCCGCCGCGGTCTGCTACGGGCTGATCGGCGTCGTCAGCGGTTTCGGCCCCTGGCTGTTCTTCTGGCTGGTAGCGTCCAGTTCTCTGGCGACCATCGTCCCGCTCGCCGATGTCCTGACGATGCGCCGGGCGCGAACCGAGGGGTTCAACTACGGCCTGCCGCGCGGCATCGGCTCGATCGCTTTCGTCGTCGCCAACATCGGCATGGGCGGCCTGCTGGCCTGGACCGGCCCGGACCTGGTCATCGTCTGGGTCTGCGCCGCGGCGTTGCTGGCGGCCGTCGCCGCCCGGACGCTGCTGCCGCCCGACCCCGTGCACGAGGGCGGCGAACGGCCCGGACGGCGTGATCGCTGGCGGGGTGTGTCGGAGCTGATGCGCAACCGGCCGTTTTTGCTGGCGGTCGTATCGACCAGCCTGATCCAGGCCACCCACGCCTTCTACTACGCGTTTTCGGCCTTGCTGTGGAAAGGGCAGGGGCTGTCGCCGACGGTCATCGGTCTGCTCTGGGCGACCGGTGTGGCGGCGGAGATCGCGTTCATGTGGTTCCTCGAACCCTGGCGCAGACGGGTCGGGCCCGAGGTTCTGGTGGTCATCGGCGGCGTCGCGGCGCTGGTTCGCTGGACCGCCTTCGCCTTCACCCCGCCGGCCTGGCTGCTGTTCCCGTTGCAGTCCCTGCACGCCCTGAGCTTCGCCGCGGTGTTCATGGGATCGCTGCAGTTGATCGAGCGGAACGCCCCGCCGCACAGCGCCTCGGCCGCCCAGACGATCAGCTCGGCCTTCTCCGGCGGGCTGGTCATCGGAGTCGCGACCCTCGCCAGCGGGGCGCTGTTCGACGCGGCAGGCGTGCTGGGCTATCTGGGGATGAGCCTGCTGGCGCTGCTGGGTCTGGTCGGCGCCTGGCGGCTGAGCGTCGCTGGACGAAGGGGAAGCGTGACATGAAGCGTCTGGCCGGCCGGTCGCCGCGAACATGACCAAAACTTCATGCGTCCGGGAATTGCAGCCGCCGCGCTCCTGACGGATAACGTCGCTATCGCAAGTCAGGGGACGGCTCGGTGCAAACGCTGCTCGAGATCATCGCCACCATCGTGGTCTGGGCTGCTTCGCTCGTCTTCTCCCATTTGGGGATCGAGGTCGATCTCACGCGTCCGACGCACAGCGATCGCCCGGCCGTGGAGCGCACCGCGCGCGCGACCGGCGAGTCCGTCGCCGCACCCGCCTCCGAGGATTGCCCGGACGCTGAACGGGCCCGGATTCGCCGCGTTTGAGGCTGCGCGACGGTCCGTCACGGGGCGGACGTTAACGAAACCTTTTCAAGGCCTTTTCCCGCGCGAGTTTCACCGGTAGGTTTCTCCCAGCGGGCGAGGTTGGGGCTGGCAGTCGCGCGCAGCGTTATTCCATCGGCCCAGCAGGACCACGACCCGCGAATGACGGCCAGGAATACGCGCTCTCCGTTCGATTTTTCCAGGGCGTCGCGGCATACGCCGCCGCCGAAGGTTGTCATGCAGGCCGAGTCCGAGCTTGAGGCGCCGCCCGCGGTCGAAGCCGAGCTCGACATCGTGCAGGCGCCCCTGACGCTCGAAATGACCGCCGAAGACACCGCGCCGCCCACGCCCGCGCGCAATCTCGATCCGAATGCCGAGCCGCCCCTGCCGCCGGCCGTCATGGCCCGGGCCGAGAAGTTCAAGGAACCGTCCAGCGCACCCATCGTGATCGGCGCAATCCTGGTGGCCGCCCTGTGGGCCGTGGCGCCGGTCGCCTTCGCCCTGGGATGGAGGTGGAAGATCGAACCGCTCGGTGAGGATCCCCTCGCACTCGGCCTGTTCGCCGTGCTGGCGGTCGGTCCCGCCGCCCTGGTGTTCGTCGGCGCCTATGCGCTGGTGCAAGGCCGCAAGCTCTCGGCCGAGGTGCGCCGCGCCCGCGAGACGACCGCGCGTCTGCTCGGCCCGGCCGCCATGGCCGCCGCCGAGACCGGCTCGGTGATCGAGTCGGTGCGGCTACAGATCGACAGCGCCACGGGCGCCGCCCACGAGGCGCGCGAAACCATGCTGGCCCTGCGCCAGGCCATGGCCGAAGAAACACAACGCTTGTCCGAGGCCGCGGCCCAGTCGGCGCGCACCGCCGCCGAGCTGGCGACATCGCTCGGCCAGGAACGCGAAGGGCTGAGCGCCCTGAGCGGCGAGCTCGACGCCCGCGCCACCGCCGTCTCCGACAGCATCACCAGTCAGGCCCGGATGGTCGCCGAGGCGTCCGATCTGGCCGAAACCCAGCTGCGCGAGGCCGAGGCCGCGCTGGCCGCCCGCGCCGCGGACCTCGCGGCCGCCGCCGGTGAAGCCAGCGACGCCGCCCGCGTGGCCGGTGAGGATCTGGCGCGTCAGGTCGCGCGTCTCGAAACCGCCGGCGTCGGCGTCGGTGACCAGATGCGTCTGGTCGAGGAGGGGCTGACCCAGCAGCGGGCCGGCCTCGTCACCGTCGCCCACGCCCTGCGCGCCGATCAGGAAGACTTCGCCGCCCTGGCCGAGAGCCGCGCGGCGCAGCTGTCGGAGTTCATGGTCCACGCCACCGAGGGGGCGACCAATCTGGGCGAACAGGCCGCGCGCGGCGCCGAGGCGCTGCGCCAGCTGATCGCCGACGCCGCAGAGCGGTTCGAGGCCCTGACAGAGCATGCCCGCGCCGAGCGCGAAGCGCTGGGCCAGGAAGCGTCGCAGGCCGTTACCCTTGTCGGTCAGGCCGCCGCCCGCGAGCGGGACGGACTGGAGTCCGACCTGAAGTCCGCCATCGAGCGGCTGGGCTCCGCCGCCCAGGCCGCCCGCGAGGTCGCCGAAGGCCATGCCGACGCCGCCAGCCGTCGCGTCGACCAGCTGAGCGAGGCCGCCTTCGCCGCGCACCAGAAGGCCGATGCGGTGTTCGAGGCGCGTCTGACCGAAGCGCGCGACCTGATCGAACAGTCGGCTCAGATGGTCGAACAGGCCGGCGCCGCCACCGCCGAGAAGCTGGTCCAGGGCGCGGCCGTCGCGCGCGGAGCGCTGGCCGAACTCGGTCAGATGCTCGGCGAGGTCGACGCCCGCGCCTCCCGCCTGCCGGACGCCGCCCGCGCCCGGGTCGAGGAGGTCCGCGTCTCGGTCGAACAGAGTATGGACGACCTGCTGGCCGCCGCTCGCCGCGCCGCCGACGAGACCCAGTCGATCGACGCCGCCTTCCAGGAGCGGGTGCGGCGCAACTACGACATGCTCAGCGAGGCCGTGAAGGTCATGGGCGTCGTCGCCGGCGCCGCCGGAAACGCCGCTCCGGCCATCGCCGCCGCCGGCCGCCCGGCGCGTCCGGCCCCCGCGCCGGCGGCGGCGCCGTCCACTGCTGACGCCGCCGGCCTGCGCCC
>JAIOXZ010000020.1 GCA_021741355.1 Caulobacter sp.
CCGACGGCTTGAGGATGAAGGTGTTGCCCACCGCGATGGCCACGCCGAACATCCACATCGGGATCATGGCCGGGAAGTTGAACGGGGTGATGCCGGCGACCACGCCCAGCGCCTGGCGCATGGAATAGACGTCGATGCCGGGGCCGGCCCCCTCGGTGTATTCGCCCTTGAGCACATGCGGGATGCCGCAGGCGAACTCGATCACCTCCAGGCCGCGCTGGATGTCGCCCTTGCTGTCGGCGATGACCTTGCCGTGCTCGCTGGAGAGCAGCTCGGCGAGGTCCTGCATGTTGGCCTCGACCAGCCGCTTGAACTCGAACATCACCCGCGCACGACGCTGGGGGTTGGTCGCCGACCAGGCAGGGAAAGCCGCCTGGGCCGCCTGGACCGCCAGATCGAGCTCGGCCGGCGTGGCCAGCTGGACCCGGGCCTGAACCTCGCCGGTGTTGGGGTTGAACACGTCGCCGAAGCGACCGGACGAACCGGTGAACGTCGCGCCGTTCACGAAGTGGCTGATGTCACGCATGGCGGTCTCCCTGTTGCCGCCGGGGTATCATCCGGAGCCGGTCCGGCCAAAGCCCGAAAATGCGACCAAGGGTTCCCGAAATTCCCGACGATCGGCCAATATTGACACTTTGTCATTTTTGACATTATGTCACCTGATGAAACCGCCGGCGCCCCTCCCGACCTCCGACAAGCGCGCCCGGACGCGCGACCAGCTTCTCGTCGCGGCCCAGCAATTGCTCGTGGAGCAGAACGCCGGCGCGCTGGGCATCCGCCAGATCGCGCTCAAGGCCGGTCTCGTGCATGGCAGCTTCTACAACTACTACGCCGACGTCCCGGCGCTGATCGAAGACCTTTCAGGCCTGCTGTTCGCCTCCCACGCCACCCTCGTCGCGGGACTGCGGAGCGGCGGGGACGATCTGGCGGCCACTTTCGCCCGGGTCACCCGACAGACCCTGCGGCTGATCCCGGACGGCGACGGCTATGGCCGGCTGCTGTTCGACGCGGGATTGCCGGTCGACCGGTTCGTCTCGGGCCTGCGCGCCGCCATGGGCGCCGACATCGCGGCCGGGGTGCGGCGCGGCGTGTTCGTCGCCGACGATCTCGACGTGACGATCAGCCTCGTCGCTGGCGGCATCCTCGGCGCCGCTGTCGATCTGCACCGTGGCGCCCTTCCGGCCCCGGCCATCGAGCCGGTCACCGCCCGCTTGCTCGAGACTCTCGGCCTGTCCGCGGCGGACGCCCGACGCCTCGCCTTCGCCGACGTCACCTTCATCACGCCGCCGTCCCTGCCCCTGCGCTGGCAGGACGTGCCGGCGCCCTTCCGGGAGGCGCTCCGTGCCTCATGACCTGATCGCCTTTCGACGCGGGGACCCCGGCTATGAAGCCGCCCGCCGCGCCGCGTCATTCAACGCCCGCCTGCCCGACCGCTTCCCCGAGATCATCATCCAGGCCCGGAGCGAGGCGAACGTCGAGGCTGCGGTGGCCCTGGCCAACGCCAACGGCTGGACAATTGGCGTCCGCTCGGGCGGCCACAGCTGGGCGGCCAACCACATCCGCGACGGCGGCATGCTGCTGGACGTCTCGCGCCTGAATCGGGTCGAGGTCGACGCGGCGGCGATGACCGCCCGGGTCGGTCCCGGCTGCGAGGGCAATGCGATCAACAGCCTGCTGGCGAAGAAGAAGCTGTTCTTCCCCGTCGGCCACTGCGAGAGCGTCTGCCTCGGAGGCTATCTGCTGCAGGGCGGGTACGGCTGGAACAGCCGAGTACTGGGCAACGCCTGCGCCAGCGTCATTGGCATCGACTATGTCGGGGCGGACGGGATCGCCCGGCACGCCAGCGCGGAGGAGAACCCCGATCTGTTCTGGGCCGCTCGCGGCGCGGGTCCGGGCTTCTTTGCGGTCGTCACCCGCTTTCATCTGAAACTGACGCGCCGTCCGCGGGTGATCGGGGCGAAGGCCGCCTTCTACGGCATCGAACACCTCGAAGCGCTGGTGCGCTGGGCGCATGAGGTCGGCCCGCGCGTGCCGGACTCCATCGAGCTGATGATGCTGGTGTCGCGCAAGACCGACTTCGTGAAGGGCGCCGGAATCACCGTAGTCGCGCCGGTGTTCTCCGACAGTCTGCGGCAGGCCTGGCGTGACCTCGCCTTCATGAAGACCCTGCCGCCCGGCGCAACACGGAAGACCCCCTTCCTGCCGACCACCGTCAAGGCGATGACCCGGCAGGTGATGGGGCACTATCCGGCCGACTGGAACTACGCCGTCGACAACATGTGGACGCACGCGACGGCGGACCAGCTGCTGCCCGGCATCCGGCGGATCGCCAAGACCCTGCCGGCCGCGCCGTCGCACATGCTCTGGATGAACTGGGCGCCGCCGACCGGTCGGCCCGACATGGCCTACTCACTGGACGACCAGACCTACATCGCCCTCTACGGCGTCTGGAAGGACGAGGCCGACACGCCGACCGCCTCGACCTGGGCGCGGGACAACATGGCGGCCATGTCGCCGCTTTCGACCGGGGTCCAGCTGGCTGACGAGAACCTCGGCGCCCGGCCCGCGCCGTTCCTCGCCGAGCCCAATATGGCGCGGCTGGACGCCCTGCGGGCGAAGCACGATCCGCAAGGGCGGTTCTACCCCTACATGGGACGGGTCTGATGGCGCTGCATCTGGGCTGGAGCGACAGCGATCTGGCCACCCTGCCCTGGGCCAGGTTCTGGAACCCGCAGCTGGCGCCCCTGCCCGAACGGGCGCGCCGCGCGCTGGAGCGCGGGCAACTGGCTCCGCCGATGCTGACGCCGCTCGCCGAGGCGGGCCCCGGCCTGATGGGCGATGGCGAGGGACTCGAGGACGGCTACGCCCTCACGCCCGACGGCGGCATGCGCGTCGCCATCCTGACCGACATGCCGGGCGTCACGCCGGCGATGATCGACTGGTGGTTCGGCTGGCACGGCGACCAGGCGGCCAAGTACAAGCTGTGGCATCCACAGGCGCATGTGCATGTCGCCTGGCAGGCAGAGCCTCCCGTGGGCAGCGAGGGACGGGCCCGCTACGTCGGCCAGACCTCGATCGTCGACGAGTACATCGGCAGCCGGCTGCTCAAGGGCGCGATCCGTTTCGTCGACCCGGCCAGCCTCGGGTACGCCGACGCGCGCCTGGCCGATCCCGAGCAGGCGACGGCCGTCTGCGCACGCACCGGTCTGGCGGGCAGTCCGCTGGACATCGGATGGCTGGCGCACAGCGTGGTCAGGACCGGCTCGGGCAGCGTGATGCGTTCACGCTTCTGGTTCGGCGGCGTCCATATCGCCTCGCGCGGAGGACCGGTCGGCGGGCTCGCCCAGGCAATGGCCCGGCGGCTTCTCCGGTTCAGCGAGAGCGAAGCGCGCGCGCTCCTGACCCATTGCGCCGAAGAGATGCAGCACCTGGCGAGCTTCCTGCCGGCGCTCCATGCCGCCGAGACCGGAGCGTCGTCGGCCTCTACTGCGTGACGGTGTAGCGGCTGGTTCCGCCGGCGACGACGTTCATCCGCTGCTTGGCGTCGCCGACGCCAAGCGCACCGGCGGCCACGTCCCAGCAGCCGGCGGAGACCTGGAACTGGTAGCTGCGGCCCTGCGGGATCGACACGCCGTCCGGCAGCCGGTTCAGGCCGTAGGTCGAGGCGTTGCAGTCGGAGATCAGCACCACCCCCAGGGCTGGCGGGTCTGGTTGACGACCGAGATCACGCCGGTCGGCTCGCCGGGCCGGATCAGCGGCCCTCCGGTGATCATGCCGGCGCAGCCCGACAGCAAGGCGGCGGCGGTCGACAGGGCGAGCGTCAGGCGAACGGTGCGGATCATGGCGGGAACTCCGGGTTCGGCCCATCCTGTGCAGGACCCGCTGCCGTCACATCCTTTGAAAGGGGGTAGTCAGCCGGCCGAGACCCGCACCTCGGCTGTGCCGCCGACCAGCCGTCCGACCTTACGCGACGCCACAAATCCGACCGCCTTGACCTGGGCCAGCACCGCGTCGGCCCGGTCGGCGGCGACCGCGATCAGCAGTCCGCCGCTGGTCTGGGGATCACAGAGGACATCGCGGCGCCAGTCCGGGAACCCGTCCGGCAACCGCACCGCCTCGCCATAGCTGGCCCAGTTGCGCGTCGAGGCGCCGGTCCGCACGCCGCCCGTGGCGAGCGCCTCGACACCGGCCAGCAGGGCCGGGGCGTCAGCCTCGATCTCGGCGGCGAGGCCCGCGCCGCGACACATCTCCAGCAGATGGCCCAGAAGGCCGAAGCCGGTGACGTCGGTGACGGCATGGACGCCCGGCGTCTCGCTGAGCGCCGCGCCGACAGTGTTGAGCTGGGTCGTCGAGGCGATCATCGCCTCATAGCCGCCCGCCGGCATCCGCTCCTGCTTGAAGGCGGCGCTGAGGATGCCGACGCCGAGCGCCTTGGTCAGGATCAGCACGTCGCCGGCCTTCGCGCCGCGATTGGTCAGCACCCGGTCCGGATGGACCAGCCCCAGGGCGACCAGGCCGTAGATCGGCTCGACGCTGTCGATGGAATGGCCACCGGCGATCGGCACACCCGCCGCCGCGCAGACCGAGGCGCCGCCGGCCAGGATCTGCTGGATCGTCTCGACCGGCAGCCGGTCCACCGGCATCCCGACGAGCGCGAGGGCGAAGATCGGCGTCGCCCCCATGGCGTAGACGTCCGACAGGGCGTTCGTCGCGGCGATGCGGCCGAAGTCGAACGGGTCGTCGACCACCGGCATGAAGAAGTCCGTCGTCGCCACCAGCGCCTGGTGGTCGTTCAGCCGCCAGACCGCCGCGTCATCCGAGGTCTCGGTCCCGACCATCAGGTTCGGGAACACCGCCGCGGCGGGGGTCCTGGAGAGAATCTCGCGCAGCACCGCCGGCGCCAGCTTGCAGCCACACCCGCCGCCATGGGCCAGGGAAGTCAGTCGCACGGGTTCGGACACGGGTGATATCTCCGGAAGGGTCGCCGCTTCATATTGAACGACAGACGCGAAGTCCCCTACAGCGGTGGGCCAGAAGGCGGGAACAGGTATTCATGTCGCGCATCCAGCCGATCCAGACCGCTGACTCCGCCACCCTGGCGACGTTCGGGACGATCATCGATGTCCGCAGTCCGGGTGAGTTCGCGCTCGATCATCTGCCGGGCGCGATCAACCTGCCGGTGCTGACCGACGCCGAACGGGCCGAGGTCGGGACGATCTATGTCCAGGAGTCGCGGCTCAAGGCCAACCGCATCGGGGCCGCCCATGTCGCCCGCAACATCGCCCGCCACCTCGATACCGTGCTGGCCGACATGCCGCAGGCGTTCGCGCCGCTGGTCTACTGCTGGCGGGGCGGGTCGCGGTCGGACTCGATGGCGACGATCCTCGCCAAGGTCGGCTGGCGGACCAGCCTGCTGGTCGGCGGCTACAGGACCTATCGCCGGCATGTGCAGGCCCGGCTCTACGACGAGACCTGGCCGCTGAACCTGGTGCTGCTGGATGGCGACACCGGGACCGGCAAGACGGAGATCCTGACCGCCCTCGCCGCCCGGGGCGTCCAGACCCTCGATCTCGAAGGCATGGCCGGCCATCGCGGTTCGCTGTTCGGCGGCCTGCCGGGCCGGCCGCAACCTAACCAGAAGGGCTTCGAGTCGGCGCTTCTCCGCGCCATGGAGGCGCTGGATCCGGCGCGGCCCATCGTGGTCGAGGCGGAATCCAGCCGGATCGGCGACCTGATGGTCCCGCCGGCCCTGTGGGCGCGCATGCTGGCGGCGCCGCGTATCGAGATCTCGGCCGAGCGGCCTGAGCGCGCGCGCTATCTGGTGCGCGCCTACAGCGACATCACGGCCAGGCACGACCTGATCGAGGCGATGCTGGAACGCCTGCCCGTGCACCCGAGCCAGAAGCGGCTGGAGGGGTGGCGCGGCTGGCTCGCCTCGGGCGACTACGGCGCGCTGGCGGAGGCGCTGATGGAACTGCACTACGACCCCGCCTATCGCCGCGGCCGCCGCAAGGACGGTCGCGCGCCGATGGCCGATATCGCGCTGGAGCGGCTGGATGAGGTGTCATTTGCCGAGGCGGCGAACCGCATCGTCCATCTTGTAGAACCCTGACGCAGGAAATGGGGACACGTACGGATTTCTGCGAAATCCGAACATGTCCCCTTTGGCCTAGAGCAAATCGCCGCCGCAGGCGCCGGCGGTGGTGCCGGTGGCCTGGAAGGCCTTGATCACGTTGCGGCCGGTGGTCCAGCGGTGGACCTCGTCCGGACCGTCGACCAGCCGCTGGCTACGGATGTGGGTGTACCAGCGGGCCAGCGGGGTGTCCGTCGAATAGCCGAGCGCGCCGTGCAGCTGGATCGCGGTGTCGACCACCCGATGGACCATGTTGGCCAGATAGACCTTGGCGATGCCGTTCTCCTGGCGCAGGTCCAGGCCCTTCTCCGCCTTGTAGGCGATGTGCAGCAGCATCAGCCGGGCGATGTAGATGTCCTGCGCGCAGTCGGCGAGCATGAACTGGACGCCCTGCCGCTCGTGCAGCGGCTTGCCGAAGGTCGAACGCTGGGTGACGTGGGCCACGGCCAGGTCGAGGGCGCGCTGGGCCATCGAGACGTTGTGCATGCCGTGGCGCAGACGACCGTAGGCCAGACGGTGCTGGCCCATGTTGAAGCCGTTGCCTTCACCGCCGAGCAGGTTCTCGGCCGGCACGACCAGGTCCTTGATCTCGATCTCGGAGTGGCCGCCGCCCAGCACGTGGGACAGTGGCCCCTCGGCGGCCATGGTGCCGATGTCGCGCACGATGCGGTAGCCGGGGTTGGGCAGCTCGACGATGAAGGTCGAGAACTGCTGGTGCCGCGGCGCGCCCGGATCGGTCTTGGCCATCACCAGGGCGATGTCGGCGACCGAAGCGGCCGAGGAGAACCACTTCTCGCCGTTGAGGACGTAGTTCTCGTTGCCGTCCTTGACGGCCGTGGTCTGCATGCCCGTGGCGTCGGCGCCGGCGGCCTTTTCGGTCATCGAGTAGCAGATGCGCTTCTCGCCGTTCAGCAACGGCTTGAGGAACTTCTCCTTCTGGTACTCGGTGCCGTGCGCCAGCAGGGTCATCATGGTGGCGTCGTCGGGCCCCTGGGTGTTCATCGACAGGGCGCCGAGATAGCTCTCGCCCAGTTCCATCTGGACCAGGGCGTTGGCCAGGGGGCCGAGGCCCATGCCGCCATGCTCGACCGGAATGAACGGGCACCACAGACCCTGGGCGCGGGCCTTTTTCCGCAGTTCGCCGAGGATGGTCTTGTAGTCGCCGCCGTCCAGCAGCGCCTTTTCAGCCGGTCGGCACTCGTCGTTGACCCACTGGCGGACCTTTTCGCGGATGGCCTTGGCCTCCGGCGGAATCTCGAAGTCGATGGACATCGGTTCTCTCCCTTATCTGTTCTGATTTTCTGTAATTCAGCTGTAGGACGCGGCGCCGAAGTTGCCCAGCGCGTCACCCGCGCCGTCGCCGCAGCCCGAGCCGCCGTCGACCGGCAGGATCGCGCCGTTGATGTAGCGGGCGGCGTCGGAACTCAGGAACAGGGCGGCCTCGCCGATCTCGTCCTTTGTCCCGTAGCGGCGCATCGGCACGCGGGCCTTCACCCGCGCCTCGGCTTCCGGCGTCGTGGCCAGACGGGCCATGCCCTCGGTGTCGGCGATCGGCCCCGGCGAGATGGCGTTGACCCGCACGCCGGCGGGACCCCACTCCAGCGCCAGACACTGGGTCAGCATGTTGATGCCGGCCTTGGCTGCGCAGACGTGGGCCTGGAACATCGAGGCGCGGGTCGCCTGGCCCGCCGTGATCGAGATCAGCGAGGCGCCCGGCTTGCGCAGGAAGGCGAACGAGGCCCGCAGCACGTTGAAGGTGCCGATCAGGTCGATGTCGACGACGGTCTTGAAGCCGTTGGCGGACATGCCCAGCGCCGGGGCGACGAAGTTGCCCGCCGCGCCGGAGATCACCGTGTCGATGTCCCCGAATTTGTCGTGTGTGGCCTTCAGCGCGGCCTCGACGGCGGCGTAGTCGCGCACGTCGGCGGCGATGCCGATGGCCCGGCCGCCGTTGATCTCCGCGATCTCCGCAGCGGCGATGGCGATCTTCTCCGGACTGCGGCTGATCAGGGCGACGTTGGCCCCTTCACGCGCGAAGCAGCGGGCGATGCCCAGGTTGATGCCGCTCGATCCGCCCGCGACGAACAGCGTCTTGCCGGCCTGACTGTTTCCCATGGTCTCTCTCCCTGTTGCGCCAATGATGAGGGGGCGCCCCATGGGAAGACAAGCGCGAGGGTCCGCATTGACGTCAGGGATTTGAGTCCGGCGGTCCGTCGACCCGAGCGTTCCCGCGCAGGCGGGGATCCGGCAACTGGAAATCTCAGATCGGCGCGGTCCAGACTTCCAGCTGATTCACCCGCTCCACCCGGCGGCCTGTCTTCAGCGTCGCCAGATCGGACAGGCCGGTTTCCGACAGCAGCGCATTTAATTCAGCAGTGTCGCCGATCGCGTCCTGGACCTTTTGCAGCAGCCAGAGCCGATAGGGCATGACCCCGACCTCGATGGTTTCGCCGCGCCAGTCGAAGGCCACCCGGCCGATCACCCGCTCGGAACTGCGGGCCAGGCCGCTGGTCCCGGGCTCCAGATCCGGCCGCTCCGCCAGCCAGGCGTTGGCGAAGCCGACATAGGCGCGGACCTCCGGCAGATAGTCCTCGGCCACGAACCGCAGCAGCGCCCTCAGCGTGTCCGGCACGCCGTCATCGGGGAACAGGTCGGGAGCAGGGTAGCCGTACTCGCCGCTGTCGAGGTCGGCGGCGTTCATCCGCTCGACCCAGCGCCAGACCCTGTGCGCCTTGCGCTTCATCAGATCCGCCGGATACGGATCCCGGCCCAGGTGGGCGTACAGCGGCGCGATCAGGCCGTAGTCGCCGATGGTCGGTCGCCCGCCCAGCAGGTACGGCGAATGGGCCAGATGGGCGTCGAACAGGGCGAGGAATTCCTCGTAGGCCGCCTCGACCAGCGGGATCGACGCCTCGTTGACGCCGAAGGAGGCCATGGCCTTGCGCATGCGCTGGGCGGCGAACTGGAACACCCCGGCCCCTTCGGACGGGTCCGCGCCCGGAGTCGCCAGACCGGCGGCGAAGTCGAGGCCGACGAAGGGCAGGTTCACCGCATCGAAATTCCAGCGGTAGTGCATCGCGGGGCGCAGCAGGCCCTCCCCGCCGAACAGTTCGAAGATCTGCCCGATCAGGCGGTGGCGCGGTGTCTGGGGAAACGTCGGCCAGCGGGCGAGGCCATCGGCCTCCATCCGCTCGATGATCGCCGACCCGTCCTGGGTCAGTTCGCCGTCGTTCGCCTCCAGCACCGGGATGATCCAGCGGCCGATCTTCGGGACGACTTCTTCGCGAAAGCGCGGCTCGCCGGCGGCGCGGTTCTCGAACGGCACGCCGTTCTTGATCAGCCAACTGCGGGCCTTGGCGGTGTAGAGCGACCCCGGCGTGCCGTAGAGTCTGTAGGTCATGGCCGTTCCCCCGTGCGCGGCCCGACTATCTGCATGGGCCGTGTCAATTGATCAAGCGCGCCGCACTTGGCTGACCGAGGGTCAGGGAGTCATTGTGCAGGCAACGAACAGGGAGCGAGCCATGTCCAGCGAGACAACCACCTACACCATGACCATCGGCGGCAAGGGCGTCGCCGGCGCCGGCCGGTTCGATGTGCTGAACCCGGCCAACGAGACGGTCATCGGTCAGGCGCCGGACTGTTCGCGCGAGCAGCTGGACGAGGCCGTGGCCGCCGCCCGCGCCGCCTTCCCCGCCTGGCGCGCCACGCCGATCGCCAAGCGCCGCGAGGCCCTGCTGGCGATCGCCGGGGTGCTGGCCGGCAACGTCGAGGAGCTCAAGCGCCTGCTGACCGCCGAACAGGGCAAGCCGCACGCCGACGCCATGGGCGATGTACTCGGCGGCGCCTACTGGTGCCAGGCCACCTCCACCCTCGATCTGCCGGTGACCGTCGTCGAGGACACGGCCGAGCGCCGCGGCGAGACCCGTCATGTGCCGATCGGCGTCGTCGGCGCCATCGCGCCGTGGAATTTCCCGATCATCCTGGCGATGTTCAAGGTCGCCCCGGCCCTGCTGGCCGGCAACACGGTGATCCTGAAGCCCTCGCCGTTCACGCCCCTGACCACCCTGCGCATCGGCGAGTTGCTGCGTGGCGTGCTGCCCGACGGCGTGCTGAACATCGTCACCGGCGGCGACGACCTCGGCCCCTGGATCACCAGCCATCCGGGCATCGACAAGGTCAGCTTCACCGGCTCGACCCAGACCGGCCGCAAGGTGATGCAGTCGGCCGCCGCGACCCTGAAACGGATCACGCTGGAGCTCGGCGGCAACGATGCTGCCATCGTCATGCCCGACGTCGACGTCGAGAAGGTCGCCGAGCAGCTGTTCTGGGCCGCCTTCAAGAACACCGGCCAGATCTGCATCGCGACCAAGCGGATGTACGTTCACAAGGACGTCTACGAGCCGCTCAAGGACGCGCTGGTCGCCTACGCCGCAACCGTGAAGATGGGCGACGGGGCCGAGCAGGGCACCCAGATGGGCCCGATCCAGAACAAGCTGCAGTACCAGCGGGTGCTGGACCTGATCGCCGACGCCAAGGCCAATGGCTACACGTTCCTGATCGGCGGCGAGACATCCGAGGCGCCGGGCTATTTCGTGCCGGTGACGATCATCGACAACCCGCCGGAAAACTCGCGCATCGTGCAGGAAGAGCAGTTCGGCCCGGTCCTGCCGCTGCTGAAGTGGGACAACCTCGACGACGTCATCGGCAAGGCCAACGCCACGGAATACGGCCTCGGCGGCTCGATCTGGTCCTCGGACGAGGACAAGGCGCTGGAACTGGCCGAGCGGCTCGCCACCGGCACCGTCTGGATCAACGAGAGCCAGCACCTGTCGCCGCTGGCGGCCTTCGGCGGCCAGAAGCAGTCGGGGCTCGGCGTCGAGGGCGCGCTGGAAGGCCTGCTCGAATACACCAACACCCAGACGGTGTTCCTGAAGAAGGCCGCCGCCTGATGAGCGACCTGGTCCTGCGCGAGGATCGCGGCGCCGCCGCGATCCTGATCCTGAACCGGCCTGACAAGCTGAACTCGCTGAACGTCCCGGTGTTCGAGGCGCTGGAGGGCCATGTCGCGGCGCTGGAGGACGATCCCGGCAATGCGGCGGTGGTCGTCATCCGCGGCGCGGGCCGCTGCTTCTCCGCCGGCCATGACCTGGGCGACATCGCGGTCGGCGAGAAGCTGCCCCGGCCGAATTACCAGTCCCATGTGATCGAGCGGCTGGCCAACCTGCCGATGCCGGTGATCAGCGCGGTGCACGGCCACTGCTACACCGGCGCCCTCGAACTGGCCCTGGCCGGCGACATCATCCTCGCCGCCGAGAGTGCGAAGTTCGCTGACACCCATGCCCGCTGGGCGCTGACGCCGGTCTGGGGCTTGAGCCAGCGCCTGCCGCGCCGGGTCGGGACCTACAAGGCGCGGGAGATGATGTTCACCTGCCGGACCTATTCAGGACGGGAAGCCGAAGCCATGGGCCTCGCCAACGCCTGCGTGCCCGACGACGGCTTCGACGCCGCCATCGACGCCTGGGCCGCCGAGATCGCCGCCAACTCGTCCTTCAGCCATGCGGCCAACAAACGGCTGGTCTGCGAGACCGACGGCCTGCCGATCGCCGCCGGACTGGCCCATGAGGTCTACCACGGCGAAGGGGTCGGCCCGGACATGCGCGACCGCATTGCGGCCTTCGCGGCCCGGACGAAGAAGTAGGCTCAGCGCTTCTTCGGCTTGTTCTTCTTCGACACGTTCAGGGCCACCGCTGCGCGGATCAGCGCCTTGAACGCCTCGGCATCGAGGGTCTCGCCGTCATGGATGTCGATGGCGCGGCGGAGATTGCCTTCGAGGCTGGCGTTGAACAGGTCGGTCGGGTCGGGCAACGACGCGCCCTTGGCGAAGGTCAGCTTCACGGCCGCCTTGTAGGTCTCCCCGGTGGTCAGGATGCCGTCGTGTTCCCACACCGGCACCCGGCCCCATTTGACGGTCTCGACCACCTCCGGATCGGCCTCATGGACAAGCGCCCGGATGCGCGCCAGCGCCTCGCCGCGCCAGTCGCCAAGCGCCGCAATCTTCGCGTCGATCTGCTCGGAGGCGGAGCCTTCCGCCGGGGTGCTGTCGCTCTTCTTCAAGGCGTCTTCCTCATCACTGTCGTCGGCTCGACGCGCGCAGGAGTCGCGGGCATCATCGCCGGGTGGACGATCTGTTTCGGCTCAACGGCGCGGTCACATCCGTTCTCCGGGCAGATTGGCGGCCTGCTTCACCCAGTCGCTGAACCGGGCCCCGTCGAGCTGGTCGTCCTCGGCGATGTGGAAGTAGCGGACATCCTTCTGCTTCGATCCCACGGGCGGCATGGGATCGATCGACGCGCCGCGGAAGAAGGCCACTTTCACGTAACGGTCGAAGCAATGGAAGCTGAGAAACCAGACGCCGTCCTCGACGCCGTAGAAGGGCGAGTTCCACTTCACCGCCTTGCGCACGTCGGGAACGGCGGACTCGATCAGCGCGTCCAGGCGGCAGCCCACGTCGCGCTTCCAGTCCGGCATCGCGGCGATGTAGGCCTGCACGGGCGCGTCACCGTAGCCCTTGGCGATCCGGGGATTGCCGCCAGAGAGCAGCTTCGGCGTGTCGGCGTCGGCCGGCTCGCCCGGGCCAGGCCGGGCGACGCGCGGGGCAGTCGGGGTCTTGCTCATGGGGCCCTCCGGGGACGGCCAACATGATAGCCGCCCCCCTGCGGCGGAAAAGGGCCGACCGCGAGACGCGGCCGACCCTCAAGCCGGGAGCCTAGAACTTCCGACCGAACCTCAGACCCAGGGTGCGGGGCTGGTTCGGCACGGTATAGACCGCGCCGCCGCAGACCGCCTCGGCGCACTGGGCGTAGCGATAGAGGCTGGCCCGTTCGTCGGTCAGGTTCTGGACGAAGAACTCGGCGGTCCAGACGTCCCTTTCGACGCCGGCGGTGAAGTCGAACGCGCTCCAGCCGTCCTGCTTGCCGATGATCGCGCGTTCGACCAGGCGCAGATCCGTCCAGCTGCTGGTCTGGGTGACCATGGCGCCCTGGATGTGGGCGTCGTATTCGCCGACCGTGAACTGGTAGCGGGCGACCAGGTTGGCCTTGAACCGCGGAGTCACCGGCAACTGCGTGCCCTTGGGCGCCTGCGGCGTGGGGCACTGCGTCACCGGAACCCCGGCCGGCGTCGTGAAGCCGCAGTAGTTGGCGGTCAGCTCGGCGTCGGTCCAGGCGGCGCCGGCCGTCACGGTCAGCCCTTCGGTGACCCGCCAGGCGATATCGGTTTCGACGCCGCGGATGCGGGCCTGGGCGGCATTCTTGATTTCCGTCAGACCGTTGGCGCCGAGGATGGAGAACTGGAAGTCGTCCCAGCGCTCCTGGTAGATCGCGCCGTTCCACCGCACAGAGCGATTGAACCACATCGTCTTCCATCCGAACTCGTAGTTGGTCAGGAAGTCCGAACCGTACGGCGGCAGGGTGCCACGACGGTTGATCCCGCCCGGTCGGTAGCCGGTCGACCAGGTGCCGTAGACCATGACGTCTTCGGTCGCGTTCCACGTCAGGTTGACCCTGTGGGTGAAGCCGCTTTCCTCGGTGGTCTTGTTCAGGTTCGAGCAGGGGCCGTTTGCATAGACCGGCAGGGCCGGATCGCAGGCGCCGACACCGGTGCCCGAGCTGTAGCCGGTGCCGAAGCCGAAGAAGCCCTTCAGGCCGTTCTCGGACAGGAAGTAGCGGGTCCCGCCGGTCAGGGTCCAGTTCTCGGCGAAGTCCCAGGCCACCTCGCCGAACAGGGCATAGTCCTTGTCGGTGCGGAACTGTTTGGTCAGCCAAAGCGTGTCGGACCAGCCCGGGACTTCAAGGAAGTCGCCCAGACCGTCGATCATGTAGCGCTGCTGGATGTCGTGGGTCTGGTTCTGGAAGAAGTAGCCGCCGACGAATCGCAGGGGCAGGTCGCCCGGCGTCGAGATGCGGATTTCGTGGCTTTCCTTGGTGAACTGGTCCACCGCCTGGATGTACTGGGTCGGCTCGATCGGATCGCCGAGGTCGTCGGTCCAGTAGGACCCGTAGCCGAACAGGGTGTCGTAGAAGAACGAGTAGTCGGAATAGTCGGACTCGGACTCGATATCGCGCTTCATGTAGGCGCCGGCGTAGACGAAATCGAGGCTGCCAAGCTTGCCCTGAACCGTCATCGCCGCCTGGTACCAGCGGTCTTCCGTGGTCTCCGGCCGGTAGCGGGCGTTCTGCAGATCGCCCAGCTGCGAGTCGAACGAGAAGTTGCCGTTGCTGGTCGACTCCTGGACCATCAGCGTCGGCGAAAGGGTCCAGTTCTCGTTCAGGTCGATCTTCAGCGCCACCCGTCCGCCGATCGTGGTGACGTCGTTGTAGTCGTCCTCGGCCAGACCGGCATTGGTGATGGTGCCATTGCCGCCGGTCAGCGCCTCGAAGGCGTCCCAGGTCGGATAGGTGCGCGACGTCAGGACGTTGTCGATGAAGCCGGCGTCGTACTGGTACCAGCCGACGACCCGGGCGGCGGCGGCCTCGGCCAGCGGGATGTTGACGAAGCCCTCGACGCCGTACCCCATCCCGCCTTCGCTGACGGAATTGGCCTCGACGTCGATAGCGGCTTCGTACTGGCCCAGAACGGGCTTGCGGGAGATCAGGCGGATCGTGCCGGCCTGCGAGCTGGCGCCGTAGAGGGTGCCCTGGGGTCCGGCCAGCGCCTCGACCCGCTCCATGTCATAGACGTGGATATCCAGGGCGCCGGTGATGGTCGTGACGGGCTGTTCGTCGAGATAGATGCCGACGCTGGGCAGGGAGCCAGAGTGGTTGCCATCGCCGCCGCTGGCGACGCCGCGCATGTAGACGCTGGAAAAGCCCGGCGCGGTCGACTGGAACGACACGCTGGGCAGGTATTTCACGTAGTCGTTGAAGTCCGAGACCACGAGGGCCTCGAGCCGCTCGCCGCCGATCGCCTGGATGCTGACCGGCACGTCCTGCAGGTCTTCCGAGCGCTTCTGGGCGGTGACGATCACCTCGCCCACCGTCGTGTCCTGCGCGAAGGCCGTCGTGACCCCCGTCAGCATCGTGCTGGCCAGCAGCACAGACGACAGCACCGTCGCCTTGCGCGCAGCCGCGCCTGAAATCATCCGCATCATGACAAACCGCCCCGTAGAAAAACCCCGTTCGATGAGGTCATTCCGCGCCGCCCCGCCTGTCAAGCGAAGCGCAGGGAAATCAGCATCGTGAAGCACTGATGCCGCCGTCTGTGGCGACAATGCCTCAGACTGACCGGTTCCAGGCCTCAAGCGACGGTCCAAGAGCAGTCTTGAGCGGCTCCAGCCACGGCTCGTAGGACCGCCAATGGTCGATGCCGTCGGTGAAGATCGGCCGGCGCACCTGCTCGGAACTGGCGGTCCTGACCGCCCGGTCGTTCTCGTAGAACTTCAGGCAGGCCGGCTCGAACGGCAGGCCGCAAGAGTCCAGCAGCCGCCGGACCTGCCGCTCGGGATCGGCGACCATGTCCTCGTAGATCACCCGGTGCACAACACCCGGCAGAACGGCGTCGAAATGGGCCATCAGTTCCACATAGTCGGCGTAGTAGCGGCCCAGTTCGGTCAGGTCGTAGGAGAAGGCCTGGCCGCGCGCGAAATGCTGCTTGAAGGCCGAGAAGCAGCAGCCAAGCGGATGGCGGCGCGCATCGATGATCTTCGCCCGCGGCAGGATCAGGTGGATCAGGCCGACGTGTGCGAAGTTGTTCGGCATCTTGTCGATGAAGAACGGCCGGCCGAGCTTGCGCTGGATCCGGGTGCGGTCGAGGAACTCCGCGCCCAGCGCCCGGCAGGCCTCGGCGTCGAGGGTCTCCAGCACCTCCGGATAGGACGACGGCAGGTCGCGTCGCTGACGTCCGCCGAGGCGTCGGGCGATGGAGATGATGTCCGGCAGCTCCATCGTGCCCTCGACCGCCGAATGGCTCGACAGGATCTGTTCGATCAGGGTCGAGCCCGACCGGGGCAGGCCGACGACGAAGACGGGATCGGGCGTCGGATCGCCCCAGTCCCTGCGCGCCGCGAAGAAGTCGCGCGTCAGGACCGTCTTCGACCGGGCGACGTGCGCGCTTGTGTTGTCGGCGTCATAGTCGATCATCGCCCGGCGCAAGGCCGCCCCGTCCCGATAGAAGCCGAACGACCGCTCGAACTCGGCGGCGTCCTCCAGCGCCTTGCCGAGCGCGAACTGCAGGTGGAAGCGGTCCTCGTCGGCGATGTCGGCGCGGGCCAGCTGGGCCTCCATCGTCGCCACGTCGTCATCTGAAAACCGGAAAGTCTTGAGGTTCGCCAGACTCCACCAGGCCTCGCCCAGCTGCGGCGTCAGGGCGATGCTGCGACGGTAGGCCTCGATGCAGTCAGCTTGGCGGCCGACGGTCTTTAGCGAATGGCCGTAGCTCATCCAGGCCTTGGGCTGGTCGGGATAGGCCCTGAGCAGCTCGTCATAGAGCGCGATAGCGCCCTCATAGTCGCCGACCCGGCCGAGCGCCGCGGCCTTGAGGTTGCGATAGCCCGGATGCTGCGGATTGCGCGCCAGCAGCCAGTCGAGCTGGGCCAGCGACTCCTCCGACCGGTTCAGCCGGTAGAGGATCGTCGCGTGATTGTACCGCGCCTCGACAAAGCCGGGGGCCAGCTCGACGGCGCGCGCCAGCAGGGTCTCGGCGGTCTCGTTGCGGCCCAGCCGCGCCGCGACCTCGGCCAGCATGCGAATGGCGGCGGCGTTGGTCGGATGCTTCGCCAGATAGGGCTTCAGCAGACGTTCGGCGACGGCCAGCTGGTTGTCACACAGGGCGACGGCCGCCCGGAGAAGCTCCGGATCTCCCGTGGACGCCCGGATCTGCTGCGCCCGCGCCTTGTCCGCGCCCGCCTCGTCGCCGGCCAGCACCAGCTGGTCGGCCAGGGCGCCCCAGGCGGCCGTCATGCGGGGGTCGAGGGCCACCGCGCGGCTGAGCGCGGCCACGGCGGCCCGCCCCAGCCCCAGCTCGGCCAGCGCCAGCCCGGCTTCCTGGTGCACGGGCGGCCAGTTGGGCTCGGCGCGGATCACCGGCTCCAGCACGGTCAGGGCCGCCTCCGCCCCGCCCTGTCGACGCAGGGCGACCGCGAGAATCAGCGCCGCCTCCGGATGGCCGGGCATGACGCGCAGGATCTCGCGCGCCTGGGCCTCCGCCAGGGGCGGGTCCTGGCTCAGCAGTCCGGCGGCGTGGGTGAGCGCCGTGGCCAGCGTGCCGGTGGTGGGAGAGTCGTCCTGCGTCATGCGAAGGCCAGCCGTGCACAGGTTGCGGCGATCTGTCGACTCCCCCCTGCTGCCCAAAAGACAGGCGCCGCGCTCGCAAGCCTCGCCGAAGCCGGGCGCCGCTTGCGCTTTGGCGGCCGGACCGGGACAGTCCGGACATGGCCCTCGCCGCCGTCCTTCCGTTTCCGGTCCAGCCGGAGCCGCCCGCCTCGGCCCCCGCGCCGCAGCGATCGCGCGGGCGCGGCCGGCTGACCGTTCGCGGTGAAAGCGGCGTCACCCGCCTCGTCGAGCTGTTCCAGGAGGGCTCGGCCAAGCTGCGCCTGCCGCGCACCCGGACCGGCGCGGTCGAGGCGGTGATGATCAACTCCGGCGGCGGTATGACCGGCGGCGACCGGTTCAGCTGGACGGTAGACGTCGGCGACGGTGCGACGGCGGTGCTGACCACCCAGGCCTGCGAAAAGGTCTATCGCGCCGACGAGGGGCGTGCCGAGGTCGCTGCGCGGCTGACGGTCGGCGCCGGGGCGCGGCTGGACTGGCTGCCGCAGGAGACGATCCTGTTCGACCGCTCCGCCCTGTCCCGGACCATCGAGGCCGATGTCGCGGGCGACGGCCGGCTGCTGCTGGCCGAATCGGTGGTGCTCGGCCGCAGGGCGATGGGCGAGACCCTGAGCCGCGTAGCCTTCCATGACCGCTGGCGCGTGCGCCGCGACGGCCGGCTTCTCTTCGCCGATGACCTCAGGCTGGACGGCGACATCCCGGCCCGGGCCGCTTCGCCGCCCCTGCTCGGCGGTGCAGGCGCCTTCGCCACCCTGCTGCTCGTCGCGCCGGATGCGGCCGGGCCGCTCGACGCCATCCGCGCAGCCGTTGGCAGCCTCGGCGGGGCCAGCGCCTTTGACGGCAAGCTGGTGGTGCGGATCGCCGCGCCCGACGGCCTGACCCTGCGCCGCGCGCTTCTGCCGGCCATCGCCGCCCTCAGCGGCGGCCGCCCCGCTCCCAGCGTCTGGACCCTCTGATGAACCTGACCCCCCGCGAGAAGGACAAGCTGCTGGTCTCGATGGCCGCGATGGTCGCCAGGCGGCGGCTGGAGCGCGGGGTGAAGCTGAACCACCCCGAGGCCATCGCCCTGATCACCGACTTCGTGGTCGAGGGCGCCCGCGACGGCCGCCCTGTCGCCGAGCTGATGGAGGCCGGCGCCCATGTCATTCGCCGCGACCAGGTGATGGAGGGCATCGCTGAGATGATCCACGACATCCAGGTCGAGGCCACCTTTCCCGACGGGACCAAGCTGGTCACCGTCCATCATCCGATCCGTTGAGACCCGCCATGCAAGCCGCGCTCAAGCAATATTTCGCTCATCCCGGCGAAGGCCGGGACCCAGGTGTCTTTGGCCTTCTGTCCAGGGCCTGCGGGGATCAGAAAAAAGCCTGGGACCCGGCCTTCGCCGGGATGATCGGATTGTGGGGGGCGCCGGCCTTCGCTCACGATGAGGAACATCACGGCCTGCCCGGGGCGTTGCATTCGGTGAGCGCCGACCATTCGGGCTGGATCCTGCTGGGCGCTGTCGTCCTGCTGGGCCTGTTCGCCCTGCGCAAACCGATCCTCAAGGCGCTCAAGGTCCGGAGCCGCACGTGATCCCAGGCGAGGTCATCACCGCCCCCGGCGACATCGAGCTCAACGCCGGCGCGCCGAAGCTGACGCTGGAGGTGGCCAACACCGGTGACCGGCCGGTCCAGGTCGGCAGCCACTACCACTTCTTCGAGACCAACCCGGCGCTGAGCTTCGACCGCGAGGCCGCCCGGGGCCAGCGCCTGGATATCGCGGCGGGTACGGCGGTGCGGTTCGAGCCTGGCCAGACGCGGGAGGTGACACTCACGCCGCTGCTCGGCGCGCGGAAGGTCTACGGCTTCCGCCAGGCCATCATGGGAGACCTCTGATGGCCCGCATCTCCCGCGCCCTCTACGCCGACATGTTCGGCCCGACGATGGGCGACCGGGTGCGGCTGGCCGACACCGAACTGTTCGTCGAGGTCGAGAAGGACTTCACCACCTACGGCGAGGAGGTGAAGTTCGGCGGCGGCAAGGTGATCCGCGACGGCATGGGCCAGGGCCAGCACAGCCGGGCGCAGGGCGCGGTCGACACCGTCATCACCAACGTCCTGATCATCGACCACTGGGGCATCGTGAAGGCCGACGTGGCGCTGAAGGACGGCCGCATCGCCGCCATCGGCAAGGCCGGCAATCCCGACACCCAGCCGGGCGTGACCATCATCATCGGCCCGGGCACGGAGGTTATCGCCGGCGAGGGCAAGATCCTCACCGCCGGCGGCATTGACGCCCACATCCACTTCATCTGCCCCCAGCAGATCGAGGAGGCGCTGATGAGCGGGATCACCTGCATGCTCGGCGGCGGCACCGGCCCCGCGACGGGCACCAAGGCGACCACCGCGACGCCGGGTCCCTGGCATCTGGAGCGGATGATCCAGGCCGCCGACGGCATCCCGATGAACCTGGCCTTCGCCGGCAAGGGCAACGCCTCGCTGCCCGGCGCCCTGGTGGAGCAGGTGCTGGCCGGCGCCTGTTCGCTGAAGCTGCACGAGGACTGGGGCACGACCCCGGCGACCATCGACTGCTGCCTGTCGGTCGCCGACGAGTACGACATCCAGGTGATGATCCACACCGACACCCTCAACGAGTCCGGCTTCGTCGAGGACACCATCGACGCCTTCAGGGGGCGGACGATCCACGCCTTCCACACCGAGGGCGCGGGCGGCGGGCATGCGCCGGACATCATCAAGGTCTGCGGCCTGTCGAACGTGATCCCGTCCTCGACCAATCCGACGCGGCCCTACACGGTCAACACCATCGCCGAGCATCTCGACATGCTGATGGTCTGCCACCACCTGGACCCGTCGATCCCCGAGGATATCGCCTTCGCCGAGAGCCGGATCCGCAAGGAGACCATCGCGGCCGAGGACATCCTGCACGACATCGGGGCCTTCTCGATCATCAGCAGCGACAGCCAGGCCATGGGCCGGGTCGGCGAGGTGCTGATCCGCACCTGGCAGACCGCCGACAAGATGAAGCGCCAGCGCGGCACCCTGCCCGGCGACGGGGCCGCCGACAACAACCGGGTCAAGCGCTACATCGCCAAATACACGATCAACCCCGCCATCGCGCAGGGCCTGAGCCGGCACATCGGCAGCGTCGAGGTCGGCAAGCGGGCGGACCTGGTGCTGTGGGACCCGGCCTTCTTCGGGGTGAAGCCGGACCTGGTGCTGCTGGGGGGTTCCATCGTCGCCGCGCCGATGGGCGACCCCAACGCCTCGATCCCGACGCCCCAGCCGGTGCACTACCGTCCGATGTTCGGCGGCTTCGGCAAGGCGGTCACCCGCACCTCGGCGACCTTTGTCTCGAAGGCGGCGGTCGACAACGGCCTGCGCGAGCGCATCGGCGTCGAGAAGGAATTGCTGGCGGTCGAGAACACCCGCGGCGGCCTCTCCAAGGCCTCGATGATCCACAACAGCGCCCTGCCGCACATCGAGGTCGATCCGGAGACCTACGCGGTGCGCGCCGACGGCGAACTGCTGACCTGCGAACCCGCCACGTTGCTGCCGATGGCCCAGCGCTACTTCCTTTTCTAGGCTGGCCCGATGACCGACACATTCCGCGCCATCGGCGTGAAACGCCGGGGAGCCTACGAAGGGCTTCCGTTCGAACTGGCGGTGCTGCCGCACGACCTGCGGCGCATCCGGCGCAAGCGGCTGGTCTGCGTCCATGGCGACGCGGTGCTGGTCGATTTCGCCGAGACCATGGTGCTGGAGCATGGCGACGTGCTGGTGCTCGAAGACGGGCGGCTGGTCGAGATTATAGCCGCCGAGGAACATCTGCTCGAGATCCGCGCCCGCGATCCGCAGCATCTGCTGACCCTGGCCTGGCACATCGGCAACCGGCACCTGGCCGCCGAGATCAATCCTGACCACATCCTGATCCTCTACGACCACGTGATCGGCCACATGCTCGAGCACCTGGGCGCGACGGTGACAAAGGTGTCCCTGCCGTTCAGCCCCGAAGGCGGCGCCTATGGCGGGGCGCATCAGGCGCATGATCACGGGGATCACGGTCACCATCATCATGACTGATCAGACGTCCCTCCTCCGCCTGCTCACCTGGCTGTCGCCCGCCTTTCCGGTTGGCATGTTCGGTTGGTCGCACGGACTCGAGCAGACCATCGCGCAGGGGACGGTCACGAACGGCGACGAACTGATCGACTGGATCAGCGGGCTGGTCGAGTTCGGCTCCGGCTGGACTGATGCAGTGCTGCTGGCCGAGGCGCATGCGGCGGCCGGCGATCCCGCGCGGCTGGCGGAAGTGGCGGACCTGGCCGCGGCCCTGGCGCCCTCGGCGGAACGGCTGGCGGAAACACTTGGCCAGGGCGCGGCCTTCCTGAAGGCGGTCCGGGCCTGGCCCGACGCTGCACCGGCGCTGGACGCCGCGCCCTGGCCGGTCGCGGTCGGCGCAGCCTGTGGCCTGGCCGGCATTCCGTTGCCGGACGCCCTCACCGCCACCCTGCACGCCTTCGCCTCCAACCTCGTCTCGGTCGCCCTGCGCACGATACCGCTCGGCCAGACCGAGGGCGTGCGGGTGATGGCCGCCGTGGAGCCGGTCGTCCTCGCCACCGCCGTCCGCGCCGCCCGGTCGACGCTGGACGATCTCGGCTCAATCGCGCTGATATCCGACATCGCCGCCATGCGGCACGAAACCCTGCAGCCGAGACTGTTCCTGTCATGAGCATCGTCGCGCCCACGGTGATCGTCACCCTGGCGGCCATCGCCCTGTTGCATCTGGCCTGGGGACTGGGCCTGCCCTGGCCGGGCGCGGACGAGGCGCAGCGCGTGGCGACGGTCATCGGCATGCGCGGCGTCACGCGCATGCCCAGCCTGATCCCCTGTCTGGTGGTTTGCGTCGCCCTGCTGGCCGTCGCCGCCCTGGCCTGGTGGCAGGTCAAGGCGCCCGGCCTGCTGCCGCAGCTTGCCCTGCTGGCCGCAGCCTGCGTCTTCCTGGTCCGGGGCGCGGCGGTCTGGACTCCGTTCTGGCGAGCCCTGGCGCCGCAGCAGCCGTTCGCCCGCCTCGATATGCTGGTCTACGGTCCGCTCTGCCTGGCGCTCGGCGCCGGCCTTGTCTTCATCGCCCTGAAAGCCCGCGCATGACCAGCAAACACGGCCCCCTGCGAATCGGCATCGGCGGCCCGGTCGGCTCGGGCAAGACCACCCTGACCGAGAAGCTCTGCAAGGCCATGCGTGACCAGTGGAGCGTCGCGGTGGTCACCAACGACATCTACACCAAGGAGGACGCCCTGATCCTGGCGCGGCTGCAGGCCCTGCCCGAGGAGCGGATCATGGGGGTCGAGACCGGCGGCTGCCCGCACACGGCGATCCGCGAGGACGCCTCGATCAACCTGGCCGCCATCGCCACGATGAGCGCCCGGTTTCCCGACCTGGACGTGATCTTCATCGAGAGCGGCGGCGACAATCTGGCGGCCACCTTCTCGCCGGACCTCGCCGACCTGACCCTCTATGTCGTCAGCGTCTGCCAGGGTGAGAAGATCCCGCGCAAGGGCGGCCCGGCGATCACCCGCTCGGACCTGCTGATCATCAACAAGACCGATCTGGCTCCGCATGTCGGCGCCGACCTGGCGGTGATGGAATCGGACGCCCGCATCCAGCGCGGCGCGAGGCCGTTCGTCATGACCGACCTCTCACGGTTGAAGGGTCTGGACGAGGTGATCGCCTTTATCGCACGTGAAGGCGGTCTACCCGCCGCCGCATGACCAAACCTTAAGCTGCCAGTGATCGCGGACTTGAGTAGGAAATTCGGCGCTGCTTGAGGAGCTGCCCCGTGAAGACCTTCGCCGTGCTGGCGTTCATCGCCACTCTGGCCGCCGCCGGCCCCGCCCTGGCGGTCTCGCCGCAGCAGGCCGAAGCCGCGCTCAGCGGAATTATCGCCGATCTGCAGGCGGGCAATCCGGACTTCAGCAAGATGACGCCGCCGATCGCCGACGCGGTGCGCGCCAGCCCGAACACCGGCCAGCAGCTGGCGGCCCTCGGCCCGGCCCGCGCGCTGGTGCCGGTAAGCAAGACCGACCCCTTCACCTTCATCGTCACGTTTGAAAGCGGCGTGGTGATGAACTGGACCATCTCCTTCGACGCCGCCGGCCGGATCAATGGCCTGGACGCCGTCGGTAAAGCCCCCTGACCCCTCCAAGGACCCCGCCATGAAAATCCTCGCCGCCCTCGCCCTCGCCGCCGCCCTCGGCGCCGCCAGCCCCGCCTTCGCCGAAACGCCGGCCCAGGCCGAAGCGACGCTGCGCACGACCATCGCCGCGATCCAGGCCGGCGCGCCCAACTTCGACATCATGGTTCCGGAGCTGGTTGACGCCATCAAGAAGGCGCCGAACGCCTCGGCCCAGCTGGCGGCGCTCGGCCCGGTGACGGCGGTCACCGCGAACAGCGAGACCGACCCGTTCCTGTACACCGTGACATTCCAGAACGGCGCGGTGCTGAACTGGATGCTGTCGTTCAACGCTGAAGGCCAGATTGCCGGCCTGCAGGTTCAGTAGGCCAGTCGGCCCTTGAGCCGCAGGCGGCTCACGCCCCCGTCCGGATAGATGTTCAGCCGCACGAACCGGATCGGATCGTGCGGCTGAATTTCGCCGGTGAAGACATGGATGTGATCCATCTGCAGTTTCGTCTCGGGCAGCAGAACGGGCCACCCCTCCGCCTGTATCGCGATCTCCTGCGGCGAGCCGCTCGCGGTCGCAGACGCCTGGATCGAGCACCGGTCCGGGTAGTTGCCCTTGAAGTGGGCGGTGTCGACGATGATCTCGCTGATCGTGCCCAGGTGACCGAGCTCGAGGATCGCCCAGTCGTGGCCCGGCTCGCGGCGGCGGCGGGTTTCCCAGCCGTCGCCCATGTCCTTGCCGCGTCCCGGCGCGGTCAGGTTCTCGACCCGACCGAAGTGCTCGTCGTTGGCGATCAGGCCCCGGCCGCCGTTCTCCATCGCCAGCAGGTCGAGCACCGCGTCGTCGCCGACCCGGGTCCAGTCCTTGTGAATCCGGCCATAGACCCGCAGGCGGGCGACGCCGCCGTCCGGGAAGATGCTCAGCCGGACATGAGTCCAGACGCCGCCGGCCTGCGACTTCACCCAGCGTCGGTCGTTGCCGTTCAGATCCAGAACCGGGACCAGCTTGGTCCAGTCGGCGTCCGGCGGGGGGATCGCCGCGTCTGACACACAGCCCTCGATCGAGGCGCGCGGCGGGTAGTTGCCAGTGAAGTTGCGGGTGTCGATCTCGAAGCCGGCAATCTCGCCGGGCGCGCCGAGCCGCACGATCGCCCAGTCGTGGCCGGGGACGCGCTTGCGGCGGCTTTCCCAGCCATCCATCCACTTGCCGTTGTCGTCGTACTTGCCGGGGATGAAGACCGGCTCGGCAGGATCGATCAGCCGCGCCTTGTCGGCGAAGAAGTCGTCGGTCGCGTAGACAACCTCCCCTCCGAGCCGCGGCTGGGCCAGGTCGATGAGGCCGGTGAAGGGGTTACTCAAGAGGCGTCCTCGAACAGGTCGGCCAGCCGGAAGGCGGCGATGCGGTGAATCTGGCGGATCGCCTCGGCGAACTCGGTCTCTGGATCGTTGCCCAGCCGGGCCTCGAAGGCGTCCAGGATGTCCCGTCGGCTCATGCCCTTCACCGCCACGATGAAGGGAAACCCGAAACGGTCGTTGTAGGCGGCGTTCAGCCGCTGGAAGTCGGCGAACTCCTGCGGCGAGCACTGGTCCAGGCCCGCGCCGGACTGTTCCCGCACCGAGGCGTCGGCCATCCGCGCCCGGCTGGCCAGCTGGGGATGGGCGCGGATCAGCGCCAGCCGGTCCTCGCGGGTCGCCGAATCAACGACCGCCGCCATGGCCCCGGCCAGCGCCTGGGCGTTGCGCAGCGCGCCGGCGCCGGGCCAGACCGCCTCCGCGACCCAGGGCGAGTCCTCATAGATCGCGCCGAAACGCTGGATGAAGCCCTCTCTACCCGACATGCGGATGCCGCTTGCGCCAGTGCCGGGCGATGTCGATGCGACGGGCGAACCAGACGTCGGGATGCGACAGGGCGTGGCGCAGGAACCGCTCCAGCCCGGCCATCTTGCCGGGCCGTCCGGCCAGCCGGCAGTGCAGGCCGATGGACATCATCCGCGGCCGCTCCTCGCCCTCGGCGTAGAGCACGTCGAAGGCGTCCCGCAGGTAGCTGAAGAACTGGTCGCCGGTGTTCAGGCCCGTCCCCGAGAACCGCATGTCGTTGGCTTCCAGCGTGTAGGGCACGATCAGGTGCGGCGTCGCCGTCTGGGTCGACCAGAAGGGCAGGTCGTCGGAATAGTCGTCGGCGTCATAAAGGAAGCCACCCTGCTCCGCCGCCAGCCGCCGGGTGTTGGGGCTGGTGCGGCCGGTGTACCAGCCGAGCGGCCGTTCGCCGGTCAGGCGGGTGTGGATCTCGATCGCCCGCGCCATGTGCTCGCGCTCGATGGCCTCGGGAACGGACTGGTAGTTGATCCAGCGCCAACCGTGGCTGGCGATCTCGTGGCCGGCCTGCAGGAAGGCCTCGACCACGGCGGGATGCCGCTCCATCGCCATGGCCACGCCGAACACGGTCAGCGGCAGATCATACTTGTCGAACAGCCGCAGCAGCCGCCAGACCCCGGCGCGGGAGCCGTATTCGTAGAGCGACTCCATGCTCATGTTCCGGTCGCCCTCGACCGGCCCGGGAAAGATCATGTCCGACAGGAAGGTCTCGGCCCCCGGATCGCCGTGCAGGACGGTGTTCTCCCCGCCCTCCTCGTAGTTCAGCACCACCTGGACAGCGATGCGCGCGCCGCCGGGCCAGTCCGCGTGGGGCGGATTGGGGCCGTAGCCGATCAGGTCTCTGGGGTAGGTGTCGCTCATGGGACGGCCATAGCAGGCCCGCGAGACGCTCATCGTCAAGGTTACTGCGCGCCAAAGGGGCGCGGATGGTTGCATTCGGGCCATTCGAGGGAGATTCTGACCGGCTCCCCCGCGCTTCGCGGGGCCTGGGGCACGCATGACCGGTCTGACCACGCACGTTCTGGACACGACCCACGGCCGGCCGGCGGCGGGGATGGTCCTGCGCCTGATCCGCGACGGCGAGGTGCTGATCGAGACCGCCACAAACGCCGACGGCCGCTGTGACGGGCCGCTGCTGACTGGCGAGACGATCCGGCCCGGGACCTACCGGCTGGAGTTCGAGGTCGGCGACTACTTCCGTGGGCTGACGGTCGCGCTTCCGGAGCCGGCGTTTCTGGAGACGGTGGTGATCGATTTCGGCGTCGCGGACCTCGCCGCCCACTACCATGTGCCGCTGCTGGTCTCGCCGTTCGGCTACTCGACCTACCGGGGGAGCTGAGCGTGCGCGACGTCGTCCGGTTCGTGCTTGATGGCGAAGTCCGCGAGCTGCGCGACATCGACCCGACGACGACGGTGTTGAACCTGCTGCGCTACGACCTGCGCCGCACGGGGACCAAGGAGGGCTGCGCCGAGGGCGACTGCGGCGCCTGCACTGTGGCGGTCGGGGAGCTGGACGGTGACCGGGTGAAGTGGCGGGCGGTCAACGCCTGCATCCTGTTCGCGCCGATGCTGGACGGCAAGGCGCTGAAGACCGTCGAGAGCCTCGGCGGCGATCACCCCGTGCAGACGGCCCTGGTCGAGCATCACGGTTCGCAGTGCGGCTTTTGTACGCCGGGCTTCGTCATGAGCCTGTGGGCCCGGGGGCGCGAGGATACGCCACCGCCGGTCGTCGACAGCATCGCCGGCAACCTGTGCCGCTGCACGGGCTACGGGCCGATCATCGCGGCGGCCGAAACTGCGAGTGAGCACGCGGAAGAGGATCCGGTTGAGGTGCTTCAGGCGATGTCCCGCGCCGAGCCCTTGTCCCTGACCCACGGCGATCGGCGCTGGTTCGCACCGAAGGCGCTTAGCGACCTGGCCGGCCTGGTCGAGGCGCATCCGGACGCGGTGGTCCTCGCCGGGGCGACCGATGTCGGTTTGTGGGTGACCAAGCAGCATCGGGACCTGAAGACGATCATCTCGATCAACGCTGTCGCCGAGCTCAAGACCATCACAGACACCGCCGACGCCGTCCGGATCGGCGCCGGCGTCCGTTACAGCGATGCACTGGCGACTCTCGCCGGACTGCATCCCGATCTCGGCGAACTGATGCGACGACTAGGTTCGGTTCAAGTGCGCAACAGCGGCACAATCGGCGGCAACATCGCCAACGGGTCGCCCATCGGCGACATGCCACCGGCCCTGATCGCGCTCGGCTCGACACTGGTGCTGCGTAAGGGCTCGGCGACGCGGGAGCTGCCGCTGGAGGACTACTTCCTCGCCTACGGCAAACAGGACCGGCTGGTCGGTGAATTCGTCGAGGCGGTGATCGTTTCGCGGCCGGCGGCCGGCACGATCTATCGCGTATTCAAGCTGTCCAAGCGCTTCGACCAGGACATCTCCGCCGTCTGCGGCGGCTTCGCCCTGACCATAAAAGACGGTGTCGTCGAAAATGCCCGCATCGCCTTCGGCGGCCTGGCGGCGACGCCGAAGCGGGCGCGGGCCTGCGAGGCCGCCCTCATCGGCAAGTTCTGGACGGAGGGCACGGTCGAGGCCGCCGCCCCAGCGCTGGAGCAGGACTTCCAGCCGATCGACGACATGCGCGCCTCGGCCGCCTATCGCCTGGCGGCCGCGCAGAACCTGCTTCGCAAGCAGTTTGCCGAGTCCACGGGAACGCCGGTCCGGGTGCTGGACGCGGAGCCGGTCCATGGCTGACGGCGTCGTCCACACCCCGGTCCGCCACGACAGCGCCGATCGCCATGTCTCCGGCCGGGCGCTGTACATCGACGACATCCCCGAGCCGCGCGACCTGCTGCATGTGGTCCTGGGCATGAGCGAACGGGCGCACGCCCGGATCGTCTCGATGGACCTGACCGCCGTCCGCGCCGCGCCCGGCGTGGTCGATGTGGTCTGCGCCAGCGACATCCCCGGAACCAACGACGTCAGCCCGGTGGCCGGCGACGATCCGCTGTTCGCTGGCGAGCTGGTCCAGTACGTCGGCCAGTCGCTGTTCGCCGTGGCGACGGAGACCCGCGACCAGGCGCTGGCCGCCTCGAAGCTCGCAGAGGTCGTCTATGAGGACCTGCCCACGGTCCTGACAATCGCGCAGGCGCGGGCGACAGGCAGCGTCATCGAACCGGCCCAAACCATGCGGCTGGGCGACGCCTCCGGCGCGATCGCCCGGGCGCCGCATATCCTCAAGGGCCGGCTGGCCATCGGCGGGCAGGACCACTTCTACCTCGAGGGTCAGATCGCGCTCGCCACGCCCCGGGAAGACGGCGACGTCCACATCTGGTCCTCCACCCAGCACCCGACCGAGGTGCAGCACAATGTCGCCAGGGTGCTGGGTGTTCGTGACCACGCCGTCACCGTCGAGATCCGCCGCATGGGCGGGGCCTTCGGCGGCAAGGAGAGCCAGCCGGCCCTGTTCGCCGCCGTCGCCGCGCTGATCGCCGTACGCACCGGCCGCCCGGCCAAGGTCCGCGTCGACCGCGACGACGACATGGTCATGACCGGCAAGCGGCACGACTTCGAGACCGGCTGGTCGGTCGGCTTTGACGACGACGGCAAACTGACCGGGGCGGCCTTCGATCTGGCCTCGCGCTGCGGCTACTCGGCGGACCTGTCGATGGCGATCAACGACCGGGCGATGTTCCACTCGGACAATGCCTACGCCCTGCCGACGGCGCAGATCGTCTCGCATCGCTTCCGTACCCACACCGTGTCGAACACCGCCTTCCGCGGCTTCGGCGGACCGCAGGGGATGATGGGGATCGAGCGGGCGATGGACGCCATGGCGCTGCATCTGGGCAAGGACCCCCTCGATGTGCGCAAGGCCAACCTCTACGGCCCGGCCGGCGTGCAGACTCCTTACGGCCAGACCGTCGACGACAGCCCGGCCCTGGCCCTGATCGAGCAGTTGGAGGCCAGCAGCGACTACCGCGCCCGCCGCGCCGCGATCCTGGCCTGGAATGCTGAGAACCGCTGGCTGAAGCGCGGCATCGCCCTGACGCCGGTCAAGTTCGGCATCAGCTTTACCGCCACTCACCTCAACCAGGCCGGGGCGCTGGTGCATGTCTACACCGACGGCAGCGTCATGCTGAACCACGGCGGCACGGAGATGGGTCAGGGCCTGTATGTGAAGGTCGCCCAGGTGGTCGCCGGCGTGTTCGGCCTCGACCTGGACCGGGTCAAGATCACCGCCACGGCCACCGACAAGGTGCCCAACACCTCCGCCACCGCCGCCTCGTCCGGCTCCGACCTCAACGGCATGGCGGCGCTCGACGCAGCGATGCAGATCCGCGACCGGCTGGTTGAGGTCGCGGCCAGGGAACTGGGCGTCGCCGAGGGGCAGGTCGTGTTCGCGGGAAACACCGTGCGGGGCGGCGACAAGGCGCTGACCTTCGCAGAGCTGGCGAAGAAGGCCTGGTTCAGCCGCGTGTCGCTGTCGGCCGCCGGCTACTACCGCACGCCGAAGATCCACTATGACCGCGCCAGCCATCAGGGCCGGCCGTTCCTCTATTACGCCTGGGGCGCCGCCGTATCCGAGGTGATCATTGATGCGCTGACCGGCGAGAACCGCTGTCTGCGCACCGACATCCTGCATGACTGCGGCAAGTCGCTGAACCCGGCCATTGACCTGGGCCAGATCGAGGGCGGCTTTGTCCAGGGCATGGGCTGGCTGACCACCGAGGAGCTGGTGTTCGACGACAGGGGCGTGCTGAAGACCCACGCCCCCTCGACCTACAAGATCCCCACGGCGTCGGACCGGCCGCCGGTGCTGAACATCGACTTCTGGCATGAGCCCAACGCCGAGCCGACGATCCACCGCTCAAAGGCCGTGGGCGAGCCGCCGCTGATGCTGGCGATCTCGGTCTTCTCCGCCCTGACCCAGGCCGTGGCGGCGGCGGGCGATAACCGGGTTATGCCCGACCTCGACGCCCCGGCGACGCCCGAGCGCATCCTGATGGCGGTGGACGATGTCCGCCGCCGGGCGGGGCTCGCATGAGCTGGGCCGCGCAAGCCCTGACCGCCGTCCGGCGCGGCGAGGCGCTGGCCATGGTCACCGTGGTCGCCGCCGAGGGCTCGACGCCGCGCGAGGCCGGGACGCGGATGCTGGTCGGCGAGCACGGCCAGAGCGGCACCATCGGCGGCGGCGCCCTGGAATACCGCGCCGTCGGCCAGGCTCGGCTGATGCTGGCGGCGGATCGCGGCTGGGCTCTGCAGGACTATCCGCTGGGGCCGTTCCTGCAGCAGTGCTGCGGCGGTCATGTGCGGCTGCTGCTGGAGCGCCTCGATGGCGGTAGTGCGGGCTGGCTGGGGGAGGCTGCACGGCTGGAAGGGGCCGGGGAGCGTTATGAGCTGAAGGCGCGGGTGGTGGGCGACACCCTCCAACGCTCACTCCTCTCCGCCTCATCCTTCCTCTCCCGCGAGGGAGAAGGGGACCCTGCGGAGCAGGGTGGAGAGGGAAGCGCTGTTCGCGCCGGAAAGGTCGGAATTCAGGAACTGACCGCCAAAGTCGGCGCCGGCCCCTCCACCCTGCTCCGCAGGGTCCCCCTCCCCGCTACGCGGAGAGGAGAAGATGATTTGCAGTGGCCCGGCGCCCTCATCCGGATGGTCGACGCCAGTGGCCAGCCCCTCCCCGGCCGGCGTCCCAAACTCTCCGAAGGCGACGCCCTGATCGAACGGATCGATGCTCGCAGGCCGCGCCTCGTCATGTTCGGCGCAGGCCACGTCGGCCAGGCCATTGCCCGGGCCTTCGCGCCGCTGGCGTTCGCGCTCGACTGGCATGACAGCCGCGAGGAGGCCGCCGCGCCCGGCGTCGCCATCCATGACGAAACGCGCCTCATCGAGATCGCCGGCGCGGTCGGCGAGGCAGACTCCGTCCTGATGCTGACGCACAACCACGACCTGGACTATCGGCTGACCCGCGCGGTGCTGACCGCCGGGACCTTCCGCTACTGCGGCCTGATCGGATCCGACACCAAGCGCGCCCGCTTCCTGCGCCGCCTGTGCGAGGACGGCGTCGCCGAGGCCGCCATCGCCCGCCTGACCTGCCCGATCGGCCTGCCGGGGCTCAAGAGCAAGGCGCCGGAGGTGATCGCCGTGGCGGTCGCCGCCCAGCTCCTGCAGATGATCGAGACGCCATGACCGCCGACCTCCTCGCCTGGCTGAACCTCGGCGTGCGCTGGCTGCATGTCATCGCCGGCATCGCCTGGATCGGCTCGTCCTTCTATTTCATGTGGCTGGACGCGCGGCTGAAGGCCGACGAGACGACGCCCAAGGGCGTGCAGGGCGACCTGTGGGCCGTCCACGGCGGCGGCTTCTATCACAAGCGCAAATACCTCTCGGTCCCGCCGGACATGCCGGACGACCTGCACTGGTTCAAATGGGAGGCCTACACCACCTGGCTCAGCGGCTCGGCGTTGCTGGTGCTGATCTACTATCTTGGCGCACCGACCTATCTGATCGACGCCTCCAGGATGGACCTCGCGTCCTGGCAGGCCATCGGCATCGGCCTTGGTTTCCTGGCCGGCGGCTGGATCCTCTACGACGCCCTGTGCCGCTCGCCGCTGGGCCAACGGCTGCGGCTGTTCGGTGTCGTCTGGTTCCTGATCCTGACCGGCGCGGGCTTCGCGCTGAGCCACATCTTCAGCAGCCGGGGCGCCTTCATCCATCTGGGGGCGATCATCGGCACGGTGATGGTCGCCAACGTCTTCCTGGTGATCATCCCCAACCAGCGGAAGATCGTCGCCGCCATGCTGGCCGGCCAGCCAGTCGATCCGGCGCTGGGCAAGCGCGGCAAGATGCGCTCGGTGCACAACAACTACATGACCCTGCCAGTGCTGTTCCTGATGGTCAGCAACCACTACCCGATGGTCATCGACCACTCGCTGAACTGGCTGCTGGTGGCGGGGATCGGGCTGAGCGGGGTGACCATCCGCCACTTCTTCAACCGCCGGAACGCCGGCGTCAGCGAGCCGATGATCCTGGTCGGCGGGGTGTTCATCTTCCTGATGGTGATGCTGGTGGCGATCGGCACGAAGCCGAAGCCGGCCGAGGTGGCGGGGGTCGTCGCGTTCAGCGAGGTGCAGGCCATCATCCGCAAGCATTGCATCGCCTGCCACTCGACCAGCCCGACGGATCCGGCGTTCGCCATGGCGCCCAATGGCGTCGCCTACGACACTGAAGCCGACATCCGTCGCTACGCCCCGCGCATCCACGAGCGCGCCGTGGCGACCGACAGCATGCCGCTGGGCAATCCGACCGGGATGACCGCCGCCGAGCGGGCGCGGCTGGGGGCCTGGATTCAGGCGGAGGCGAAGTGATGCGCCGGGTGACGCCCAGACCCCTGACCGCCGAAGCCTTCGCGCCCTATGGCGAGGTCATCTCGGCCCGCGAGGGCGTGGAACAGTATCCGATCAACTACGGCGCCACGACGCGGTTCAACGCGCTGGCCCATGTGGACGCCTCGACCGACAGCGGCGCGCCGATCATCAGCCTCTTCCGCTCGACGCCCCTGCCGGCGCCGGTGCTGAAGATCATGGAGCGCCACCCGGTCGGCAGCCAGGCCTTCATGCCGCTGAACGGCCGGCCGTACCTGGTGGCCGTGGCGCCGGCGGGCGAGCTGGATCCGGCGAAGATCGAGGTGTTCCTCGCGGCCGGCGACCAGGGCGTGAACTACGCGGCGGGGACCTGGCACCACTACTCGCTGGCGCTCAGCGAGGTCAGCGACTTCCTGGTGGTGGATCGCGCCGGGCCGGGGGAGAACCTCGACGAGGTGGAGCTTGGGGAGGCGGACTGGATCGAGGTGGTGGTCTGATCTCAAGTGTCATCCCGGAAGACGCGAAGCGGCTATCCGGGACCCAGATCGAGTCCCATCGAACGTGACTGAAACCGAATCTGGGTCCCGGGTCGTCCCTGTGGTCCGCCCGGGATGACAGTCAGAGTCGCTCGTAAGCGCTCAGCGTCAGGAACTCGGCGAACTCCTCCTGCAGGCACAGGTCGCGCATGAGTTCGGCCGCCTCGGTCCAGCGGCCCGACGCCCAGCGATCCTCGCCGACCTCGCTGCGGACCACGGCCAGTTCCTCGGTGAAGGTCCGCTCGAACAGCTCGGGCGTCACCGCCGTTCCGTCGTCGAGCCTCACGCCGTTCTTGAGCCACTGCCAGATCGAGGCGCGGGAGATTTCCGCCGTCGCCGCGTCCTCCATCAGGCCGTAGATCGCCACGGCGCCGGAGCCGCCGAGCCAGGCCTCGATATACTGCACCGCGACCCGCTGGTTGTGGCGCAGGCCGGCCTCCGTCAGCGGTCCAGGCGGGGCCGCGAGCAGGTCCGCCTCCGTCACCGTCGCGTCGTCCGTCCGACTGACCTCCAGCTGGTTGGTTTTTCCCGGTGCGAAGGCCGCGCCGTAGACATCGTTGACCACATCCGACAGGCCCGGATGGGCGATCCAGCTGCCGTCGTGGCCGTTGGCCGCCTCGCGCGCCTTGTCGGCCCGCACGCGCTCCAGCACCTGGGCGTTCTCGTCCGGATCCTTGCGCGGGATAAAGGCGCTCATGCCGCCCATCGCCAGGGCGCCGCGGCGGTGGCAGGTGCGGATCAAGAGGCGCGAGTAGGCGTCGAGGAACGGCTTGTCCATCGACACGGACGTCCGGTCGGGCAGAAGCCGGTCGCCATGCCGGCGCAGCGTCTTGATGTAGCTGAAGATGTAGTCCCAGCGGCCGCAGTTGAGCGCCGCGGCGTGATCCCTCAGCTCGTAGAGGATCTCGTCCATCTCGAACACCGCCGGCAGGGTCTCGATCAGCATCGTCGCCTTGATCGTGCCGACCGGCACGCCGTGATGCGCCTGGGCGAAGACGAACACGTCGTTCCACCAGCGCGCCTCCTCGTAGTGCTCCAGCTTGGGCACATAGAGGTAGGGTCCGCTGCCGATCGCCTTCAGGGCCGCGTGGTTGTGGTGGAAGTAGAGGCCGAAATCGACGAGGCCGCCGGGGACCTTCTTCCCGTTCCGCAGGATGTGCTTCTCGTCGAGGTGCAGGCCGCGCACCCGGGCGACGAGCGTCGCGAGCTTCGACCCCAGGGCGTAGTGCTTGCCGCTGGCGGGATCGTCATAAGTCAGCGTGCGGGCGATCGCGTCGCGCAGGGCCCGTTGGCCGCCGACGACATTGGTCCAGGTCGGCGAGAGGGCGTCCTCGAAGTCGGCCATGAACAGCTTCACGTCGCTGTTCAGGGCGTTGATGACCATCTTGGCTTCGGCCGGGCCGGTGATCTCGACGCGCCGGTCGAGCAGGTCTGCCGGCAGGGCGCCGACGGTCCAGTCGCTCTCGCGCACGGCGAGCGTCTCGGGCCGGAATCCGGGCAGGCCGCCGCCGTCGATCCGCGCCTGCCAGACCTTGCGCGCCGCCAGCAGCTCGGCGCGGCGATCGGCGAAACGGTCGACCAGTTCACCGAGGAAGGCCAGCGCCTCGTCGGTGAGGATCTCGCGATCCGCGTCGGTCAGCGGCTCGGTAAAGGTAAATCCCGCGGCCATGTCTCACTCCTTCAGGGCCGATGGTGATAGACCCGGGGGGACAGGGGCGACAAGGCAGGGGAGTCGATCATGCCGTTCAACGCCGGGCTTGCGGGCGCGACCTGGGGTCCGATCCACTGGGAGATGACGCCGCGCCGGGCTCTCGCCTACCGCGCCGCCCTGGCGCCGCAGGACGCGGCCGGGCTCGACGATGCGGCGGCCAGGGGCCTGTTCGCCCTGCCGATGCAGGTGGTCTCGCCCGAATGGGTGCTGGTGCTGATGGCCCGCGAGCATCCGGACCAGACCCTGACCGCAGCCGAAGGGCGACAGGCCGTGCATGCCGGCCAGGACAGCGTCTTCCTGCGGCCGATCCGCGCCGGCGACGCGCTTCAGGTGACAGCGACGCTGCTGGGCGCGAGGTCGAGCCGCGCGGGCGTGGTCACCGCCACCCGGTTCGAGACGCGGGACGCCAGGACCGGCGTGCTGATGGTCGAGACCCTGTCGACGACCGTCTATCGCGAGGTGGCCCTCACGGGCGTCGAATCCGCTGACGTCCCCGCCCCGGCCTATGCGGCGCCGGACGCCGGCGCGGCCGAAGTGGTCCTTCCGACGAGCCCTGCCCTGCCGCACATCTATTCCGAATGCGCCGAGATCTGGAACCCGATCCACACCGAGCGGCAGGTGGCGCTGGCGGCGGGGCTGCCGGACATCATCATCCATGGCACGGCGCTCTGGGCCCTGGCGGGGATCGAGGCGGCGCGGATCTACGCCGATGGCGACACGCGCCGGCTGACCCGGCTGGCGGCGCGGTTCACCGGCCAGGCGTTGCCGGGACGGCCGATGACGCTGGCGCACGAGCCGGTTGGCAGCGACGTACGCCTGGCGCTGCGGTCGGACGATGGGCGAGTGCTGCTGACGGGACTGGCGGGGTTTAGCACATAGTCAACGCTCCCCACCCTTCGTGGGGAGCTGTCAGGCGGAGCCTGACTGAGGGGTGTCGGTGCACGGCAACTCCCCTCCACCGCCTCCGGCGGTCCCCCTCCCCAGCGAAGCTGGGGAGGATCAGCCTTTTGATTCCGCCGCCAGCACCGCCCGCAGCTCGGCCTTGGCGATCTTTTCCAGCGTCGACCTTGGCAACTCCGGGACCAGCCGCACCTCGTGCGGCCGCTTGAAGCTGGCCAGGGTCGCGGCGCAGGCTTCCAGCACGCGATCCGGCAGGCCCGCATCCGCGGCATCGACCGGGATCACGAACGCCACCGGGACCTCGTCGAGCATCGGATGGCGCCGGCCGACCACGGCGCATTCCCGCACGCCCGCGACCGAGCTGACGACCCGCTCGATCTCGGACGCCGCAACGTTCTCGCCGCCGACCTTGAGCATGTCCTTGCTGCGGTCGGCGAAATACAGGAACCCGTCCTCGCCCAGCCGCACCCGGTCGCCGGTGATGAACAGGCCTTCCGGCGTGTAGGCCCTCGCCGTCGCTTCCGGATCGTTGGCGTATTCCAGGAACAGCGAGACGCCCGGCCAGCCCTCGACATGCAGGTCGCCGGTTTCGCCCGGCTTCACCGGCCGGCCCTCGTCGTCCAGCACATGAATGCGGTAGCCCGGCGAGGGCCGGCCCATCGACATCGGCGCATCCTTCAGGTGCGGGCTGCCGACCGTGCCCTGGGTGATGGTCTCGGTCATGCCCCACCAGCCGATGGTCTTGACCCCGAACAGGGCGTCCGTCGGCGGCTCGCAGACGCCGTTGCCCCAGAAGCGGTAGCTGTGCTTCTCCGGCTTCGGCTGCCCGGCGATCGCCTTGAGGCAGAAGGGCACCATTGAGGCCCAGGTGCAGCCGTGCTTCAGCGAGACCGGCCAGAACCGAGAGGCGGAGAATTTCGGCTGCAGCACCATCGTCGCCCCGGCCCAGAGCGCGGCAGCCACCGAGTAGGACTGGGCGTTGGTGTGGAACAGCGGCAGCGTGACCAGATGCACGTCGTCCGGCCGCAGGTCCTCGTGCAGGGCGCACATCTTCGCCCCCCAGAGGAAGTTGGCGTGGGTCCAGAGCACCGCCTTGGGCCGGGCCGTGGTGCCCGACGTGTACTGGATGGCGAAGTGAGCCATCGGGTCGTGCGGCCGCGCGGTCAGGGTCGCCGTGTCGGCATCGAGCGTCGAGAAGGACTCGAAGGCGCTGACGTCCGCCTCCGCCGGGGCGCCGTTGTCGTCCGCCGTGACGACCAGCCAGCCGAGGTTCGGCGCGGAGTCGCGGACGAGGGCGGCGAATTTCGGCTGGGTGATCCCGCCGACTGCGCCGCTATGGCTGGCGAAGTAGCTGATCTCGTCTGCGGAGGACTTGGCGTTGGTGGTCACCGCCACGGCGCCGGCGTAGGCGCAGCCGAGCCAGGCGATGACCGACTCCGGACAGTTGTCGAGGTGCACCAGAACCCGGTCGGCGGGCTTCACGCCCCGCGCCTGCAGACCAGCAGCGAAGCGGCGGATGGCCTCGGCCAGCTGGACGTAGGACCAGGCCCGGCCCGCGCCCTCGAACGGCTCCCAGATCAGCGCCGCGTGATCGCCCCGCTGTTGCGCCTGCATGTCGATCAGGCTGCGGACGTCCATGCCCGCGAAGGGATTGATCGGCGTGAGCATAGACATCTGGTTTCCCCTTCGAAGCCCATGGCGAATGCCCCATTGGACGGCGACTTGCAATTCTGACCGATTAGTCCAATAATGACCGAACAGTCAAATTGATGGCCGCGCCATGATCGCCCAGACCGACGACCTCAAGACCGACCGCCGCCGGGAACGCACCCGGGCCGCCCTGCTGCAGGCCGGCCAGTCGCTGTTCGCCGCCCAGTCGGTGGATGCGGTCAGCATCGACGACATCGTGCTGGCCGCGGATGTGGCCAAGGGCAGCTTCTACAACCACTTTACCGACAAGGACGCCCTGGCGCGCGAGATCGCCGCCCGGGTCCGGGCCGAAGCCGAGGCGCAGGTCGATGAGGCCAACGCCGGCATCGCCGATCCGGCGCTGCGCATGGCCAGGGCCCAGGCCGTGTTCGTTCGCTTCGCCGCCCGCAACCCGGAGCGGGCGCGCGCGATGATGCGGCTGCACGCCGGCGCGACCCTGCCGAACGCCCCGATGAACCGCGGCCTGCGCGCCGATGTCGAGGCTGGTCTGGCGTCCGGTCTGTTTCATGGCGTGACGCTGGAGATCGGCCTGCTGATGGCCATGGGCATGGGCATGATCGCCGTCACCCGGGCACTGGACGCCAACGGCGCCACGCCGCCGGACGTCCTGTCCCGCGACCTCATATTCGGCCTGCTGCGCGGGCTGGGCGTCGCCGAAGAGAGCGCCCGGACCCTCAGTGGCTCGGCCGTCGCCGACATTTTCAAGGAGACCTGAGCATGAGCGTGATCCGTATCGAGGATATCGCCCACGTCCGTTTCACCGCGCCGGATCTCGGTGAGATGCAGACCTGGCAGGAACAATTCGGCCTGCAGGTCGCCGACCGCAGCGACAAGCGCCTGTTCATGCGCGGCCGGGGCGGCGCGCCGTTCCTGCACGCGACAGAGCTCGGTGAGCCGGGATTCGCGGGCATCGGCTTCCGCGCCGCCGGCCTGGCCGATCTGGAGACCCTGGCGGCGGCCGAGGGCGTGGCGGTCGAGCCGCTCGACGCGCCCGGCGGCGGCTTCGTCGTGCGGCTGTCCGATCCCGATGGACACGCGGTCGAGGTGGTCGCCGGACAAACCTTCACCGATCCCGAAGCCTTTTCACCACGCCAACCCTGGAACGGCGCCGACGGCCGTGCGCGGCTGCGTACCGTCAAGCGGATGGAGCGCGGACCGGCCAACGTCATCCGGCTCGGCCACGCCGTCCTGAACGTCTCGAACTTCCGCGCCTCGGAGGCCTGGTACAAGGCGCGATTCGGCTTCATCACCTCCGACGAGATCGCGCTCTCGCCCGAGTTTTCCCTCGGCGCCTTCCTGCGCTGCGACCGCGGCGACACGCCCACCGACCACCACACCCTGTTCCTGTTCCAGAACCCCAAGGGGCCCGGCTTCAACCATGCCGCCTTCGAAGTGCGCGACCTGGACGATCTGATGGCCGGCCACGATCACCTGAAGTCGGCCAGCCGGACCCCGGCCTGGGGCGTCGGCCGCCATGTGCTGGGAAGCCAGGTGTTCGACTACTGGGCCGATCCCTGGGGTCATGTGCTGGAACACTGGACCGACGGAGACCTGCTGACCGCCGCCGACGGCTCCAACGTCGTCCCCATCACCGAACTGGTCGGCGTGCAGTGGGGCCCGCCGCCCGGACCGGCCTTCGGTTAGGAGCCGCAGCCATGAAACTCGCCACCTTCACCGCCGGCGCCGCGCCGGAGCTCGGCGCCATCGTCGGGGACCGCATCGTTCCCCTGAACCGCGCCGCGCCGGGCTTCCCGACCGACATGATCGGCCTGATCAAGGCCTGGTCGTCTGTCGAGGCCGATGTCCGCCGCATCGCAGACGCCGGAACCGGCGCCTTGGCGCTAGATAGCGTCCACCTGCTGGCCCCGATCCCCCGGCCCGGCAAGATCTGGGCGATCGGCCTCAACTACGCCGACCACATCGCCGAGAGCGGCGTCGAGACCCCGCCCAACCAGGTCTGGTTCACCAAGGCCGGTACGGCAGTGACGGGGCCGTTCGATCCGGTTCAGGTCCCCACGGCCTTCTGCGACTACGAAGTCGAGATGGTCGCGGTGATCGGCGCCGGCGGCCGCAACCTCAGCAAGGCTGACGCCCCCGGCGCCGTGTTCGGCTGGTGTGTCGGCAACGACGTCACCGAACGGATGTGGCAGCACCGCACGCCGCAGTGGTCGCTGGGCAAGTCGTTCGACACCCACGCCCCGTTCGGTCCCTGGATCACCACCGCCGACGAGATCGCCGATCCGCACGCGCTGGACCTGCGATGCCTGATCAACGGCGAGACGCGGCAGAACTCGAATACGAAGCACCTGGTATTCGACGTCTGGGCGCAGATCGAGCACCTCTCTACGGCCATGACCCTGGAGCCCGGCGACGTGATCTTCACCGGCACCCCGGGCGGGGTCGGGGCGGCCATGGACCCGCGCCAGTTCCTCAAGGCCGGCGACGTGATGCGCTGCGAGGTCGAGGGGCTGGGCGCCATCGAAGCGGTCTGCGAGGCGGTCTGATGAGCCACGATTGCGACGTGCTGGTCGTCGGGCTCGGGCCCGTCGGCGCGGGCCTCTGCGCCCTGCTGGCGCGCGAAGGCGTCAGCGCCATAGCGGTCGAGAAGGAGGCGGACGTCTATCCCCTGCCCCGCGCCGCCCATTTCGACCACGAGATCATGCGGCTGTTCCAGAAGCTGGGCATCGCGCAGGAAATGCAGGCCGCCTCGCAGGTCGCGCCGGCCTATGAGTTCAGGAACGCCGCCGGCGAGATCCTGATGAGCTATGACCTGATCGCCCAGGGCAGCCCGTCCGGCTGGGCGCCGAGCTATATGTTCCACCAGCCAAGCCTGGAGGTCGCGCTGCGGCGGCTGGCGGACGAGTCGCCGCTGGTCGACCTGCGCCTGCGCCGGACCCTGTCGTCGTTCACACAGGTCGCTGACGGCGTGACTGCCCGGATCGATGGACCGGACGGCCCCGAGACGATCCGCGCCCGCTGGATGGTCGCCTGCGACGGCGCCAAGAGCCCGGTGCGCGAGGCGCTGGGCATCGGCCTGGACGACTACGGCTTCGACGAGCCCTGGCTGGTGCTCGACGCCCTGGTCAGCGACCCCTCGCGCCTGCCTCGCGCCAACCTGCAGATCTGCGACCCCGCCCGGCCGACCACCTGTCTGGTGATGAGCCAGGGCCGGCACCGCTGGGAGTTCATGCTGCTGCCGGGCGAGACGCCCGAGGACCTGCTGGACGATGCGAAGATCCGCGAGCTGCTGAGACCCTGGAACTGCGACGGTGTCGTCGAGATCGAGCGCAAGGCGGTCTACCGCTTCCATGGCCGGGTCGCGCAGCGCTGGCGCGAAGGCCGCGTCCTGCTCGCCGGCGACGCCGCCCACCAGACCCCGCCGTTCGCAGGACAGGGCATGTGTTCGGGCCTGCGCGACGCCGACAACCTGGCCTGGAAGCTGGCGGCGGTGATCAAGCGCGGCGCCAACCCGGCCCTGCTCGACAGTTACCAGACCGAGCGCGAGCCGCAGGTGCGCAGCGTGATCCAGCTGGCCATCGCCATGGGCAAGGTGGTCTGCATCAGCGATCCGGCGGCGGCTGCCATGCGTGACGCCGGCATGCTGGCCCAGCGCGCGGCGGGTGGCTCAGCGCCCCCGCCCGCGCCGCTCCGGCTGGGTCCGGGCATCTCGCTGGACGGCGGCGGCGAGTATTTCCCGCAGCCGTGGTCGGGGGATGTGCGGATGGACGACATGCTCGGCGAGGGACCGTGGTTGATCACGCGGGAGGGGCTGGGCGACGGAGCACTGGCGCCGTTCGCCGCCGATCTGAAGCGTTGGCTGGACAGCCGGCAGGCCGACGCGGTCTTCATTCGCCCCGATCGCTACGTCTTCGGCGTCGGCGCTCCGGAGGCTCTTGAAGACGCCTGGGCGGAGCGGGTTTCCTAGGCTCGATGCTCCCCACGCTTGTGGGGAGCTGTCAGGCGGAGCCTGACTGAGGGGGGGTGCCGTGCACCGACTCCCCTCCACCGCCTCCGGCGGTGCCCCTCCCCAGCTAAGCTGGGGAGGATCGGCAACTAGAGGATCCCGCACGCCTCCTCGAAGCTCAGCCTCGGGTTCCTCGGAAACAGCCCCTCCTCGTTCCCGTACCCAATGTTGCAGACAAAGTTCGCCTCCCAGGTCGTGCCGGCGAAGAACTCGGCATTGATGCCGTCCAGCTTCACGCCGGACATCGGCCCGCAGTCCAGCCCCAGCGACCGGGCCGCCATCATCAGGTAGGCGGCCTGCAGGCAGCCGTTGCGGAACGCCGTCTCGCGGGTCAGCGCTTCGTTTGACGTGAACCAGTCCTTCGCCCCCGGATTGTGCGGGAACAGCTCCGGCAGGCGGTCGGCGAAGGCCATGTCGTAGGCCATGATCACATTGACTGGCGCTGCCAGCGTCTTGGGCCGGTTGCCGGACGACATATGCGGGGCCAGCCGCGCCTTGGCTTCGTCGCTGGTGATGAACAGGAACCGGCCCGGCAGGCAGTTGCCCGAGGTCGGGCCCATCTTCGCCAGGTCGTACATCTCCCGGATCAGGGCTTCGGAAACCGTCTCCGCCGTCCAGCCGTTGCGCGTGCGGGCGGTGCGGAAAACCTGGTCGAGACAGGCGTCAGGCAGGCGGGCGGGCATGGAAGCGGAAACTCCGGTTGGCGCCGCCGCAGCGTATGCCATGTTGGCGCCCCGACAACACGGAAGTCCCAAGGCGCATGGTCCCGCCCCCTGACACCATCATGCTGCCCGCCCGGCCGGAACCGATCCCGGTGTCGGTGTCGCAGACGGCGGTGATCGTCATCGACATGCAGAACGCCTACGCCTCGCCAGGCGGCTATCTGGACCTCGCAGGGTTCGACATCTCCGGCGCGGATCGCGTCATCCAGAACACCAAAGGCGTGCTCGAGGTCGCCCGCGCCGCCGGCATGCCGGTGATCTATTTCCAGAACGGCTGGGACCCCGACTACGTCGAGGCCGGCGGGCCGGGCTCGCCCAACTTCCACAAATCCAACGCGCTGAAGACCATGCGCGAGCGGCCCGAGCTGGCCGGCACGCTGCTGGCCAAAGGCACCTGGGACTACGAGCTGGTCGACGCGCTGAAGCCCCAGCCGGGCGACATCGTCCTGCACAAGACCCGCTACAGCGGCTTCTTCAACAGCCAGCTCGACAGCACCCTCCGCTCACGCGGCATCCGCAACATCGTCGTGGTCGGCATCGCCACCAATGTCTGTGTGGAATCGACCCTGCGGGACGGCTTCTTCCTCGAGTATTTCGGCATCGTGCTGGAGGACGCCACCCACCAGGCCGGGCCGGAGTTCGTGCAACAGGCGGCCATCTACAACATCGAGAAGTTCTTCGGCTGGGTGTCCAGCGTCGCCGACTTCAAGGGCGCGTTCGGCCAGGTCGAACCAAAATCCTGAGGAGCTCCCACATGCCCAAGACCGTCATCACCCCGCCGGGGACCCAGAAACCCATCGCCCCCTTCTCGCCCGGCACGCTCGCCGACGGCGTGGTCTACGTCTCCGGCACCCTGGCCTTCGACAAGGACAACAACGTCGCCTGCGTCGGGGACGCCGAGGGCCAGACGCGGATCGTGCTGGAGACGATCAAGTCGGTCATCGAGACCGCCGGCGGGACCATGGACGACGTGACCATGAACCACATCTTCCTCAAGGACTGGGCGGACTACGCCGCCCTGAACAAGGTCTATGCGGAGTATTTCCCGGGCGACAAGCCGGCCCGGTTCTGCATCGTCTGCGGCCTGGTGCGACCCGACTTCCTGGTCGAGATCGCCTCGATCGCCCACATCGGCAAACGCTGAGTCCTTGCCCCGATCCGGGACCGCCGACGGCCTGTTCTACGAGCTCCATGACGCGGGGCCGGAGGACGCGCGCGAGGTCGTCGTCCTGTCAGCAGGGCTCGGTGGTTCGGGGGCGTTCTTCGCACCGCAGATGGCGGCGCTGACGGCCCGTTTCCGCGTCGTGCTCTACGACCAGCGCGGCACGGGTCGCAGCGACCGCACCCTGCCCTCGCCCTATGCCGTCGCAGACATGGCCGGCGACCTCGCCACGGTTATCGAGGCGGTCGGCGCGCCGGCCCATGTCGTCGGGCACGCCGCCGGCGGGCTGGCGGCGCTGCAGCTGGCGCTCGATCGGCCGGCGCTCGTGCGGAAGCTCTGCATCGTCAACGGCTGGAGCCGGCCGGATCCGCACATCGCCCGCTGCTTCCGCACCCGGATCAGCCTGCTGAACGACAGCGGGCCGGAGGCCTACATCCACGCCCAGCCGCTGTTCCTCTATCCGGCCAACTGGATCAGCGAGCATGCGGACCGGCTGGCGGCGGAGGAGGCGCACCACATCGCCGGCTTCCAGGGACGGGAGAACATGCTGGCGCGGATCAACGCGCTGCTGGCCTTCGACATCGACGACCGGCTCGGCGAGATCACCCATCCGGTGCTGGTCAGCGCCTCGGCCGACGACATGCTCGTGCCGTCGCTCTGCTCGGAACGGCTGGCCGCGCGCCTGCCCGACGCGACCCTCGACATCGTCCCCTGGGGCGGCCACGGCTTCACCGCGACCGCACCCGACGCTTTCAACGCCACCCTCGTCGCCTTCCTGGGCGGCGGGGCTCACTGACCGAAGGAATTTCCATGGAAATCGGCGTCTTCATCCCGATCGGCAACAACGGCTGGCTCATCTCCGAGACCTCGCCGCAGTACATGCCGTCCTTCGAACTGAACAAGACCATCACCCAGACGGCGGACCGCTATGGCTTCGACTTCGCCCTGTCGATGATCAAGCTGCGCGGGTTCGGCGGGAAGACGCAGTTCTGGGAGCACAACCTCGAGAGCTTCACCCTGATGGCGGGCCTGGCCGCCGTCACCGACCGGATCAAGATCTTTGCGACAGCGGCCACACTCACGCTGCCGCCGGCCATCGTCGCGCGCATGGCCGCGACAATCGACTCCATCGCGCCGGGGCGGTTCGGCATCAACCTGGTCACCGGCTGGGCCGAGGCCGAGTACAGCCAGATGGGCCTGTGGCCGGGCGACAGCCACTACACCAAACGCTACGACTACCTGGCCGAATACGCCCAGATCCTGCGCGACCTGTTCGACACCGGGGTGTCGAACTTCAAGGGCGACTACTTCCAGATGACCGACTGCCGGGTCAGCCCCAAAGCGACCGACACCAAGATCATCTGCGCCGGCTCCTCGACCGAGGGCCTGGCCTTCACCGCGCAATACGCCGACTACAGCTTCGCCCTGGGGAAGGGCACAAACACCCCGACCGCCTTCGCCGACGTCAATGAGCGCCTGCGGGCGGCGAGGGACAAGACCGGCCGCGACGTGTCGGCCTACATCCTGTTCATGGTCATCGCCGACGAGACCGACGAGGCCGCCATGGCCAAGTGGGAGCTCTACCGCGACGGCGTCGACAAGGAGGCCGTGGCCTGGCTGGTCGGCCAGGCGGCCGGCAACACCTCGGAAGACACCAACACCAAACAGCTGGCGGCCGAAAAGGCGGCGGTGAACCTCAACATGGGGACGCTGGTAGGGTCGTATGCGTCCATCGCGCGGATGCTCGACGAGGTGGCGACGGTGCCGGACACGGCCGGCGTACTGCTGACCTTCGACGACTTCGTGCAGGGGGTGGAGGATTTCGGGACCAGGATCCAGCCGCTGATGGCGTGCCGGGCGGGGGTGGTGGTTACGGGCTGATCCCCAACATCCGCTCATCCCGGCGAAGGCCGGGACCCAGGCTTTTTCAGAGCTTCGGCTCGCGATTCAGGCAAGGCCGTGCCTAACCGGACAGGTGAGCAGCTGTTTCAAAAACACCTGGGTCCCGGCCTTCGCCGGGATGAGCGGAGTATTTTTGGACCCAAAGGCGCACCGTCCCTGATGTCTTGACGGCCAGCTTTGCTCTGCCAGGGGACTTGCTCAAGGACGGCCCCAGCGGGGCCGCCGCGCCGCGGCCGCGAAGCGGTCCTTGACCAAGCCCCCTGGCAGAGCTCCAATTCCATCAAGGCCTTCAGGGCAAGGCATCACCAGCCCCAAATGTGAGGTCGAGGCCTAGGACAAGCCTGCCAGCGCTCGCGCTTTCGCAAACAGGAACTTGCCGTCCTCCAAGAGTTCATCGTCGAAGGCGAATGCGACACTCATCCAGTCGTCGCCCGTATCGAGCATGGCAGTAGCGGCAATTGGATCAGCCACGAATAGGCGTTCAAATTGCCGAAACGCACCCAGGGCCAAATCTCCGGGATAGTGGGTGACTTCAGCCGTCGGAGCTTTCCGAACGAGCGAACAGATCGGACGGGCCAACCATGCCAGACCCATGTCCTGTCCCAGCAGCAGACGAGCCTGGTCGCAGCTCAACGCCTCGAGAGGCGTTGCCCACGCCGCCCGAACCTTCCTGATCATCGGGGTGTCATCCGGCGCCGGGTGAAGGACCTCTCCCGACAGCTTGGCAAGCGAGCGTCCCGTCAAGTCTCCGGCGCCGCCGACCCAACTGAAGAGCGCCGTCGAACCGATCTCCATAGTAGGCTCCGACGCCACATCGGCTGTCACTTCTTCAGCCCGATTTCCCGCAGCCGCTCGTCGAGGAATTCCCCCGCCGTCACCGGCTCGAACTTCACGCCCTCCCCGACGCAGTTCTCCAGCACGGCCAGAGACGTCTCCAGCGTCGGGTGCATGAAGAACGGCATCGAATAGCGGCTGACGTTCGGGCCTGTCGGGTTGACCACGCGGTGCGTCGTCGCCGGGATCACGCCGTTGGTCATCCGGGCCAGCATGTCGCCGCTGTCGACGATCAGGTTGGTCGGCTCGGTGACCACCGGCAGCCAGGTCCCGTCGCGGTCCAGCAGTTCCAGGCCCGCGCCCTTGGCCGCGACCATGATGGTCAGAAAGTTGATGTCCTCATGCGCCGCCGAGCGGACCGCGTTCGGGTCAGCGTCCGGAGCGAGCGGCGGATAGTGCAGCACCCGCAGCAGCGAGGTGCCGTACCGCACCTTGTCGTCGAAGAAGTCGCCCGCCAGACCCAGCTTCGGCGCCAGCGCGCGCAGCAGGGTGATGCCGGTGTCGTTCAGGGCGCTGAACAGACTCTGGAACGCCGCCCTCACGCCGGCGGCCTCGGCGGGCCAGACGTTGGGCTCCAGGTCAGCGCCGGCCTCCGCCGAGGGGTCATGGCCGACCTGCCAGAACTCCTTCAGGTCCGGATGGCCGCTGTCCTTGGCGTGCTCGACGCCGAACGGCGTGTAGCCGCGCATGCCTCTCGCGTACTGTTTCTTGGTCGCCTCGGGCAGGGCGAACAGCCCCTCCGCCTCGGCGTAGGCGCGCTGCAGCAGCTCGAGCGGCACGCCGTGATCCTTGAGGACGAAAAAGCCGTAGTCCTGCAGGCCGCGCATCATCGCGTCGGAGAAGGCCTGGCGCTGGGCGGCGTCGCCCTGGGTGAAGGCCGTGAGGCTGAGCTCGGGAACGGATCGGGTCATTGGCCTAAGCTAGACCCAAGACGATGGCGGGCAAAGCGTGCGCGGTGCGTGCTTCGAGACGCGGACCTTAGGGTCCGCTCCTCAGCATGACGATTACCTGTGACGCCCCCCCTTCTTCGTCATCCTGAGGAGCGAGCCTCAAGCGAGCGTCTCGAAGGACGCATGTCCCCAGGACTCACCCCCGCAACCGCGCCTCCACCGCCACCCGCGTCGGCAGCGACGGCTGGGCGCCGGCCTTCGTCGCCGTCAGCGCGCCGACAGCGCAGGCGAAGGCCAGCGCCCGTTCGGGCGTCTGGCCCTCCAGCATCGCGACGGTCAGGGCGGCGACGAAGGCATCCCCGGCGCCGGTCGTGTCGACGGCCACGATCTCCGGCGGCTCGGCCGTCGCGACTCGTGCGCCGTCGCGGAACAGGCCCGCGCCGCGCGAGCCCCAAGTGATCGCGACCAGGCCCTTCAACCCGTGGAGGCGCTTGCCGTAGACCTCCGCCTCGCCCTCGTTGACGATGATCAGGTCGGCCCGCTGAAGCACGCTGTCGGGCACGTCCAGCGCCGGGGCGAGGTTGACGCAGACGAACCCGGCGGCGCGCGCCACCGCTGCGGCCACGGTCTCGGGCGGCAGCTCCATCTGGCAGATCAGCGCGCCCTCGATAGACGCGGGCAGGTGCTCGGGCCGGAAGGCGGCGTTGGCGCCGGAGGCCACGACGATCTGGTTCTCGGCCTCGGCGTCCACCGCGATGAGAGCCGCGCCGGTCGCAGCCTCGGGGTCGACGGCGACGCCTGACAGGTCCACGCCCCCGGCCTTCAGCAGCGCCAGCGCCTCGTCGGCCATGGAATCCGCGCCGACGCGGGCGATCATCCGGACATCCGCGCCCAGCCGCCGCGCGGCCAGCGCCTGGTTGCCGCCCTTGCCGCCCGGGTGGCGCGCCAGGGTCGCGCCGGTCACCGTCTCGCCGGGCGCCGGCAGGGTTTTGGCGGTGGCGACGAAGTCGAGGTTCACCGACCCCACCACGGTGATCAGCGGCGCGGTCATCAGGCGAGGATCTCCAGCATCACGGCGAACACCGCCTCATGGTCGACGTCGGTCACCCATCGACAGGTCGCGGCGGCCGGGTCGGCGAGGCGGAACTCGACGGCGGTGTGGCCCATCGTCAGCGCCGACTGCGTCTCGACCTGAAGGTCCACGGGCGCAGCCGTGAAGTGCTGCGGCGCCAGCAGATAAAGGATCGTGCAGGGGTCGTGCTGCGGCGGGCTGTCGCCGCCGACGTGGGTCTGTTCGGTCCAGACCGCGAAGTCGAACAGCTGCGCGACGGCCTTCGCCGCCGGCGTGTCGATGGCCTTGACCGCCGCGACCCGGTCCGGCGTCGCCCGCACCTGATGGGTGGCGTCGAGGCCCAGGACGACGGTCTTCACACCCGACCGGAACACCAGGTCGGCGGCATGCGGGTCGGCGTGGATGTTGTACTCGGCCGAGGCGGTGATGTTGCCGCCCTCGCGCCGCGCGCCGCCCATCACGATGACCGGTCCCAGACGCGCGGCTAGCGCCGGCTCGCGCTGCAGGGCCAGCGCCAGATTGGTCATCGGCCCGGTGACCGCCATCGATACCGTGCCGGCCGGACGGTTCATGACGATGTCGACGATCGCCTGCGCCGCCTCGCCCGGGGCCACCGGCGCATCGGGCTCGAACACCGGCAGGGTTCCAAGGCCCGACTCGCCATGGAAATGGCTGGCGATGATCGGCGGCCTGACCAGCGGGGCTGAGGCGCCGACGTACACCGGCACATCCTCGCGGCCGGCGATCTGGCGGATCAGCCTGGCGTTGCGCGCGGTCAGGTCGGCGGCGACGTTCCCGGCCACCGTGGTGATCGCCAGGATGTCGAGCGCCTCGCGCGCGCCGAAGGCCAGCAACAGGGCGACGGCGTCGTCGACGCCGGGGTCGCAGTCGATGATCAGGGGTGTTTTGGTCACGCGCCTTTTTCGGCGGTGATCAGGGTGGTGGCAAGTGCACAGGCTGACCCGTGCCCGATGGCGCTTACCGCCAACCCCTGGCCCTGGCCGCCGCCTCGGCTGCCGCGTCCATCGGTTCGCCCTGCATCAGCGCCTGGGCGGCCTCGAGGACCTCGGGCGGCGTTTCGCCGGCGGCGGTTCGATAGTCACCGCCTGGCCCCGCCGGACCCTGGGTCACGGCCATGCGCACGGTCCAACCGTCGCCCTCGCGACAGGCCAGCCCGGCAGGACCGGCGCCCCTGGTCACGGTGAAGGTGCGGCAGTAGCGCTGGTCCTGCGCGCGGAAGCTCAGGCCAACCTTGACCACCTCGCCCTCGCCCGGCGCGGACGCCAGTTGAGACTCCAGCGCCGACGCCAGCTGACCCCGCGCCCGCATCTCGCCGTCGACCATCGGCGCCGGTCCGCGCGGCAATGTGAGCCCGACCACGAGGCCCGCCGCGACTCCGGCTGCGATCGTTCCCCAACGCCCCCAGGCGGGCGTGATCCGGCGCTGACGGACAGAGTCCAGGCTGACCACCCGGCCCGCCTCGACGGCGGCCGTCAGTCGCTCGGGAACCGGTTCGTCGGCGACATCCGCGAAGGCGGCCTTCACCGCCCCGGACAGCATCCGGTGCCGGGCAAGCCGTATGGCCAGAGCCTCGTCCCGCGCCGCCGCGGCCTCCACCGCCGCGACCTCCTCGGTCGGAAGTTCGCCGTCCAGGTAGGCGATGATCATCGCGTCGGTCACGGTCATGAGTACGCCTCCTGTCCGGCGAGATCGGCCATCAGGGCCAGCCGACCCCTGACCAGACGGCTGTTCAGGGTTCCCGGCGGTATCTCAAGAACCTCCGCCGCTTCGGCGTAGGACAGCCCCTCGATCAGCACCAGCGCGACCGCGAGCCGCTGATCATCGGGTAGCCGCCCCATGGCCTGGCGGATGGCGATGGCCTCGACCCGCATGTCCTGTGACGCCACCGACGCGTCGGCCACCCGCTCAAGCTGCTGGTCGTCGCCGACGACGAGCCGCTTGCGGCCTCGCGACCGTGCTTCGTCAATCCAGGCGTTCTTCATGATCTGCATCATCCAGCTGTCCAGTCGCGAGCCGGTGGTCCACTGGCCGCGCCGGCCGAGCGCCCGTTCGATCGTCAGCTGCACCAGATCGTCCGCGTCGGCCATATGACCGGCCAACGCCCGGGCGAACCGCCGAAGACGGGGGAGCAGGTCGACGATGTCCCGTTCGAACCGGTCCAGGGAATCACCTCTTCAGGGATGAAACGGTGGCCGTGGGTCGTTTCATCCACGGACTTCAGCCTAAAGTGCGCGACGCCGTCGTGGATGAGAGGACGCCATGCGCGAACCTTCGAACAGACGCCGCCGGGACGCAATCGTCGCGATGATGATCGCGCTCGTGGCCGCACCGGCCGTGGCCCAGCTGCCGGCGACGGGAGGACTGCCGTCGCTGCCGGGAAACCTGCCGGGCGCGCCCGCCCTGCCTGGCGAGCTCTCGCTGCCCGACAGCGCCGCGGCCACGCGGGCGTTGCGCGGGATAATGGACTCGCGCCGTCTGCATCTGCGCGAACTGATCCGCCGGAACCGCGACCGGATCGATGTTGATGGCGATGGCGCGCCGGTGGTGCGGGGCGAGGTGCTGGCGATCGCGCCGTCCGTCGCATCCCTCGCGCGCGCGACAGCCGCGGGATTCGTAGTCCTGCGGGACGCCGCCATTGAAGGAACGGACGTCCGGCTGGTGACCCTGGCCATTCCCCGCGGGCTCGACGCCCGCCAGGCGATCAGGCGGTTGCGCAAGGCCGACCCGGACGGCGCCTATGACTACAACCACATCTACTCGGCCTCGGGCGAGGTCGGCGCCGCGAGCGTTCCGGGCCGATCAGGGCCACGGACGGCGCCGTCCGGCGGGCGTGGCGGGCGGGTCGGTCTGGTCGACACGGGCGTCGACACCGGTCATCCGGCGCTGGCCGGCGCACGCATCGAACAACGGGGCTTCGCGCCCGGCGGCGTGAGGCCAGGAGTCCATGGCGCCGCCGTGGCGTCGTTGCTGGTCGGGCGCGCCGGTCCGTTTCGCGGGGCGGCGCCAGGCGCGACCCTGCTGGTGGCCGACATCTATGGTGATGGCCCGACGGGCGGATCGGCGGACGCTATTGTCCGCGCGCTAGGCTGGCTGGCGCAGTCGGATGTCCGGGTGATCAACGTCAGCCTGGTCGGCCCGCCGAACGCAGCCCTGCGCGCCGTGATCAGCAGCCTGACGGCACGTGGCGTGCTGATCGTGGCGGCGGTCGGCAATGACGGACCCGCCGCGCCGCCACTCTATCCGGCCTCCTACCCAGGCGTGATCGCGGTGACCGGCGTTGACGGCCGCGACCGGGTTCTGCCGGAGGCCGGACGGGCCTTGCATCTCGACTTCGCCGCGCCGGGCGCCGACATGGCGGCGGCCGGCCCGGGCGGGCGGTTCGTTACGGTGCGCGGCACTTCCTTCGCCGCTCCCATTGTCACCGGGCGACTGGCGATGTTGCGGACGGGCGACGGCGTGAGCGGCGCGCGCGCCGCTGTCGAGGCGCTGACGCGCGACGCCCGGGACCTCGGGCCCCGCGGGGCCGACAGGAGCTACGGCCGCGGCCTGGTCGGCCAGGACCTGCGAACCCCGCCACGGGCGGTCGGCGCGGCCGGCCCGATTCTCCGCTAGAAAAATGCGCGCGGCCGGGATGAAACCCGGCGGGACGGACGTTTTTCCTTCGAGAGGCCGGTTCGCCGACCTCATCCAGAAGAAGGAGACTCGCGATGAGCAAGACCAGATTCCTCTGCACCGCCGTCCTGTGCTGCGGCCTGATGGCCGGCCCGGCTTCGGCCCAGATTCTCGGCGGCGGAGCCGGCGGCAGCCTCGGCGGGGCGGTCGGCGGCGGCCTGGGCGGCGTGACCGGTTCCGCGACCGGGTCGGCGTCCGGCAGCGTCGATGTGACCCGTCCTGACACCAGCGGCGCGGTTTCGGCTGCCCGCAGCCGGGCTGAACGCGCCAAGGCGCGGGCCGCCGCCCGCGCCGCCGCAGCGAAGGACCGCGCCGCAGGCGTCGTCCGGCGCGCTAGCGACACTGCCGGCTCGGCCAGCGTCAGCGGTTCTGCGTCCGGATCGGCCTCTGGCCGTGGCGCGGCCTCCGGTTCGGCTTCCGGCGGCGCGTCAATGGGTGGCGCGAGCCTGGGCGCCTCGGGTTCAGGTGAAGCGGACGGCGGCTCCACGATCGCCGCCGGCCGTTCCACCGCCGCGGGCGCCGCAAGCCGCACCCGCGCCGCGGCAGCCGCCGCGCGCCGTGGAGCCGAAAGCGCCGCTTCCCGGACGCCGCAGGCCCGCGCTGAAGGCTCCGCCTCCACCTCCGGCTCGGCCGGCGCCTCGACCAGACAGCAGGACGCCGCCCGGCCGACCGACGACGACCGGCGCTAGACGCAAGGGCCGGGCGCGATGCCCCCGTCGCGCCCGGCCAGCCGCCCATGCAGCACTACATCATCCATATCGACGAAGCGGGCGGCGAAGAGCCGCTCGTGCTCTCCGTGATCGTCGCCACCGATGACCGGGTGCGCGAGGTCGCGCGCGACTGGTTGTCCCGATCGCCGGATCGCATCAGCGCCCGCATCTGGCGCGGTGAAGAAGCGCTGTTCGAGATCAGTCGCGACGACGCTTCGGGCTAGAGTTGATCGACCGGCACGGCGGTCAGTCCCTGCGCAGCCGACGCAGCCTTTTGCGCCGCCTTCGCGCGCTGGAACCCGGGCCGGACCTGCATCCGCGCCCAGTAGTCGGCGACAGCGGGCGGGAACCGGTCGGCCAGCCCCAGCGACTGGGCGAGCAGCAGGGCGTAGGCGACGGAGATGTCGCCGCCGGTGAAGCGCCCGGCCGCCACGAATTCCGCCTGGCTGACGATCGCCTCAAGCCCCCGCAGCCGCGCCAGGAACCACTTGGCGTAGTCGTCGGCCACCTGCGGCTGGCGCCGGGCCTCCGGCTCGAGCCGCGTGTAGCGGAGCACCAGCGTCTGGGGAAAGGTCAGGGTCGCCTCGCCGAAATGCAGGGCGTTCAGCCAGGCGCCGAAACCCGGCTCGTCCGGTTCGACCGCCAGGCCTCCGGGCTTGCCATAGCGCCGCGACAGATACTCCACGATCGCCGCCGACTCGGTCATCCGGGTCTCGCCGTCGACCAGCAGCGGTATGGTCCCGAGCGGGTTTTCCTGCAGGTACTCCTTCTTCAGGAACCTTGGCGGAAACGGCAGCATCCGCAGGTCATAGGAGAGTTCGAGCTCCTCCAGCGCCCAGAGCGGCCGGAATGAACGGGCGTCGTGGCAATGGTAGAGGGTGATCATGGCATTCCCCGAGTCAGAGGGGGAACGTAGGACGAAGGCTGACCAACCCCAACCCTAACTCGATGCTCCCCGAGCTTGTGGGGAACTGTCAGGCGGGGCCTGACTGAGGGCTGCTGCAGGGTGCCGACTCCCCTCCACCGTGGGAGTTTATCCCCGGGCGCGGGCTTCGCGCGACCCGGGGGATGGTTCCTTCCCAGCAAGCCGGGGAGGATTGTATCGCAGCCACCCTCGCGCAATGCTTCGGCAAAACAAGTCGGGGGAGACGACGATGCGCAGATGGGGGCTGTTCCTGGCCGGACTGGTGTTGGTCCTGGCCGGGTCCTGGTGGGCGGGCGCCGTCCAGACATCCGGCGGCGTGACCGTCACGGATGTTCGGTTCAAGGGAACCGGCGGCGTGACCATGAGCGGCCTGCTCTACACGCCGAAGACCGCCACCGCGGCCACCCCCGCGCCCGGCATCCTGGCTGTCCATGGCTACATCAACAGCCGCGAGACCCAGAGCCCCTTCGCCATCGAGTTCGCCCGCCGCGGCTACGTCGTGCTGGCGATGGATCAGACCGGCCACGGCTACAGCGGCGGCGCGGCCTTCTCCAACGGCTTCGGCGGACCCGACGGGCTGAAATACCTGCGCAGCCTGCCGATGGTCGACAAGGCCAACATCGGCCTCGAGGGCCACAGCATGGGCGGCTGGACGGTGCTGGCCGCCGCCGCGACCATGCCGGACGCCTACAGGGCCGTGGTGCTGGAAGGCTCGTCCACCGGCGCGCCGTTCGCCGCCGAGGGCACGCCCGCCTGGCCGCGAAACATGGCGCTGGTGTTCAGCCAGTACGACGAGTTCAGCACGATCATGTGGGGCGTGAAGCGGGCGCAGGACGTCGCCGCGTCGCCGAAGCTGAAGACGGTGTTCGGGACAACCGCCGCCGTCGTTCCGGGCCAGATCTACGGCGACATCGCCGGTGGCGCCGCCCGCCGGCTGACCCAGCCGGTCACCACCCATCCCGGCGATCACTTCTCCACCGCCGCCGTCGGCGACGCGACCGACTGGTTCGCCAGAACCCTCACCGGCGGGACGCCCCGCCCGGCCGGCGACCAGATCTGGATCTGGAAGGAGATCGCCACCGGCGTCGCCTTCATGGGGTTCGTGGTGCTGCTGCTGGGCGCCTTCAACGGCCTGCTGGGCCTGCCCGTCTTCGCGGCCCTGCGGCATGAGCCGGAGGCCGCCGTGCAATGGCGGACCGGCCGCTGGTGGGCCGGCCTGATGACCACCGCGCTTCTGCCGATCCTGACCTTCTTCCCGGCCTTCATCGCCGTGACCGTTCTGCTGAAACCTTCAGCGCTACTGCCGCAGAGCATCACCAACCAGGTGGTCGTCTGGGCCCTGGTCAATGCGGCCCTGACGCTCATCATCGGCTGGTTCGGGCGCAAGCGGGCGATGTCGACGTTCGACAACCGCTGGGTCCCGGCTGTCTTGATCGCGGTCGCCACCGTCGCGGTCGGCTATCTGGCGCTCGTCGCCATGGACGCCCTGTTCACGGTCGACTTCCGCTTCTGGGTGGTGGCGCTGAAACTGTTCAGCCTGGCTCAGTTCAAGATTGCGCTGGTCTATGTCCTGCCGCTGACGGTCTTCTTCCTCGTCGCGACGCGGGCGCTGCATGGCCGGCTGCCGGTGCTCGGCGACGGCCCGGTGAAGACCTACGCCACGTCCGTCGCGGCGATGTCGCTGGGCTTCCTGCTGCTGCTGCTCGTCGACTACGGCCTGTTCTTCCTCACCGGCCGCCTGCCGACCGACTTCGACCCGCTGAGCACGGTGGTGGCGATCCAGTTCCTGCCGCTGATGGCCATCGTCGCGCTGATCTCGACCTTCACCTGGCGGCGGACGGGCAGCTATGTCCCCGGCGCGGTGATCTGCGGCCTGTTCGTCACCTGGTACGTGGTGGCGGGGACGGCGACGCAGGTGGTGTAGCGGACCGGCCATGACCGACCCGCAACGCCTTGCGGCCATTCGCGCGATCCATACGGCGATCTATCTGACGAACGCCGGCGCCATACTGCTGATCGACTACGCCGGACTTACAGGCCGGGCGGGACCCTGGCTGACCGTTGCGCTTGTCCTCGCTGCGGTTGAGGTGGTCGTGTTCGTCGGCAGCGGCATGAAGTGTCCACTCACCGCCATCGCGGTGCAGTACGGCGCGGACCACGGCGCGATCTTCGACACCTTCCTGCCGGAAGCCCTGACGCGAAACACGCTGCGGATCTTCGCGCCATTGCTCGTCGTTGGCCTGGGGCTGCTCGGCGCGCGCTGGCTCGGACTGTTGTCCTAGACCCCCACCGGATCCACCGTGACCCGGCGCATGTGCCGCCGCTGGCCGTGGTAGTCGTTCAGCGCGTAGTGCCAGACCGAGCGGTTGTCCCAGAAGGCGATCGAGCCTGGCCGCCAGCTGAACCGACAGGTGAACGCCTCCTTGCGGCTGTGCTCGAACAGGTATTCGAGCAGCGGCTTCGACTCCCGGCGGCTCCAGCCCTCGATGTTCATCGTGAAGGCCGGATTGACGTACAGCGCCTTGCGGCCGGTCTCCGGGTGGACCTTGACCATCGGGTGGGCGAAGCGGCCGGCCATGCCTTCGGCGTCGGCGATCTTCATCGACTCGCGCTTCTGGGCCGAGGCGCCGGTGGGGGCGTATTCCCGTTCGGCGGAATGGATGGCGTTGAGACCCTCGAGCGTCTTCTGCAAACCTGGTGAGAGCGCCTCGAAGGCCGCCGCCTGGCTGGCGAACAGGGTATCGCCGCCGAAGTCCGGCACCTCGACCGCGTAGAGGATCGAGCCGATCGCCGGCGTCTCGAGGAAGCTCATGTCCGAGTGCCAGCCGCCGCCGAAATTGATCCGGTCGGTCGGCTCCTTGATGATCTCCATCACCTCGGGATGGTCGTCCATCCCGGAGACATACGGATGGATGTTCAGCGGCCCGAAGCGCCGCCCGAACGCCAGTTGCTGCTGCGGCGTCAGGGTCTGGTCGCGGAAGAAAATCACCTGGTGTTCAGTGAAGGCGCGGCGGATCGCGGCGATGGTCTCGTCGGAGAGCGGACCGGACAGATCGACGCCCGATATCTCCGCCCCGAGCGCGCCGGCGACCTGGTGGACCGTGATCCCGCTCATGCGATTGCTCCCCTTTTCGCTGGACGCATGATCGCGTGAGGCGATCCCCAGCGCAACGTCCTCCCCCCACCTGGGGGAGGGGGACCAGCCGGAGGCTGGTGAAGGGGGAGGCTCGGTGGTGGACAGGTATTCGCGCGCTCACCGACCGGCGGCGCATCCCTCACCACCATGCTTCGCATGGTCCCCCTCTCCCAGGTGGGAGAGGATTACCGCTTCACCGTCCTGAACCCGACATGGCTCGTCCCCGTATCCGGCGGGCCCGGCTGGCGCGCGGACGGGCGGTAGCGGTAGCAGAAGTTGTCGGCGCAGAGGAACGAGCCGCCCTTGATCAGATGGCTGCGACCGTTCGGCGACGGCGCCTCGTACCAGTCCTTGGTCCACTCCCAGACGTTGCCGCTCATGTCGAACAGGCCGTAGGCGCTGGCCGGATAGCAGCCGACCGGGGCGGTGCGGGCCTTGTAGCCGTCGTCGCCCGTGTCGACGGCCGGGAAGACGCCCTGCCAACTGTTGGCGCGCGGCGCGCCGGGCGCAGGCTTCTCGTCGCCCCATTCATAGCGGGCGCCGTCGAGTCCGGCGCGGGCGGCGAACTCCCACTCGGCCTCGGTCGGCAGGTCGCGGCCCTTCCAGCGGGCATAGGCCATCGCGTCATCGTAAGCGATCTGGACGACCGGATGGCGCTCGCGACCGACGATTGTGCTGCCCGGTCCCTCCGGGTGTTTCCAGCTGGCGCCGTCGACGACGCGCCACCAGCCGGACGGGTCGCCCGAGCCCAGCCCCTCGGCGCCGACGAACACCAGCGAGGACGGGTTGAGCTTGCTCGCCGGGACGCCGGGATAGAGGGCGGGGTCCGGCCGCCGCTCGGCGAGGGTCACATAGCCGGTGGCCGCAACGAAGGCGGCGAACTGGGCGTTGGTCACTTCGGTGCGGTCGATCGAGAAGGGGCCGACCGTCACCGTGCGCGGCGGACCCTCGTCGTCGTGCTCCGGCCGGGCGCCGAGGACGAAGGTCCCGCCCTTGAGCGCGACCTCCCCGGCCGGCGCGCCGCCTGGACAGGCGCGGGTCGGCTCGGCCAGCTGCGCCGGCTTCGCCCCGCATCCCGCCAGCAGCAGGGCGGCCAGGATTGCGAGCCGCTTCACGCGACGCCGACGAGCAGCGCCCGGGCTGTCCGCCGCATGATCCGCGCGGCGGCCGGAATATCGGCGCCCTGGTCCGTGCGCAGGCGGCGCCAGGCCTCGAAGCTGAGCGCCAGATCCAGAGCGTTGACGAGGTCCGGATCAGCCTGAACGGTCGAGGGCAGAATGCTCGCCAGCATCTCGCGCTGGCTGCGGACCAGGCGCAGACGACCTTCGCGCAGGGCCTGAGATCGCTGGCGCTGGCCGTCGGCGGCGACCTGCAGCGGCAGCAGGATCTCGAACGCCTCGGCCCGCCGGTCGATCAGGATGTCGAGCGCCGCGCGCCAGTCCGCCGCCTCGATCGGGCCGTCCAGCAGCCCGCCGAGCATGCCGGTCATCACCGCCTGCATGCCGCGATAGACGCCGTCCATGTCCTCGAACAGCCGGAACACGGTGCGCAGCCCGACGCCGGCGCGCGTCGCCACGGCCTCGGCGGAGGGCAGCACATGGCCTTCGGACACCAGCGCGATCATCGCCTCGACGATGCGCAGGCGGCTGGCTTCCGATCGCAGCCGACGGCCGTCGACAACGGGCCCCGGGTCTATCGGCGTTGTGGGCTGGGCGTTCATGAGGTCAGGCCTACCATCACGGGCGCATCCTGCAAGCAATCACGCCTTCGGCCGCGGCCGGGCGACCTCCCAGACCACCGCCAGCGTCAGCACGATGGCCGAGATCGCGATGCCCCTGGCGCCCGGATAGCCGGTCCCGACCGACTTTGAGACGAAGGCGATATAGACGGCCAGCAGAGCCCGCAGCAGCTCGATCGCCAGCAACGGCGCGGCCAGGGCCCGGAACCGCGCGACGACCAGCAACTCGACCAGGCCGGAGGCGATCTGTCCTGCGCCGATCATCGCCAGCAGGAAGACGATCGTTCGGCCACCCTGGGCCAGGTCGAAGTGCGCGATGACGCCCGCCCCGCTGTCCGGCAGGAAGACATGGATCGCGCCCCGGACGAGATTGATCAGCCCAAGGACGGCCAGCAGCCCGAGCGTGATCCGCGATGGGGCGCGGGCCACGGCGCCCATCAGCCGCGCGTCCCGGCGATGAAGCCGTCGATCAGGGCGGCGATCTCCGCGGGCCGGTCTTCCTGCAGGAAGTGGCCGCCCCCCTCGATGATCGTGTGCTTCTGGCCCTTCGCGCCGGGCACCCGTTGCTGGAACGGCGCGTCGCCGCCCTTGGAAACAGGGTCGCCGTCGCTGAACGCGGTCAGGAACGGCTTGTCGAACGCCTCCAGCACCTGCCAGGCGGCCTTGTTCTCCGCCACGGAGGGATGCTCGGGCGTCACCGGCACGAAGGTCGGGAAGATCCGGGCGCCGGACTTGTAGGTTTCGTCGGGATAGGGCGCATCATAGGCGGCGATCTCTTCGGGGCTGAGGTCGCGCAGCGAACCCATGTTGACGATCATGCCCGCCGGGAAGACCGGGATAGACTGGCTCATGGCCAGCCAGGCCTTGAAGCCGTCGCTCATGCCCGAGCCGGTCGGCATGCCGGTGTTGGCCACGATCACCCGGGCGAACCGCTCCGGGAACGCCGCCACCAGACGCAGCCCGATCAGGCCGCCCCAGTCCTGGCAGAACAGCGTGATGTCCTTCAGATCCAGCGCGACCAGCCAGTCGCTCATCCAAGCGACGTGCTGCTCGTAGCTGTAGTCGGTCGTTTCCGCCGGCTTGTCCGACCGGCCAAACCCGACCAGGTCGGGCGCGACGACCCTGTGGCGGCCCATCAGCGGCGCGATGATCCCCCGGTACAGATAGGACCAGGACGGCTCGCCGTGCATCAGCAGCACCGGCGCCGCATCGCGGGGGCCCTCATCGATGTAGCCGATCCGCAGATCGACGCCCGACGCATCCCGCACCGTCTGGTAGTGCGGCGCGAACGGGAAGTCCGGCAGGTTGGCGAAACGGTCGTCGGGGGTTCTGAGAACCTGCATGCTCAATCTCGTGGGGCATCGTGAAGCCGGGTTGACCGGCCGTGAAACTAATGGCACAAACTATGCCAATATAATTCCGGCACGCAAGCGGAATTGGGGGCGAGATGAAACGGATCCTGACAGGACTGCTGGTCCTCATCGTGCTGGCCGGGGTCGGGGCGTGGTTCCTGCGCGGCGACCTGGCGATCCGGATGATGGAACGCCGGCTGGCGGTCGGCATGTCGACCAACGTCGTCGCGAGCCTGCCCGACGGCCTGCACGTGGCCGTCTGCGGCTCGGGCGGCCCCTTCCCGGACGGGGATCGCGGCGCGCCCTGCACGGCGGTCATCGCCGGCAAGCGGCTGTTCATCGTCGACACCGGCGAGGCCGCCGGACGAACGCTGGGCCGGATGGGCATCGCCGGCGACTCGGTGGTGCTGCTGACCCACTTCCACTCCGACCACATCGACGGTCTGGGGAACGTCGCCATGCAGCGCTGGGCCGGCGGCAACCTGCCGACGCCGCTGAAGCTCTACGGCCCTTCGGGCGTTGAGCAGGTCGCGGCCGGCTTCACCCAGGCCTATGTGGCCGACTCCAGCTATCGCACCGCGCACCATGGCGAGGGCGTCGCCCCACCGTCGGGCGCGGGCATCGTGGCCCGCCCGTTCGCCTTCCCGGACGGTCAGGACTCGGTCGTGGTGCTGGAAGAAGACGGCGTGAAGATCACCGCCTTCAGGGTCGATCACGGCCCGGTCGAGCCCGCGGTCGGCTATCGCTTCGACTACAAGGGACGCAGCGTCGTCATCAGCGGCGACGCGGCGCCCTCGCCGGCGGTCACCCGCTTCGCCAAAGGCGCCGACCTGCTGGTGCATGAGGCCCTGTCGCCGCGCCTCGTCGGCCTGATCGAGAAGGCCGCGCTCAAGGCAGGGAACACCAAGCGCGCCAAGATCATGAACGACATCCTAAACTACCACACCACCCCGGACCAGGCGGCCGACATCGCCACCAAGGCCGGCGCCAAGGCGCTGCTGCTCAACCACATCGTTCCGCCGCTGCCGCTGCGGGCGCTGGAGGGTCCGTTCCTCGGCAAGGCCCGCCAGATCTTCGCCGGCCCGCTGTGGATCGCCCGCGACGGCGACCTGATCAGCCTGCCCTCGGGCGGCTCCGACATCACCCGTAAACGCCTGCTGCGCTGACGCGAGATCTGACCATGAACCGCAAACTGACTGTGACCCTGGGGGTCGTCGCCCTCGTGCTGGTGGCCGGCTTCGTCGCCTTCCAGCAGTTCTGGATCTACATCCCCGGCGTGATCGGGCGGATCAAGAATCCGATCCAGCCCTTCCATGAAGTCACCTGGGCCTCCGGCGCCGCGCCGGCCCTGGCCCCGGGCGCGAAACGACCGCCCAACGTCATCGTCATCGTCGCGGACGACCTGGGCATCAACGATCTCCAGTCGACCGGCGAAGGCGTGGCCAACGGCGCCGTCGCCACGCCGAGCATAGACTCCCTCGCCCGCGACGGCGTCAGCTTCACCAACGGCTATGCCGGCAACGCGACCTGCTCGCCCTCGCGGGCGGCGATGATGACCGGCCGCTATCCGACCCGGTTCGGATTCGAGTTCACCTCAGTGCCGGTGTCCTTCGCCCGCAACATCGTCAGGCTCGGCGGTCACGGGCCGATCAAGCCGATCTTCTACGAGGATCGCGTCGCCGCCATGCCGGCGGTCGAGGACCTGGGCGTCCCGGCCAGCGAAGTCACGCTCGCCGAAACCATGAAGTCCGCCGGCTATCGGACCCTGCACATCGGCAAATGGCACCTGGGCGAGGCGGAAGGTCTGCGTCCCCAGGACCAGGGCTTCGACGACACGCTCGGCTTCTACGCCGGCGGCGGCATGTTCCTGCCGGCCAATGACCCCAATGTCGTGAATTCGAAGCAGGAGTTCGATGCGATCGACCGGTTCCTGTGGGCCAACCTGCCCTTCTCCGTCCGGTTCAACGGCAGCAAGCCGTTCCACCCGCGCAACTACATCACCGACTACTTCGGTGACGAGGCGGTCAGCGCGATCAAGGCCAACAAGGATCGTCCGTTCTTCATGTACCTGGCGTTCAACGCCCCGCACACGCCGCTCCAGGCCCTGAAGTCCGACTACGACGCCCTGTCGTCGATCAAGGACCACCGCCTGCGCGTCTACGCCGCGATGATCATGGCGCTCGACCGCAACGTCGCCAAGGTGCTGGCGGAGCTGGAAGCCCAGGGCCTGACCGAAGACACCATCGTCATCTTCACCAGCGACAACGGGGGGGCCAACTACATCGGCCTGCCGGACATCAACAAACCCTACCGCGGCTTCAAGGCGACCTTCTTCGAGGGCGGGGTGCGGGTGCCGTTCTTCGTCCGCTGGCCGGGCCAGATCCAGCCCGGCTCGACCAGTCCGGCCCGGGCCATGCACTTCGATATCTTCGCCACCGCCGCCACGGCCGGACGCGCGCCGGCCGCCAAGCCCGGCGTGCTCGACGGCGTCGACCTGCTGACCCTGGCCAAGGGCGGGGCTGCGGACCGGCCGCTGTTCTTCCGCTCCGGCCATTACCGCGTGGTCATTTCCGGAGACTGGAAGCTGCAGCTGTCCGAGCGGCCGAAGAAGGCCTGGCTGTTCAATCTGAAGTCTGATCCGACCGAACAGTCCAACGTCGCCGCGGCCAACCCCGCGGTCGTGGCCTCGCTCACCGCGATGCTCGACGCCCAGGACCGGCGCGCCGCCAAACCGATCTGGCCGGCGCTGATCGAGGGTCCGATCTGGATCGACAAGCCGGTCGACGGCACGCCGATGCCGAAGGACGCGGAATACGTGATGTGGGCTAACTGACCCGCAGCTGATGCAGGGCGATCCCGGCGGCGACCGCGACATTCAGCGAGTCGAAGCCGGGCGCCATCGGGATCGAGACCGTCCGGCAACGGGCCAGGGTTGCGTCAGGCAGCCCTGGTCCTTCCGCGCCGAGCAGCAGGGCCGGCCGGGTAATCGCAGGCAGCCGTGACAGCGCCACGCTGCCGGCCGGGCTGAGGGCGACCGGTGTGAACCGGCGCCGTTCCAGCAGGTCGATCAGGTCCTCGCCGTCCTCCAGCGACGCCCAGGGAACCCGCAGCACGCCCCCGACCGAGACCCGGATCGCCTTGCGATACAGCGGGTCGCAGCAGGTCGGATCCAGCAGCACCGCGTCCACGCCGAAGCCGGCGGCGTTGCGGAACAGCCCGCCCATGTTGTCGTGATTGGCGATCCCGACCATCGCCAGCACCAGCGCCGCCTCGGGCAGGCCCGCCAGCAGGGTGTCGGCCGAAAGCGGCGGGGCGCGCTCGGCCAGCGCCAGAATGCCCCGGTGCAGCTCGAACCCGACGATCGTGTCCAGCACCGGCTGACTGGCCAGGAACACCGGAACATCCTCCGCCAGCTGCTCGAGGATCGGCGTCAGCTTCTCTCGCCGCTTGGCGGCGATCAGCACCGACAGCGGCCGGAACCGGTCCTGCCCGGCCAGCACCCGCAGGACGGTCTCGCCCTCGGCGATGAAGCGCCCCTGCCGCCCGACCAGGTCCCGCTCGCGGATGTCGCGATAGGCGTCCAGGCGGACGTCGGCGGGGTCGTCGATGGGGATGTAGGTGGGGATCGCCTGCGCCTCTAGAAGCTCTTGGGCATGCCCAGCACGTGGGTGCCCACGTGGCTGAGGATCAGGTTCGTGCTGATCGGGGCCACCTGATAGAGCCGCGTCTCGCGGAACTTGCGCTCGATGTCGTACTCCTCGGCGAAACCGAAGCCGCCGTGGGTCTGGATACAGGTGTCGGCGGCGGCCCAGCTGGCCTCGCTGGCCAGCATCTTGGCCATATTCGCCTCGGTGCCGCACGGCTGGCCGGCGTCGAACAGGGCGGCCGCGTGGTCAACCGCCAGGGCGGCCGCGGAGAGCTGGACGTAGTTGCGGGCGATGGGGAACTGCACCCCCTGGTTCTCGCCGATGGCCCGGCCGAACACGGAGCGTTCCTTGGCGTAGGCGCTCGACCTGTCGATGAAGAACCGGCCGTCGCCGATACATTCAGCGGCGATCAGGATGCGTTCGGCGTTCATGCCGTCGAGGATGTAGCGGAAGCCCTTGCCCTCCTCCCCGACCAGGTTCTCGACCGGCACCTCGAGGTTGTCGAAGAACAGCTCGGTGGTGGCGTGGTTCAGCATCGTACGGATCGGGCGGATGGTCAGGCCATTGCCGACCGCCTTGCGCATGTCGACCAGCAGCACGCTCATACCGTCGGCCGGGCGGGCGGCGTCCTCCCGCGCCGTGGTGCGGCAGAGCAGGACCATCAGGTCGCTGTGCTCGGCGCGGGAGATCCAGATCTTCTGGCCGTTGACGATGTACTTGTCGCCTTCGCGACGGGCGAAGGTGGAGATGCGGGTGGTGTCGGTGCCGGCGGTCGGCTCGGTGACGCCGAAGGCCTGCAGCCGGATCTCGCCGCTGGCGATCTTCGGCAGGTAGGCCTCCTTCTGGGCCTGGCTGCCGTGCTTCAGCACCGTGCCCATGGTGTACATCTGGGCGTGACAGGCGCCGCCGTTGCAGCCCGACCGGTGGATCTCCTCCAGCACCGCCGTCGCCGCCGACAGGCCCAGGCCCGAACCGCCGTACGCCTCGGGGATAAGCACCGACAGGAAGCCCGCCTCGGTCAGCGTCTTCACGAACGCCGTCGGATAGGTCCGCTCGCGATCCAGCGCGCGCCAGTACTCGCCGGGAAAGCCCGCGCACAGCTTGCGGACGGCGTCTCGGATCTCGGGATGGGATTGCTCGCTCATGGCCGCGAGCTAACGGGCGGACGCTGGGTGAGGCAATAGCGGAAAGGATGCTCCCCACTCTTGTGGGGAGCTGTCGCGCGGAGCGTGACTGAGGGGTGTCGGTGCACCGACTCCCCTCCACCGCCTCCGGCGGTCCCCCTCCCCACTGCGTGGGGAGGGACTACGATATGCTCTTCAACGCCTCGCCCAGCTCATCCACCATCTCCGGCGTGGTCGCCCAGCTGCACATGAAGCGCACCGTACCGTCGATGAAGCGGTAGACGAACCAGCCGGTCGCGGCGAGGCGGTCCAGCGTCGGCTGGTCCATCTCGACGAACACGCCGTTGGCCTCCACCGGGTGGACGATCGGGAACGGCATCAGCGCCGCCAGCCGCTGCGCCATGGCGTTGGCGTGGGCGGCGCGAGTTTGCCAGGCGTTCGTCTCGAGCAGTCCGATCCACGGCGCGGCAAGGAACCGGCCCTTGGACACCAGCTGGCCGGCGTGCTTGAGCCGCGCGTCGAACCGGCGAGCCAGCGCCTTGTTCAGCAGGACGATGGCCTCGGTCGGGGTCGAGCCCGACTTGGTCCCGCCCATGATCAGGATATCGACGCCGAGCTTCGGCACAGCCTTCAGGTCGAAACCGGCCGCCACGGCGTTGGCCAGCCGCGCGCCGTCGAGATGCACGCCGTAACCCTTCGCCTTCACCGGCGCGATCAGGGTCCTGAAGCTCTCGACCGAACAGACGGTGCCGTATTCGGTGGTGTTGGTCAGCGACAGCGCCGCCGCCGGTTGGCGATAGGACACCTCTGGCTGGGCCAGCGCTTCCAGCAGCGCCGCCGGATCGATGCGTCCGCTGGCGCCGGGCAGACCGATGAGGCCCACGCCCGCGCCGAAATAGCCGGGGGCGCCGGTCTCGTCGGTCAGGATGTGCGCATGTTCATGCGCCATCACCGCCTCATGCGGCTGGGCCAGCACGGCGCAGGACAGGGCGTTTGCGGCGGTGCCGGAGGCGACGAACCGGATATCGGCGTCGGCGTCGAGCGCCGCCCGGATCAGGTCGGCGGCCCGGGCGCTGACATGATCGGTCCCGTAGCCGGAGGCGGTCCCGGCGTTGGCGGCGATGAGGGCGTCGATCACCTCGGGCATGGCGCCGGCGACGTTGTCGGAGGCGAAGTCGTAGCGGGCCATGGCGACTACTTCCGCAGGGCCGGCTTTGATTTCGAGAACGAGCGGGCGGCGGCGAGCGCCTCGCCCTGCTTGCCGCCGGCAGCGCCGCTGCCCTGGCCGGCGCGCGCGGCGCCGCCCTGTTTGGCGGCCAGAATGGCCTTCATCTTCTCGGCGGGGGTCTGCGGCGCGTCGGTCATGAGCGGGCTATAGCATCGAAAGGGGACATGTACCGAAGGTACGTGTCCCCGAATGCCGCAAGCGCCTGTCCCCGAAGCCGCGTTGTGGCAGAGGGCATGACGGGGACACGTACCTTCGGTACATGTCCCCTCCCGGGGGGAACCGCATGACCGACAAAGCCACCACGCGCCGCGTGCTCACCGCCAGCCTCGTCGGCACAGCGGTGGAGTTCTATGACTTCTACATCTACGCCACGGCCGCCTCGCTGGTGTTCGGGCCGCTGTTCTTCCCGTCGAGTTCGCCGACAGCGCAGCTGTTGAGCTCCTACGCGACCTTCGCCATCGCCTTCATCGCCCGGCCGGTCGGGGCGGTGTTCTTCGGCCATTTCGGCGACCGGATCGGGCGCAAGTCGACGCTGGTCGCCTCGCTGCTGCTGATGGGTGGCTCGACCACGGCGATCGCCTTCCTGCCGGGCTATGCGATGGCCGGCTGGATCGCGCCGCTGCTGCTCTGCATCCTGCGTTTCGGCCAGGGCTTCGGTCTCGGCGGGGAATGGGGCGGCGCGGCCCTGCTGGCGGTGGAGAACGCCCCGCCGGGCTGGAAGGCGCGGTTCGGCATGTTCCCACAGCTGGGCGCCCCGGTCGGCTTCATCGCCGCCAACGGCCTGTTCCTGATCCTCGGCCTGACCCTGACGTCCGAACAGTTCTTCAGCTGGGGCTGGCGCATCCCATTCCTGCTCAGCGCCGTGCTGGTGGCCATCGGCCTGTGGGTGCGGCTGAGCCTGACCGAGACCCCCGCCTTCAAGGCCGCCCTGGAAGAGGCCCCGCCGCCGACCGTGCCGCTCGGCGAGGTGATGCGGACCAACTGGCGCGAGGTGCTCGGCGGCACCTTCGGCGTCGTGGCCTGCTTCTGCATCTATTACATCTCGACCGCCTTCGCGCTGGGCTATGGCACCAAGACGCTCGGCTACAGCCGCGAGGCCTTCCTCGGCGTGCAGCTGATCGCGATCCTGTTCATGGCCGGCGGCATCATCTGGGCCGGCTACTGGTCGGACGCGACCAACCCGCGCCGGGTGCTGATGATCGGCTGCGCGCTGGCGGTGCTGGGCGGCTTCGCGCTGGCGCCCCTGCTGGGCTCGGGGTCGCTGTTGCTGGTCGGAGCATTCCTGTCGGTGGCGATGGTGCTGATGGGCCTGGTCTACGGCCCACTCGGCGCCTGGCTGCCCGGACTGTTCCCTGCAAGGGTGCGCTACACCGGGGCCAGCGTGGCCTTCAACGTCGGCGGCATCATCGGCGGCGGCATGACCCCGCTGATCGCCGAGGGCCTCGCCAAGGCCGGCGGCCTGACCTACGTCGGCTACTACCTCAGCGCCGCCTGCGTGCTGAGCCTGGTGGCGCTGCTGCTGCTGAAGCCGAAGGCGGAATAGCCCGGGGACATGTACCGCAGGTACGTGTCCCCTAAAGCCGTAGCCGCTCGATTGGGGGACACGTACCTTCGGTACATGTCCCCTAGGGTCCGTACTCAATTGGGCTAGAGCGTTCGACCGTTGAGTTGAATCGATTGTGATTGGGCGCGGGATTCCCCTGCTGACCTTTGCATGAGTCACTGCGGCCTCTGATTTGGAGGCTGGCATGGGCAAGGCGCGGTCGGACGATCTACGGACAAGGG
>JAIOXZ010000046.1 GCA_021741355.1 Caulobacter sp.
CATGGCCCGACTTGTTCGGGCCACCCAAGCGCACTGAACGTTCAGATGACGCGCGGATGACCGGCGCATTCGCTTGATCGACCGTGTTCATGGGTGGCCCGAACAAGTCGGGCCATGACGGTTGTGGGATGAGCGGTGGCGTTCAATCCCGATAGAACGACGCCTGCACGCTGGTCGCCAGCAGCACGCCGTCCTGCGACCACAGGCTGGCCTCCTGGTCGGCGAAACCCCGGTTGAAGACCCTGGAGTCCGCGACGCCCAGGATCGGCCGGGCGCCGTTTGCGGCCAGCGTCTCCGCGTCGGCGTGGAAGTAGGTCGTCAGGGTGATGGTGCCCATCGGCCCGCGCACGCCGCGCACCTGGATGATGCGGACGATGAAGGCGTCGCTGAGGGCCGCCAGCGACAGGAAGTCGAGCGTCCGTTCGGGCAGGTCGCTGAGCCAGCAAAGGGTGCGGGCGCTGAGCGGCGTCTCCGGCGCCGCCTCGCCGAACCGCGGGTCGCCCTCGACGAAGCGGAAGACGTAGCGCTGCAGCCAGCCGAGCCTAGCGCCCAGATCGAGCGGCGCGACCTCGGCCGCCGGCGGCGCGTCCGGCATGACGGCCGGACGGTGCTCCCAGGTCTCGGTGCGCCGGGCGCAGACCACCGAGGCGGTGGCGGCGACCTTTCCGTTCTGCACCAGATCGACGGTCCAGTGCTGCACCGTGCGGCCGGTGCGCTTCTCGATCCAGCTGACCTCGAATTCGCCGTCGGCGATCGCGCCGGTGAAGTTGACCGTCAGGGCGATCGGGTCGCCGATACAGGCCGGATCCTCCAGCACCGCCCGCAGCAGCGTCGCCGCCGTCGCCCCGCCGAACGGCCCGGCCATGTTGGCGTAGGCCGGATGGGTCCGGCCGGTCGCCTGCCGCTCGCCAGTGGAAACGAGGGTGGTGGCCTGGTCGAGCGGGTGGGGCGTGGTCATCGAGACTTCCGGTTTCGGCGCTGTGGAGCGGCCATTCCCTACAGCCGACGCAGGGTCATGCAAGGACAGTTTTCAAAAAGGATGCTCAACGGGGGCGCCCTGGGCGGCTCAGGAGCCGCCCACACTGGACGCCGGCCCTTGCCGCCCTAGCTGATCTGCGGGGGCGGGCTGGAGGCGAGATAGTGATGCGCACGGCCGTCCTGACGATCCTGATGCTGCTCGGTGCGGCCACGGCGGCGTCCGCCTGGTCGCCCACAGCGGAGGCGGTGGCGACCCTCGCGACCGGCAAGCCCTGGGTGTCGGTCACCGTCGACCCCGCGAGCGAGGCGGCGATCATCCGCGCTGCGATCGACATTCCCGCGCCGCCCCAGAAGGTCTGGACGGCGATGATCGACTGCCGCAACGCCGCGCGGATGGTCGCCAACGTCACCCGCTGCCAGATCCTGTCGAAGGGGCCGGGCTGGGATGTGCGCGAGCATGTGACGCGCGGCGGGCCGCTGATCCCCTCGATCCGCAACGTCTTCCGCTCGGACTACGAGCCGTATCGCCGCATCCGCTTCCACCGCGTCGAGGGCGACCTGCGCACCATGGAGGGCGCCTGGGGCCTGATCGCGCTGAACGGCGGCAGGGGCACGCGCGTGACCTATGAGAACCGGCTGTCGGTCCGCATCTTCGCGCCGCCGGCCCTGATCCGCGCCGGCCTGCGCAAGGACACGCCGAAGGTGCTCGAGAACCTGCGCCGCATCGTGTCGGGCGACTGACACGAAGGAGTCGCGCGCCTGTCGCAAACGCAGACTAGCGACGCTCCTGCACGGATCGCCCGTCCCTGACCGATAGCGGGCGCGACCGGCCGGAGGACCCATGATCCGTCTGTACGCCTGTACCGCCCTGGCCGCCGCCGCCCTCACCACGTCCGCCCTTGCCGCCGAACAGCCCTGGGTCACCGTCACGCTCGACCCGGACGGCGAGGCCGCGCTGATCAACGCCGCCATCGATATCCCGGCCCCGGCCGAACGGGTCTGGGCCGCGATGACCGACTGCAAGGCCACGCGGGTAATGATCAAGAGCCTGATCCAGTGCCGCGTCGTGCGCACCGGCGCCGGCTGGGACATCCGCGAGCATGTCACGCGCAGCGGGCCGCTCTGGCCGGGCTTCCGCTACATCTTCCGGTCGGACTACGACGCCGGACGCCGCATCCGCTTCCGCAAGATCGACGGCAACGTGAAGACGCTCGAGGGGGAGTGGACGCTCTCGCCGCGCGACGAGGGCCGGACAACGCGCGTGACCTATCAGACCCGCATGGCCGCGCCGATCTTCGCGCCGCCGATGCTCATCCGCGCTGGCCTGCGCCGCGATACGCCGCGCGTGCTCGAGGCGCTGAAACGCCTGTCGACCGCGGGTTAGTGCTTCCCGCGATCCCGGCCGAAGTTCGGCTCGGCGCTTTCCTGGCCGAGCGCGATGACGCCCCGGCGGATCGCGCGCGTGCGGGTGAACAGGTCGTGCAGCTTGTCGGCCTCGCCCCAGCGGATCGCCCGGCTCAGCGCCTGCAGGTCCTCGGTGAACCGGCCCAGCACCTCGAGCACCGCGTCCTTGTTGGCGACGAAGATGTCGCGCCACATGGTCGGGTCGCTGGCGGCGATGCGGGTGAAGTCGCGGAAGCCGCCGGCCGAGTACTTCATCACCTCGCCCTCGGTGACCCCCTCGAGGTCCGAGGCGGTGCCGACGATGTTGTAGGCGATCAGGTGGGGCAGGTGGCTGGTGATGGCCAGCACCAGGTCGTGGTGCGCGGCGTCCATCACCTCGACCTGGGCGCCGATGCCGCGCCAGAAGGCCGACAGCTTCGCCACCGCCTCGGCATAGGCCGCGTCCTCGCTGGGCAGCGGCGTCAGGATGGTCCAGCGGCCGTCGAACAGTTCGGCGAAGCCGGCGTCGGGGCCGGAGTACTCGGTGCCGGCGATCGGGTGGCCGGGGATGACATGGACGCCGGGCGGGGCATGGCTGGCCAGCGCCTCGGCGACGCTGCCCTTCACCGAGCCGACGTCGCTGACGATGGCGCCGGCCTTAAGGTGACCGGCGGCGGCGGCCATGGCCTCACCGATGGCCAGCACCGGCGTGGCGAAGATCACGAGGTCAGCGGCTTCCACCGCCGCGCCGATGTCGGCGGTGACATCGTCGGCGAGGCCGAGGGCGACAACACGCTCGCGCACCTGGTCGGACGGGTCGGCCACGACGATCCGGCCGACGACGCCCTTCTCGCGGGCGACCCGGGCGATCGATGAGCCGATCAGGCCGCAGCCGACGATGGTCAGCTGGTCAAACAGTTGGCCGGGCATCAGCGGGCCATGAACGCGGCGAGGGCGTCGACGACGGCGCGGTTGTGCTCTTCCAGGCCGATGGTGATCCGCAGGTGGTTCGGCAGGCCGTAGTTGCCCACGCCGCGCGTCAGGTAGCCCTTCGAGGCCAGGAAGGCTTCGGCTTCCGCGGCCGTCTTGCCGGGCGTTGTCGGGAATCCGGCCAGCACGAAGTTGGCCGCCGAGGGGGCGATGTCCAGGCCGAGCCCCGACAGCTGCTGGGTCAGCCAGGGCCGCCAGGTCTCGACCAGATCGATGGAGCGCTGCCTGAAGTCCTCGTCGCCCAGCGCCGCCACAGCGGCCAGCTGGGCCGGGATGTTGACGTTGAACGGCAGGCGGATGCGGTCGATGGCGGCGGTCATCTCGGCCGGCAGATAGGCCCAGCCCACGCGCAGGGCGGCCAGGCCGTAGATCTTGGAGAAGGTCCGGGTGACGGCGATGTTGCGCTCGTGGCGCGCCAGTTCGAAGTCTTCCCGCTCGCCCTCGCCGGTCTGGAACTCGGCATAGGCGCCGTCCAGCACCAGCACCACCGACGGCGGCAACGCCTCGTGCAGGCGGCGGATCTCGCTGAACGGGATCCAGGTGCCGGTCGGGTTGGCCGGGTTGGCGACGAACACCAGCCGGGTGCGCTCATCGACCTGGGCCAGCAGGGCGTCGACATCGACGTGCAGGTCCTTCTCCGGCGCGTTGCGGATCTCCGCGCCGCAGGCCCGCGCGCCGATGGCCCAGGCGGCGAAGCCGTGCGCGGGCTGGACCATGTTGTCGCCGGGCTCGAGGTAGGTCTGGCAGAGCAGCTGGAACACCTCGTCCGAGCCACAGCCGAACAGCAGCCGCTCGGGCTCCAGGCCGTACTGCGCCGCGATGCCCTCGCGCAGGATGGTGGTGCGGGGGTCGGGGTACAGGTTCAGCTTGCCGGCGGCCTCGGCATAGGCCGCCTGGGCCTTGGGCGACGAGCCGAGAATGTTCTCGTTGGCCGACAGCTTGATCGGATGCGCGATGCCCTCGGCCGTCGCCTTGCCCGGCTTGTAGGCGACGATGTCGAGGATGCCCGGCTTGGGCATGGGTCGGTCGGCTTTGAAGCGGTCGGTCGGCAGCGGGGTCATGTCAGAGGTCCGGTTTGAGCGGGCCTCTTACACGAAGAGGCCTAAAGATCGAAGGGTTCGGGAGCCGCGCCGATGACGCCATGCAGCCGGCCCGGCGCGCGGGCAAGCCTGGCGTCATCGTGCTGATAATAGCCCGCGAGCGCATAGAGGGTCAGGCCGCCGTGCTGCGCCAGCGGGCCGCCGGCGACGCCATCGCGGCTCAGCGCCTCGATTGTCTTGCCGATATCGGGGGCGTCGGTGACCCACAGGGTCTGGTCGGCGCCGGACGGGCCGACCTCGACCTGGGCGATGGCCAGGGCGGCCGTCGGACCCCAGGCGGTCAGGCAGGGCAGGGTGGCGAACACCTTCAGCGTCGGCTCGGCCAGCATCCGGCCCCACCAACCGGAGTCCGGCGTCAGGGCCAGTACGCCGACGCCGCCCGGCGTCTTCGCCGCGGCGATCGCGTCCTCGGGCTTGCCGGCCATCGACAGCTTCGGCGCCGCGCCGAACCGCAACCGCGCCAGCTCCACGGCGCGGGCCTCGAGCTTGCCGCCCCAGACCGTCAGGTGGAACGGCCCCTGCTGGCTCAGGCTGTCGCCGATCAGTTCGCGCCAGATGCGCACCACCAGCGCCGGACTGGCCGCCGGGTCGCGGGCCGCCAGCAGCCGCCGCATGATCTGGGCTTCGCGCACAGGGCGCAGGCCGAACTTGCCGCCGTCGCCGGCCGCCGCCTTGGCCTGCGCCACGGCCTTCGCCAGGGCCGCCCGCTCGCCGACAAGCGCCAACATCTCGGCGTCGAGGACGTCGAGGCGGGCGCGGATAGCGTCCAGGGTCAGCGGAGGCGTGGGGGCGTCGTCGCCCATAAATCTTCCCCGAAGCGAGCTAGCGGACCTATGGCATTGCGGCGAAGGGGGCAATACCCGTCGCGCCGGGGAAGAAAATTGCGGCGGCGCCCTTCCCTCACAAAGGCCGCCTCGTCACGAATCCGGCGCAGGCGACGGATCGGCCGGTGAGTGTCGATTGGGATGGCTCAGCCACAGTGCGCCGCTGATCAGGACAAGCAGCGGAACGTCAGCCCAAAGATGGGCGTGTTCGTTGGGGTACAGGAATGCTTGGGGCGCCATCACGCCGGCGTGCATTAGGTTTCCCAGAATGCCGAAGTCGAACAGCGCGGCGTTCGCCTTCGGGTCGCGAGCGCCCCGGATCATCAGGATCGCCCAGGCGACGTAGAGGCTGAACAACATGTACAGGTAGGGATGTAGGCCATTCAGATGTGAGGCCGGGTGCTGCCAGAACAGGAATGGTGCGGACGCGGGGTGCGTTCCCCAAAGGAATCCGGGCGGATAGACTACCGCGATCACCGATCCGGCGATCACCCCCCAGCCCAGGATCCTCATGGTGAGGGCAGAGCGGGCCGTGCTGCTTTTACTTGCCGTCATCGGGCGGTTCCTCCGTGCGTCCCGGCGAGCCTAGCACTCAGGCGCCGCCGATTGGCGCCCGCGATTTCAGTAGACCCGCGGCGCCGGCCCCAGATCGAGCGGCCCGAACTTCGCCCGTCCGTCCTTCAAGTCCACCGGCCCGCCGAAGCCCTGCTCGCTCCCGTCAGCGTCCTTCAACGTCGCGTCCAGCGTGCCGGTCAGCCGGCCGTCCAGACCGACCCGCAGCGGCCCGCCCTGTCCGGTCAGCAGGGCGTCGCCGCCACGCAGCTCGGCCTCGCGCACGGTCAGCACGCCGCCGCCGTCACGCCAGCTGCGCACCGCGTTGGGCCAGTTGGAGCCCCTGAACGCGCTCATCTTCGACAGCACCAGGTCCCAGCTCATGGACACCGGCCTGTCCTGGGCGACGCGCGCCGGCAGGCCCTGCAGCCGCAGCTTGGCGCCCTCGACCTTGAACAGCACGCCGCCCTGGTCCTCGGGCCCCGGCCGCAAATGGAGTTCCAGCCGATCCGCTGACCGGATCATGTAGTCGGGGGCGCCGGCCGGGGTGTCGAACGCCAGGTCCACGCCCTCGACCGACAGGCGCGGCGGCTTCGCCTTGAGCCCGGCCAGGCTGGCGCGCAGGGCCCGTGCCCGCACGCTGACCGGCCCGCCCTCCGGCCGGGTCAGGGTCACGCCCGCCGGCGCAACCAGCACCCAGTGATCGAGCCGGTAGATCCAGGCTTCGGTCTTCAGCAGCGGCATGGCGATGGCCCAGCCGGACGGCTCGGCGATGCGCGCGCCGGTCAGGGTCACGTCCAGCCGGAACGGATAGCCGGTGACCGTCCGCGACTCCCAGGCGACGGGATAGCCCTGCGCCCGCAGCTGTGCGGCCGCCGCGTCCATCCGCGTCACGGCCTGGCTGCGCAGCGTCACCCAGGCCAGGCTCCAGCCGACCACGAGCAGCAAAGCCAAGGTCCACGGCAGAAAAAGTCCCAGCCGACGGGACTTTCGGGCGGGCGGGCGATCAGGCAGGGTCATCGGCGAGGGCGCTTTGCAAGGACGGCGAATGGACGGCGCGGGACTGGACCGCTGGGTGTTCGGATATGGATCGCTTATGTGGCGTCCCGGGTTCCCGTTCATAGACCGGCGCCGTGCAACCCTCCACGGGCGGCGAAGGGCCTTCTGCATATATTCGGTGCATCATCGGGGCACGCCGGAGCGACCGGGTCTGGTGCTGGGCCTTGCGCCAGGCGGCTCGACCCGCGGCGTGGCCTACCGCGTGGCGGCGGCGGACTGGGATGAGACCCGCGCCTACCTGCTGGAACGCGAACAGCCGACCGAGACCTATGTGGAAGCCTGGCGCGACCTGCGCATCGATGGCGCGGCCCCGACCCGCGCGCTGGTCTTCCTCTCCGACCCGACCCACCCCCAGTGGGCGGGAAACCTGACCCTCGAACGCCAGGCCGAACTGATCGACGGCGCGACCGGCCTCTCCGGCCGCAACATCGACTACCTTCGCGACCTGGTCACGCACCTGCGCGAGGAAGGCGTCCACGACCGCGCCATGGAGCAGCTGCTGGTGATGGTTGAAGGACTTGAGGCGGCCTGAAACGGCAAGGGGCATGTTGGGATTGCGGGTCGCCAAACCTCATTCCGTCATGGCCCGGCTTGTCCGGGCCACCCAAGCGCACTGACCTCGCCGACGATCCTCTGAGGCCTCGGCGTCCACTCCAGGAGCACCGTGTTCTTGGGTGGCCCGGACAAGCCGGGCCATGACGTTTCGGGTGATTTCCAGGCAGGAGGTAGGGCGGCTGGTGACAGGAGCAGCATGCCGGATGCCGACTGAAACCAGACCCTAGCTCGCCCGCTTCCAGGTCTGCGTCTGGCAGAGGGGGGCGACGACGCAGCCCTTGAGCTTCAGCGTGCCGGCGTCGACCAGGTCGATGGTCCCCTGATAGGTGCCGCCGTCCTGCGGCCGGTAGATCGCCCCGCCGGTCCAGCGCGAGGGCCCGCCTCCGAAGCCGGTCATCAGCACCAGGCCCTTGAGCGGTCGGCTACGCAGCGCCGGATCCTTGTTGGCGCTGTCCTTCAGGCCGGGATTGGCCCGGATCTGGGCCGAGGTGACGATCTTGCCGCACAGCTTTGCGCCGCACTGGAAGATCTCGATCTGGCCATTGTCGTCGGGAGTCTTCCAGACGCCGATCGGGCTCGCCTCCCCGGCGGCGTGCGTCGGGGCGGCGCCGACGGTCAGCATCAGGGCGGCAGCGAGGGCGAGGAGGGGCCGGGGCAGGGTCATGGTACGTCTCCGGTCGGTCAGCGGTTTGTCAGAGGCCTTCGGCGATCAGGGCGTTGGAGGCCGCCTCGATGCGGGTCTCCATCTCGCGCATGAACTCGCCGCGCTTCAGGCCCGGCGGGATCGCGGGCAGGAATTCGAACACGATGGTCCCCGGATAGCGCAGCACGCCGTGCGCGGGCCAGTGGACCCCGGTGTTCAGCGCCATCGGCGTCACGGGCATGTCCAGGTCGCGGTAGAGGGCGGCGATGCCGGGCTTGTAGTCCGGCTCGGCGCCCGGCGCCTTGCGCGTGCCCTCGGCGAAGATCACCAGCTGGCGGGCGTCCTTGAAGCGGTCGCGGGCGTCGGCGACCAGCTTGCGCAGGGCGCTGGCGTGCCCGTCGCGGTCGACCACGATCATCCCGCCCTTCCGCGCGTACCAGCCGAGGAACGGGATCACCATCAGCTCCTTCTTGGTGACGAAGCAAGCGTCCGGCAGGAAGGCGAAGGCGCCGAAGATGTCGAACATGCACTGGTGCTTGGCGGCGATCAGCACCGCACCCTTGGGCAGGTGCTCGCGCCCGCGCACCTCGACCCGGATGTTGCAGATGACCCGAAGCAGCACGGTCGTGCCCGCGCCGTACCAGGTCAGGACGTGCGTCACCCACCGCCGCGGCGCCAGGAACAGCGGGATCATCAGCAGGGCGACGAGGGTCGAGTAGAGGTAGTAGGCGAGCGTGAAGGTCAGCGACCGGACCAGAATCAAGGCTTCGTCCCCTTCGCGTCGGCCTTGGCCGCCGGCGTTTCCTTTTCGGCGCCGAGGCCGCTGACGCTCTCGCGCGCCAGGATCGCCAGATACTTGCAGTACTCGATGGCCAGCCGTCGTGCATCACCGCTGCGCCGCCACCAGCGCCGCACATCGACCGGCGGGGTGACCACCGGATAGGGCGTCAGCGTCGCGTCCGGCATCGCCTTGCGGATCAGCAGCATGGCGCGCGGGATGTGATAGTCGGAGGTCACCACGATCAGGTCGTCATAGCCCTTTCCCTCGGCCCACTCGGCGATCTCGCCGGCGTTGCCGATGGTGTCGGCGGCCGTGTAGCCGAGGTCGACGCAGCAGTCGTAGATCGGCTTGACCGCTCCGGTGACCGCCAGAACGTCGGCGCGGCTGGCTTCCTTGTTGACGCCCGAGATCAGCAGCCGCTTGCCCTTGCCGCGCTCGAGCAGCCGCACGGCGGCCTCCAGCCGCAGGTCCGACGCGCCGGTCAGGGCGACGACCGCGTCGGCCACGGCCGGCTCCGTCGCCGGGGTCATGCGCTCGACACGCTGGGCGAACGCGACCAGACCGACGGCCCAGATCAGGGCCAGGATCAGCAGGGCGGCAAACACGCGTCTCACGCCAGTTCTCCAATCAGGCCCCGGGCGGCGACCCGGGCGGCCACCGCGGCGACCAGCGCCGCCAGCAGCGGCGTCGGCGCCACCGCGAGCAGATCAATCCAGGCCACGGGCAACACAGGCGTCAGACCCTGACCCCCGCCCGCGAGTCTGGCCAGAGCGCCGATGATGGCCGCGCCGACGGCTCCGAACAAGCCCGCCAGCGCGGCAGCCTGCGCAAACCGTGTCTGGAAAAGGCGCACGACGAACGCCGGCTGGGCGCCGGACAGGTGCAGGACCTCGATCGTCTCACGGTGGGCGGCCATGGCGGCGCGGGTGGCGAAGGCGATCACCGCCCCGGCCGCCGCGGCGATCAGCAGGAACATCGCCAGCGCCGACCATCGCGCAACGCCGGCGCTCCGCTCGATATCGGCGATCCACAGGCTGTGGTCGTCGACGGTCGCGTCGATGCCGGCGGCCTTGAGCGCCTTGTCGAGATCGGCCGCGCGGGCGGGCGCTTCCGGGTCGAGATCGACCGTGACCAGCCGCGGGATCGGCAGATCGTTCAGCTCCAGCGCCTCCTGGCCGAGCCAGGGTTCCAGCAGCGCCTCGGCCTTTTCCTTCTCCATGGCGCGAGCCTCCGAGACGCCCTTCACCCCGGCCAGCGTCTCCGCCGCGCGTCCGGCGGCGGCGTCGGGTGTCTCCGAGCCCTGGGCGCGCACCACCACGGTCGCCGATCCGGTCAGCTGGCCGGTCCAGCCCTGGGCGGCCCGGTTGGCGGCCAGGGCGCCCAGCGCAGTCAGGCAGGCGAGGAAACAGAGCACCGCGACGACGAACACCAGCGACCCGTCGCGCGGGTCCTTGCGCGGCAGCAGCGGCGCGGGCTTCCAGCGCTTGACGTCGAACATCTCGCTCATGCGCCCGGCTCCTGACGCACATTGCGCCCGAACGCGCGCAGCCGCCCCTTGTCCAGGTGCAGCACCGGCTGGCCGGACCGGGCCACCAGATCCTCGTCATGGCTGGCGATCAGCACGGTCGTGCCCAGCCGGTTCAGTTCGACGAACAGTTTGAGGATGCGCAGGGCGTGGGCGTCATCGACATTGCCGGTCGGCTCGTCGGCCAACAGGATGTCGGGCCGGTTGACCACGGCCCGGGCGATCGCCAGCCGCTGCTTCTCGCCGCCCGACAGGGTCGGGGGCAGGGCGTGCATGCGGTTCTTCAGCCCCACCCATGCCAGCAGTTCGGCGACGTCGGCGCGATAGCTCTCCGGCTTGCCGCCTTCGATCCGCAGCGGCAGGGCGACGTTGTCGAACGCCGTCAGGTGGTCGAGCAGCCTGAACTCCTGGAACACCACCCCGATACGGCGGCGCAGGAACGGCCGGTCGGCCAGGGCCACAGCCTCGACGTCGCGGCCGAACATCTCGATGGTCCCGCGCGAAGGTCGTTCGGCCAGGTAGATCAGCTTCAGCAGGCTGCTCTTGCCGGCGCCGGACGGTCCGGTGAGGAAGTGGAACGAGCCGGGGGCCAGATCGAAATTGACGTCGCGCAGCACCTCGGCCGCGCGGCCATAGCGCATGCCCACGCCATCAAAGCGCAGAATGGGGCCGGCGGGGGATTCACCGGTCGATGCGGCGTCTCGGTTTCTGGACATGGGAGCCGAAATCGGCGACCTCAATGGAGGAGCGGGAGCGTCCGATTCGCCGGCATGATACTGACCTGTCCAGAGTGCGCTACCCGCTATTTCGTCCCCGACGACAAGGTCGGACCTGACGGACGAACGGTAAAGTGCTCGTCCTGCGGAAACCGCTGGACCGCCCATGGTGAACCCGCCCTGGAACTGTTCGTCGACGCCCATGAGGGCGCGACGGTCCGCGAGGCCGCCGACCCCGTTTTCGACGAACCACCGGTCAGCGCCCTGCCGGGCGAGGAGCTGCCGAGAGTCTTCCGCCAGAAGGCCGACACCGACCGCCGGGTTCGCGAGGCGGTGACCACCGGCGCGGTCTGGGCCGGGATGGCCGTGGCCATGGTCGCCCTGGTCGCCTCGGCGGTGATCTTCCGGGTCAATGTGGTCAAGCTCTGGCCGGGCAGCGCGGCGGCCTACGCCGGCGTCGGCCTGCCGGTGAACCGGCTGGGCCTGACGATCGAGAACATCCGCGCCGAGGCGGCGCTACAGGACGGACACGCGGCCCTGTCGGTGACCGGGATCATCCGCAACGTCGAAGACAAGGCCACCGCCGCCCCGCCGCTGCGCGTCACCCTGATCAACAAGGCCGGCAAGGTGGTTGCGGTGAAGCTGGCGGCGCCGGCCGATCCGCTGATCCCGCCCGGCGGCGTGCGCCATTTCGTGGTCACCCTGCTCGATCCGCCGACCACCGCGGCCGATCTCGAGGTGGCCTTCGACCTCGATCACCGCGCCCCGGCGGCGGCGCATGACGAGCCGCCCCAGACCAAACGGCTGGAACTGCGCGGCTCGGCCGAACCCGCCGCTCCGGCGGCGGCCGCCGCGGTCGACGCCCACCCGCTGCCAGAGGCCTCGCCCTACGCCCTGCCCAAGGAAGGCCACTGATGAGCGACCAGCCCGCCGTCCTGATTTCCGAGACGGAGGTCGCCGACCGCGTCGCCGCCGTGGCCGCGCAGATCGCGCCCCGGATCGACGACGAGACGGTGATGGTATGCCTGCTGACGGGCGGCATCTGGTTCGCCGCCGACCTGACCCGCGCCCTCGCCCGGCTGGGCCGCCATGTGCATTTCGACGCCCTCTGGCTGTCGTCCTACCGCGACGAGCGCCACAGCTACGGCCGCTGCGAGGTCCGCGCCGACCTGCAGCGCCCGGTGCTCGGCCGCAAGGCGCTGATCGTCGATGACGTGTTCGACACCGGCCTGTCGCTCAGCGAGGCCGCCCGCCTGGTCAAGGACGCCGGCGCCGCCGAGGTCCTGACCGCCGTCTTCGCCAGCAAACCCTGGCCGACCGAACGCGCGATCAAGGTCGACTTCGTCGCCTGGGAAGCCCCGGCCCGGTTCCTCGTCGGCTACGGCATGGATGTGGCCGGCACGATGCGGGGCCTGCCGTATATCGGGGCGATGGACTGAACTAGCGAGGTGGTCTCTCGCGCCCTCTGAGGGGCGTGCATTGAATGCCGGTGTTCGACGGTGGGCTCAACTGATCGCTGCAACACACTCGGCGAAGGTCTCTGCTGGCGTTCGATAGAGCAAGGTCTTTCTAGGCCGTTCGTTGAGCTGTCGGGCGATGGCGCTGAGCTGGGCCTGACTGTGCAGGGACAG
>JAIOXZ010000047.1 GCA_021741355.1 Caulobacter sp.
AGGACGATCAATGTCCGGGTCGATGGGCGGTCCATGGATCCTCGGTCGCGGTGACGGCCGGGGCGATGTAGCATGGCCGGCCAGCCCTGACCACCGAGGATCGCGCATGCGCCTGTCCCTCGTCATTCCCACCCTGAACTGCGCCGCCACCCTGTACCGCACCCTGGCCAGCCTGGTGGAGCAGGATGTCGAGATCGTCGCCGTGGACGGCGGCTCGACCGACGGCAGCGCCGAGATTCTCGAGCGCCACCGCGACCGCCTGGCCCATCTGGTGCGCGAGCCCGACCGGGGACATTACGACGCCATCAACAAGGGTTTCGGCCTGTGTTCGGGCGAGATCATGGGCTGGCTGGGCGGCGACGACATGCTGCTGCCCGGGACCGCGGCCCTGGTCACGGGGATCTTCGCCGCCCGCCCCGAGGTCCGCTGGCTGACCGCCACCGTGCCGGGCATCCTGACCCCCGAGGGCCATGTCAGCCTGTCGCCGCCGCGGCCGGGTTTCGCGCGTGCCGCCTTCCTGGATGGCGCCTACGGTCCCGGCGATTCGCCCTGCTTCGTCGGCGCCATCCAGCAGGCGGCCACCTTCTGGCGCCGCGATCTGTGGGACGAGGCCGGCGGCCGCCTGGAGACCCGCTGGCGCCACGCCGCCGATTTCGATCTGTGGGCCCGCTTCTGGCGCCACGCCGAGTTGTACGGCCTCGACGCCGTGCTGGCGGTGTTCGCCCAACGGCCGGGCCAGATCAGCGCCGCGGGAGCCTATCGCCAGGAGGTGACGGCGATCCTGGCCGAGGCCCGCGCCGCGGCGGGACATGTCGAGACCCCCGCCGGTCCCGACGGGCTGCAACGGCACGAAGGCTGGTTCCTCGACCCCGAGCCGGTGCGCCGTCCCTTCGCCATCGCCCGCGAGGACGGCCCCTTCGCCGCGATGAAGGGCTTCATCCGCATGGGTGTCGTCGCCTGAGGTGGTGCCGTTTCCCCAACCTCCCGCGGAGTAACGCCGATGCGAGCGTCGTCGGATCGCCGGAATTGCCGTCGAACACCTCCACCGCCACCGGGCAGCCGTCGGCCGAGCACAGCAGGCCGTAGACGATCTGCAGCTTGCCCTTCTTGCCGTCGCGGCTGTAGCCGAGGCGCGCCAGGTCGCAGCGGCGGCCCTCGACATAGCTCGAGGACACGTCGTAGAGCACTCTGTACCACGGTGCGGTCGCCCCGGTCTTTCAGCAGCGCGGCGAGTTTGCCCAGGTCGCGGATCTTTTTGTTCAGCTCAGGCATCGGAACCATTCCCGGGTCGCCTCGGCGATGGTTTCGGGGGTCCAGACCGGGGCCTCGCGCCAGTACTCGATCTGTGCGAGCATGCCGCGCACCCCCTCCTCGAACGAGACCCGGGCGGACCAGCCGGTGGCCTGACGGAAGCGGGTGACGTCGGCGAAGGTGCAGTCGGGCTCGCCGGGGCGCCTGGGGATGTGAACCACCGGGCCCTCCAGCAGCTCGACCAGGCGGTTGACGCTCTGGCAGGCGTCCGAGCCGATGTTGAAGACCTCGCCGTCGATGCCCGAACCGGCGGCGACGACCATCGCTTCGACGATGTCCGAAACGTGGGTGAAGTCGCGGGTCTGGGTGCCGTCGCCGACCACGGTGAAGGGCCGGCCGGCCAGTTTCTGGGCCAGGAAGACCCCGAACACCGCGCCATAGGTGCCGGCGGTCCGCACCCTGGGCCCGTAGACGTTGAAGAAGCGCAGCGAGATCACCGACATGCCGTAGACCCGGCCCCAGTGCAGCACCGTCTGCTCGCCCAGCCATTTGGTCAGGGCGTAGGGATATTGCGGCCGGATTTCGGCCGTCTCGGGGGTCGGGCAGGTGTCGGGAATGCCGTAGCAGGACGAGGAGGCGGTGTAGAGGAACCGCCCCACCCCGGCGGCTCGGGCCGCCTCGAGCACCCGCACGGTGCCGGTGACGTTGGCGTCATGGTAGAGCGTCGGCATCTGGATCGACGGCACGATGTCGGCCCTTGCCGCCAGATGGAAGACCCGGTCCACTCCCTCGAACAGCGGATCGATCTCGTCACGGGCGATGTCGCGCTGGTGGACCGAAAGGCGCCGCTCGCCGGCGTGATGGGCCAGGTTGCGCGGCCCGCCGACCGAGAAATCGTCGATCACCACCACCTCGTGGCCGTCGGCGAGCAGGCGGTCGACCAGATGGCTGCCGATGAAGCCGGCCCCTCCCGTCACCAGACTGCGGGTGGAGGTCATGCCCCGCCCCGTTCTTCCGGCCGCCAGCCCATGGCGATGTCCAGCGCGGCGTGGCACAGGGCCAGGTGGGCGATCTCGACCAGCCCGTAGACGTGGCTGGCGACATGGAAGTTCAGCGCCCCCGCGTGGCGCAAAGGGTTGTCGGAATCGAAGCCCGACAGGGTGATCACGGGACAGTTTCGCGCTTGCGCCGCAGCCACCGCCCGCAGGATGTTGGGCGAGCGGCCCGAGGACGAGATCGCCACCAGAAGGTCACCCGCCCGTCCCAGCATCTCGATCTGTCTGGCAAACACGTTCTCGAAGCCCAGGTCGTTGGCCAAGCAGGTGAGCGCCGCCGGGTCGTTGAAGGCGATGGCCGGGAAGCCGCCGTTCTTGCCATAGTCGATGGCCATGTGGCCGGCGATTCCGGCGCTGCCGCCGTTGCCGACGAACATTACCTTGCCGCCGTCCTCGGCACAACCGCGGACCATTCCGACCATGCGGGTCACGGCCTCGTCCAGAGGCAGGGCCCGCCCCTCGCCGGTGTGTGCCTCGGCGGTATCGAAGAGCCGCTTCAGCGTCTCGAAATACCGTCCCGTCAAGGACGGCGCCAAAAAGACAGCGGTCATTCGCGGGGTCCGTGGGTTGAGGAGAACCAGCAGCTTCATGATGCCGGGGCGTCGGCGTCCGGCGCAACATTCTTCGGCGGTCAGATGAAGTTCACGTGCGGCGGCGGTTCGGTGACAAGCCGGTGAAGATAGCGGTTCGCCTCGTCCATGCGACAGTTGCGGCGGCATTCGGTGATGTCGTGAGTCTTCATTTTCTCGAAGCTCTGGCGGCGGCGTTCTCCCTCCCAGATCTCTTGAAAGCTCCGTTCGTTCAGATTGCCGTATTCGAAGGCGGGGTCGAGCAGGAAGGCGCTGCACCCCGACACCGTGCCGTCGGCCATCACATAGGCCCACAGGAAAGGCACCGAATGACAGCGGTGGTAAGTCTTGCCCTGAGAATATTTTCGCATAGTGCCGGTCCGGCAGATCACCCGGAAGCCTTCGCTGTTCAGGTCGGCGAGTTCGGCCTCGATGCCGGCGATGTCGGAATAGTCCAGGTTCTCGTAGGTCCGGCCCAGGCTGAAATGATGCTGCGAGAAGGGCTTGACCACCAGATAGGCGAGGCCGAGATCGCGGCAGGTCTCGGCCAGGCGGCGGAGTTCGGCGCGGTTTTCCGGCAGCAGCAGGATTTGCGCGCCGATGGTGCAGTCCAGTTCCGCCTCGTCGCGCCGAGCGGTCATGCGCGCCAGATTGGCGATCACCCGGTCGAACTGTTCGGGCCGGGTGCGGTGGATGGCGGCGTAAGTGTCGCGGGTGCCGGCATTGATCGAGACCTTGATCCACGAGACCAGCGGCAACGCCTCGTCGAGGAAGCCGTCGGGCAGGATCGAGCCGTTGGTGGTGAAGGAAACGTCGATCCCGGCTTCGCGGGTGACGCGGACCATCTCGGTGATCCGCTTGTGCAGCAGCGGCTCGCCTTCGCCGGCATACATGATGCCGCGCACGCCCAGCCGTCCCATCTCGGGCAGCCGCCGGCGCATCACCTCCGTCTCCAGGCGGACCGGCTTGTAGCCGACATAATCGACGGCGCAGAAGGTGCAGCGGTGATTGCAGGCGCCCACCGGCGAGACTTCGACATACAGCGGATAGACCGAACGCGCCTTCTCCCAGTCGTCCACCGCCTCGACCAGCGCCGCCACGCGGGCCGGATGATAGATCAGCTTGTGGCCGTCGATGAGATAGGGGTCCATGAATCACTCCCGGGGATCGGGCCCGATTCTACTCCGTCCGCTCCGCCCTTCGCCACCCTGGCGGCGGGGCGCATCGGAGTGAGCGGTCTACAGGCCGGCGGCGCGGGTCAGATTGACCCGGAAGCGGTCGCGGTCGCGCTGGTAGCGTCGGGTCATCTCGGCCGATGCGTGGCCGAGATGGGCCTGGACGTGGCGTTCCTCGACGGCGGCGGAGGTGGCCATGCCGGCGCGCAGCGAATGACCGCCGATATCGCCGGTCACGCCGACGGCCAGGGCGGCGGCCCGCACCAGGCGCGCGACGTGCCGGTCCGACAGCCGTTCGGGCAGCACCCGCCGGCCGTCCGCCGACACCCGCCGGAACAAGGGGCCGTCGGCGATTCGTCCCAGCTCCAGCCAGCGGGTCAGGGCCGCCACCGGGCAGGTGCGGCCGGACGAGCCCGGTCCCACCGCCACCTCGCGCCAGCCTGTCTTGCCGGCCACATGCAACAGCAGACCTTCCTCGGTGCGCTCGATCCAGCCCCGGCCGTCGCCGCCGCGGCCGGCGTCGAGGCCGACGATCTCGGACCGCCTGAGGGCGCCGGCGAAGCCCAGCAACAGGATGGCGCGGTCCCGCAGGCCGCGCAGGCCGTGCCCCAGGGTTTCAGTCATGGCGACCACCTCGGCGGCGGACAGCGCCGTCTTGCGGCGGGGCGGCCGGGAGTGGCGGCGGCGGATGCCGGCCAACACCTCGCGCACATGGGGGTCGGTGCGGTCCAGGGGCGTGCCCAGGCCGCGGAACGTCCAGGCCAGCCCCGACAGCCGCCGTGCGAGAGTCGCGGCGCCACACCGGCCGGCGGAGTCGGCCAGGAAAAGCCCGACCGTGCGCGGATCGGGGATCGACGGATCCAGGCCGTGCCGCCGGCACCATCCGGTCCACATCCGCCAGTCGGCGGCGTAGGCCCGAAGGGTCGCCTCGGCCCAGGCGGAGCGGGCATAGGCGCGGGCCCTCTCGGCCAGGCCGTCCGTCAGCTCCCGGCCGGGTGCGCGCAAGGCCGGATCTGCCGGCATGACCTTCCCTCCCGTGTCGTGGCCGCCGCCAGTCTGCCAGATGTCGGCGCGTCCGATAAAGGGGCATTATCGGACATCCGACGGAACCGGTGGACCGCGGCGCCTGTTGGCCATATTCTGCCAACAAAGCGCCGCCGGGAGACACTTTGCCAGACCATTGCGCCCTTTCCGATCCGCTGGCCGCGGCCTGTTTCGAGGCCGGCCGCGCCCTCGGCGGCCTGGAGCCGGCGGCCACCGCCGGCGCTGCCCACCAGGGGGTGTGGCTCGAGCGCCTGGCCCTTGGGGCGGCGGCCGCCTGCCTGCGCTTTGCCGGCCGTTGCGAGGATGAGCCGGCGATCCGCGACGCGGTGCTGCTCACCCGTCCCGGGGACGATCCCGGGCCGGCCGGGGCCGTTCTTCTGCTCTGGCGGCGGCTCGGGGCGCGTTCGCCGGGGCTGGTGGGAGCCGAAGAGCTGGCCGCCGAAACGGGGCGGCTGATCCGGAGGAGCGGTCCCGACGCCGGCTTGCTGGGCGGGCTTCTTGCCGCCGGGGGCCCCTTTCCGCCCGCCGCCGCCATCCGAGCGGCGTCGGTGCTGCTGGAGGGGTGGCCGCGGGAGCCGGCGGCAGGGCTGGCCGTGGCCGATCTGATTCTGGCGCGGCGCCTGGGATGGCCGCGCATGGTGCCGCTGCTGGCCGCCGGCCTCGGCCGCCGGCCGCGTCCGGGGGCGGCGGATTGGGCGGTGGTATGCGCCCGGGCCTGGGCGACAGCGGCGGCGCGGGCCCGGCTGTTGCACGAGGAACTGGGCCTGCGTGCGGCGCGGCTCGTCGCGGCGGGCGGACGGGTGCGGGCCCGGGGAACCCCCGAGGTGGTCGCCGGGCTCCTGGAATCGGACGCCCTTTCGGGAGCGGTGGTCCGCGAACGGCTGGTGCGGGGGGGCAGTGACCGGGCGGCGCGGCGGATTCTCGGCCGGCTGGCGGAACTTGGCGTGATTCGGGAGCTGACCGGCCGCGCCAGCCACAGGATGTACGGGCTGTGACGGCGAAGGCGGGGGATCGTGATCCCGCGGGCCTGTCCGCGGCGGAACGGTGGCGTGAATGGATGGGGCGCGTCGAGGCGGTGATCTTCGCCGCGGCGCGGCCGGTGCCGCGCCGGGTGCTGGCCGGGCTGGTGGGAGAGGAATGTGATCTTGACCGGCTGATCGTCGACATTCGGGCCGAGCTGGCTGATCGGCCCTACGATCTGGTCGAGGTTGCCGGAGGTTGGCAGCACCGGACCCGGCCGCGCTATGCGGGGGTGATCCGGGGCTGCGAGGGAGTGGCGGCGGCGCCCGCCCTGGCGGCGTGGGACGCCGCCCTGCTGATGGCGGTGGCCTGGCATCAGCCGGTGACGCGGGCGGATCTGGAACGGCTGATGGAGCGAGCGGTGGCGCCCGAGGTGCTGTCGCGGCTTCGGCGGCAGGAGCTGATTGGGGCGGGGCCGCGCAGTCCGCGGCCGGGATCGCCCCCAACCTGGGTGACCACGGCGGGCTTTCTCGAACGCTTCGGTCTGGCCAGTCTGGGGGATCTGCCGGGTCCTGAGACCTGGGAGAACGATCTTTCCCCGATCATCCCTCCCCATCGCATTGAAAACACCGAATAAACGTATTTTCGAAAAGCCATGATCACGGACGCACGGAAAAACGGGCGCGCGGCGAGCCGTGTGTGCGGTAAACCGATTATCCTGGTGTATGGATGACCGTGCAAGCGACCGCACGGATTTACGGTGTCGCGGTCGCAGGAGTGAACGATAACACGGTGTAACGTAAGGCCGAGTGACCGAAAACGCGGACAACCAGATAGACGAGAGCACGGATGGACGCGTGAACGGCAAAGCGGAAATACGAGCGCGCGAGCAAGCGTCGGCATGTCACTTCGTGCGCTTGACATCTCGTCGGTTCGTTTGTACGGTAACCCGAATTTGCGAAAGTCCTGGCGCGCGGGCGCCCTGTCGTTCGCACGGACGCGCATCCGCACGGACGCGCCAGCGAAGGGGCGAAGGCATGGCCACCATCTGCACGGCAACCACCAAGGGCGGCGCGGGCAAGACGACGCTGTTGGTCAATCTCGCCGCCGAGATGCGGCGCCTCGGCTACGGCGTCGCGGTGGTCGACGCCGACCCGCAGCAGCATGCCGCCCGCTGGGTGCTGCACGGAATGGCCCGGCCGCAAGATGTCGGTTCCGAGATTGCCGAGGGCCGCCACGGCATCCGCCTCGCCGCCAATGTCGGCGATCACGACATCATGGAGCGCATCCTCGACCTTGCCGGCCACAGCGACGCCGTGCTGGTCGATCTGCAGGGTTCGGCCAACCAGGCCATGCTCATGGCCTTCGGGGTCGCCGACATGGTCCTGATTCCCGTTCAGCCAAGCGAATTCGACATCGACGGGGCGGTTACCACCCTGCGCTCGGTCAAGGCCGCCCGCGACATGACCCGCCGCGACATCCTCGCCCGCGTCGTCATGACCCGCACCAGTCCCAGCTTCGCGACACGCAGCGCCAAAGAGACCCGAACAGCGTTCGAACGCGCCGGCGTGCCTCTGCTCAAGGTCGAGTTCCTGGAAAGGGTCGCCTTCAAGGAGGCCACCTTCACCGGTTCTGCCCCCAGCCTCGACGCCCCCGATTCGCCGGCCGGGCGGAATGTCGCCGCCCTGTGCGGCGAGGTTCTGAGCCTGATGGCCGCCTCCGCCGGCGCATCGGCGGCGTGAGGCGGCAATGAGCAAGACCCCCCCCCGCCTGGGCGACGGCAGCAGCGTGCGCATCGACCTCGACACTCCCGCCGCCCGCCCCGCCATCCGCACTCCGGACCGCTTGATCGACGAGATGCGGGGCCGGGTTCGCGAGACCGCCGACCTTCTGCGTGTCGCCGGCCAGGGGCTGGTCACCACCCGGCCGCCGGTCGCCTCGGAAGCATGGCTCGACGAGGTCAAGGGCTATACCGTGCCCATGCCGCGCCGGGTCAACCAGCAGCTCGAGGAGGAGGCGCGCCGCACCGGCGTTCCCAAGAAGGTGGTGATCCTGAAGGCCCTGAAGGCGGCCGGTTTCGATGTGCGCGAGTCGGATCTCGAGGACAGGCGCGGCATCGTCATGAAACAGGTCTCGGCCCAGCGGCGCGCCAACCGGAGCGACGACTGATCCCATGGAGTCCCGTCCGGTCCCCCCGGCCGAACTGGCCGGCCGCGGCACCCTGGCACGCGTCTTCCTGCTCACCGCCGCGTTGATCGCCGCCTGCCTGTTCGCCCGCACCCCCGCCGCCTGGCTGCGCCCCTATCCGGTGATCGACGACCTGAATCTGCTGGCCTACTACTTCCACTGGGGCGCCGAGGGCGCCATTCCACTGGTCTACATGGGCTATGGATCGCTGCTGCCCGACCTGATCCTGTGGGCGGCGGCCGATCTTCTGCCGCTGCCTCTGGACAAGGCCCCCTTCGCCATCGGGGCCGCGGCTCTGGCGGTCTCCAGCCTGGTCCACGCCCTGCCCGTCCTGCCCGCCTTCTCCTTCCTGTCGCCGTCCCTGCGCGAGCGTGTGGCGCTGGCCCTGCTGCTCGCCTTGCTGCCCCTGGCGCTGCGGCCCTTTCTCACCGGCGCCTTGTGGCTGAACAATGTTCTTCTGTTCGCCTTCGTCGCCCTGGCGCTGTTCGTCCGGCCCGACCGTCCGGGCCGGGCCGCCCTGTGGCTGGGCACCGGCCTGCTGGCCGCCTGGAGCCATCCGCTGTCGGTGCTCTGCCTGCCGTTGCACGCCGGTTGGATCGCGCTGTCGTGGCGCCGCGCCCCGGTGACGGCCCTGGCTCATGCCGCGATGGCGGGGCTGCTGGCGGTCTACGCCGCCAACTGGATCGACGGCGGAGAGGTGCCGCTGGACCTCGGCCGCATCCTCGCGCCGCTGACCGATCCCGGCCTGCCGGCCCTGTTTTTTCAGGGCGTGGCGGTGGACGCCGTGATCGGGCGAGAGGCACGGGACATGCTGACCGGGTGGCTGCCGCCGGGCGCTCTCACACTGCTCGGCGGGCTGGCGGTGGGGGCGATGGTCTGGATCCTGCCGCGCCGCCTGGGTTGGCGCGCCGCCCTGCCGCTGCTGCTGGGACTGGGCGTCGGGGCGGCCCTGGTTCATGCTTCGCTGGTGGTTCGGCACGGCGATGCCCGGGTCTGGCTCACCTCGACCACCGACTACCGCTTCCTGTTCGTGCCCCGGCTGCTGTTCCTTCTGGCCGGGCTCGCCTGTCTCGTCAGCCTTGCCGGGCCGCGCCGCCGCATGGCGGTGATTGCCGGCCTGCTGGCGCTGGTTCTGCTGCAAAACGGCCTGGGGGCATGGCGCTACCACGCCACGCCGGCGGCCTTTGCCGACCGCGCGGCGGCGGCGGCCCGGCACGACGCCCATTCGGCGGCGGCTCTGGCGTTGCTGTCCCGGCTCCAGGCCGGTCTCGACGATCCCTCGCGGGGGGTGCGAGGCTGCTGGGACCTGTCGGGCTCCTGCGAGCTTCCGGCGGTCCGTCAGGGCCCGCGCATCGGTCCCGGCGGTGGTCCGCCGCCGCCTCCCGACACCAGCCTGCCGCCGGCCGAGATCCGCATCCGGTCGGCGGTGTTCGACTTGTGGACCCGGCGGGCGCGCGAGACGCGGTGATCCGGTTCAGTCCAGCATGGCCGGCAGATCCCGGGCCAGGGCCTCGGTCCACGGCACCGGGCTGACCCCGAAGCGGCGGGTGAAGGCGTGGCAGTCGAGACGGCTGTCGGCCGGGCGCCGCGCCGGGGTCGGCCAGGCGCTGGAGGGAATCGGCTCCACCACCGGAACCCTGCGTCCGGCCGCCGCCGCCAGGCGGAAAATCTCGCGGGCGAAGCCGAACCAGGTCGTTTCACCGCCGCCGGTGAAGTGATAGGTGCCCCAGCCGTCATTCCCGGCCAGCGCGGTTCGGGTGGCGGTCAGCAGGGCGTCGGCCAGGTCGCGGGCCGCGGTCGGGGTGCCGCGCTGATCGTCGACCACCGTCAGGCGGTCGCGCTCTGCCCCCAGGCGCAGCATGGTGCGGACGAAATTGTGGCCGGCGACATCCCAGACCCAGGCGGTGCGGACGATCAGGTGCGTCTCCAGCGCCGCGCGCACCGCTCGTTCGCCGGCCTCCTTGCTGGCGCCATAGACGCCCAGCGGATGGACCGGATCGGCCTCGGTCCAGGGCGTCCCCTTGGTGCCGTCGAACACGTAGTCGGTGGAGACGTGGACCAGCGCGATGCCCGCCTCGCGGCAGGCGGCGGCGAGCCGGGCCGGGCCGTCGCGGTTGACGGCGAAGGCCTCGTCCGGCCTGCTCTCGGCGGCGTCGACGGCGGTGAAGGCGGCGGCGTTGATCACCGCGTCGGGGCGATGGCGGGCGATGGCCGCCGCCACCTGGGCGGCGTCGGCGATGTCCAGCCCGGCGCGGTCCAGGGCGGTGACGGTGAAGCCGGCCGCGGGTCCGCGGCCCGCCAGGGCCCGGCCGAGCTGTCCGCCCGCCCCGGTGACCAGCAGCGCCGTCATCGGCCCAGCCCCAGCCGGCCGGCGGCGTGGGTCTGGCGCAGGGTACGCCACCAGGCCTCGTTGTCGAGATACCAGCGCACCGTCCGGGAGAGGCCGGTCTCGAGGGTTTCGGCCGGGTGCCAGCCCAGCTCGCCGCGGATCTTGGCGGCGTCGATGGCGTATCGCCGGTCGTGGCCCGGGCGGTCTGTGACGAAGGTGATCAGGCGTTCGCGCGGGCCGGCGGGGTCGGGGCGCAACGCGTCCAGCAGCCGGCACAGGGTGGTCACCAGATCGAGATTGGTCCGCTCGCACGAGCCGCCGACATTGTAGGTCTCGCCGACCCGGCCCCGGGCCAGCACGGTCAGCAGGGCGCGGGCATGGTCTTCGACGAACAGCCAGTCGCGCACGTTCAGCCCGTCGCCGTAGACCGGCAAGGGCTTGCCGTCCAGGGCGTTGGCGATGATCACCGGGATCAGTTTTTCGGGGAACTGGTAGGGACCGTAATTGTTCGAGCAGTTGGTCACCACCACCGGCAGGCCGAAGGTGTGGTGCCAAGCCCGGGCCAGATGGTCCGAGGCCGCCTTGCTGGCGGCGTAGGGCGAGCGCGGGTCGTAAGGCGAGGTCTCGGTGAAGGCGCCCTCGGGCCCCAGGCTGCCGTAAACCTCGTCGGTGGAGACGTGATGGAAGCGGAAGGCGCCCTTGCGGTTCTCGGGCAGGCTCTCGCGGTGGCGCCGCGCCGCCTCCAGCAGTACCGAGGTGCCGGTGACGTTGGTCTCGACGAACACCGACGGCCCGTCGATGGAGCGGTCGACATGGGACTCGGCGGCCAGGTGCATCACCGCGTCGGGGTCGTGGCGGGCGAAGATTCCGGCCACCGCCCGGGCGTCGCGGATGTCGGCGTGCTCGAAGACGTAGCGGGGATCATCGGCGATTTCGGCGACGGTGGTCGGCGAGCCGGCATAGGTCAGGGCGTCGAGATTGACCACCCGCGCCGGGGTCTCGCGGATCAACATGCGGACCACCGCCGAGCCGATGAAGCCGGCACCGCCGGTGACGAGGATGGTCCGGGGCGAATCGAACATGGCGGGCCTTCAGAAAGCGGGATCGTCGAGGGTGAACAGGACCGGCAACCCGGCGAGCCTCGGGTGGCGGCGGTCCTTCTCCGACAGCACCGCCCGGGCCGGCTCCACCGGCCAGGCGATACCCAGTTCGGGATCGTCCCAGGCCAGTCCGGCATCCTCGGCCGGGGCGTAGTGGGCCGTCACCTTGTACAGCACCAGCGTGTCGGGCTCGAGGGTGCAGAAGCCGTGGGCGAAGCCGGCGGGGATGAAGAACTGCCGGCCGTTGTCGGCCGACAGCTCGACGGCGCTGTGGCGCCCGAAGGTCGGGGAATCGCGCCGCAGATCCACGGCGACGTCCAGCACCGCACCCCGCACCACCGAGACCAGCTTGGCCTGGGCGGCGGGTTTCCTCTGGAAATGCAGGCCGCGGATGGTGCCCGGGGTTCGCGACGACGACATGTTGTCCTGGACGAAGACCGGCGCGTGTCCGGTTTCGGCGGCGAAGCGGCAGGCGTTGTAGCTCTCGGTGAACCAGCCCCGCTCGTCCTCGAAACGCCGGGGCTGCGACAGGTGCAGGCCCGGGATCAGGGCGGCGCGCAGGCGGTCTGATGCGCTGGTCAGGGTCATCTTGGCGAAATCGTCCGGTGGCGGTGTGCGGCGCACCTTAGCACCCGGCCGCGGCTCGCGCCACACGTCCGGGCTTTGACAAGTCGGTGACACATGATGTGACCGGTCGAGGTAGCACGTGATCTGACCGATCCTAGAAGCCTTCCAGGGAGGGGGCGATGAGTCGGGGCAGAGTGCTATCGGAGGTTCGCGTTATGCGTTTCAACGAGATCATGGGGCGGCACCAAAGCGGCCGC
>JAIOXZ010000048.1 GCA_021741355.1 Caulobacter sp.
TCGGCCGCGGACGGAAAGGGTGGAGGCAGGCCTGGGGTGGGTGAATTTTGGTCAGGCAGTCCCGGGAGGTCGCCATGTCCTTGAGACCCATCGTCCAGGCCCTGGGCGGCGATCTCTACGATCGCGGCCAGAGGGCGAATATTCCGGCGCCGGGCCACAGCGCCGCCGACCGTTCCGTCTCGCTGTTGCTGAAGGAGGGGCGGATCATCGTCCACACCTTCGGGGATGGCGACTGGCGAGCGGTGCTCGATCACCTGCGCGCCGAGGGCCTGGTGGACGCTCACAACGCCCCGACCACCCTTAGCCAGTCGCGCCGGGCCTCGGCGGTCGGGAACGCCGGCACGACGATCGAGCGCCTGAACGCCGCCCGGCGGATCTGGGAGGCTGGAAAGGCCGTGCCGAACACCCTTTCCGAACGCCATTGCCGGCCGCGGGCAATCACGCGCGACCTGCCAGGACCGCTGGTGCTTCGCCACTGTGGCCATGCGCCGGTCTCGGCCTATGCGGCGGAGAGCCGCCATCATCGCCCCGCCCTCCTGGTCGGCGTCAGCGAAGCGACGGGCGGCCTCACCGCCGTCGAGCTGACCTATCTCGCGCCGAACGCCCATCGGGCGGCGGACCTGCGTCTGAACCGCAAGACGGTCGGCGCCGTGCCCGCCGGGGCGGCGGTTCGGATCGATGAGGCGGCGCCGGAGATGCTGGTCGCCGAAGGCTTTTTCACCACGCTGTCGGCCAGTGAACGGTTCTCGCTTCCGGCCTGGTCGCTGATGTCGACCCGCAACCTGCGAAGCTGGAGCCCGCCGCCGGGTGTGCGCTCGGTGCTGATCGCCGCGGATCGCGGCAAGGACGGTGAGGCTTCGGCCGAGCACTTGCGCACCAGGCTGGTCCGGGCCGGCCTGAAGGCCTGGGTCGAGTTGCCGCCGGGCGTCGTCGGCGATTGGAACGAGGCGGCGGGTCAGGCGCCGGGGATGCCGCCAGGGCCAGCACCGAGCCGGCCGGCGTCAGCGTCCGACCTGCCTTCTGCTGAAAGGAGAGAGGGAGGGCTGGAGGGGGTGCGCCAAGGGGCAGGATGACCCTCGCCTCTGACGCCGGAGAAGATCCCCATGACCCCCGCTGCTGAAACCCCCGCTGGCGTTCCCAACACCCAGTTCGTGCCCCTGTGCGACCTTGAGATCGCGCCGGAGAACCTTCGCGCCAAGGAGCCGGCCGACGACGAGATCGATCGGTTGGCCGAAACCATCTTCAAGGCTGACGTTGTCGTGCCCCTGTGCGTGCGCCCCGGTGCCAGGAAGGAGCGGCCCTTCATGGTGCTGGACGGCCGTCGCCGGCTGCTGGCGCTCCGCAAGCTCCTGGACGCCGGCCGGATCGCCCAGGACTGGCCGGTGAAGTGCGAGGTGTTCTCCACCCGCGAAGGCCAGGCCGCGGCCACCATCCTCACCGCCGCCGAGCGCACGCCCGTTCACATCGCCGACGTGATCGTCGCCATCGGCAAGCTGCGCAAGTCGAAGATGGACACCGCCGCCATCGCCGGCGCGCTCGGCTATGACGAACTGGAGATCAAGCGTCTGTCGGCCCTGGCCGGTCTGCACACCAAGGCGTTGAAGGCCCTGCGTCTGGGCAAGATCACCCTGAAGCAGGCCCGTCAGCTGGCCCGGATCACCGATGCGGACGAGCAGGCCGACATCGCCCAGACCGCCCTCGATGGCTATCTGCAGGACTATCAGCTTGCCGCCCGCGTCGAGCGGGGCCGCACCGACGTCAACGATCCGCGCTTCGCCCTGGTGGGGCCGCAGCGCTACGCAGCGATCGGCGGGCGGGTCGAATCCGACCTGTTCGGCGAGCTTCCCGACGTCCTGTTGGACCCCGATACGCTGACCGAGCTTTGGCGCCAGCGCACGGAGCCGCTGGTGACCGCGCTGCAGGCCGAAGGCCTGTTCGTGTTCATCGGCCAGAGCCGCGGCTACCGCGCGCCCGACGGCTTCTTCAACCTGCCCTACGTCCACGTCGCGGGGATGAGCGAGGCCGCCCGAGCGGCCTACAAGGAGGCCCAGCAGGTTGTCAGGGAGGCGCATGAAGCCATGGCCGGCGCTGATCTGGCGGCCGACGAGATGGAGGGACTGTTGGCTTTACTGCAAGCCGATCGGCAGCTCGCCGCCGCCTCGCTCGAAGGCGGCACGATCGGGGCGGTGATCCTGTCTCCGGATGCCGAGGTCGGCGTCGTCGCCAGCTTCTTCTCCAATCCGGTGATCGCCCAGGACGAAGCCGACGAGGAGACGGAGACCGGCGAAGGCGGGGGTCTCGACGGGCGCTATGGGCGCAGCCAGCCCGACGTTGAGTTTCCAAAGGCCGACGTCGACGTGGAAGGCGCCAGTCACGTATTCCACGAGACCCGCACCGATGTCGCCACGCGGGGCTTGATCCGCGATCTGGCCGACAACCCCAGCGTCGCGCTGACCGCCCTGCTGGCCCAGCTGTTCAAGCATCTTGCGCTGCACGGCGGAGCTTCGGCGGAAGCGTCGGCGGTGACGGTCTCGGCGAGCGGCTATCGCCGTGGCCAAACCCCGGCCATTCCGGCGCTCGACGGTGAGGTGAGGGCCAGACTTGAGGCGCGTCGCGAGGCCTACAAGACCTCCGGCCTTCGGCCGATCGCCTGGATCGAGGGCTTGGCGCATGGGGAGAAGATGGCGCTGCTGGCCGAGCTGGTGGCCATCTCGCTCGATGTCCGCGAAGCGCGCACCAGTTCGATCCGTCACGCGGCCCGCGCCGAAGCGGCCGAGATCGCCGAACTTTGCGGGTCCGACATCGCCAGCCACTGGACGCCGGACGCCGGCTATCTGGCGGTTCACTCCAAGAAGCAGCTGATGGCGTTGCTTGAGGAGATGGATGCATCGGACGATCGGGCGCGGACCCTGAAGAAGGACGAGCTGGTCTGCTTCGTGGCCCAGGCCGCCGCAGAACGCCAATGGGCGCCGTCGGCCCTGTCCTGGGAGAGCCAGGCTTCCCTGGAGGACGAGGTCGAGGAGCCGGCGGCTGATGAAGAGCCTTCCGAGGTCCCGGAAGTGATCCAGCCCTCGGAGGGGCAGTTGGCGGCCTGATCGGCTGACCATCGGCCCTGAACAGAGAGCCCCGTTGGCGCCAGCCGGCGGGGCTTTTCGCTGTCTGGGTCCGGAAAGGATGGAGGGAGGGAGGCGTCAGGTGAGCCTGACGGGACGGGAGGGAGGAGCCCTCCGCCGCAGGTGATCTGGACGCTTCCCCATGAACGCCTTCCTTCCGCTCTTCGCCCAGGCGCAGGTTTCTGGTTCCGCCGCTGACAAGGCCGCCAACATCCTGGCCGCCGCGCGGGCCATGGTTCCCCATCTCAACCGCTCGCGGGCGCTCGACCGAAAGCTGGTAGCGGGGGTGATGACCATGTCCTTCGGCGGCTCGGACGCCGACGGCGCCTGGTGCTGGCGCGATGCCTACGACGCCATGGAAGCCGCCGTGGTGTTGCAGCTGCGCCGGCTGGCGCCTCAGATCAGCCGGCTCGAGGACGCGCCCGCCGAAATCGTCGCCCTGCTGGCCAGCGTCACCGAGCTGACCCTGACCCACACGCGGCGCAGCGAAGAGCAGGTGGCGCTCGATCAATTCTCCACGCCGCCGGAGCTTAGCGCCCTGGCCGTGGCCGCCGCCCAGATCCGTCCCGGCGACCGGGTGCTTGAGCCTTCGGCCGGTACAGGCCTCCTCGCCATCGTCGCCGAGGCGTGCGGCGCGTTGCTCGACCTCAACGAACTGGCCCCGGGTCGGGCCGAGATCCTTGACGGGCTCTTTCCCGGAGCCTCGCGCACGCGCCACGACGCGGTCCTGCTGAAGGACATCCTGCCCGGTTCCGGCAGCTTCCATGCTGTCATCGCCAATCCGCCGTTTCAGCAGCTGGAGGGCCATCTGCACGCCGCGCTCGATTGCCTGGCCGAAGGCGGCAGGCTCTCGGCGATCGTGCCGACCAGGCTCTTCGAGGACGCCGGTGCGATGCAGGCCCTGGGCCGCCGCGGCCGCCTCATCGCGATGCTGGTGTTCCCGCAACGGGCCTACGCCAAGCACGGAACCTCGGTCGAGACCGGCCTTCTGGTGATCGACCGCGCCGAGGGGAGCGTCCCCTCCCCCTGCCCGGTTCAGGCGTGCGAGACCCTGGCCGACGCCGCCCGTCTGGCGGCGGGCCTCGCTGCTCGCCCTACGGCTCAGCCTCGCCAGTTCCGAGCCGTCTCCAACGTCGCCTTCCTGACGCCGCGAGCCCGGGCGCTGGCGACACCCTCGTCACGGCTGGGGTTCCTCTCGACCACGGCGCCGGTCGCCTACGCGGTGAAGGACTGGTCCGGCGAAGGCCACGATGTCGGCCTCTATCAGGCCTACGCGCTCGGGCGGGTCGACCTGGCGCAGGCGCGACCACACCCCTCCCCGCTCGTGGAATCCGGGCCGATGGCCTCGGTCTCTCCGCCCGCCCCGAGCTATCGCCCGGTGTTGCCGGCTGGGATCGTCGAGCAGGGCCTGGTCTCCGACGCCCAGATGGAGACCATCATCTATGCTGGCGAAGCTCATGCCAGCAGCCTGCCGGGCGCGTGGGTGCTGGGAGAGGCGGCCCACCTGGTCCACTTGGTGGCCGAGGGCGCCCAGGGCGCGGTGCAGTTTCGGCGCGGGTTCTTCCTCGGGGACGGCACCGGCTGCGGCAAGGGCCGTCAGATCGCCGGGGTCATCGCCGACAACATGGCCCAGGGCCGGGTGCGGGCCGTGTGGTTCTCGCGGAACGACGCCCTGCTTGAGGACGCCCGGCGCGATTGGAACGCCATCGGCGGCGCCGGCTCCGACATCACCCCGCAGAGCGCCTGGAAGCAGGCCGACGCCATCCGCCTGGACCGCGGCATCCTCTTCACCACCTACGCGACCTTGCGTCAGCCGGCCCGGGGAGATCGCCCATCCCGGCTCGATCAGATCGTCAGCTGGCTGGGCGCTGACTTCGACGGCGTGATCGTCTTCGACGAAGCGCACGCGATGGCCAACGCCGCCGGTGGCGGCAAGGGCTCGCGCGGGCCGAAGAAGGCCTCGCAGCAGGGCATGGCTGGTCTGGCGTTGCAGAACCGCCTGCCCGGCGCGCGGATACTCTACGTCTCGGCGACCGGCGCAACGACGCCGGAGAACCTCGCCTACGCCGCGCGGCTTGGCCTCTGGGGCGGGCCGGAGGCGCCGTTCAACACCCGCGACGCCTTCATGGAGGCCGTCGACAAGGGCGGCGTGGCGGTGATGGAGCTGATCGCGCGCGAACTGAAGGCGCTCGGGCTCTACATCGCCCGCTCCCTGTCCTTCGACGGCGTCGAATACGAGGCGCTGCGGCACCCCCTCGCCGCTCAGGACATCGAGATATGGAACGCCTGGGCCGATGCCTACCAGCTGATCCATCAGAATCTGCGGGCGGCCCTGGAGGCGGTTGGCCTCACCGAGGATGGCAAGGCGACCAATGGTCAGGCGGCTTCAGCGGTGCTCTCGGCCTTCGAGGGCGCGAAGCTGAGGTTCTTCGGGCACCTGCTCGCGGGCCTCAAGGCCCCGACCCTGATTGCGGCGATCAGGACCGATCTGGCGCAGGGCCGCTCTTCCGTGGTGCAGATCGTCTCGACCAACGAGGCGGTGATGGAGCGCCGGCTGGCCGAGATTCCGCCGGAGGAGTGGAACAACCTGACCATCGACATGACGCCGAAGGACCAGGTTCTCGACTATCTGATGGGCGCCTTCCCCGTCACTGCCATGCAGGCGATCGAGGACGAGGAAGGCAATGTCACCATGATCCCGGTCATGGTCGATGGCGTGCCGGTCGCCAGCCAGGAGGCGCTGCGGCTGCGCGAAGAACTCGTCACCCACCTCGCGTGCCTTCCGGCCGTTTGCGGCGTGCTGGACGCGGTTCTCGACACGCTGGGGACCGACGCCGTGGCGGAGATCACTGGCCGGGCGCGCCGGGTCGTGTTGCGTGGCGGCCGGCGCGTCGTCGAGCGTCGAGGCGCTTCGGCGGCCAAGGCCGAGACCGACGCCTTCATGTCCGGCAAGAAGCGGGTGCTGGTGTTCTCCGACGCCGGCGGCACCGGGCGCAGCTATCACGCCGATCTCGGTGCGGCGAACCAGCAACGGCGAGCCCACTACCTGGTCGAACCCGGCTGGCGCGCGGACGGCGCCATCCAGGGCCTTGGTCGCTCGCATCGGACCAACCAGGCCCATGCGCCGCTGTTCCGGCCGGTGACGACCGACATCCACGGGGAGAAGCGGTTCCTCAGCACCATCGCGCGGCGGCTCGACAGTCTGGGCGCCCTGACCCGCGGTGAGCGCCGATCGGCGGGCAACGGGCTGTTTCGGCCAGAGGACAACCTGGAAAGCCCGTGGGCGCATCGCGCTCTGCAGGCCTTCTTCGTGGCCCTGCACTTCGGGTCGGTCGAGGCCATGAGCCGCGAGACGTTCGAGACCAGGACCGGGCTGAAGCTGCTGGATACTGACGGCAATCTCAAGAAGTCCGACGACATGCCGGCGATGAACACCTTCCTCAATCGCCTGCTGGCCCTGCGGATCGAGGACCAGAATGGTCTCTTCACCGCCTTCGACGAGATCTTGGCCAGCATCCTCGAACGGGCTTCGGCCTCCGGCGCCCTCGACAGGGGGATGGAGGACATCGTCGCCGACGACCTGGCGATCAAGTCGGAGGAGGTGATCCGCACCGACACCCTGACCGGCGCGCAGACCAAGATCATGACCTTCGAGGTCCGCACGCGGCGGGTGCTGACCGGGTCCGGCGAGGCGCTGCACGGGTTTAACCCCGAGGCTCTGGAGTATGTGGTCAATGCCCGCTCGGGGCGGGCTGGCCTGGTGGTGAAAGGCCTGACCACGACGGACGACGACGACCGCCTGGTGCCGGCGGTGCGGATCATCCGGCCGGAGAAGCGCGGCGTCTCGCCCCTCAAGGTCTATGAGGAATCGGCTTGGGAGATCGTGCCTGAACCGATCTGGCGGGCCGCCTGGGACGCCGAGATCGCCGCGGCCGATCCCTGGATCACGCGCGAGCTGGTGCTGGTGACCGGCCTCCTCCTGCCGGTCTGGGAGAGCCTGCCGGCCAAGCAGGCCTCGGTGCGGCGCCTCAAGGCGCCGGACGGTCGCCGCTGGCTGGGCCGGGTGCTCGACGCCGGGCAGGTCCCGGGCCTGAAGATCGCGCTGGGCCTGAGCGACGTGGCCAGCGTGGTCGGCGAAGGCCCGAACGCCGCCCATCTCGTCCTGACTGAAAACACCTCGATCATGCTGACCGGCGGGTTTTGGCTGAGACGCGCCAAGGTGATGGATCGTCATCGGATCGAGGTGGTGGGGGCCGCCGCAGACCGCTCGGCCTTCACGCTGCTCGGCTGTTTCGTCGAGATCATCAACTATACGCCGCGCGTCTTCGTGCCGGTGGAGAAGCCGCAGGTGTTGTCGGCGCTGCTGGCGAAGTGGCCGCCGCAGACGCTGCTCCCGGCCGCCGCCTGAGTGATGGGGGCCGTGGGCTTTGGCGCTCACGGCCCTCCAGCGCCTGGCTCCGAGGGCCCCGGCCGGCTGCGCCGGGAAAGGACAAAGGCAGGGACCGAAAGGGTTGAGCGATCCGGGAAAAGGCCCGGCGCAAAAACCCCCGAGGATCCCATGACCAATCCCCTTGAGCCGATGATGGCCGATCTCATCGCGCGCATCGAACGCGGTGTTCCGCCCTGGAGGCAGGCGTGGGTCGCCTGCGCCGATCCCAGCCTGCCGCTGCGCTCCGACGGCCAGCCCTTCACCGGCAGCAATGCCTGGCTGCTGTCGTTCGCGGGCGCCATGGGCGGCTATGCCTCGCCCTACTGGTTCACCTTCCGTCAGGCGCTTGGCATTGGGGCGCCGGTGATGAAGGGGGCTAAAAGCTCGCCGGCGATCCTCTACAAGACCCGCGTTCTCGACGGCGGTGAGCCCGCAGCGCCTGGGGCCTCCGAGGACGATCCGAGGGTGCTGCGCTACCTGAAGGCCTACGCGGTTTTCAACGCCGAGCAGCTGACGGATTGCCCGGAGCCCTACCTTCGGGCTCCAAAGATCGATCCCGCCGTTCGAGCCGCGGCGCGTAGCGCGTTGCTGGACGCGGTCCCCGCCAAGATCGAACTCGGCGGCGGCGTGGCCTGCTACAACCGCGCCCGCGACGTCATCTGCCTACCGGCCCCGGAGGCGTTCGACACGGTCGATGACTATCAGGCGACCTTCGCCCATGAGGCAGTCCATTGGAGTGGAGCGCCGCACCGGCTGAACCGGGAGTTCGGGGCAAGGTTCGGCGACGAGGCCTATGCCTTCGAGGAGCTGGTGGCCGAGATCGGGGCGGCGGCGTTGGGCTTGCGGATCGGCCTGCGTCCTCAGCTTTTGGATGGCCATGCGGCCTATCTGGCCCATTGGGCTGCGATCTTGAAGGAGAGGCCGGCGGCGTTGCTGGAGGCTTCAGGCCATGCGCAGCGGGCGGTCGATCATTTGGAGGCCTTCAGCCGCGTGGATGTGGCCGCCACATCCCTGGCGGCGTGAGGTCGGTCAGCCGTGGAAACCGTTCCCTAACCCGTGGGTTGCTAACTGTCAGAAGTAGCCCTATTTATTCTGACACTCAGGTGACCCATGCAACGATTGACGGAAGAGATTCTCGAACACAGCCGCACTGTGCCGGAGGGCGCGTTGCTGACCGCCAAGGGGTTGTTGCACCTGGGCCAGCGCGCGGCTGTCGACCAGGCTCTGTCGCGGCTCGCGCGGCGGGGTAAACTGCTGCGCGCCGGCCGGGGCCTCTATGTCCGGCCCGTCGAGAGCCGCTTTGGGGCTCGCGCGCCCACCACGGAAAAGGTCGTGGCGGGCCTGGCCGAGCTGCGCGGTGAAACCGTCGCGTCGCACGGCGCCGCAGCGGCCAACGCGCTCGGCCTGACCTCACAAGTGCCCGTTCGCAGCGTCTATCTGACCTCGGGTCCGAGCCGGAAGCTGCGGTTGGGCCGCCAATCGGTCGAGATGCGGCACGCACCAGCCTGGCAACTCGTGCTGGCCGGCCGGCCCGCGGGTGAGATCCTGCGCGCCCTGGCGTGGCTTGGCCCCTCGAAGGCCGAGGGTGCGCTGCTCACCCTGCGGCGCACGCTCCCCGCCGCGGACCTTCAGGCGCTGGCCAAGGCTGCCCCCCTACTTCCGACCTGGCTCGCGCAGCAGGTGAGCCAGTCGTTCGCCCATGTCTGAGGCCTTCCTCAAGCTTTCGGCCGACGAGCGTCGTGAGGCCTTGGCGGTCGCCGCGTCGGCGTCTGAGCGGCGGGCGCATCTGCTCGAGAAGGACATCTGGGTCGTCTGGGCGCTCGACGCCCTGTTCTCCTCGCCGCTTGGCGAGCATCTGGTCTTCAAGGGTGGGACATCGCTCTCGAAGGCCTACGGCGTGATCCGGCGGTTCTCCGAAGACGTCGATCTTACCTATGACATCCGCGCGCTCGCGCCGGACCTGGTGGGAGAGACCGGCGACGCCCTGCCCGCGACACGCGGCGAGGAGCGGCGCTGGACCAAGGCGGTCGGCCAGCGACTCCCGCAATGGGTGGAGGACCACGTCCTGCCAACCCTCCAGGCCAGACTGGTGGTCGATGGCGCGCCCGCGCGGCTTCGGCGCGACGGCGAGAAGGTCTTTGTCGAGTACGAACCTCTGGCCACCGGCTCGGGCTATGTCGCGCCGGCGGTCATGCTGGAGTTTGGCGCACGGTCCACGGGCGAACCCAGCGCGCTGCACGACGTCGTCTGCGACGCCGCCGGACTTGTCGAAGGCGTGGTCTTTCCGACCGCGCGGCCGATGGTGATGCGGGCTGAGCGCACCTTCTGGGAGAAGGCGACGGCCATCCACGTCTTCTGTGCCCAAGGGCGGCTGCGGGGTGACCGTTTCGCTCGGCATTGGCATGACTTGGCGCGGCTCGATGATGCGGGTTTTGCGCAAGCTGCCATCGCCGACCCGGCGTTGGCCCAGGCGGTCGCCGATCACAAGGCCATGTTCTTCGTCGAAAAGGACGCAGGCAAGGCGGTCATCGACTATCAGGCGGCCGTGCATGGCGCGATCCATCTGGCGCCGGACGGCGAAGCTCGCGCCGTCCTCGGGGCAGACTATGAGGCCATGGTCGCTGACGGCTTGCTGTTCGATGACGCCGAACCCTTCGATCAGCTGATGGCCCATTGCCTGGAGCTTGAGGGCCGCATCAATGCGGCCATGCACCCCGCCCCATAGGGGCCGGTGATGGCGGCGCGCCAGCGCCTGGAGGTCAGGCGTCTTTCGACGCGGGCCATTTCTGGCCCTCCGTGGACACCTTGGCCTGCCCGACGTGCGCGAAATCCACACGAGACACAATTGCGTGGGGGTCTGCAGCCCTTTGGCTCTTGAGACCTCGCCACCGTCCGAGGCTCCCCACAAGGGACGCTGCGCTCAAAGCCCTTGTGGGGGGCCTCGGGCCGTCGGCGCGAGACGGTCGTCGAGCCGACAGGCTCCACACCCCACTCCGAAAGGATGTCTCGCAATGCAGTCTTCTTCACACGCTCCCCTGACCGGCCAGATGACCCACTTCGAGGCCCAGGCCCTGACCCTCGACGACCCCCGCCCTCATCCTCACGAAGTGGCGCTTATCCAACTCGGCCACGCCCTGATGAACGAGGTGCTCGATGTCTTCATCGACACGGCCCTGGAGGATTTCCAGGCAATCGCTTCGGAGAGCCTGATCGGGGCCTTCCATTCGGCGGCGCAACGGATCGAACGGGAAGCCGACCGCGCCAGGGATGACCTCAACCGACTGACCCGGGATTTCGACGGCTCGGAGATCGCCGATACCGAACTCCAGACCGCCACCCGCAAGGCCCGCGCCGCCGATGTCGCCACCATGGCCCTCGAATTCGTCCGAGACGCTGCGGCGGCCAGTTATACGACGGCGACCGGTGAGGTCTGGAGCCCCTGGAAGGGCAACGTCAGGGCTTCGAGGACAACCGCCGCACAGATCGAGGCCCGGGATGTCATCCGCTCGGCCAAGGCTCGAAAGCACTCCGCCGCCGACCCCGGGGCGACCATCATCGCCTTCCGTGGATCGCCGCTCGCAGACACCGCAGAGGACGCGGGCCGCATCTTCGATGCTCTCAACTGGGCTCGCGAGCAGTGGCCGGAAATGGCTCTGGCCACGACCGGCGCCAAGGGCGCCGAGAAGCTGGCGATCAAGTGGGCGAAGTCCAAGAACGTGACCCTGGTCCTGGCCAAGGCCGATTTTGACCGTCACGGACGGGCCGCCCCGTTCCGGGCCAACGACGAGATGCTCGAACTCGATCCGGTCTGCGTCCTGACTCTGGCCAATACTCTCAACGCCGAGCGCGGTGCGGGTCTGCAACCCTTCGGACCGGCTCTCAATCTCGGGCAAAAGGCCGGCGACAAGGGCGTGCGCCATGTCGTCATCCGAGCGCGGATCTAAGGGGGGGAAACGGCTAGATTTCTCGGCGGCGCAGAAGGCGCTGCCGAGCGTGTTCAGGCCCCACTCCGAACTTGGTACCCACGATGCTCTTCGGGCCTGCCGGGGGCTCGCTTGCCTTCCCGAGAAGCAGACTCTCAGAATGTCGCAAAAGGGTGGCAAGCAGACATTGACTGCGCGCCGGACATCAGACGCTGCCTCGCGGTGCCTATGGTCGGTAACGGCATCGACCCCCGCCGACCTGCTTCGAAGGCTAGCAGGCCGCTCATTTCATGGCCATGATATGCGAGAAGGGAATGCCGCGATGGATGCACGCCTCAAGCATGCGGTCGCCGTTGGTCGGCTGGGCTCGTTTTCACGAGCCGCCGAAGCCGCCGGCGTCACCCAGTCAGCCGTGACCAAGAACGTGGCGGACCTCGAACAGCAGCTGGGCTTTGCATTGTTCAATCGCACGTCGCGCGGCGCGGTCGTGACCGAGGCCGGCCGCGACTTCATCGACCGCGCCGCACGGCTGCTTGCCGACGGCGCCGAATTGATGGGCGACGGCGGGCGCAAGGCTGATCCCTTTCGTGGTGTGCTGAGGATCGGAGTGTTTCCCGGTTCTATCGAATGGATGCTCATGGAGCCGCTCACGGCGCTGCTCCAACGGCATCCCGATCTACGGTTCGACATGGTGTCCGGCACTAGCGAGCGCGGAGTTCAGCTCCTGACCCGGGGTGACATCGACGTCGCGTTCGGCATGCATGCCGCGTTTGGAGCCTGGGCGCAGTTCAAGTGCGACAGGATCGGCGACCTCGAGGCGGCGCTGTTCGTCCGGCGCGACCACCCGATCCTGACGATGGGCCCGATCTGCGTGG
>JAIOXZ010000004.1 GCA_021741355.1 Caulobacter sp.
GGGCCGCTCACCGAACAGGTGAGCGGCCCTTTTTCGTTGCCTTCCTCTCCGCGTAGCGGGGAGGGGGACCATGCGGAGCATGGTGGAGGGGCGGCGCCGGGCCGACCGGAGAGACCGGAATTCAGGAGGGGGCCGCCAACACCAGCGCCGCCCCCTCCACCAGCCTCCGGCTGGTCCCCCTCCCCTCTACGAGGGGAGGACTATTTCGCGCTGACCCGCCACACCACGTTCCCCACATCATCGGCCACCAGCAGCGCGCCGCTGCGGTCGAATGCGACGCCCACCGGCCGGCCCAGCGCCTGGCCCTTGCTGTCGAGGAAGCCCGTCAGGAAGTCCTCCGCAGCGCCCGCCGGTTTGCCGGCGGCGAACGGCACGAACACCACCTTGTAGCCGCTGACCGGATTGCGGTTCCACGAGCCGTGCTGGCCGACGAAGGCGCCCAGCGCATAGCGGGCCGGGAAGCTCGCCGGCGCGGTCTGGCCCGCGGCCAGCTCCGCCACCGGGATCGCCGGCAGGAACGTCAGCCCCAGCGACGCCGTATGCGCCCCCAGCGCGTAGTCGGGCTTCAGCGCCTTCGCCACCATGTCCGGCCGCTGCGGCTGCATCCGCTCGTCGACGTTCTGGCCGAAATAGCTCCACGGCCAGCCGTAGTGGCCGCCGTCCTTCACGCTGGTCATGTAGTCGGGCACCAGGTCGTTGCCGAGCATGTCGCGCTCGTTGACGGCGGTCCACAGCGCGCCGCCCGTCGGCTCCCAGGCCATGCCGACCGGGTTGCGCAGGCCGGTGGCGAACACCCGCACCGCCTTGCTGGCCAGGTCGATCTCGAGGATCCCGGCGCGCCGCTCCTCCTTCTCGATGCCGCCCTCGGCGAGGTTGGAGTGCGAGCCGACCGACACGTACAGCTTCGTCCCGTCCGGGCTGGCCAGCAGGTTGCGGGTCCAGTGCTGGTTCGGATCGCCGGCGGGCAGGTCGGTCACCTTGACCCCTGCTGCGGTGATCGACGTGGCCCCCGCCGCATAGGGGAAGGCCAGCACCGCGTCGGTGTTGGCGACATAGAGGGTCTCGCCGACCAGGGCGACGCCCAGCGGCGAGTTCAGCCCGGTCAGGAAGGCGGTCTTCAGCTCCGGCGTCCCGTCGCCGTTTGCGTCGCGCAGCAAGGTGATGCGGTTGGCGCTGGGCGCGGTCGCCCCGGCCCGCTTCATCATCAGCCCGGCGACGAAGTCGGTCAGGCCCTTCTTCTTGCGCGGCGGCGAGTTGCTCTCGACCACCAGCACGTCGCCGTTCGGCAGCGGGTACAGCCAGCGCGGATGGTCCAGCCCCTCCGCGAACCGCGTCACCACGAACCCGGCCGGCGCCGCCGGCGCCCCGCCCGCGGGCCAGCCCACCGCCTTGGCCGGATTGAGCGTCGGGATCGGCCCGCCCTTCTCCGGCGCGGCCAGCGTCACATCCGCGCCATAGGTCGCCGCCGACGGCAGCTCGCTCGGCTTGCCGCAGGCGGTGGTCGCAAACAGGGCGGCCGTCAGGACGGCGAGCGTGGCGGAACGGGACATGACGTTTCCTCGGAGGCGTTTCGCCTGAGGATATGGCGCAAGGCGGTGAGGGGGCAACGCCCGACGGCCGACCGGCTACAGCCGGCCCAGCACATCGGCGAGGATTTCCGGTCCGGTACGGTCACGGGCCGAGGGCGGCGCCGTCTCGTCGAACACCAGGCTGTGGACCAGCGGCAGCCAGCCGTCGCGCAGGTCGGCCTTCAGCACGGCCAGCGACGGATCGGCCTCCAGCACGATCTTCTCGATGCCCTCGGTGGTCGGCGCCGCGCAGTTCTCGGCCGGCGAGGACACCAGGTACTCGCGGCAGGACAGCGGCCGGTCGGGATGGATGGAACAGGCCTCGTCTTCCAGGAACGGGCAGGCGATGCCCAGCCGGAAATAGGCCCGCCCGGTCTCGAACCGTCGCTCGCCGGGATCGGTCAGCTGGTCGAACAGTCCCGCCTCGGCCACCGCCGCCACGGCCGCATTGAAGCGCGCCCGGACCGCGCTCTGGCGTGGCTCGGGCAGGGCGCGGACAACGCGCGCTATCGCCCGGGCCTCGGCTGCGGCGACGGGCACCAGCTGGCGGCAACAGGCGCCGCAGCCGGCCCGGCAGGACAGGGTGCGCCCGTCCGCGGCCGCCTTCGCCGTCGCCCGTTCGGCCAGCAGGCTGCTCAGACCCTGGAAGATCGGCAGGATGTCGTCGACCGCGACCGGTCCCGCCGGCACGGTCAGCTCGAACGCGATCGGCTCGCCGCCGATGACCAGCGTCGCCGCGCCGGTCGCCAGCGGCCCGTCCGCGGGATCGCCCGCAGACAGCCGCACGACCGGGTCGTTTTCGATGTCAGGCACGTCGGCGGGTCCCGCCGGGGCCGGCGCCTACCGGCCCGTGGGCGCGGGCTTGGCCGGCAGCTGGCAAACCGGCATGCCGTGCACGTCGATGACCTTGCCGAGCTTGTGCTCGCAGCCCTTGGCGGTGTTGGTCCGGTCGATCGCATAAGAGCTGACCAGCACGTCGGTCAGTTTGTACTTCATGTACTCGACGGGCTTTTCGCCGGCCTTGCGCACCGTGGTGGCCGGCGCCCCCGACTCCGGCGCCTTGGGCGCTTCGGCGGCCTGCCCGGCCACGACCAGGATCCCGAGGTCGAAGGCGAGCGCCCCCGCCATGACAATGGCTGTCTTCCGCATGGCGTGGATCCTGTGGCGGTCAGGGAATTCCCCGCCCGCATGTTGAGAGACCCATGTTAGGCCGTCCGACCCCAATGTCGACCCATGATCATGGGGGGCTTCCAGACAAAGGAGCGACAACCTGGCGCCACCCTTCCTCTCCCACTTGGGAGAGGGGGACCACCCGAAGGGTGGTGGAGAGGGAAACGCCGATGATGGCGGCCCTCTGAACCCTTCCCCCTCAATGGGGGAAGGGCAGGGTTGGGGGCGTGTTTCAGGTGTGAGCGCGGTCCAGGATGGCGGCCTTCACGTGGACCGGAGCCAACCGGCGCCGCCGCAGCACCCCCATCCCCAACCCTTCCCCCATCGAGGGGGAAGGGAGATGTCCCTTCATCTCATGCGGGTCAGCGTGCCGGACGGGCCAGGTTGTTCAAGGGCAGGCCCTGCGGGCCTGTCGCGCCGCGACGCGAAGCGAAGCGCCCTTGAGCAACCTGACCCGCCCGGCGAGGATTTTGGGATGGGAAGAAGGGCGGGTGTGGGGCGCAACTGACGTGGCAACAGTCAATCTTGAGTTAGAATTTCAGCTGCTTTGACGAGTTGGCCCCAGCATCCAAAAGCTAGTGCCGTCTGCAAGTTCAAATCGTCATGGGGAATTCCCCAAACTTGAGCATACGCAGGAGCGTTCTTCTTCGGCGTAGACAAAATACTAATTTGCAGCCCGCTTGTGTCTACGCCTGTTTTGATGATTTCTCCTACGTTTCCTATCGCAAATGCGCCGCCACTGGTTGGCTTGGCATTGACCTGTTCTGCGAGGAGAGCGCCAGTTCTCGCGATCTGTACGCTGTCGGCAGCCTCCACATGCTCAACCCAGCTAACTGAAAGAGATGGCTCCGGAGGCGTCAGTTCGACGCGAAGCCTGAAGGCGGTCGGCATGGGACCAATCGGCTCAAGCGTGTCCGGGTCGTGCCTAATTTTCGTCTTCGATACCCAGCGCATTATTCTATGAGCGTGGTCGATGTTTATGTCAGTCAACGTTTGCAAACCACCTGCTGGGTGAAAAGCCAGTAATATTCGCCAAAAGGCGGGCTGAAATAGTTTGGCCGCTAATAGTCTCTAGACTGTCGTAAATGCGCTGGGCTGCTGACCAGCGAATAAAATTATTTGGATAGAATTCTACGAATAGATAAGCTCCATCTGCATCCCAAGTACAGACGATATTCCCAGCGTCTGAAACACCCAGGCTGGGTCGCTTCAATGGCCTCAAATTCACAATCAAATTTAGGAACGAGCCGTAACTGTTCACGGTTGGCAGCGCCGCTTCCAAGGGCCATTCGCTTGCATCGAGCATGAAGGCGAGTTGCCGATCCAGCCCCTCTAGCCAGTCACTGTCCAAGTACATGGCTACCTGGGAGGTTCTCAACCTCAGCCCCATTAAGCACTCGCTTGCCCTCCGAGCGATCGATTTGGGCGGAGAAAAGCGCGATACTCCAAGTTTTATTTGCGGGCGGCTCCGGCGGACCTTTCTGTTTGCTCGCACAGGGGGCGGAGGGGCGTGTAGAATGTGGTCAAACGTTGTGGGTCGCGCCAAAATGCTGGGCGGAAGCTTTAGGCGCTCTCGGAGTTCTTGGGCCTCTCCACTGTGCCCCATCGATGGTGGAAGAGGCGGCGTGCGTGGCCGTTCAAGCGTTGCGGTACTAAGCACGACCAAACATCTCCCGCGATCGCTCAGTTATGCAAGCTTCGAACACATCATTTTTGTATCCGCGCATTCTATCGACAAGATCCCAAACTGATCCTTGGCTTAGACTGTGCGGGTGGAGAGAAAAGACGTCAATGTCGAGAACAATACCGTTATGACGGGCAAGGGGGGATTCGGTCGAAGAAGACGAAATGCGGACACGACACTCTTCGCCATTTCCTATGTCGGCCATCATCGAAACCAAGAACTCAAGAGAGGGGTTGAGCGGGGGCTGGGGAGCGTCGTACGTGAAAGTTAGGTAGTCCTCGATCTGTAATTTCCCAGAAGCTGGCCACGGAACATCGATCCGATTGACGTACCGTATTCCAATTCTGGCAATGCTGCCTCGGGGTGCCGCGGCGCTGCTGAATGCTTCCCAACCTTCCTTCGCAAGGGAGACGAGGTCGCCCCAGCCGCCATAGGGCGCGAGGATGGCCGCGGCGAAGAGGTTCCGCTTGAGTGTGATTGTCTCGCCCCGACTCAAAAGGCGGAAACCCGTAGATTCACTGCTCACGTTCACGGTGCCTTGATCGGCATCGACATGAACATTGAAATTCTCTTCGTCGATAACGGACGGAAGACGCTTGCTCAATAGCGCCTTAGTGCGCTCCAGCGCAGCTGCAGTTACGACTTCCGATAGCTGAAACTCGATAACCGCTTCGACAATCGGTGGCTTTCTATACAACCGCACCCCGCCCAAACTGTTGTTGCTGGCTAAAATAGCCTAGCGGCGGGCAACAGACCATCCTCTTCGTTGTCTGGACGATCATCACACCGCCATCACCACCGTATTCTTCACCTCCTCCAGCACCGCATACGTCCTTGTCTCGCGCACCCCCGGCAGGTCCACCAGCGTGCCGCCCAGGAACGCGCGGTACGCCGTCATGTCCTCGACCCGCGCCTTGATCAGGTAGTCGAAGCCGCCGGCCACCATGTGGCACTCCAAAATCTCCGGCGCCCGCCGCACGGCCGCGGCGAACTGGTCGAAGGTTTCGGCCGTGGTGCGGTCCAGCTGGATCTCGACGAAGATCAGCAGGGCGCGGTCCATCATCGCCGGGTCGAGCAGGGCGGCGAAGCCGGTGATGTAGCCGCGCTCGCGCAGGCGGCGGAACCGTTCGTGGCAGGCGGCGGGGCTGAGGCCGACCTGCTGGGCCAGGTCCTGGTTGGTGATCCGGCCGTCGGTCTGCAGCACCCGCAGGATGCGGCGGTCGATCTCGTCGAGCATGGTGAAGACCCTTCGGCGCGAACATCGGTATCGGTGAAAACCTACGGTCAGGTCCGTGACAAGCCAAGCACATTCGCCGCGATCCGGGGTATCACCGATCATCCTTCGTCAACCTGTGTAGCCCATGTCCGACCGACCGACTCTCGCGGCCGCCCGCGCCGCCATCGCGCCGCTCTATCGCGCGCCGGAGCCCGAGCGGCTGGCCGCCCTGGTCCCCGCCGCGACGCTGACCGCCGCCGAACGCGCGGCGGTCGAGGCCCAGGCGAAGGTCCTGCTCGCCGACCTGCGCAAGGCCGGGTCCGACGGCTGGGTCGAGCGGTTCCTGCAGGAATACAGCCTGACCACCGACGAGGGCGTGGCCCTGCTGTCGCTGGCCGAGGCCTATCTGCGGGTGCCCGATCCGCTGACCGCCGCCGAGCTGGTGCGCGACAAGCTGGGCCGCGCCGACTGGGCCGCGCACGCCGGCCAGTCCGGCTCGGTGCTGGTCAACAGCGCGACGCTGGGCCTCATCCTCGCCCGCGGGCTGATGGACGACGAGGCCGGGACCCTGACCAAACTGGTCGGCCGGCTGGGCGAGCCGGCGATCCTCAAGGCCGTGGCGGCGGCGATGCAGATGATGGGCGAGGCCTTCGTGCTCGGCCGGACCATCACCGAGGCGCTGAAGCGCGCCGACCGGGGCGGGGCCGCCGCCTTCCGCCACAGCTTCGACATGCTGGGCGAGGGCGCCCGCACGATGGAGGACGCGGACGGCTATCTGCAGGCCTATCTCGACGCGATCGCGGCGGTCGGCCGGGTGGCCGGGTTCAAGGGCGAGATGGCCGCGCGCGACAGCGTCTCGGTCAAGCTCTCGGCGATCCACCCGCGCTACGAGACGGCCAAGGACGCGTCCTGCGTCGCCGAGCTGATCGACCGCACGCTGCAGCTGGCGCTGGCGGCGCTGGAGCACGGCATCGGCCTGACCATCGACGCCGAGGAGGCCGAGCGGCTGGAGATGAGCCTCGACATCATCGAGGCCCTCGCCCGCGCGCCGGAGCTCAAGGGCTGGGATGGCCTGGGCATGGCGATCCAGGCCTATCAGCGCCGCGCGCCGGCGGTCATCGCCTGGGCCGACGCGCTGGGCCGCGAGACCGGCCGCAAGCTGACCGTGCGCCTGGTCAAGGGCGCCTACTGGGACAGCGAGATCAAGCGCGGCCAGGAGCGGGGCCTGCCCGACTATCCGGTGTTCACCCGCAAGGCGGCGACCGACGTCTCCTACCTCGCCTGCGCCCGGGCGATGCTCGATGCGCCGGGGATCTATCCGGCCTTCGCCACCCACAACGGTCTGACCGTCGCGACCATCCTGCAGTGGGCCGGCGCGCGGCGGGACTTCGAGTTCCAGCGCCTGCACGGCATGGGCGGCGGCCTCTATGAGCGGCTCATGCAGGAAAAGGGCGTCGCGGCGCGGGTCTATGCGCCGGTCGGCGGCTATCGCGACCTGCTGGCCTACCTCGTCCGCCGCCTGCTCGAGAACGGCGCCAACACCAGCTTCGTCCACCAGATCGCCGACGAAAGCATCAGCGACGAAGAGCTGCTCGCCGACCCCGTCGCCATCGTCGAGGCCGCCGGCCTCCAACCCCACAGCCGGATCGCCAACCCCATGGACCTCTACGCCCCCGAACGCCGCAACTCCGCCGGCCTGGACCTCACCGACCGCGCCGTGCTGGACGGTCTGGTGGCCGAGATGGGCAAGACCTGGGCGGTCAAACAGGCCGCCGCGCCGCTGATAGGCGGCAAGGCGGTCACGGGCGTTGCGAAGCCGGTCACCGATCCTGCTGACCACAGCCGCGTCGTGGGCGAGGTCGTCGAGGCCTCCGTCGCCGACGTCTCGCGCGCCATCGGCCTTGCCGCCGCCGCCCAGCACGCCTGGGCCGCCCGCCCGGTCGCCGAGCGCGCCGCCGTCCTCGACCGCATGGCCGACCTGATGGAGCGCGACCGCGTGCGCCTGATGGCGCTGGCCGTGCGCGAAGCCGGCAAGACCATCCCCGACGCGCTGGGCGAAGTGCGCGAGGCCGTCGACTTCTGCCGCTACTACGCCGCCCGCGCCCGCGAGACCTTCCTGCCGGTGACCCTGCCGGGACCGACGGGCGAGACCAACGAGCTGACGCTCAGCGGCCGGGGCGTCTTCGCCTGCGTCAGTCCGTGGAACTTCCCGCTGGCCATCTTCCTCGGCCAGGTCTCGGCGGCGCTCGTCGCCGGCAACGCGGTGGTGGCCAAGCCCGCGCCGCAGACGCCGCTGATCGCCCATGCGGCGGTAGAGCTGCTGCTGGAAGCGGGCGTGCCCGCCGACGTCATCGCGCTGGTTCCCGGCGGCCCGGACGTCGGCCAGGCCCTGACCGCCGACCCGCGCGTGATGGGCGTCTGTTTCACCGGCTCGACGGCCACCGCCCGCCGCATCGCCCGCACCCTGCTGGACGACGAAAGCCGCCCGCTGGTGCCGCTGATCGCCGAGACGGGCGGCCTGAACGCGATGATCGTCGACTCCACGGCCCTGCCCGAGCAGGTCGTGAATGACGTGATCATCTCGGCCTTCCAGAGCGCCGGCCAGCGCTGCTCGGCCCTGCGCCTGCTCTGCGTGCAGGAGGATATCGCCGACAAGGTGCTGGAGATGCTCGGCGGCGCCATGGCCGAGCTGGTCATCGGCGACCCGGCCCGTCCGGACACCGACGTCGGCCCGGTGATCGACGCCCAGGCGCGTGACGGCCTGATGGCCTGGATCGACGCCCAGCGGCCGCATGTGATTCACCAGCTGGCCCTGCCGGAAGGGACGCAAGGCGGGACCTTCGTGCCGCCGACCGTGATCCGGCTGGACAAGGTCGAGGACCTGACCCGCGAGGTGTTCGGCCCGGTCCTGCATGTGGTGACGTGGAAGGGCGGCGACCTCGACGGCCTGCTCGCCCGCATCAACGCCAGCGGCTACGGCCTGACCATGGGCCTGCACAGCCGCATCGGCGAGACGGCGGACCGGGTGAGGGCGGCGGCGAAGGTCGGCAACCTCTATGTGAACCGCTCGATGATCGGCGCGGTCGTCGGCGTCCAGCCCTTCGGCGGCGAAGGCCTCAGCGGCACCGGCCCGAAAGCCGGCGGCCCGCACTACCTGGCCCGCTTCGCCGTCGAACGCACCGTCTCGATCGACACCACCTCCGCCGGCGGCAACGCGACCCTGCTGAGCCTGGAGGACTGACTCTGTTCCTTCTCCCCTCGCGGGAGAAGGTGGCCCGCGAAGCGGGTCGGATGAGGGGGCTCTCAGATCCGACGGTCGGGCGGCACGGCGACGGCGGCCAGGATCGCGTCCAGCACGCGCTCTGGCCAGTCCTCGATCTCCTTGTTGGCGAAGCGTAGCACCCGGAAGTTCTGAGCCTTCAGCCAGGCGTCTCGCGCGGCGTCCCCGACCTCATCATGGAACGGCCCGTCAGCCTCGACGACAAGCCGGTGACGAAGACACACGAAATCGACGACGTAGCGGCCAATCGGAACCTGTCTTCGGAATTTCATACTGTTCAGCCTGCGGTCGCGGAGCATTTTCCACAGCGCGCGCTCGTTCAGGGTTGGCGCGCGGCGCATTTGTCTTGCCAGATTGAGCTTGGGCGAATTGCTCGGCATGCGATTAATATAGTCAGACTCCCGCATTTGGGGAAGCGTCTACTGGCGAAGAGCGCCGGTGCGACCCCTCATCCGTCGGCTTCGCCGACACCTTCTCCCGCAAGGGGAGAAGGAAGCAGCATACGAAAACGCCCCCGGAGATGGCTCTCCGGGGGCGTCGTCACAGCAGGTTCGGGGGGAAACCTACTGGAACATGCCGAACAGGACCGAGGCGATCACGCCCGTGGCGATGGCGGTCAGGACGACGTCGTCATTCACCCGCACGTAGCGATAGCCGTAGGGCGGGGGCGCCAGGCGATAGGCGCGGTGGTCAACGTAGTAGCCGCTGGTGCGGTACTGGGTCGGAAGGCGTTCGCCCCGGCGCCACTGACGGGCCTGATAGCCTCGCGGCGCATGGTAGCGGCCGGCGTTGTAGCGACGCTCGGCGCGGCGCTCGTAGCGGCTTTCGGCGCGGTCGTAGCGGCGGTCGGCGCGGTCATCGCGGCGGTCATCGCGGCGGTCGTAGCGGTCGTCGCGGCGCTCGTCCCGACGATCATCGCGGCGGTCGTCCCGGCGGTCGCCGCCTTGCTGATAGCCGCTCTGGCCCTGGTAGCCGCCTTGCTGCGGGCGGCCCTGATAGGACTGGGCGCTGGCGGCGCCGGCCGAGGCCAGGACCGACAGGGCGATCGCGGCGGTGAGGATCTTCTTCATGGCAGGTCTCCTGACGGCTGGGCCTGCGGGGGATCCGGAAGCGGCCGTTGTTGAGACCCTTATGAGCGGCGCGGCTTGAGCCCAGTCTGAACGGCTCTGGTCATCTCCCGTTCATCACGGCCCGCGGGTCAGGCGGCGGCGCGAGCTGTGCGCATGAAGGCCGGCGCCGCCCGCAGCGCCTCGATGTCGGCGGCCGAGACCGGCTTGCTGAACAGGTAGCCCTGGATCTCGGAACAGCCCGCCGCGGCCAGCCGGTCGCGCTGGTCGCTGGTTTCGACGCCCTCGGCGATCACGTTCAGCTTCAGGGCGCGCGCCAGCCGGATGATCGCACCGACGACGGCGTCGGCCTCTTCGTCGATGCCCAGGCTGGCGATAAAGGAGCGGTCGATCTTGATCTTGCTGATCGGGAACCGCTTCAGATAGCTCAGGCTTGAGTATCCCGTTCCGAAGTCATCGAGCGCCAGGCTGAAGCCAAGGTCGCGCAGGCGTTTGAGCGTGTCGTGGGTCTCGGGATCGTCGCCGACCAGCAGCCCCTCGGTGATCTCCAGTTCGAACCGCCGCGGATCGACCCGCAGGCGGGACACCAGGGTGCTGACGGCTGTGACAAAGCCGGGCGTCCGCAGCTGGATGGCCGAGACGTTGATCGCCACCTTGAGCCCCTTCCAGCGTCGGCTGTCCTGGAAGGCGCGGGCGATGGTGAACAGGCCCAGTTCGCTGATCAGGCCACATTCCTCGGCGATCGGCACGAAGAAGGCCGGCGAGATCGGGCCGCGGACCGGGTGCCGCCAGCGCACGAGCGCCTCGACGCCGGTCATCACGCCGCGGTGGTTGACCTGCGGCTGATAGGCCATGTCCAGCGACCCGGCCGCCAGCGCCTCGCGCAGGTCGATCTCCAGCGACCGCCGGGTCTTCACCGCAGCGTCCATTTCGATCTCGAAGAAGCAGAAGCGGCTTCCACCATCGGCCCTGGCGCGGGTCAGCGCCATGTCAGCCTGCCGGATCGCCTCGCCGGGATCCACATCCCCGTCGGTGACCATGGTGATGCCGATCGAACAGCCGATGAAGGACCGGTTGGTTTCCAGGTAGAAGGGTGCGGTCATGGCCTCGATCAGCCGGTCCGCAAGCGCCGCCGCCTGGGCTGCGGTGGCGTTGGCCTGGACGATGGCGAACTCGTCAGCGCCGAACCGCGCGAAGGTGTCCGTTGACCGGCAGACGGCGGCCAGCCGTCGAGCGGCCAGCTTGATCAGCTGATCGCCGACCTGATGACCATGCAGGTCATTGATTTCCTTGAAGCGGTCGAGGTCGATGGAATGCACCGCCACGGTCGCCTGATGATCACGCCTGAGGTGGTCGAGGGCGTGATCCAGCCTTTCCTGGAAGCGCGCGCGGTTCGGCAAGCCGGTCAGCGGGTCGAAGTAGGCGAGGTGGGTCGCCCGCGCCTCGCTGGCCACAAGGCTTTGCGCCATTCCGCTGGCGCGCCGGTAGAGCGTCAGCGCGGCGAGGCTCAGCAGGGCGACGATGATCAGGACGGGCCCGCCGATCTGGTCGAGCATGGTCCTTCCGGGCGTCTGCGGCTGCCAGTCCAGCGTGGCGACATAGTCTCCCGAATGGGTGCGCAACGGGATGTGGGCCTGACGCTTGTCAGACCGGGAGTCGTCGCCGTGAACATGCAGGTCGCGGAGCATGAACCGCTCGCCGAACATCTTCAGGAAGGGCTGTCCGAGCAGCATGCCGGTGACCACGATCGGCGCCCTGGGACCTTTGGGGCGAGCGTGGCCGAAGTCGGGCTGCACCAGGGTCGCCGACAGGATGTAGAGCCGGCCCTCCACCTTGGCGATCGAGCTGGCCTGAATGGGGCCGGGAATTTTGCCGGGCGCAGACCGGCGCGCCGTATTCAGGGCGCGGGCGGCTTCCTGGGCGCGCACCGACTCGACGATCGCGGCCGTCGCGGGCGCGAAGGCCGCAAAGGCGCCGGCGTCGACCGTTCCGGGCCCGTCCGCGGCGTAGATCGCCCGGTCCTTCGCATCGAGCACGAAGGAGGTGTCGAAGCCGCCGGTCTGGCTCAGGAACTGGCCGATATTCTCGCTGGCCCAGACCGGATCGAAGCGGTTGTCCAGATTGCGCACCGCCTCGTCCCAGACAGCCTGGGCCACCACGCGGTGCGCCACTTCGCCGGTGATCCCGGTCAGGCCGTTGGCCACCACGGCCTGCTCCCGCTCACGGGATACGGAGTCGAACTGGTGGACGAGGCTGAGGACCAGGGCGACAAGCACCGCCATGGTAAACACGGCGAGAATCGCGAGGGGCCAGAAAAAGTCCGCCTTCAGAAATCTCTTGGGCATTCCGAACCGATCCGTCTCGCCTTGTTGCAGATCGTTCTGAACCAACACTCCTAATGTTGTGCGAACTTCGACGGCTGAAACCTGAGTCTATGGGTCTCTAATCGCTCAATTGATCTCTGTTTGTCTTCGATCAATTCAAATTTAACTATAAGATATACTCATAATGGGTTCCCGGCGGGGCGGCAACCCACGCCGCTGACCTCATCCGCGCGTCAGGGGTCGGCTCATCGGCCAGGGGTTGGGCGCGGGTTCGGCGCCGGCCAGGGCCTCGAAGGCGGCGATGATGTCCTCGTCGCTGATCAGGTCAGGCGTCTGGAAGCTGGTGAACACCAGTCCGGTGATCAGGGCGTCGATCACCCGGGCGAACCGGTCGGCCGGCATCGGCAGCGAGCCGGGCGGGGCGATCTTCTGAAAGCCGGCCGCCATCATCCGGTAGGTCTCGGCGTTCCGCTCGGTCATCCGCTCGCGCATGTGCGCGTGGGTGACGATGTAGAGCTGGAAGGCCGCGGCGCCGGCGGCGTTGGCCCGCCGGGTCTTGATCTGCGCCGCGACGGCCTCGCCGAGCAGCCGCATCTGGGTCCGCAGCGGCGCGCCCGGCTTGAAGTCGGCCTCGATCGGCGTCCACTGGCTGTCCATCACGGCCAGGAACAAGTCTTCCCGACTCTTGAAGTTGCCGTAGAAGGAGCCGCGCGACAGGCCCGCGCGGGTGCAGACCGCCTCGATCGAGGTGCGGTCAAAGCCCTTCTCGGCGATGATCTCCGCCGCCGCCGCGACCAGGGTCTTGCGGGTTCTCTGGCGCTTGTCGCCCTTGGGCACGCCCTTGCGGATAGCGGGTTTTCGCTCCATGGGGGATATCTACGGCGCCGGATAATATGCAGCAATGCATTTAATGGCCTGGCGGGGACGTACCCTCGCCAACCTTCTCCATCATGCCGTCATGGCCCGACTTGTTCGGGCCACCCAGGAACACGGGCTCGTCAGGATCGGCGCGATGTCGACGGCGAGCGATCCTGCGCCGCCGCCGCGCTTGGGTGGCCCGGACAGGCCGGGCCATGACGGAGTTATTGAGCTCCGGGCTCTCCCGCCAGCGCCGCGAAGGCGGCGTAGAACGCCTCGTCCGGGACCAGGTCCGGCGTCAGGAACCGCTGGAACAGCAACCCTTCGGTCACGGCGTGGATCAGCACCACCAGCGTCTCGGCCGGCATCGGCAGGCCGCCGTCGTCCGCCACGCTGCGCAGCCAGGCGGCGCCGGTGGCGAAACTGGCGGCGGTGATCGCTCTCACCTCCGCCCGCAAGGCCGCATTGGCCGCAGCGTGGGCCATGCCGGTCAGCCGGCCGTAGGCCGCTTCCTGCCGCTCGGGGATCGCGGCGATATAGGCCTCGGCGAGGGCGCGCATCTTCTCGGCGAAGGTCGAGTCGGCCCGGATCTTCGGCTTCACCGGCGCCCAGTAGGCCTGGCCCAGCGCGATGAACAGGTCATCGCGGTTGCGAAAGTTGCCGTAGATCGCCCCGCTGGTCATGCCGGCCCGCTCGGCCACCGCCTGCAGGGTGGTGCGGTCATAGCCGCGCTCGCGGATCAGCTGGCGGGCGGCGTCCAGCAGGGCAGCGCGGGTGCGGGCGCGCTTGTCGCCCTTGGGACGGCGTCTGGCATCAGCGCTCGCGGGATCGGCGGACATGGCCCGGAGTCTATCGGCTTGCAGAAATATTGGAACTATATTTTATAAGCAGAGAATATTATCAGCGCCGACCGTGCGACAGGACCGACCATGACCGCCTCCGATCCGATCACCGCCATGCTCGGCCGCTATGTCGACGCCGATGAGATCGCCGGGGCCGCGACCCTCGTCTGGAAGGACGGTAGGGTGGTTCAGACCTGCGCTACCGGCTGGCGGGACAGGGAATCCCTCGACCTTCTCCAGCGCGACGCCATCTTCCGCATCGCCTCGATGACCAAGCCGGTGACCTCGGTCGCGGCCCTGATGCTGGTGGATGACGGCAAGATCAGTCTTGCCGACCCGATCAGCCGCTGGGCGCCGGAGTTCGCCGACATGCGCGTACTCCGCTCGCCCGACGGTCCGCTGGACGAGACTGATCCGGCGGCGCGGGAGATCACCTTTGACGACCTGCTCACGCACCGGTCGGGCCTGACCTACGGCTCGTTCCACGCCGGCCCGATCCAGCCGGCCTATGACGCGGCCCTGGGCGGCGACATCGATAGCCATGTCGCGCCCGACGACTGGATCGCGGCGCTGGCCGCCCTGCCGCTCATCGACCAGCCCGGCGCCGGCTTTCACTACGGCAATTCCACGGATCTGCTGGGGTTCCTGATCGCGCGGATCGAGGGTGAGCCGCTCGGCGCGGTGCTCCAGCGCCGGATCTTCGGTCCGCTGGGCATGACCGACACCGGCTTCACCGTTCCGGCCGACAAGGCGCACCGCAAGGCGCAGCTGTACGGCTTTGACGCCGCCGGCGGGATGATCCCGCGGCCGACGGGAGCCTCCGGCGCCGGCGCCGTGCTGCCGGAGCGGCCGGCGGACATGACCTATGTGTCCGGCAGCGGCGGGCTGTGGTCGACGCTCGATGACTATCTGGCCTTCGCCCGGCTGTTCCTGGGTAACGGCGCGGTCGACGGGGTGCGGCTGCTGCGGCCGGAAACCCTGGGGGCCATGATGACCAACCAGCTGACCGAGGATCAGCGCGCCCGCGGCGAGACGCTGGGCATGCCGATCTTCACCGCCCACGGCTTCGGCTATGGCCTGGCCGTGGTGATGGACCCGGATACGGCCGCCGTGACCCGCTGCAAGGGCGGTGTCGGCACCGTCGGCTGGCCCGGCGCCTACGGCGGCTGGTGGCAGGCCGATCCGACGACGGGAACGGTGATGATCTTCCTGGTCCACAACGTCATGGAGCTGGAGCAGATGGCCATGGGCATCGGGCTCGGCGTCTACGGCGCCATCACCGAGTTCCACGGCCTGGCGACGGCCTTGTAGCCACGCTCCACTGTCATCCCGGACGGCCTGCAAAGCCGATCCGGGACCCAGATTCGGCTGAGATTTGATCTGGGCCCCGGATAGCCGCTGCACGGCTTCCGGGATGACAGTGAGGGGGAGGGCCTTGTGTGGCTTGGATGACTTCGCGCGATTGGGGATAAAGACGGCGCCGGATTTAAAACACCAACAAATTTAACCCGTTACAGGCGATTCGCGTTCGCCTGTCAGGCTACCGGGACAGGATCAGGGCTTGGCTGGGCACGCGCGGGTGAATGAGGATCACGCACGAAAATGCTTGCAGATTCACATGCTGGCCGATGGAAGAACGCTCTTCGGAGTTTAAATCAGGCCCGATGTAGTCGGGTAGGACGAGCCACCATTCCGCATAGTGCGCGTAGCGGTGCGAAATCTTTGCAGCCTTCTCTGCGACGCAGAGATTGAGATTGCGAATGATCTCGCCAGCGACAAACCCACCGGCGTCATAGTCTGCATAGCCTCCGAGCATGAACAGATGCTCGACCGCGATACCGGCAGGTCGAATCTCAAGTTTGAATGTGCCCGTCAGATGCATATCCGCTCCGGACGGCGACGGCGCCGCCTTGAACTCTGCCAATGCCTTGGGAAGCGCGCTCTTGACGGCCTTCCAGTCTACCGGTCGCCGGAAGTCGTACGAAATCCACCAGCCTCGTCCTTCAGGCGCCGGCCCATAGCGCGGCAGTAACGTCTCAACGAACCGCAGTATGGGGGCCTCGACGACTTCGAGCCCGGTATGGCCATTCGGAGTCTCGAAGTTCTGATTGAGGCGTCGGACCTCGACAGCAATCCGGCCGTCGATCACGAAATCTGGCGTCGTCTGTCCGTCTGGCTCGTAGATGATGTCGCCAAGCCCAAGCGACTGGAGATATTCCAGCGCCAGCTGTTCTGAGCGATCCATAGCTACCGCACCGGCGTCCGGTCGCGGATCCGGTCGAAGCCCGCCTTGATGTTGGCGAACCGCATCTCGACGAAGGGCTCGAACTCGGCGTCGGTGAAGATGTAGGGCCAGTCGTTCTCGATGGCCTCGCGGACCAGTTCGCCGACGTAGGCCGGATCGACGCCGCCGGCGATGCGTTCACGCATCTGGGCGATGCCGGCCTCGATGGCGGGGGTCATCGGCGTGGGCGCCTGCCCCTCGAACCGCTCCGGCAGGTTGCGCGCCGAGTCCATGATCTGGGTCCGCACCAGCCCGGGGCAGAGCACGGACACGCCGATTCCGCGTCCCGCCAGTTCGAGCCGCAGGCCTTCGGACAGGGCCACCACGCCATACTTGCTGACGTTGTAGGCATTGCCGCTGCCGGAGATCAGTCCGGCGATGGAGGCGGTGGAGACAATCTGGCCGCCCTGGCCGTGACGCTCGATCAGCGGGCCGAAGATCTCGATGCCCCAGATCACCGCCCACAGGTTCACATCGAGCGTCCAGCGCCAACCGGCGTCGCTCCACCGCCCATAGCTGCCGCCGCCGCCGACACCGGCGTTGTTCACCAGGATATGCACCTCGTCGAAACGGGCGAGGGTCGCGTCGGCGGCCTTCTGGAGCTCTTCACGAACCGAGATGTCCGCCACCACGCCCTCGACGTCGGCGTTGGTGGCCTTGAGGCCCGCGACCGCCTTGTCCAGGGCCGCCGCTTCGATGTCGCACAGCATCACCTTGACCCCGGCCTGAGCGAGGGCCGTGGCGATCCCCAGCCCGATGCCGGAGGCCGCTCCGGTGATGAACGCAGTCTTGCCTGCGAGGTCTTTCATGTGGCGTCTCCCCTTGTTTTTCGGGGCCGAAAGTCGCGGGAAAAAACCGGTCTGCCTATTCCTGAACGGAAGTTTCTCGGCGTTAGAATAAGCACGGGTAGCGGTTCAGGTCGCCGTCATGCCCCCGTCGACCACCACTTCCGACCCCGTCATGAAGGCCGCGCCGTCCGAGGCGAGGAAAACGATGGCGTTGGCGATGTCGATGTCGCGGCCGAGGCGGCCCATGGGATGGCTCTGGGCGAACCGCTCCAGCGTGCTGTTCGAGCCCTCGCCGCTACGGGCGGAAACGGCGGCGGCGGCCTCGGTCATCATCGGAGTGTCGATGATCCCCGGATGCACGGAATTGACGCGGATCTTCAGGCCCCCACGCGCGCATTCCATCGCCGCCGACTTGGTCATCAGCCGCACCGCGCCCTTGGAGGCGTTGTAGGCGAGGCCGTTGGCCTGGCCCACCAGCCCCGCCACCGACGACAGGTTGATGATCGACCCGCCGCCGTCCCAGCGCTGCGCCCGCTCGGCGATGGCCGGAATGGCGTGCTTGAGGCCGAGGAACACGCCCTCGACATTGACCTGCTGCATGCGCCGGAAGTCTTCCAGCGCGGTGTCGACGATCGGCTTCATCCAGAAGATGCCGGCGTTGTTCACCAGGATGTCGAGACCGCCGAAGGTCTCGCGGGCGAAGGCCACGGCAGCGATCCAGTCGGCCTCGACGGTGACGTCATGCCTGACCCAGGCGCCGCCGATGCTGTCGGCGACGGCGGTTCCGTCGGCCAGATCGCTGATGACCACCTTCGCGCCGGCGGCCGCCAGCGCCTTCGCCGTCGCCGCGCCGATGCCGCGCGCCCCGCCGGTGACCAGCGCCACCCGGCCTTCGAGATCCTGCATGCCGTCCTCCCTGTCGTTGCAGACGGCTATAGCGGCATTCGCCGGGCCTGACAGTCTTCAGCCGGCCAGAGCGGCGCCGAGCGCGATCATCGCCAGCCGCGTGGCCTCGTCGGCCGGAAACAGCAGCTCCAGCCGCAGGTCGCGGACGGTGACGTCCTCGCTGGTGCCGAAATGGGCGATGGTCGACAGGAAGCTCAGCGGCTGGTCGGGGGCATTGAGCACCACCGGCGCCAACGGCCGCCGCTGCAGGTGGGAGGCGCGATAGGGATGGCTGATCGTCGCCGCCTGCAAGGCCCGCAACAGCTCGTGCAGGACGGCGTCGTCGCCGGCCTCCAGCGCCTCGAGCTGGATGCGGGCGGCCATCTCGGCCAGCACCTCGGGGTAGTTGGCGATGGCGAGCGGCGCCAGCGGGCTGTCGGTCAGCATCCGCACCACGTTCATCGGCCCCGGCCCCTCATGCAGCGGCGCGAGCAGGGCCCGGGCGGTCGGATTGGCGTCGAGGATGGTCCAGTGCCGGTCGCAGAGCAGGGCCGGGTAGGGCGCATGCCGGGCGATCATCTCGTCGAGGATCGCCCGGAAGGGTCCCAGCGCCTCGGAGTCGAGCGGTGAGGCGGGGAAGACCGGCGCAAACCCCGCAGCCTGCAGCAGCGCGTTCTGCGATCCCAGCGGCAGCAGCAGCCCCTCGGCCAGCTGCAGCACCATGTCCCGGCTGGGCTGGGCGCGGCCGGACTCGAGGAACGACAGATGCCGGGCCGAGACCTCGCAGGTCAGGGCCAGGTCCAGCTGGCTCATGCGGCGGGCGGCGCGGAAGCGGCGCAGGGCCTGGGCGAACGGGCCGGCGTCTGCGCGGCCGGGGGCGAGGGCGGTGGACATGCCCGACGGTCGCAGCGTGCGCGAGCCCTGTCCATTACCCGCCAGGTAATTGCGGCGCCTACCCGGTGGCGTCAGCCTGAGCTCACATCAAGCGAAGGAGGATGTGATGAACGGGTTCTGGAAGACGTGGATGCGGGTGTGGTGCTGGGTCGTGCTGGCCTTCGGTCTGGTGCTGGCCCTGGCGGCCGTGCCGGCGCTGGACGCCGCGCCCCGGCTGGTGATCGGGCTGTTGGGAGGAGATCCCGACCTGCTGGACCAGACGGAGATGCGCTTCGCCTTCGGTCTGCAGGGCGCCCTGACGCTCGGCTGGGGCATGACGATGATCGCCATGGTTGGCCTGGCCCACACACACGGCGCTGCTGTCTGGCGGTCGCTGACGGCCTCGGTCCTGGTCTGGTACGTGATCGACAGCGCGATCTCGGTCGGGACCGGCTTTCCGCTCAACGCGGTGTCCAACACCCTGCTGACCGCGGGCTATCTGATCCCCGTACTGGTGACGGGGGTTCAGCGCGGGGGCGCGGTTCAGCCTGCCTGATCGCCCGGAGAACGCCCGTTGACTGTGCCGGCGGGCGTTTTCCCTGTAGGGACGGGCCAGTTCAACGCTAGCCCTGATCATGACCCACCCCGCCCACCGTCTCTCCGTCGCGCCGATGATGGACTGGACGGAGTGAGTAATCTTTTCAAATAATTAGAGAGCGTCGTGTGCAAGGATTGCACACGGATGTTCGCGTTCTCTTTCGCTTTCGTTCGCGCGCTGGCCCGCGATCCGGCCCGCTACCGATGTGGATTGCACGTGGGTTTACGCCGGGGTTTGCAGCAAACCGCAGGGGGACGCCGCCGGACTACGCGAGGGCTTCGCCGATATTCAGACGGGAATTGGGCAGCAGCCTGTCGCACGATTCCGTTGGCCGTTGAGGCGCTGGGCTCACTCGTGAGGTGATTAAGGCTCGCGATCCGTTCGAGAAAGCGATTGAGAGCCTGCGAAGCCGATGATGTCGCATAAAAGACGATCTATCGCGCGGCGGAAAATACGACTCCTAGAGAAACATAAAAAACTATTATTAGTGCAACGCTAAATACGATTGATGATACACACCTCGATCGGCCCAGTGAGCGATGGAGGGGCGTTATGGCTACGCCAAATGAGAAACTCGCAAACGCGCTGGAGAGCCTAAAGGCTGTCCAAGCGACCGGCCGTGTGGCGATCCGCTCGAAGGATTTGACGCGTACCGTCCGAGAGCTCTTGCTCAAACACGGCTTCCTGCAGGAGGTGATCAAGGGGTGGTACATCCCAGCTCACCCCGGTGCCAGCGCAGGCGAGAGCACAGCTTGGTACACGTCGTTCTGGGATTTTTGCCGCGACTACCTGACCGACCGATTTGGCGATGAATGGTCGCTCACGCCAGAGCAATCCCTCGTTCTGCAGGCCGGGAACACGACCGTTCCCAACCAGCTACTCGTCCGGGCCAAGGGCGCGAACAATCAACTGACCAACTTCATCCATGGCACCTCGCTATTTGAGGGCGCCCACACGCTCCCGGAACCAGACGATGCCGCGCAGCTGAACGGCCTGCGGCTCTTCAAGCCCGAGGCGGCGCTGATCGCCGCGCAACCATCGTTCTTCGAGCGCTATCCCACGGAAGCTCGCACAATCCTGTCGACGCAAAGGGACGCGTCCGCATTGCTCGCCCGCCTCCTGAGGGGGGGACACACGGTCATTGCCGGCCGTCTGGCCGGAGCCTTCAGAAACATCGGCCGTGACCGCGAGGCCGACGACATCTTGGCGGGCATGCGGGCAGCGGACTACAACGCCCGCGAGGCTGATCCCTTCAAAGATCAGCTCGCCCGAGCGCCCTACCGGCGCGACGCCTCCCCCTACGTCCAGCGCATCCGGCTGCTCTGGCAAAAGATGCGAGAAGACATCCCCGCGCGATTTCCCGCGCCACTCGCAAAAGCCAACGACGTCGATGCTTACATGCGCCAAGTCGATGAGCTCTACGTCACCGACGCCTACCACTCACTGTCCATTGAGGGCTATCAGGTCAGCACCGACCTGATCGAACGGGTCCGCGGCGGCGCCTGGAACCCTGAGCAGGACAAGGCGGACAGGGATCTTGAGAACGGCTTGGCGGCGCGCGGCTATTGGTTGGCATTCCAAGCCGTCAAGGAAAGCGTCCGACGGGCTCTAAATGGCGACAATCCAGGCCAGGTCGCCGACCGAGATCATGGCGGCTGGTACCGAGAGCTTTTCGCCCCAAAGGTGACCGCCGGCATCCTCAAGCCGGAGAACCTCGCGGGCTATCGCACTTCTGCGGTCTACCTTCGCGGATCGCGACATGTCCCGCTCAATCCCGATGCGGTCCGAGACGCGATGCCCGCCTTCTTCGAACTCCTGACGGAGGAGACCGAGCCGGCCGTCCGCATCGTGCTCGGCCATTTCATCTACGTCTACATCCACCCCTACATGGACGGGAACGGCCGCACCGGCCGGTTTCTGATGAATGTGATGATGGCGGCTGCTGGCTATCCGTGGACCGTAATTCCCGTCCAGTCCCGGGCCCGGTACATGGCCGCCCTGGAGACTGCGAGCGTCGATCAGAACATCGTGCCGTTCGCAGAGTTTCTAGCGCGCCAGATCGGCCAACCGGTTCCCCAGGCCAGCTGAGGCGGCCGCCGCCAAGAGGTGTTCGGTACAGTCCTTCAGTTGGTCATCGCCCGCGGTTACGCTCGCGATGCGGGTGCCGTTCGACGATAGGTTCGGTAGCGCGCAGCACCCGCAGCGGCTTAATCCGCGCACCGCGCTCAAGCCAATTGGCGATCCGGTCTCGCGCCGCTAACAGGATCCGCTCCTGCGCTGGACGATCCGCAACCCGGGCGCGGATCACAGCTTCAACCACCCCAAGATTCACTCGCGCGCCTGGGTCTGCATCTACATCCGGTGCGGCGACACCATGCCGTTGGCCTCGACCACGACCGCTGCCTGTGGCCGACTCACGGCGATCCCGGGCCGCGGTTCGACGATCTAGTTCCTGCACATCTCGCTCCGTCGGCTGATAGCCGCGCACCTCGATCCCCGCCGTCCTCCCGGCCAGCCAGGCCTCGCGACGGAAGCCGGCCGCACCGCGCGCCACAACTATCGACCAGCCGCGGTGCTGGGCGATGGCGGTCATGTCGCGAACGGCGTTGAGGTCGGAACGGGCGGCGACAAGTTGGCGGCCCTGGTCGCGAAAAGCCGGCGCCTTCACCTGCGCATCCACGTAGAAGCCGAGCCCGGCCCCGCCTCGGCCATCGACGTAGTAGCGACGGCGCAGATGCTCCGGCACGTCGCCTTCCGCGACTGAGCGATCACGCACGCCAGGGCTAATCGTATTGGGAGCGGCAGGATCATCGGCCATGTTCGGTCTCCGTGACGGCGGGTTGGACGGACGCGTCGATGAACCGCTCAACCCAGGCCTCCACCTCATCGTCGCTGGCGCCCTGAGGCGGCAGCGGTTCAAGGCCGGCCGCTTCCAGAGCCGGCAGCACGAGGTTCAGGGTCAGGTCATCGAGGTTTTGGTCCGGCGATCGTTCGCGGGCGTGCGGCGTGGTTGTCGAGCCCGTCACCGGAGCCGCGGACGGTCCCGACAGCGCGATCCCGGCGTGGGCCGCGACCGTGGGCGGTGGCGCGACCCGCCTGGCGAACGCCCGCTCCCGCCAATAGGCGATCTTGCGGCAGCGCACCGGCGGCATCCCGGCTCGTAGAACGATCAGCTGGTCGGCCGGCATCTGGATCAACTCCTGCGGCAGCATCAGGGCCCGGCGCTGGTCAGACTCGGTGGTGCTGCGCCGGCCCTCGGAGAGCAGGGTCGGCTGGCTCTTGGAACGGCCGAGATAGGTCCAGTAGCCGAGCCGTTCGGAGAGGTCCTGAGCGACCTTCAGCTCCTTGGGCGCGAAGGCGATTTCGACGCCGCAGTTGGCCATGATCTCCTCGGCGAGGTCGGGACCGTATTGAGCGCGCAGCTGGGCCGGACTCTGCAGGACCGGCAGCAGCCGCAGCCCATAACCGGCGACGTAGGAGAAACCGTGGGCGATGACGCCTGCGTGGCCAAGCCGGGCGAATTCGTCGAGCAGCACCAGGACTTGCACGGGATGACGGCCGCCGGCCGGCAACTCGCGCGTGTTGAGGTCGACCAGCTGCTGGAGCAGCAGATTATAGAGCGGCGCGACCCGGGCGAGGTTGTCCGGCGACACGCCGAGATAGAGCGACATCCGCTTGGAGCGCAGGTCGCGCAGGTCGAAGTCGCTGACCTCAGTCGCCGCGCGGATACGTGGATTGAGCCAGAGATTCATGCGTGAGGTGATGGTCTGCTTGATCGAGGCGAAGGTGTTCTCCGAGGCCGAGCAGAAGTCGGAGAGCGCACTGGTGCAGCCGAAGGACAGCGGCCGGCCGGCGTCGACCCGCGCCCCAACGATGGCCGGAAGCCGGGTGCGGGGATCGCCCCTGGTCAGTTCGCCATAGATGGCGCCCAGGCTGAACGGCAGCTCCGGGGTCTCGGCGACGTAGGCGCCGACCCCGATAAGACCGGTGCGGGCGGCTTCGGCCCAGAAGGGGTCGGCGTTGTGGGGCGCGGCGAACAGCATGACCGCGAGCTTCTGCAATTCGTCGAGCACGGCGATGGGATCGGTTCGGTCGATGTGGCCCAGCGGATTGAACCGCGCCGTGCGGCCCTCCGCATCGAGCGGATCGAACAGGATCACTTGCTGGCCGTGAGCGGCGCGGAAGCCGGCCGTGGCCCCCCAGTTCTCCCGCTTCACATCGAGCACCACGACCGAGTCCGGCCAGGTCAGCAGGTTGGGGATCACCACGCCGACGCCCTTGCCGGTGCGGGTGGGGGCATAGAGCATCACATGCTCGGGTCCGCCGAACACCAGCAGGCGCCCACCCTTGCGGCCGAGCACGATGCCCTGTTTGGCGCGCAGACCTTCACGGACCAACTCGGCTTCGCTCGCCCAGCGCGCGGCGCCGTGCAGCGGCGGGCGAAGGTTTCTGAGGACGCCCAGGCCGACGACGCCGACCAACCCGAGAGCCGACAACAGCCCGGCGCCCAGCCAGCGCCGCACCTCGGGATCGCCGCGGAAGTACCAGAACCATCCCGCAATCGCGGCCGGGTCGATGTCGGTGGACAGCCGCTTCAGCCCCGCCAGAGCGACGATCACGGCCAGGCCCAGCAGCAGGGCCGCGGCGCCGGCGACCAGGGCGGCGACATAGGCGGCCTTAAGCGGCCAGGGCGCGCTTGCGAAGCGGGTCATACCAGACCTCGGTCATGCGGAAACGGCCGTCGATGCGGCGCATCTGGACGACCACGTCGACCAGCAGGTGGAGCAGTGAGCGGATATCGTCGCGGGTGAGATCGCGTCCGCCTTCGGACTCCTTCACCAGCAGGGTCAGCTGTTCGAAGGCCAGGACGGCGCTGTCGGCGTGAATGGTGGTGATCGAGCCGGGGTGGCCGGTGTTGACGTTGCGCAGGTAGAAGAAGGCCGTCCCGTCGCGCAACTCCTGCAGCAGGATGCGATCGGGGCGCATGCGCAACGCGCTTTCCAGGAGCTGCTTTGGGCCGACCTTGGCCAGGCCCTGGCCGTCCTTGGCGTAGAGCAGATGGACGGCGTTGCGGTGCGGGACCACGAGTTCGCGGGCGTCCTCGATGGTCAGCAACCGCTCCTCGGATGGGATCAGCCGCACCAGGCCCTTGGCGAAGGTGGTCTTGCCCGAGCCGGTAGCGCCAGAGATCAGGACGTTGCGCCGGCTCTCCACCGCCAAGCGGAAGAAGCCGGGCCAATCGCCGGCGTCGCGCAGGCCCATCAGCGCCACCTCATCGGTGGAGAGATCGTTGGTCGCGAGCGCCACGGTGTCGAACAGGCCGCCACGGGCAAATGCTTCGAGGTCGAGACTGATAGCCGACGGCTTGCGCAGCGTGAGCGACAGCCGCTCGGCGGCCGGCGGCAGCACGATCTGGCAGCGTTCGCCGCGTGGCAGCACGGTCGAACAGATCGGCGTCTCGTCGGTGACGTCTTGGCTGGTGTAGGCCGCCGCCGCGTTGGCCAGCGTCGCCAGCCACGTCTCGGTCAACTCCGGCGCGTCTCGCCACTCCCAGCCGCCCGCACGTTCGATCGCCAGTTCGCCCGGCCTGTTGACCACCAGTTCGGTGACATCGTCCGGCTCCAGGCAGCGCTGGAGCGGTGCCAGGTAGTGCAGCAGGACCGAGCTATCCTGGGCCACCGCGCTACCTCGCCTTCAAGCCATAGACGCCGGAGAAGTCGAAATCCTGGGCGACGAAGATCGACACCTCCGAGCCCTGCGGCTTGCGCAGCGACGGCGGAATGTTGATCGAGTTCTGCAGCGCAATTCCAGCGGCCTCAGATGGCAGGCGCGTCGTGCCCGGCGCTGCGTTGCCGCTGGCGACCGCCGTGGCCCCGTCATCAACGATGGAGAGCAGCAGGGCCCCGCCGAACCGCTCCCAGAAGTGGGTGTCGATGTCCCCGTCGAAGCCGGCGCGGCCCAGCGGGTCGGCGGCGGGCGAGGCTAGGCTGATCGCCACGCCTGCGGGGGTCACCGCCCGGGTCCAGAGCACGAAGAGGCGCTTCTGCCCCTGGCGCATGCCGGAGCGGTATTCGCCCAGCACCTTGGCGCCCTTCTCCATCAGCACCACGGCGCCATTGTCGGAGAGGACGTCGCGCGGGATCAGGCAGCTGACATAGCCCGGTGTCGCGGTGTCCATCGCCGTCTGCAGGATGCAGGGGATGGCCGTCCCGGCGACGATCAGGAAGTTGCGGTCAGGCAGGCGAGTGGCTCGGGCCTGGCCGATGGTCGAGCCGCGACGAAGCTGGTCGAGTTCGCTCTGGCCGTCGGCGGCCACGGCCTGAAGCGTTGGGACAGTGGAGCCCGCGGCGTCAAGCGCTCCACCCACGCCGCCGCTGCGGCTGTAGGCCAGCAAGGGCGCGCCGCGGATCGCCGAAAGCTCAACTTTCCGCTGGGCCGCGGCGTCGGCCGGCGCACCCGCTGCACCGGGCTGCAGGGCCGGGACCTGTGGCCCGCCGGCCGGACCCAGGCCAGGCGCGTCAGGTCCGGGCGCGGCCAGGGTCGGCGCCCGTAGCGGTTCGAACGGCACGACTTGGCGGGCCGGTTGTTCAGGCGTCCGGTCGGCCTTGGGCTTGTCTTGGTCCCAGGTGGCCGCCACAAACACGCCGCAGCCGGCGACCAGCGCCGCCAGCACCACGGCCTTGCCGGCCCCGCCCGAACCCAGCCGCCCGGCAATCGGCGAGATCGACCTCTCGAATGCCGGTGGTGGGGCCGGCTCGGAAGCTGGGCGCGGATCGCCCGCCTCGGTCGCGTTGGGAACATCGATCATAGCCGAGGACCTCCCTTGTCGGTGCGCACGACGTCACCGGCCGCCGTACCGGTGGCGGGGTTGGTCCCATAGGGTTCGAAGGCCTGATTGTAGATGCAGAGCACCTCGCGTCCGCGGCGCAGACGCAGCTCACGCGCGACCACGTGGACCACCACGAACTCGCCGCGCACGTCGAAGGGGACCAGGCTCTCCGTCCCGTTTGCCTCCACCTGGTAGAGCGTCGGGATCGGCTGGTTGGCCGGGAAGCGCAGGACCGTGAATCGGCCGTTGTCGGAGACTTCGGACGGCTGCAGGATGCTCGCGCCTTGCACCGTGTAGGCGAGGTTACGGCGGCCTTCGACCACGGCGCGGTCGAGCTTCAGTTCCAGCACGCGGAGCTCCAGGGCGGCGGCCTGCGCCGACAACGCGGCGCTTGCCTGGGCAGTCTCGTCAGCCGGGTAACGGAAGCGCAGCCCGAATACTGTGTCCGGGGTCGCCCGACTGGAGGAGCCGCTGCGGGTCGAGAGCTCGAAGGTGTATTGGCGCGTGCCCGCTCCGCGGCTGGTGGTGACGATCAGGTTGGTCGGGCCACGCGGCGCCTTGGGTTTCACGAAGAGGATGTTCTTCTCGGCCGCGACGTCCCAGCCGGTGGCGTCGCCCAAAGCCACATGCAGGATGGTCTCGTCTTCGCCGAGCAGGATCTGGGTGGCGGTACGGAAGACGCCCGTGACCTTCACCACCGCCCAAGGGTCGTAGTCGATGACCTTGATCCTGGGATCTGACGGCCCGGCCTTGGGGACGTCCAACGCCAGCGCGGCGGGCGGGGTCGCCAGGATCAGCGCGGCCAGGAGCATAGCGGCCAGACGGCTCATTGGACCACCTCCGGATCGGCGCGATAGCTGGTGACCTGGAAGCCGAGGGGATTGCGCAGGCGGTCGCCCTCGGCCATCGGCGCCTTGGTGTAGGTAAAGGCGATGGTCGCGATCCAGTCGCTCTCCGTCACCTGCTGGGCTATCCGCACTGTGCGGTGGAAGCGCAGATTGGCGACGCCGTCGCTGACGAAGCTGACGGCGCGGATCGCCACCTGCGCCTCCCCGGCCGGGCCATACAGAACCTGCGGGCTTTGCGGATTTGCAGGACGGAAAGCGTCGGCCCAGCGCTGCTGCTCGGCCGGCGTCGACATGATCGAGACCTGACGGAAGTTGGCTTCGGCGGCCGGGGGAAGCCAGCCTTCCCGGGCGCGGACATATTCAGCGAGGAAATGCTTGGTGACCGCCTCTTCATAGGAGAGTGGCTTTCCGGACTTGAGCGCCGACATCACCTCCACCGCCCCAGTCGCCCGATCGACCCGCACCACGAAGGGTTCGACCGTCTTCAGCGGCGCCAGCGCCGCTACCGCGCCGACGGCGGCCGTGGCGACCAGGCCTGCGAAACCGGCCACGCCCCAGGCCAGCCGGCGCGAGCGATCGGAGGCGCGTAGGCGGTCGGCGTTCCAGCTCTTCGCTTCGTCGAAATAGCCCTTCAGGTCCGGTGCGCCGGTCATGCGCCGCAACTCGGGTAGGACGCCGGTCGGATGGCGGAGAGCACCTCGGGCTTGGCCGCGGGCGATAACGGGACTGCGCTGGGCTCCGCGGCTGGAGGCGACGCCGGGTTCAGCACGGAGCCATAGAGGTTGGCCGGCCGGCGATGCTTGCCGTCGCACACCGGCGCCTTGTCGTTGGCGAGCGTTGAGCAGCCCGCGAGCAAGATCGAGGCGCCAAGGACGAAGATCATGAAACGCATCAGGCACGTCCTCCCGCGGGTCGGATGCTGCCGCCGCCCTTTGGCGCGCTGCGCCCGGCTTCCTGCGGGCCTTGCGGCGCCCCGGACCGCGGCACGCCGCTCAGCGAGGCGGCGTTGGCGAAGTCGGCGAGGCCGGCACTGGCCCCGCCAGCGATCCCCGCGGCGATGGCCGGGGTCTGGAGGAAAAAGATCGCGCCCAGCAGGCAGAGTGCGATGAACAGCAAGCCACCAGCCATCGGGTCCTGACCGTCGATCTGGCCCCATTGCTGGCTGACCAGTGAAAGGATCAGCTGGAAGAGGGTGATGATCAGCGCGAAGAGGACGATGTAGTTCATGGCCTGTGACAGCCAGCCGAAGAAGAAACGGCGGCTCGCGTCGAAGAGCGCGCAGGCGATGAAGATCGGCCCGAGCGCCACCAGCAAGGCCAGGGCAACCTTGGCGATCAACACCACGCCGAACCCTAGCGCCGCGGCGAGCGCGCCGACGACGTAGACCACGGCCGCCAGGATCCAGGGTGCGAAGTCGACGGGGCTCGCTTCCTTAGAGATCTTCTCGGCGAGATAGGCGGCGCGGGAGAAGAACTGATCGAAGGCCGCGCCCACGTCGGGCACACCCGAGCCGCTGATCGCGCGGGCCAGGGTGTCGGGCAGCACATGGAACAGCGGGTCGGTGACGTAGGTGGAATAGGCGACCGTTGTCGCCAGCATGTAGACGAAGGCGAGCTTGAGGGACCGCACCGCGAAATCCATCACCGGCTCGGAGATGGAGCCGCGCAGGATGGCGAAGCCGTAGAGCAGGACGTAGAGCACCAGGGCCACACGCAGCGGACCCGAGACCTCGGCGATCACTGACGAGGCGCGCTCATTCAGGAAGACGTCGAGCTTGCTATCGACGAACGCGTAGGCGGGCTGGAAGATCTGGAACGGTTCGGCCATCGCGTGCCTCAGAAGTTCTTCTGGTAGGCGTTCATGCGAAGCTCGCGCGCCGTCGCCGCGACGCCGGCCTGGGCGTTGACGCATTCCCGTCCCCGATGCGCGCCGGCCTTGCAGTCTGCCACGATCCTCGCGGCTTCCTCCCGATGCGCCTCGAAATAGGCGATGCTGCGTGGCTCGGGCGAGCACGCGGCAAGGGCGGCCAGCGTCACGAGGGCGATGGCGCGGCCGATCACTGGAAGCCCTGCTTGTAGACCGCCATCCGGGCGTCGCGCGCCGCCGCCATCCGCTCGCGGTCGCGCTGGGTCTGCAGGCGCTCTTCCGCCGTCTGGGCCATGGCCAGGCCCTGCAGCCGCATCTGGTCGTTGGCGATCATCGCCTGTTCGGTCGTCGCGCGGGCCTGAATGTCCAGGACGGCGCGCGCGTTGGGCGCGGTGTCGATGGCGGCTTGCAGAGTCTGCAAGCCGACCAGCCGCTGGGCCCCGGCCGTGGACACCGCCTCGCCCAGCGCCAGGTCGCGGGCAGCACGCATCCCGGCGGCTTCGAGGTCGGCGCCGAGCTGATCTCCAGCCTTCGGGGTATAGAGCCGGTTGGCGGTGCGGATGGCGTCGGCGCGGCTACCGATGGCGCCCAGCCCAGTGAGGTCCCCCTTGGCCGCCGCCGCCAGGGCCGAGACGTCGGGGAGGACTTCGCGCAGCGAGGGCAAACTCAGCTGGCTGGCGATCTGGCCCACGCCCGAGGCGGTGTTGAGGCTGTCGAACAGCTTCTCGCCCTGCTGGACCTGGGCCTTCAACTCATTGAGCTGATCGAGCGCCGTCTTCGCCTGCTCGACCAGTTTGGCGTAGCTGGTCGGGTCGTAGACGATCATCGCGGCCTGGGCGGTCGTAGCGACCAGGCCAAGGGTGAGTGCGGCGGCAGCGGCGACAAGGCGGGGTTTCATGGGAGGAGCCTCCGTTCCCGGTGGAAGGGTTCGAGCCACTGCGCCGGGTCGTCGCCGTGGCGGGCGCGCACGCGGTCGAGCAGGTCCACCGTCTCGGTGCGCCCCGAAAGGATGGCGAGTTCATCGTCGAGGCCATCGAGCCGCAGCTCGGCGACCACGGAATTGAGGCCCTGTTTGATCAGGAACTGGCGCGACTCCGGGGGCAGCTCCTCGCGCACCAGCGCGAACTCCCGCCGCGTCAGGCCAAAGCCCTCGACGTAGTCGCGCTCGGCGGCGTGGGCGTTGGGCAGGAAGATTTTGGTCGCGCACTGCTCCAGGATCGTGTGGGCGATGGGCGAGCGCAGGACATCAGCGGGCGACTGGGTGCCGAACACCATGAAGGCGTTCTGCTTGCGGTAGGTTTTCAGGCCGTCCTGGGCCAGGCCCCGGAACGCCTCGTCGCCGATGGCCTTCCAGAACTCGTCGATGTCGATGACCAAGCGGCGACCATCGACCAGGGCGGCCAGCCGATGGAACAGGTACATCATCAACGGGGTGCGGACCTCGGCGTTGTCGAGGACGTGGGTCATGTCGAAGCCGAGGAAGCGGTCCTCGAGCCCGACCAGGTCGGCGTCGTTGTCCAGCACCCAGCCGAGCGCGCCGCCCTTGCACCACTTCTCCAGCCGCGCGCCGACCCCGCCGGCGTCGCGCTGGCCGAGCAGGGTTCGCAGCGCCGAGAGCGACCGCTGCTCGGGCGCCAGCGGACCCAGCGCCACGACCGCGTCGTCAATGGCGCGTTCTTCCTGCACCGACAGCGGTCGATCGGTGGCGCCCACCAGTTGACGGATGAGCGTGCCCAGGAAGGCGCGGTTGGCCGGCGAAAACGCCAAGGCCTTGAGCGGCGCGAACCCGGTCGGCTCGCCGTTTCGCAGGGTCAGGTAGGTCCCGCCACAGGCGCGGACGAAGATCTCGGCGCCACGGTCTTTATCGATGAACACCATCTGTGGCCCGAGCTTCTCGAGCTGGGCCAGCATGAAGTTCTGGACCACCGTCTTGCCCGAGCCAGAGGGGCCGCAGATGAAGGTGTGGCCCAGGTCGCCGACGTGGAAGTTGAAGTGAAACGGCGAACCGGCCGAAGTGCGTAGCAACGCCACGGCCGCACCCCAATGATTGCCGTCGGCCCGCCCAGCCGGATGGGTGTGGAACGGCGCCAGCGCCGCGAAATTGCGCGAGGTGATCGCGGCCGGCCTTACGCGTCGGCCGAAGTTGCCCGGGAACTGCGCCCAGAACCCCGCTTCCAGCGCCAGATCCTCGCGCGCGGTAACGAGGCTGGAGTCGGCCAGCATGGCGCGGGCCTTGGAAAGGTTGTCGGCCAGGCTGCGCGGGTCGTCGCCATAGACCAGGACCGAAGCCTGATGGTCGCCCATGGCGAAGCGGTTGGACATCAGATCATCCAGCGCCTTACCGAGCCCCGTGATCTGCGAGGCGGCGCGGTCGCGGGCCGACAGCATCTGGTTCTGTTTGCGCTCCATCACCGCGCGCGCCGCAGCCTTGGAGAGAAAGCTGAAGGACTGGCTGACAATAAGCGGGAAGCGAGCCGACAGCAGGCCGTTCCACAGGCCCGGCCGGGTCACCGCCGGGTACTCCTTGACCCCGAAGAGGCCGGCGAACCGGGCGTCGGCCGCATCGCGGATCTCCAGCGCCTCGCGGCCGAAGATCACGCGCGCCGCATAGATCGCCGAGCCCAGATGGCCGCGTACCAGCGGCACGCGCTCACGGCGGCCGGTGAGCACCAGCCGCAGCATTTCCATCGGCTCCGAGAACCAAAGCCCATCGTGTTGATAGAGGCCGAGTGGCCGCACGCCATAGCGGCCGAGGTATTGGGCGAGGTCGCGTCCGGCGTCCTCCAGCCGCTTGATCGCCTCGTCCTCAGCGACAGCGGTCGATGCCTTGCGTGAACGGGAGAGCCACGCGCCGGCGCGCTCGGCGGCGTCGTGGCCCGGATGCAGGACCAGCGTCACATAGAGCTCGTTGACGAACATCCGCCCCGCCCCGAGGCGCTTGCGGTAACGAGCGTCGAGATCGGCGGCGAAGTCCGAGCGGAACTGCCCCTCCGGATAGCCGTGGTGCTCTCGGCGTATCAGGTGATGCCACACCGCCAGCCGGTCGTCGGCGAGGTTCCGCCAGGCGCCGTTCAGCTTGGCATGCCAATCGTTGAGGTCACGGACGTCAGCCGTCTCGAAGCTTGCCCCGTCGAGTTGGAAGGACAGCATCAGTCCTTGCGTGTCCAGGCCGACGATCTGGTCGGTGACATGGTGGCCATAGGGCAGGGCGGTGCGCGGATCGAGTTCGCGCGTCAGCGCCGAGATCGCCGGGCGGGGTTGCAGCGCGAGGTTAGCCACGCAGCACCTCGCTTGCGACATAGCGCCGGCGCAGCGGCAGCGGTGTTGAGGAACTGCCGCCCCAGGATGCGCCATTGCGCGCCCGGCCCTTGGTCTCGACGAACAGCCACAACACCCGGAAGGCGTTGTGGTCGTGCTTGCAGATCGCGCGGAAGACCACGTGCAGCACCGGCGCGATCAGCAGGTAGAAGGGCGAGTGGGCCGCCAGGAACACTGTCGCCGAGACGATGAGGTTGAGCCCCATGGCCTCCATTGGCACGCCGGCGACCATGGCTGGCCGGGTACAGGCCAGGAACAGGGTGTCTTCGACCAGGCGTTCTTCGGGCTCGGTGGCCATGGCGTCAGCCTCCGCTTCCGCCGCCGACGATAAGATCGACGATGGCGGCGGCGCTGAAGATGACGATGATGCCGACGATCACCGTCCCGGCCCGCCGCATGTCGAGGTGACCGAACATCCAGGCGATGCCGGTGATGATGACGGCGATGATCGCCAGGCCACGGATGACATTGCTGTTCAGGATGTCGATGATGTTCTGGATGAAAGTGCCGATGTTGCCGCCTGTGCCGGAGCTTTGCGCCAGGGCGGGCTCGGCGGTCGCCAGCACGAACAGGCTGACCAGGGCCAGGTTGGCGACGCAGCGGCGCGCGGTGCGAACAGTCACTCTGGGTCTCCGTTAGTCGGGGTCGAGACACGGACTACGAAACTGGGTGCGCCGGCCGTCTGGCCGAAGACGTCCCAGGGCGGCGGCGGCGGTTGATGCGCGGCCACAGCGGCTGGCGCCGGTGGTTCAAGCTGGATCGCGGGGACCAGCCGCGTCGCGGCGCTGGTCACCTTGGAGACATAGCCGTTGTTGAAGCCGCGGACCGGGTCGCCGGTGTTGTAGCGGGAGAGCGCCGTGCGCAGAGCGGGTTGCTCACCCAGGATCGCCGCGTCGCCAACATCGTAGCCGCCTTGCAGCACGCGGGCGGCGGCGGTCAGGTTCTGGCAGGGATCGAAGGCGGCCTCGACCGACAGACCGAGCCAACCGAGATTCCTGCTGTTGATCTGGGCCAGACCGAGATCGACGCTGCGGCCCGCTGCGATCAGGGCCGAGGCCTTGGCCGCCGCCTCGGCGCGGGTCGTCGCCGTCACGGTGATGCGAGGCTTGCCGTTGACGCCGATGGCCAGGGGATTGAAGCCGCTTTCGACCTGAACGATGGACAGCAGGGTCTCCGGCGCTACAGCCGGCGCGCATTGCGCGGCGAACATGAGCATTTCCGGCAGCGTCAGCGGCATGACCGGACGACCAGGAGCGACGAGAAGAGCATGGCTGCGGGCGTTGACATGAGTGTCACCTCCGACCGCAAACTTGGCGCCGCTGGGCGGTCGGCTGCGAGCCGTAAGGCTACCTGCCGGGGACGCGTAAGCTTACGGGGGAGGGGGCCTCAGAAGGTCGAGATCCCGGGCCTTCAGGACAGCTTGGATACGAGTCCTGACGCCCAGGTGTTCGCACACCTTCAAAATGTGGCCTTCGACTGTGCGGCTGGAGATACCGAGAATGCCGCCGATATCGCTGGCGCTCTTTCCTTCCTGAACCCAGGCGAGGCACTCAAGCTGTCGCTCGGTGACTCCTATTGGCGCGAAGGACCGCTCTTCAGCGGGAGCAATTGTTGGGGATTCGACACCGGTGATGCCGGCTCGGGGGGACGCTGAGCTGTTCGAGGGCACAATATATTCCTACTGAGATGCGACAATGCCCCCTCAGGCGGTGTTCCTTGCGCCCTTCTGCGCCCATTGGCCGGCCATCGAGATGATTTCGATGGTGGCTCGATCACAATGAGCCGAGCCGGCCGCATCGCTACCCATGATTGTGGCCGCGGCGCTGCTTTGGAGCAATTCCGCAATATGGCGGTCCGTCAAATTGCGGATGGGTCGTCCGAAATAAGCCCCAGCCTCACCGCCTTTGCGACGGCCTGAACGCGGGTGCGGACGCCAAGCCGTGCACCAGCCTCCCTAATGTGCTGGTCCACCGTGCGGGACGAGATGCCGAGCACGCTGGCAATCTCGGGCGAGGTCTTGCCCTGCGCGGCGAGCAGCAGGCACGCCGTCTGTCTTGGGCTGAGCTGCAACTTCTCGGATTTCTGAGACACACAGGCACTCCATTTGCCTTTCATCTGGGGTGGCGAAGCAAGTGAAGCGCCGACTGGGTTCGGCATTTCCTGCGGCTGACTAGCCGCAGTTCCCAATAGCAGCGGCGATGGCGCGCCGCCGTCTTGGCCGCGAACAGTAAACATCCATTTAGAGGACCTATGGTATGCGCTGAAGCCTAAACTCAACCTTCAACGGTGAGGGTCCGGCGAGCGTTCCCTTACAACCGGTCGATGAGTTTCGATCCGATAGAGTGCCTGGAACCTATGCCTACCCTCCAAAAGGCCGGCACAGCCCCACTGACGCGGACCCCAGGTCCCGCCCGCGATCAGGGTCGACGACCAGGCCATCCAGGTGCCGGTGGTGTAGAGGGGCGTCGCCAGCAAGGTGATCGCGGCGGCGTCAATGCGGAACTCCTTACCGGGACCATGGCCCCGTGGATGCCGGCCTGATGCCCGTGGACGATGCCGTAGGATTCGAACCTACGATCCGCTGACTAAGAGTCGGCGGTGAAACTCAATTCTGGAGTCGATTTTTAGCGGCTCAGTCTATGGTGGAGGCAGGCAAGCGCTAACCCGTCGCCACCAGGGGCCTTGTGGCGCGGGAAGAGGTGGCGAGCGGACCGCGCGGTTCAGCGGGTCGGAAACGCCCGTGACCAGGAGCCAACCGCCTCACACGTTGATGTGGTTTCGGCGCGGGCCGCCGGGTCTAGAAGGGCGGCGTCCTGGGAGGACGCCATGAAATCCTCGACCCCGGCTGCAATTCTTACGGCCCTTGCGCTTGCGTTCGGACCTTTCGGTTCGCCGACCCTGGCCTTCGCGGCCACGCAAGCGCCCGCCGCCGCCGACCGGACCGTCGTGGTGGAAAGCTTCGACGGCGCGGAACTGACCGGTGGCGCGGTCACCAACGACGGCCTTTCGGCCATGCTCGTCGATACCCTGCTCGCCGCGGACGGCTACACGGTGATGGAAAAAGGGGTCGCGGGCGCCGAGCCCCGGTTCCTGATCAAGGGCTCGATCGTGCGCTTCGATGCCAACGCCGGAGGCGCGGCGCTCCAGATGGGCGGGGTCTCGGGCGTCGGCAGGGCCTTGGGCGGCGGGGCCAGGCGCCGCGTGTCGCGAGTGGCGGTGTCGCTGCGTCTGATCGACGCGACCTCGGGTCGGATCCTGGCCGTGGCCCGCGCCGAGGGCGAGGCTGCCGCCAAGGAGGCGGACGCGGGGCTCTCCGGCCCAGGCATGAGCGCCTCGGCGTTTCGGTCGACGTCCATCGGCCAGGCGCTGGAAAACGCCCTGGCGAAGGCCGCCCGGGACCTCGCCGGCAAGTTCTGAGTGCGGGACGCGGCCGCTACGTCGGTGATGCAGGGACAGACACCCGCGGGTGTCTGTCCCGAATCCAGGGTGACCCCAACCGCGTGATCGCCAGGAAAACCTGAAACCCTCCCGGGCCACATGGCCATGTGGTTACCGCCGGTCGGGCTTCGCCGATGGTAGCGCTGCCCGGGCCCAGCGCCCGTATCCAGGAGCAGTGAAATGAAAAGCGTTCCCACCCTAGCCGGCGCCGCGGCCCTCGCCGCCGGCGCGCTGATCCTCGCCAGCGCCATCGGCGCCGCGCCCGCCCAGGCCGCGGTGACCAAAGCCCACTGCGAGGCCGCGGACGCCATGGCCGACGGGGTCTACGAATTGGCGCTCAAGAACGTACCACGCCTCTACCGCACGGCCGCCGACGCCGCCGCCGCCGCCCTGGCCGCCTACACCCGGCGCGTGCTGTCCGAGAACGGCCCCTACACCGAGGACGGCAAGGACCCGGCTGATCAGAACAAGGCAAAGGGGCTCTGCAACCGCAAGGGAGGCTTCCCTCCGAGCGGCCCCTGGGTCTAGGCCAACAAGGGCCGCGGGGGACGGAATAAACGTAGCGCCGCGCGCCCTCGCCCCAGGAGACCTCCGGTGGCCGGAGAAACAGCCAACACGCCATCGATCCGCGCGATGCACAGGACGGCGCGTGCTGTTCTGGGTTTCGCCGCCCTCTCGCTCATCGCGGCGGGGACGCGGCCGGAGGTTTTCGTGCGCCCACGTGACGTGACCTCTGGCCAGCTCACGGCCATGCTTGGCGATGCGCGGATCGACGCCGCCGAGAGCCGCGGCCCCGTGGCCGCCTCCATCTTCGCGGCCCTCGCCTCGGCCGCGAACGAGCAGCTGCTGTGCGGCGCCGCGGTGAACGCGGGCGGACGGGGGTTTGTGCTGCGGGTCACCGTCCTGCCGCCTTCAGGCGCTGCCGGCACGCCCGCCTCCTACAACCATCCGGTCGAGGTATCGGGCGTGGGGAGCGACGGATGGCGCCGCGTCAGCCTCGCCCACCCGGGTTCCGCCGCGCCGATCGTCACTTACCTCTGCCGGAGCTGATGGTCGGGATCGCGCGCGCCAAACGCGATCAATGAGCTTAGACTTCGCGCGCAGCCCCCGGACGCCGCCATGCCCAGTGTCTTTCTCGTCGAGGACGACCCCGAGACCCGGGCGCGCCTGGTCAAGGCGGTCGAGGCCAACCCCGGCTTCGAGGTGGTCGGTTCGGCCGGCACGGTCGCCGATGGCAAGGCCTGGCTTGGTCGCCACTTCGCCGATGTGCTGCTGTTCGACCTGGGCCTTCCCGACGGGAGCGGCCTGGACCTGATCCGCCTGGCCGCGAGAGCCGGACGCGGCGGGATCCTGGTGATCAGCGTCCTCGGCGATGAACGCAACGTGGTCTCGGCCATCGAGGCCGGCGCCAGCGGCTACCTGCTCAAGGACGCCAGCATCGACTCGATCGGAGAGTCCATCAATCAGTTGCTCGATGGCGGGGCTCCGATCTCGCCCGGAGTCGCCAAGCATCTGCTCAAGCGTTTCCAGGGCCGACCCGTGCGGCGCGCGGCCGCCGACACCGAGAGCCTGACCGCCCGGGAAGAGGAGGTCCTGTTCCATCTGGCCAAGGGGTTCAGCTATGCGGAGGCGGGCGCGATGCTGAAGGTGTCGATCAACACCATCCGCTCCCATGTGAAGAGCATCTACGGCAAGCTGGCGGTAAATTCCCTGCCCGAGGCGATCTATGAGGCCGATCCCCTGCGGGGAGAAGACCGCGACCCGCGATAGGCCGTGTCGCCCCTACTGCCCCTTGCGCAAAGCGCGCAGGCGCGCCGCGATGTCGCCGACATCGGTGACGGGGTAGCGCGCATCGGGCTGGTAGACCGAGGCGGGCCCCGGGTCGCCCCGGCGCACCTGGACGGCGGTCCGGGTGATGCTCATCCCGGCCAGGGTCGTTTTCACCTCGAGGCTCAGGGCGTCGCTGGTGAAGCAGGTCTCGCCCGTGGGGCCCTTCCAGACCGCGCAGGTCTCGCCGGCGATGGTCTTGCGCGCGCCGGTCGGCCGGTAGCCCATGGCGCGGATCATGCGGAGGCCGAAGTCCTCGGCCTTCTCGGTAGCCGTCCCCGCGGCGATCCTGTCATAGAGCGGATTGCGAACCCGGCTGGCGGTCCCGGCGGCGAAGTCGATGGTCACCGTGGTGTCGCCGATGGTGTAGCCGCGGGTGTTGGCCTTCACCACCGCGCCTCCGGCGCGCAACTCGGTGCGGCTCAGCACGGCCCGGCGATAGCCATAGGCGTCGCTGTGTTCTGTCTCGGTCCCGGTCATCCGGCCGCCCAGCTGGTAGACGATGGTGTAGGCCCTGACCGGATGCAGGCGCGGCGTCGATGCCCAGGCGGCCGCCGCCCCGCCGGCCGCTGCCCCGCCGGCGAACAGCGTCGCGAGCGCGGCCGCCTTCAAAATCCCGCCCATCGCCATGGCGATCTCTCCCCTTCGCCTCAAGCCATCCTCGAGGGCGATCATCCTTTGGGCGGCGCCGGCGGCGGCGTCGCCACATCAAGATGTGAGGCCGGCCGGATCGGGGGCGGGCAGGGGGATGAGAACCTCCACGACGGTCCCGGCTCTTCCCCGGCGGATGTCCGCCCGGCCCCCGGCGGTCAGGGCGCGATGGCGGATGTTGTCCAGGCCCCGCCCGGTGGGCCGCCTGGCCGCCAGCCCCCGGCCGTTGTCGTGGATGCTCAGGCGGGCGGCGGGGCCATCGGCGTCGACTATCCGTTCCAGCGTCACGGTGACCCGGGTGGCCCGGGAGTGCTTGAGTGCGTTGGTCGCGGCCTCCTGCAGGATCCGCATGAGCTGCAGTACCGCGCCGGGACCCAGGCGCACGCCCTCGCCAGGCCCGGCGACCTTCCAGTCCAGCGCGATCCCGCCCGCGGCTAGCAGGCTCTCCAGCTTGGGCCGCACGGTCGCCAGGGCGACGTCCAGATCCTCGTCGGCGTTGTCCAGCGAGTGGATCATCAGCCGCAGGTCGTCGAGCGCCTCGCGCAGTCGGGCCGCCAGGGCCTCGGGCCGGGTCGCCTTGTTCTCGAGCCCCGCCAGCAACGAGACCAGGTGGCCGCCGACGCCGTCGTGCATGTCGCGCATGATGCGCTCGCGCTCGCTGACCAGATCCTGCTCGCGCTGCACCGCCCGCAGCAGGTCGTAGGACAGGCGAAGTTGGCCCTCGCGCTCGGCGACCCGCGACTCCAGCTCCACGTTTAGGGTCTCGGCGGTCTGCAGGGCCCTGGCGAAACGGGTCAACAGGATCGAGACGAAGGCGACGATGGTCACCGGCGCGGCATAGGCCAGGACCAGGGTTTCCTCGCCCGGCCACCAGCCGCCCAGCACCAGCACGTCATGGGCGGTCAGGACCAGGATCATGGCGCCCCCGGCGCCCAGCCAGGCGGTCTCCATGTCGGGCCAGCCGCGCGCGCGGCGCAGCGCGCCCAGGGGCGCCAGGCTCAGGGCCAGGCAGAGGCCAGGCCAGACATAGTCAGCCACAGGAAAGTACAGGGGCGTCGCCGCCAGCACCGCCAGCAGCACGGTGGCGGCCAGGCCGCCAAGACGTAGTCCGCGTTCCAGCGGCGGGTTCGGCCGGCCCAGGTAGCTGAGCGTGAACCCGGTCACCGACAGGGCCAGCCACAGCAGCGAGGTCAGCCGCACCCACTCCCACAGGCGGGTCGGGAGCGGCGGGTTGTCGATCACATAGGTCAGGGTGTGCGCCGCCCACAGCACCATGGCGACGACGAAGTGGATGTAGACCGCGTCGCTACGACGCCGCCGCCACAGCAGGAAGAACAACAGCCCGCTCAGGAGCATGCTGAAGGCGATCAGCCGGGGCGCGGTGACGCGGGCCAGCCAGGCGCGGCGGTAGACCGGTTCCAGGTCCGAGAGGTAACCGACCGCCGCCGTTCCCATGGCCAGTCTGCCGGCGGCGTCGGTCCTGATCCGCACCAGCAGTTCGCTTCGGCCGGGCATAAGCGGCCCGCTGCCGGCCTCCAGCAGGGCCGCCTCGGTGATGATGTAGAGGGAGGGCTGGTCCCAGAACCTCGGGGCCCGCTGGGGCGTCTCGCCCAGCGCGTTCAGGCGCACGCCGTTGACCAGCACCGTGGGCGGCGCGCTGGACGAACGGAGATAGACGGCAAGCGGTTGGCTGGAGATGTCGGCCAGGCTGAAGCTGAGGCGATACCAGACCTCCTCGCCGGCCAGGTCCGGGCGTCGCTCCAGGTCCGGCAGCGCCCGGGGCGTCCAGCCCGACGCCGCCCCGGCGCGCGCGCGCTCGGCGCGTCGCAGGTCGAACACCCGGTCGGGCATGGTTTCGTGGGTCGCCCAGTAGACGAAGGCGACATGAATGAGGGCCACGAGCACGACGGCCGCGACGCGCGCCGCCGGAGTCAGCAGCGCGCGGGCCGCGGCCATCCAGGGGCCGCCAAGACGCATGGACGGCAGGTCGTTCATCGTCTCGCTCACCCCCGCGCAGGGCGGGAAGCATAACCGTGGCGGTCGGTTTGCGCCAAACCGCGACGCGGCCGCGCCGGCTTCTCCTTGCGCGCGGCGGGCCAATGGCTAGGCTCGATCCAGCACGTGGGGGAACCAGACCATGCGCCAACGAACCAAATGGGCGGCCGTCGCGGCCGCGTTCGCCGGATTGGCCGCCTGTGACCTGGGCTCGGCGGATGCCCGTTTCCTCGAACAGGTCTCCGCCGCCGCCGTCGCCTCGGCGCCCGATCCCGGCGCCGCGCGGACGCTCGTCGTCCTGGGCAGCGCCCGAAAGGGCAAGGCCTGTGGCTGGCTGGACACCGGTGGCGGTCGTGGAGTGGCGCCCTTCGCCGCCACCGAGCGGAAGGGCCGACCGTTCCACATCCGCATGCCCGATGTGACTGCGGTTGATCCCGAAGGGCAACTTCGCCGGGCCTACGAAACTCAGTTCGTCATGGTCATCTGCGATGACCACGGCTGGCTGGCCCCGACGCCGGAAGGGGTGATCAGGCGCCCGCGGGTTGATGCGGCGCTGAAGCGGCTGGTCCAGACGCCGGGTGAAGATTGGGTGGTAATCCCGGCCATCGGAGCGCCAGGCTACGTCGGCGTCGCGAAGGCGTCGGCCGGCGGCGTGCGCCTGAGCCCCGTCCTGGCCAGCGAGGCGGAGGTCCAGGCCTGGATCGCTGGGCACGGCGCCGAAGCGCGGTAGGTTGGGTCGCGGCAATCGTCGCTGCCCCGCTTCGCCGAAGGGGCGCCGATAGCACCCAGTGCGCGATGGTGGTGACGCCGGAGGTGGCGATCGCCGAACCACGGTTCAGTTCGTCATCGGCGTTGGCCGTGGTCCTTGGCGTCGGGGTCGCCCATTTGTAGAGGGTGTTGGACACCGTGCGGGCCAACCGCTGGCCGGTCGGGCTTTAGCAACGGCCGAAGGTCCGGTCGTAGGGGGTCCACGACGTCGTGGACCAGGGCCGTGGGTCGGTCGGCGCGACAGGGCAGCTGCGTGTCATCTACCTGAAAAGTGCGTGTCCCCATTTCCCACCGGCTCACCCTCCGGACGCCGCCGGCCCGGAGGCGCGGAACGGGCCGGACCGTAGTTCCTCGACCTGGCGGCGCACCCAACGCTCGACCCCGGCGCTCGGGATCAGGCCCTTGCCGTCGGAGACATAGGTCAGGTCCTTGAGGACGGACACATACGGACCAAACCCGGCCACGCGGTAGGGGATGACGATCGCCCGGCCGCCGTCCCGGCCCGCCTCGGCCACGAAGGCGCGAATCCGGGCTTCAGCGGCGACGCGCTTTTCCGGCCAGTCCTCGCGCAGGGTCTCAACCTGGACGCGGCGGAAGGGCAGGGCGCGGCGAACCGCCTCGGCCCGGGCGTCGATCCGCGCCAGCCAGCGCTGGTTTTCGCCATCGTCCTCGGGGCCGTGGCCAAGGATCAACAGGCTCTCGCGGCCCGGATCCTGGCTGAGAGCGCGGGCCCGCTCGAACAGAACCGCGCCCATTTCCGGCGCCTCCGCCAGGCCCTGGGTGCTGAGGGCGAACGTTGACGCCGTGCTGATCCGCCAGAGATCCATGTTGTGGCCCGCGTGCGGGTCGTGGCCGGGGTGGGCGGACGGCGCCGGCGGCGGCGGGGCGCCGGGGCGCAGACCGAGGATCTGTTCGGTGCGCTCAAGCCAGCTCTCGCCGCTGATGAACAGTCGGACCACGGCGATCCGGCGCACGCCTCGGGCCTCAAGCCGTTTGACCGCGTCCTGCAGGCTCGCGGGGTCGGCCATGCCGAAGGCGATTTCCAGGGGATAGTCCGCTCGCAGCGGCGCGAGCGTGGCCTCGACCTGGCCGTTCCAGACCGGGCCTCCGCCGTGGGCCATCACCAGCACGCCAACCTCGGGTTCGGTGGCGAGGGTCGCGGGCGCGACCACCGTGAAGGCGGCCGCCGCGGCGAAGGCGAGAAGCGAGCCGCGCCGAGTGAGTGATCGGGTCATGAAGTGGTTCCTCAGAAGCGGTAGCTGATCGAGACCGAGACGTTACGGCCGGGCTGGGTCCAGGCGTCGCGCACGGTTGATGCGGACGACAGGCCGCGAACGTCGCTCCACCACCAATAGGTCTCGTCGGTGAGGTTGAACGCGCCGACGCGCAGCATCGCCGCGTCGGTCAGGCGCCAGTAGGCCGTGACGTCGAGGATGGTGAAGGCGTCGGGCCGGAAATTGCCGGCGGCGGTCCGGTCGGCTTCCTTCCGCGCCACATGGGTCATGATCGCCTGTCCGCCCCAACGATGCTCGGACGCGTCATAGGAAAGTCCCGCCACGACCTTCCAGGGATCGACGCTTTCGAGCGGAATACTCACGCCGGCGTCGGTCCGGTCGCCGCTGGCCAGCGATGCGCTGACGTTCAGGCCCAGGCCATTGTCCCAGGCGGCGTCCAGCCGGCCCTCGATCCCGCTGATCTCCACCTCGCCCAGATTGACGAACTGGTAGACGGCCGGATCGGACGGCGTGAAGCTGCCGCCGACCTGGGCCTGTTCGATGAAGTCCTCGTAGCGGCCGGCGAAGGCGGTCACGCTGGCCCGGACCGCGCCGCCAGCCAGGGAGACGCCCCGGAACCGCACGCCGAGCTCCACCGCCTCGCTGGTCTCCGGGTCGAGATCGGGATTGGGGATCGAGGTGTAGCCGAACAGCGGATTGGCGAAGTTGGAGTTCACCTGGCTGGGCGAGGGCGCCTTGAATCCCTGGGCGTAGTTGAAGAACAGGCCGATGTTTTCGGTCGGCCACGCCACGATGCCGAGGCGCGGAGACACGCGCGAGCCGCTCTGGCCCGATGTCGGCAGGACGTAGAGGGCGTCCGGGTGGGGCGTCAGGTCGTAGGCGTCGTACCGCAGGGCCGGAAACAGCGTCAGCCGTCCGTCGAGGAGCCGAATCTCGTCCTGCATGAACAGGCCGGTGACGACATAGTCGGTGTTGGGGAACGGCCGGGTCGGAAAGGTCTCGCCCATCGGTGGAACCGTACCGTCGCGAAGCCCCGCCTGGGTCGTGGCGGCATAGTCGCCGCCCAACAGCAGGCGATGCTCCACCCCGCCGGCCAGGAAGCGGCTCTCCAGCTGGGCCGTGGCGCCCCAGACTTCGTTCTGGAAGCTGGTCAGCCGCGTCCGATCGGCGGCGGTGTTGCGATCCTCGGCGCTGAACTGCGTCGTATCGCTGTCCTGGAAATAGATCGCACCGAAGATGCGACGGATCGGGCCCGCATCGGATTCGAAGGTGTAGTCCAGGGCGACGCGCCGTCGCTCGCTGCTGTCGACCCCGTCCAGATCGAGCACGCTGGTGGCGCCGTATGGCGGAAGGCTGCGTCCGCTGTAGGCTTGGGTCACCACCTCCCGGTCGCCGTACTCGCCGGTGAGGCGCAGCCGATGGGCTTCGCCTGGCTCGAACACCAGCCGCGCCATCATCGAATTGGAGACGATGTCCTGGGGGTTGGGGGCCGTCCGCGTTGAATCGAGCGCGTCGTTTTCGCCCTGATTGTCCTGCTCGTGACCGTCGCGCCGGGTGTAGGCGACCAGCGCCGACCAGTCCCCGCGCCGCCCGGCCGCGGTCAGGCCGGTCGCCCAGCTGTCATCGGCTCCGGCGTAGGCGGCGCGCACCCGAGCGGCGAAGTTCTCGTGCTGGCCCAGAATGTCGCCCGGGTCCTTGGCAATGAAGCTGACCACCCCGGCCAGGCCGTCGCTGCCATATAGCGCCGACGCCGGCCCGCGCACGATCTCGACCGACTTGAGGATGTCCAGATCGACCTGATCGCCGCGGCCAAAGGCGGCCGGACCGAAGGAAAAGCCGTCCGGCACGCGCACGCCATCGACCTGGAACAGCACGCGGTTGCCGCCCATGCCGCGGATGGTGAAGCCGCTGTTGCCGTCCCGGCCCGTCGAGGCCAGGGCCGCGCCGAAGCGGGACGGGCTGGACGGTACGGATATGCCCGGCTCGAATCGGATCAGGTCCTTGATGTCGGTGGCCAGGGCCTCTTCGATCTCCTCGGCGTCGATCACCGTGACCGTGCTGGGCACGCTGAACACGTCGGACGGCGTGCGGGTGGCGGTCACGGTCACGGAATCAAGCGCGTAGACGGTTCCGCCGCCGCCGGCGTCAGCCTCCTGCGCCGCCGCCTGGCCGCCAACGGCGAGGGCCAACGCCACCGCCGCCGTTCCCGCCCTGAGCCCCGCCATCCCGTATCCTTCCAAATCGCCGTTTTTGAGAACGATTCTCAGTAGCAGCGTGAAAGATTAGTTGCAAGTGCGTCGCATTTCGCACGACAGCAGGTCGCCCAGATCGCCGGAAATTCCCGACACGCCGAGCAGACCTGATCGCCGGTGCAGCATCTCGCTCACCGCGTCGACCGACATGACGAGCGCCTGGATCAGATGCAGGAACACCCCTGGATCGAGGGCGCCGCTGCGCGTGGCCATGGGGGGGCCATCGAGTGTCGAGAAGCCCATTGTGGTCGCGACGCTACGGCCGCCATCCATCGCGCAGAGACTGACGCCGCTGCCCAGGTGGGCGACGATGGCGCGACCGCCCGCGCCGTCTCCGTAGGGCCGCCGCAGGGCCGAGGCGATGTAGGCGTAGGACAGGCCGTGGAAGCGGTAGCCGAATCCCCTGTTCGGTCAGCTTGCAAGGCAGGCCGTAGAGCCGCGTCAACCGGGGCTGATCGGCGTGGAAGGCCGTGTCGAAGCAGCCCACCTGAACGGCGCCGGGAAGCGCCACGGCCGCCGCCGCCACGCCGGCCAGGCCAGCCGGCTGATGAGCCGGGGCCAGGGGGGCAAGCGCGGCCAGGGCCTCCAACACCCCCTGGTCCAGGCGGGTGGGCGCCGCAAAAGCCGTCCCGCCATGGACAATGCGATGCCCCACCGCCGTGACGCCATCGGTGAAGCCAAGCCTCCGAAGATGATCAAGGACCTGGGGCACAATCCGGCCGGGCTCGGTGGCGGCGCCTTCCACGTTTGCCTCGACGGCCGGCCTTCCCCTCCCCGGATCGATCGACAGGCGTGTCTCGCCATGGTCCGTGGCGACGGCCCCGGCGAGGATTCGGGTGAGCGCTTCATCGTCGGCGTACAGGGCGAACTTGAAGCTCGCGGAACCGATATTGAGCGCGAGGATCATCTGCCCGCGCGCGACATGCGCACCATCTTCAGATCGCGCGCCAGCCTGATCCACAGGAGAATGAACCCTGTCACGACGATGCTGAGGGTGAGAACGCCGGCCGCGATAATGAGCGGATGATTGAAGTTCTCGCCCTTTTCCAGATCCATGATGTGGAGCCGCCAGAAGAAATCATAAAAGCGCCAGACGTTCGATCGGCGGCTGACGACCTCGCCGGTCTGGGGCGACAGGTAAAAGGTGGTCTTTTCCACATCGTCGAAATCCACGCGCCACAGCGGGCCGGTCTTGCCGGTCTCCTGCGGCGCCTTGACCAGCAAAGTGGCCGAGACAGTCTTGCCGTCGCCCTTGTAGGCGCGCTGGGCAAGGACCCGGACGTCCGACGCTGACATCGACCCCATCGGCATTCCGGTGGTCGCCGACAGGATGACCGGATCGCCGCTGGCGGGTTTCAGCGACCACACGGGTCCGCGGGGAGTCGTCTTCAGCTGGGCCTCGACCGGCCGAAGGCCCGCCCGCCGGGCGACCTCCGCGACAGGCATCGCCGCATCAATGGCGAGCGGCGAGGGCTTTGCCTCCGCCACATGATGCTCGCTGCGGACCCGCTCGATGGGGATGGCCGTCATCACGACACCCGCGGCGACCCAGAAGAGCACCTGGATGCCGACGATCAGGGCGATCCACTTGTGCAGCTGTATCGACCAACGAAGCATGGCTCACTCGTTCAGATAGGATGCACGACAGGATGCTGGCTCCCGGGTGCGCTCACAATGGCAATGGTCACCGCTCTCGGGCGGCAGGTTGAGTCCGGCCCATAGTCAGACGGGCGGCCACGGTCCGGGTCATTCAGATCACCGGCTCGTGCGGCGGTTCTGGCGGAGGTTTGCGCATGAAAGGGTCGTGTGCGCGCATCCAGTTCCGCGCCGGGCGCTCGACCAGATGGTACGTCGCCATGGCGGCGAGCAAGGTCGCGACGAACACGCCGATCCAGGCGACCCACGCCGCCGCGCCGGTGATGCCCGGCGCCAGCCGATCCAGCGCTTGGAAGTAGGCGATGTCGACCGGCAGATGGGCCATGTAGACCGAGTAGGACACCTCGCCGAGGTAAACGAGCCAGGCGGCGCTCATGATACCCTGCACGCTGGTTTTGGAAGCCTCCGCCAGCGAGAAGATCAGCAGGCAGAACGCCGGCCAGATCAGGGCGTCGCTGAGGCCCAGCGATGCGGCGATGATGATCCAACCTACCGCCCCCACCGCGCCGCCCAGGGCGAGCCCACGAGGCAGGGAAACCGTCCTCCCGAGCTGGTAGAGGGCCGCGCCCAGCAGGAAGGCCGGGATGATGCGGATGAAGCCGAGGCGAGTAACCTCCGGAAGGGGGAGGCCGTGGCTTTCCATCCACCAGAACACCAGCGCGAACACGCCCAACGCCAGCAACACGGCAGCCCATGCCATGCGCCGGAACGCGAGCATAAGGACGGCAGCTGCCGGGAAGGCGAGATAGGCGAACCACTCGGCCGAGATGGACCAGGAGGGGAAGTTCCACTGCACCGTGGGCGTCGTGCCCCAAGCGTGGATCATGAGCAGATGCTGCGGAAGGACCCTTGGATCAAACGCGACAGGATCAAACGTCGCCCCCATCTTCATCGCCGCCAGCCAGATGCCGATGGTCGCCGCCAATGTCACCAGATGGACCGGGTAGATGCGCGACAGGCGCGCCCACAGGAAGGAGCCGTAGTTGAACGTCTTGGTTTCCCATCGCGAGAGATAGACGTGGCTCAGGATGAAGCCGGACAGGATGAAGAACAGGTCCACCCCGAGGTAGCCCTTGGCCACTAGGCCGAGCCGGTCGACATCCAGTCCGAGGTGGTCGCGGAAGTGGTAGGCCAGCACCCAGACCGCCGCCACGATCCGCAGCGATGTCAGCGGCCGGATGTCGTTTGGATACATGTTCGCCCCGCGCGACAGCCTGCCCGGCGCGCCGATTGGGCGGGCGGTCAGGTATCTCTTCAAGGGCTATACGCCCGGCGTGAGCAGACCCCTCATGATCAGACCAGCGTTCGTGGAGGCTACAGCTTCACGGTTCGAAGCCTTAGCGCGTTGCCGATGACGCTGCTCGAAGGGGGCGTTGATCAAGCCGCTGCAGGCTTGAGTCCCGCCCGCCCATCAGAGCCTACTGCGCCTGAATGGCCGTGACCTCGCCGGTCGTGCCAGCCATCTTCAGTTCGAACGAGACCTTGTCGCCGACCTTGACGGTGTCGAGCAGGCTTGCCGGGGTCGCCTTGAACTCCATTTCCATGGCGGGCCATTTCACTTCGGCGATCGGGCCGTGGTCGAGGGTGATCGTGCCGGCGGTCTTGTCGAGGGCCGTGACCGTTCCGGTTCCCCTGGCCATCATCGCGCCGGCCATGTCCATGCCGGGCATCATGCCGCCGGCCTCGGGGGTCGCCGCCGGGACGGCCTGTTCAGCATTGACGGCCGGCGCGGGTGTCTTCTCGCCACAGCCGGCGAGGACCGTTCCGATGGCGGCGACGGTCAGGATCAGGGTGAGGCGCTTCATGGTGTGTCTCCTTGTTGAAGCAGTTGAACAGAACGGGCGCGACGCCGCCGCAGCAGAAGCCAGGCGGCGGGAATAACGAGCATCGACAGTAGCGGCGCGGTCAGCATGCCGCCGATCATCGGAGCGGCGATGCGGCTCATCACCTCCGACCCGGCCCCATGACCGAGCAGGATGGGCAACAGGCCCGCGAGGATCACCGCGACGGTCATGGCCTTTGGTCTTACGCGTAGAAGCGCGCCTTCCCTCACGGCCGACTCGACCTCACTGGTGTTCGGATCGTCGCCACGCTCGGCCAAGGCGTGCTTGAGGTAGATCAGCATCACCACGCCGAACTCGGCGGCGACACCTGACAACGCGATGAACCCGACGCCGGTTGCCACCGACTGGTGGTAGCCGAGCAGATAGAGGGTCCAGATGCCCCCGGTCAGGGCGAACGGCAGCGTGCCCATGATCAGGGCAGCCTCGTCGAACCGGCGGAAGATCACGTAGAGCAGGATGAAAATGATCAACAAGGTGGTCGGCACCACCAGCTTCAGCCGCGCCACGGCCCGCTCCAGGAACTCGAACTGGCCGGAGTAGGCGATGGAAACGCCCGGTGAGAGTCGGACATCCTTGGCCACGGCCGTGCGCAGGTCTTTGACCACGGACGCCAGGTCGCGCCCCCGCACGTCCACATAGACCCAGGTCGAGGGCCGCCCGTTCTCGGTCTTCAGCATCGGCGGGCCGTCGGCGACGGTGACCGCCGCCACGGTTCCCAGGGTGATCTGCTGGCCGGACGGCGTCAGGATCGGCAGGGCCCGCAGGCCGTCCAGGCTGTCCCTGATCTCGCGCGGATAGCGGACGCTGATCGGGTAGCGGGCCAGGCCCTCGACCGTCTGGCCGATGGTCTCACCGCCGATGGCGCCCGCGACGATCTCCTGCACGTCGGCGATGTTCAGGCCAAACCGAGCGGCAGCGGCGCGGTCGATGTCGATGTCCACGTAGCGCCCGCCCGTAAGGCGCTCGGCGAGCGCCGAGCTGACGCCGGGCGTGCGCCGGGCGACCGCCTCCACGTCGTGGGCGATGCGATCCAGTTCGGCCAGATCGGCGCCCGACACCTTGACCCCGATGGGGCTCTTGATGCCGGTGGCCAGCATGTCGATGCGGTTGCGGATCGGCGGCACCCAGACGTTGGCCAGGCCCGGGACCTGTACCGCCCGATCCAGTTCCTCGACCAGCCGCTCGGGGGTCATGCCGGGCCGCCACTGGTCGCGAGGCTTGAACTGGATGGTGGTCTCGAACATCTCCAGCGGCGCCGGATCGGTGGCGCTCTCGGCGCGGCCGGCCTTGCCGAACACGCTCTTCACCTCCGGTATGGTGCGGATCATCCGGTCGGTCTGCTGAAGCAGCTGCGAGGCCTTGGCCGCCGACAGGCCCGGCAGGGCCGAGGGCATGTAGAGCAGGTCGCCCTCGTCCATCAGGGGGATGAACTCGCCGCCGAGCCGAGACAGCGGCCAGGCGGTGGTGGCGAAGACCAGCGCGGCGATGACCAGCGCCGTGCGGGGCCGGTCCAGCACCCAGTCGAGCGCGGGCCGGTAGACCGATGTCAGCCAGCGGTTGAGGAAGTTGTCCTGCTCGGCCGGGATGCGCCCGCGGATCAGCCAGCCCATCAGCACCGGCACCAGGGTCACCGACAGCAGAGCCGCCCCGGCCATGGCGTAGGTCTTGGTGAAGGCCAGCGGCGAGAACAGCCGCCCTTCCTGCGCCTGCAGGGTGAACACCGGCACGAAGGAGAGGGTGATGATCACCAGGCTGAAGAACAGCGCGGGCCCGACCTCGACGGCGGCGTCGGTGATCACCCGCCAGCGTTCGTCGCCTTCGAGGCGCTTGCCGGGATGATCGTGCTCCCATCGCTCGATCTTCTTGTGGGCGTTCTCGATCATCACCACGGCCGCATCGACCATGGCCCCGATGGCGATAGCGATGCCGCCCAGCGACATGATGTCGGCGTTCACCCCCTGCAGCCGCATTATGATGAAGGCGATCAGCACGCCCAGCGGCAGGGTCAGAATGGCCACCAGCGCCGAGCGGACGTGCCAGAGGAACAGGCCGCAGACGAGGGCGACGATGAGGAACTCCTCGCCGAGCTTGCCGGTCAGGTTCTCGATGGCCCGATCGATCAGCTTGGACCGGTCATAGGTGGTGACCACCTCCACGCCAGTCGGCAGGCTGCGTTTCAGGTCATCGAGCCTGGCCTGCACCGCCTTGATGGTGGCGCGGGCGTTCTCGCCGGAGCGCAGGATGATCACCCCGCCGGCGACCTCGCCCTGGCCGTCCAGTTCGGCGATACCGCGCCGCATCTCCGGCCCGATCTGGATCGTCGCCACGTCGCCGAGCAGGACCGGCGTCCCTCCGGCGGCGCGCAGTGGCACGGCGCGGAAGTCATCCAGGGTCTTCAGATAGCCGCTGGCCCGGACCATGTACTCGGCCTCGGCGAGCTCCAGCACCGAACCGCCGGCCTCGCCGTTGGCGCGGCCGATCGCCTCGACGACCTGCTGATGAGTGACGCCGTAGGCGGCGAGTTTCACCGGGTCGAGCACCACCTGGTACTGCCTGACCATGCCGCCGATGCTGGCCACCTCGGCGACGCCCGGCAGGCTCTTGAGCTCATAGCGCAGGAACCAGTCCTGCAGACCGCGCAGCTGCGACAGGTCATGGCGGCCGGTGCGGTCGACCAGGGCGTATTCATAGACCCAGCCCACGCCGGTGGCGTCCGGGCCCAGGGCGGGGCGTGCGGTGGCCGGCAGCCGGCCCTGGACCTGGTTGAGATATTCCAGCACCCGGGACCGCGCCCAGTAGAGGTCCGTCCCGTCCTTGAACAGCACATAGACGAAGCTGTCGCCGAAGAAGGAGTAGCCGCGCACGACCTTCGCGCCGGGCACCGACAGCATGGTCGTGGTCAGCGGATAGGTAACCTGGTTCTCGACGATCTGCGGTGCCTGCCCGGGATAGCTGGTGCGAATGACCACCTGCACATCGGAGAGATCGGGCAGGGCGTCGACGGCCGTGGTGCGAACCGCCCAGACGCCGGTTCCGATCACCGCCAGGGCGGCCAGCACAACGAAGAAGCGATTGGCGACCGACCAACGGATGAGGGCGGCGATCATGGCCGGCCTCCCGTCGGCAGGTCGCCGATCGGGCGGGCCGCGATGCCTGCGAGGCTGGCCTCTGAGTCGATCAGGAACTGGCCAGAGGCGACGACCTTCTCGCCGTCCGCGAGGCCGGCGAGGATCTCGGTCTTGCCGCCGGCTTCCCGGCCCGTCCGAACTTCGGCGGGCTGGTAGCGGCCGCCGTCCAGCGCAAGCATGACCAGGGTGCGTTTGCCGGTGCGGATGACGGCCTCCGACGGGACCAGCAGGGCGGACTTTTCGGCCGCGCCCAGTTGAACGGTGGCGAACATGCCGGGTTTCAGTCGCCCGCCCCGGTTGGCGAGCTCGATCCGCGCGGTCAGGGTCCGTGTCTCTCCCTGGGCTTCCGGCAGCAAGGCCGACACGCGGCCGGCGAAGGTCTCGCCGGGGAAGGCGGCGAGGGTCACGCTGACCAGCGATTCCGCCCGGACCTGGCCGGCAAGGGCCTCGGGAATGGCGGCGTTGACCCAGACGGCGCCGAGGCCGTTGATCTCGGCCAGGGTCTGGCCGGCCACGACGGTCATGCCGGCCCTGACGTTCAGCGTGCGGATCACCCCGCCGGTCGGGGTCGAGATTGTCACCACCGTTTGCGGACGGCTGGTACGGTCGATCCGGTCGATCAGTCCGTCGGACATGCCGAGCAGAACCAGCCGTTGCCGCGCGGCCCGCGCCAGGCCCGCGTCCCCGGTGCGACGAACCGCGAGATACTCGGCCTGGGCGCCGCCCCATTCTGGAACCAGCAAATCGGCCAACGGCGCGCCGGCGCCCACGAGATCGCCCGGCGCGCGGTTGTAGACCCTCTGCACGAACCCCGCGGCTCGCGCCTGCACGATGGCCAGGTCCCGCTGGTTGAAGTCCACCACGCCGGTCGCGGTGAGGCCGGAGGGCAAGGATCCGCGCGTGACGGCGACGACCCGGCCGCCGAGGTTCTGCAGGCTGGCCGGATCGATGCGAACCCCGGCCTCGCCGCTCTCGTCGGCGTATTTCGGGATCAGGTCCATGCCCATGGAAGACTTGCCCGGCCCGGGGTAGCGCTCCGCCGGCAGCATCGGGTCATGCCAGTAGAGTATCTTGCGTCCGGCCTCTTTGGCCGGCGGCGCCGGATCGGCCGAGGGCGAGCCCAGCCGCGCCAGGCCATACCCGACCGCGCCGGCGACCAGGGCCAGCGCCAGGGCCGCCACGACCACTTGAGGCGTCGAAACTCGATTGAACGCGCTCATGATGCGTCGCTCCCGTAGGTGATGGTGATCCGCACGGCCTCGCGCAGGGCGTCGGCCTCCTTGTCGAGAAGATCGAGCTTGGCGTCGGCGAGGGCGGTGAAGGCGGCCAGCACGTCCGGCAGGCCTGCCGTTCCAGCCGCGTAGCTGGCAGTCTCCAGATCGGCCCGGCGCAGCGCCAGCGGCAGCCGGCCATCCCGCGCCCGGGCCCACAGTTCCTGGCGCATACGCAGGGTGGCCAGGTCGCCATCAAGGTCGGCGGCCAGCTGCCGTCGCGCGACCTCCCGATCGACTCTCGCCCGGCCGGCGTCGGCGGATCGGGCGTCGATCATCGGACCCTGCTGCTGGCCCTTGCGAAGGGGAAGGGACACGGTCACCCGCGCCGAGACCATGTCGCCGAACATCGGGTCGCGGCGCTGATAGGCCAGCTCCCAGCTCCAGTCCGGCGTCAGCGTGGCCCGGGCTCCCGCCAGATCCGCATCGGCCAGCCGGGCGCCGGCGTCATAGGCCAACAGCGTGGGATGGCGGTCGAGGCCCGCCCGCAGCATGACCGGGTCGACCTCCCATCGCGGCGGCTCGCCGCTCACCGAAGCCTCCTGATCACCGGTCCATTGCACCAGCGCCGCCCGGGCCTTGGCGAGGTCGGCCGTCAGCGCGCTGCGGCGATCGGCGAGAGCCAGCCGCCACTCGGCCGGGTCGACGGTTTCAGCCGGTCTCGCTCCGCGCGTCACGGCCGAAGGCGCCGTGTCGAGGATCGGCGTGAGGGCCTTCTCCACCTCGTCCAGCGCCGCCAGCCGCGCCCGGGCGTAGTGGAGGTCGACCCATGCCTGGGCCACCGCCAGCCTGACGGCCCGCGCTTCAAGACCCGTCTGGGCGTCGGCCATGCCGATCTCGGCGACGGCGCGCTCGACCGCCGCCCGGCGGGCGGGACGGCTGGGCATGTCCTGCATCACCCCGACGCTGGCCATGGTCATTTCGTCCGCCCCGAAGCGACCGGCCATGGGCCCGCTGACCGGCAGGTTCTCGACTCCCAGCGCCAGTTTGGGGTCGGGCAGGGATCCGGCGCTTCGGCCGGCCGCGCGCGCCGCGTCAACGCGCAAGGCGGCGGCCTTGACGCTGGGCGCCGTCTCGCCGGCGCGGGCCAGCGCCTGGTCGAAGGTCATCGGCTCGGCCTGGGCCGAGGCGGCGATGGCGCTCAGGGCGAGCAACCACGCCAGTTTCGAGGGAGACATGCTCCAAACTCCTCATGACGGCGCGCGAGCGCCAGCGGCCGGCGCACAGAGGGGCCGGCGGTCAGTCGAGGGTCAGAGAGCGATGGGCGGTCGAATGTCCCGGTCGGGCGGCAGGGACGCAAGCGCCCGGGTCGGGGCCTGGAAGAGATCGGCCTCGTCGAAGGCGACAATCGCGACATCGACGCTCGCGGCGGGCAGCGGCGCCGCCGTGGCGAAGCAGGCCATGCCCGGTTTGCAGGGGATTTTCTGGTGAGAGCCGCCCTTGTCGTGATCGCAGCAGTCCATCGCCCCATGGTCCACCGCCAGGCCGGCGGCCGCCATCGGGCAGAGCGCGGGCGTGGTCATGGCGCGCGCGACCGGAGCCGCGACCAGCGGCAAGGCCAGCGCGGCGGTCCAGACCAGAAGAAGGGTCAGAAACCGGATCAGGCGAAATCTCCTCAGGGCGAACATGCGCTCCCTGGCCCAGGATTCAATGACTCAGGTCAAGGACCGGTTCGGGCCACTCGGCGACGGACGCGATCGATAATCGTTCGCAAAAGACTTGACCCGTTGGCCGCCGGGGGTGTTACGGCCTTACCATGTGGAAAACGAACCTGGATTCCCGTGACCCGCACATCAAGGGTCGCCATCGCGGTGCGGGCGTCGCACGCGTGTCAGCGGCGCTGTTTGTCGCGCTGGCGGTCCTGCTGGCCGGCGCGGGCGGCGCCCTTGCCGCCGGAACGCCGATCGGGACGACCTGGCGGTTGTTGGACTATGTGGCGGTGGACTACGCCGGCGCCGTCCGGGACGGCCAGGTCATCGACGCCGGCGAGTAAGCCGAGATGGTCGAGTTCTCCACCGCCGCCGCCCAGGTCGCGGCCTTGCCCGGGATCGAGAAGCGGCCAAGCCTGACACGGCAGGCGACCGAACTCCAGAGAGCGGTGGCCGCCAAGGCCGCCCCGGCCGTCATCGCGGACCTGGCGCGGGGGCTGGCCAGCGAGCTGCTGGCCGCCTACCCCGCGCCGCTGGCGCCGAAACAGGCGCCCGATCTGACACGCGGAGCGGGGCTCTATGCCCAGGCCTGCGCCTCCTGTCACGGCGCCAGGGGCGATGGAGATGGGCCAGCGGCGGCGGGGATGGATCCCGCCCCGATCGCCTTCACCGATGCGGCGAGAGCCCGCGAGCGAAGCCTTTTTGGTCTCTACCAGGTGATCGAGCAGGGCCTCGACGGCACGGCCATGCCCGCCTTCCTGCATCTGCCGACGCAGGATCGCTGGTCCCTGGCCTTCTACATCGGCACGCTCTCTCAAGGGGAGGCCGCCGCCCGTCGGGGTGAGCGCCTCTGGAAGCGCGACGCCGAATTGCGCGGCCAGTTCCCCAACCTCGAAACCCTGACCCGGACGACGCCCGCCGACCTGGCGCGGAACATCGGACCCTCGCGGGCCGACAATCTGATGGCCTATCTGCGCCGCTCGCCGGGGGTGCTGACCGATGATCGCGGCGCGTCGCTGGCGTTCGCCCGGTCCCGGCTCGCGGCGACCGTGCAGGCCTACGCCGCCGGAGATCGGCGCGCCGCGATGAATCTCGCCCTGTCGACCTATCTGGATGGTATCGAGCCCTTCGAGCCGGCCATCGCGGCCCGCGACCGCAGCCTGCTCGCTCGCATTGAAAGCGCGATGGGCGAGTTCAGGGCGCGGATCGGCCGGGGCGCGCCCGTCGACGGCGTTCGGAGCCAGGCGACGCTCATCGAGGGCCTGTTCGACGAAGCCGAGGGCGCGCTCGCGCCTGCCCAGGCCGACATGGCGCCCGCCTTCGTGGGCGCCTTCACCATTCTCCTGCGGGAGGGCCTGGAGGCCCTGCTGATCGTCGTCGCCATGATCGCCTTCCTGAAGAAGGCCGAACGCCAGGACGTGCTGACCTATGTTCACGGCGGCTGGATTGCCGCCCTGGTCGCCGGCATGCTGACCTGGCTCGCCGCGACCTTCCTGATCCGGATCGGCGGCGCCCAACGCGAACTCACCGAGGGCTTTGGGGCCCTGTTTGCGGCGGCCGTGCTGACCAGCGTGGGCATCTGGATGCACGGCAAGAGCCAGGCCGATGCCTGGCAGCGCTATATCCGCGAGAAGCTATCCAGGGCGCTTTCGCGGAAATCGGCCTGGTTTCTGTTCCTGCTGGCGTTCGTGGTCGTCTACCGCGAGGTGTTCGAGACGATCCTGTTCTTCGCCGCCCTCTGGAACCGGGACACGGCTGGGGCGGTGCTGGCCGGGATGGGCGCCGCGGCGATCACGCGGGCCTGATCGCCTGGGCGATGCTGCGCTACAGCCGCAAGCTGCCCATCGCCAGGCTCTTCGCCATCAGCGCAGGATTGGTGGCCGTGTTGGCCTTCGTCCTCGCCGGCAAGGGAACGGCGGCGTTGCAGGAGGCCGGCATGATCCCGGTGACGCCGCTGGCCGGCTTGCCGAAGCTGGACCTGATCGGCGTCTATCCGACCTGGCAGACGGTGCTGGTCCAGCTGGCTGTCATCGCCGTCTTGATCGCCGGGTATTTCTACAATCGCCGGACATCGGGGCCGGTCGCCGCCGGCTGAAGACCGATCCTGTCGGCCTCGTCACGAACTTGAGCGAGATCGCGTTATGTCGGTACGCAAGACGGGTCAGCCTTGGCCGGGGTGTCTGACACCTGGAACCCACTGGCACCTGGCGGCGGCTGATGTCGCGGACATGGCTTTCGCGGAGCCAAGGAACGTGGAATTGCCGGCCGAGCTGAGGGCGCGATTCATTGATGTCTCGCGGCACGAACCTCCGATCATTCTGAAATCGACGGATTCGCGTCTGCGATATTGGCCCGACACGCCGGCCACGATGGGTTCCGTCCTACCCGCGCGCCCAGGTCTACCGAGCGTGGAGCCGTCGGTTCGCCAGATCGATCTGCTTCTCGATCAAGGCGAAATCCAGCTCGCCGACCTCGCCGGGCAAGCGGGCCTTTCGACCGAACGGTGGATACGGGGCTGTGGCGCCGATTCCCAAAGCCCGGACATAGGCCGCCTTATGCGGCCAGGGCGCGCTTGCCACGCGGGTCATACGTCCCTGCCAACGTTTTCGCGCCGACGGGGGAATCGTCACTCATCTGAATCGGCGACGCAAGGCGCCGGTCATGGCCCGGTCGGCAATCACGTCGCGCCGCCGCGAGCCGCCGGAATCACATCGGCGCTGTCGGCCGGCGGCTCTCGGCGGCGTGCAGCAGGCCGCCGGGTCGGACGTAGACGGCGAAGGTGAGCGCCGCGCAGCTGACGTAGAATATCAAAAAGCCCCACAGCGCCGCGTTCGCCGAGCCGGTGCCGGCGATGGAGGCGCCATAGGCTTTGGGGATGAAGAACGCGCCGAACGCGGCGATGGCCGAGGTGAAGCCGATCACCGCGGCGGCCTCGCGATCCGCCTGACCGGGATCGCTCGCCCCTCGACCCACGGTCTCCCGCCAGATCGCCGGGATCATCTGGAATGTGGAGGCGTTGCCGACGCCGGTGAAGAAGAACAGCAGGATGACCGTCGCGAAGAAGCCCTGGAAGCTTCCCGCGTTCAGGAACCACAGCATGCCACCGACCGAGGCGATCATGCCGATGAACACCAGGAGGGTGATGCGCGCGCCGCCGTACCGATCCGCGAGCCAGCCCGTGGCCGCCCGCGAAATGGCTCCGACCAGGGGGCCGATGAACACGTACTTCAGGGAGTCCACCTGGGGGAAGGCGAGCCGGGCGAGCAGTGGAAAGCCGGCCGAGAAGCCGATGAACGAACCGAAGGCGCCGGTGTAGAGCCAGCTCATCAGCCAGGTGTGCCGCCGCTCGAAAATGGCCGCCTGGTCCGCGAACGAGGCCTTCGTGCTGGCCAGGTCGTCCATGCCGAACCAGGCGAGCACCGTTCCCAGCAGGATGAAGGGAATCCACAGGAAGCCGGCGTTCTGCATCCACAGCCGCCCGCCGGCGCCGGTTGCCTGTGGCTCGCCGCCCAGCGCGCCGAAGATCGCCACGGAAATCGCCAGGGGCACGATGAACTGCATCAGGCTCACGCCGAGGTTGCCGAGACCAGCGTTGAGGGCCAGGGCGTTGCCCTTCTCCGCCTTGGGGAAGAAAAAACTGATGTTGGCCATCGAGGAGGCGAAGTTGCCGCCGCCTAGGCCGCAGAGCAGCGCCAGGATGACGAAGATGAGGTAGGGCGTCTGCGGATTCTGCACCGCGTACCCAACGCCGAAGGCGGGAATGAGCAGGGACGCCGTCGAGATCGCCGTCCACAGCCGCCCCCCAAACAGCGGCACCACGAAGGAATAGAAGATGCGCAGCGTGGCCCCCGACAGACCCGGCAGGGCCGCCAGCCAGAACAGTTGGTCCGGGGTGAAGCGGAACCCGACCGCCGGAAGCTTTGCCACGACGACGCTCCAGACCATCCAGACCGCGAAGGCGAGCAACAGGCAGTAGGTGGAGATCCACAGGTTGCGGCGCGCCACGGGCCGGCCGATCGTCCGCCAGAACTCGGGGTCTTCCGGCCGCCAGTCGGCGATCAGGGGTCGCGTCAACGGGCCGGCCTTGCCCCCCTCGGCGAGGGCGGCCTCGCGCGCGATGTGGGCGGCGTGCATGGAGACCATTTCCGGCAACTCGGGAAACGCCTCGTGCGCGGGGGTGACTGGTTGCTCCATCCGGCGGATGGCGAAATGCATCCAGCCCAGCGCGGTGAGGCTGAGCACGAACAGCAGGAAGAACACGCTTGTCGAGACGCCGGTCAGGTCGTCGAGCACGCCGAACGCCAGCGGCAGAAGAAAGCCTCCCAGACCGCCAACCATGCTGACGACTCCGCCGACCACCCCGACATGCTCGGGGTAGTACATCGGGATGTGCTTGAACACGGCCGCCATGCCGAGGCTCATGAAGAACCCGAGCGCCACCAGGGTCACCAGAAAGGGGGCCAGTCCCATGGAAGTGGAGAAGGCGATCGTGCCCCGGACTCCGTGGATGACGTAGTCGGTCGGCGGGTAGGACAGCATGAAGGATAGAAGCGCCGCCGCGCCGAAGGTCCAGTATAGGACGGCGCGGGCGCCGACGCGGTCGGAAAGCCGGCCGCCATAGATCCGAAAGAGACTGGCCGGGATCGCGAAGGCCGCGGTCATCAAGCCCGCGAGTTTCACATCCACGCCGTAGACGGCGACCAGGTAGCGCGGCAGCCACAGCGTCAGCCCGACGAAGGCGCCGAATACGACGAAGTAGTAGAGCGAAAATCTCCAGACCTGCAGGCGCCTCAGCGGGCGCAGCTGATCGACCAGCGAGGGCGCGGTACCGCCGCCCTCCCGCGCCGGCTCGTTTCTGGTCAGGAAGAAGAAGATCAGCGTGACCACGAACAGTCCGGCGGCCCAGACCTGCGCCGCGCCGCGCCAACCCAGCGCCAGCATGGCCGTGGGCGCCAGGAACTCGGTGATCGCCGCTCCCGCCGAGCCGGCGCTGAACACGCCCAGCGCCGCGCCCTGGCGGTGGGTGGGGAAAAACCTCGAGGCGTAGCTGACGCCGACAGCGAAGCAGCCGCCGGCCAGGCCGACGCCCAGCGCCGCCAGCAGAAGCCTGAAATACGACCCCGCGAACGACATCAGCAGGGTCGAGGCGGTGGCGAGCAGCATCACGATCAGGAAGGTGCGTCGCCCGCCATAGCGGTCCGCCAGGATCCCCAACGCGCCGCGGCTCAACGCGCCGGTCAGGATCGGCGTGCCGACAAGCAGGCCGAACTGGGTCGCGGAGAGATGGAATTCTTCCTGGATGCCAAGTCCGAGGATCGCGAAGAGGGTCCAGACCGCGAAACATGCGGCGGAGGCTGCCGTGCTGACCCACAGGGCTCGCCCGGCGCCAGCGGCGGGCTCGGTCACAGAAGTGCTCACGTCACAGCCTCTTCCCGATCGATAATATTCAAGGCAGCCCTTGCTCAGGGCCAAGTCAACTCGCGCGCGGCGAAGGTGGAGAGCGAAGAATTCGCAAGGCCTATGCAAACATGATACGCGAGTCCCAGCCACTGGAAACTAAACTTGGATCGCCAGCCGCCAGGACCACCACCCCCGCGATGGCGCAGATTGTTGGCGGTCGCGTTCGGCCCGCAGATCGCCGCCTGGCGTGGCGAAGCGCCGCTGGTCCACGTCTTCTGGGGCCAGGGCGTGTTCCTGAGCGTCGCCCTGATCCTGGTTTATGTCGATGCCCTTTACCGGCGTGATCAGGTCACCCAGCAGGTCATTCTGACCCTGTTCCAGCTTTATTCCATGTGGGTGCTGGTCGCCATCTGGCGCTGCGCGGCCAATGCGAAGCCGGCCTGGGGTGTGATCGCCCGGCTTCTGACCATCGCCTGGGCCGCAAACACCATGCTGGTCGCCGGCTTTCTGCAGCTTGACCTGATATTCCGTTAGGCATCCGGGTCCCGCGCCTCGCGTCCCGACGCGCCCATGGCGCCGCGCAAATCCACCCAGACGGTGCGCGCCAGGCCGAGCGCCGTGGCGGTCCAGGCGGCGAGCGCGACCCAGACCATCGTTCGGGCGACGGCGTGCAGCGGCTGGAACTCCGCCGCCAAGGACAGCCGCAGGCTCGCCAGGGCGTACATCCCCAGCGGGAAGACCAGGCTCCAGAGCATCGGCGTGTAGCCCACCGGGACGCGCCGGACGCCGTGCTTCCACAGGCCGAACAGCACCAGCAGTGGAATCCACCAGGTGGCCCAGGCCCACATGGTCAGCGTCACTCCGTCGATGAACGGTCGCATGGACACGAGGAACGGCACGCCGCTTTCGGTCAGGATGAGCGTTGAGCCCGCGTTCACGCTGATGGCCGCCGCGCCCATGACCACCCACAGAAGCGGCGTGATGTCGTCGGGCCCGACTTCGAAGAAGAAGATCCGGTAGGCGAACAGCGTGATGAAGATGCCGTACAGCCCCAGGCCCACACCCCACAGCATGTGGATCAACACGAACAGGGACGGCGCCAGGGCGCCCTGCTGCGGAGCGATCAGGGTCCCCAGGATCACCAGCGACTCAGTTCCCACGATGGCGATCAGCCAGCCGCCGTGCACGACATTGGCGTTGTGGGCTGAGTTGAGAAAGGTCAACACCGCGAAGCTGAAATAGATCAGGAAAAACCAGGCGGCGAGCGCGAAGAGCCAGAGCGCAAATGCCACCTCCGTCAGGCCTCTCAGGCCCATGCCCAGACCGAGCACGTCGCTCGCCGCGACGACGGTGAAGAACGAGAAGACGAGCCTGGGATTGGTGAGGTCCGCCCAGAACGCCCCAGGATACCGCGCCACCCGCAGGGTGGTCAGCAGCAGAAGCCAGGGAAAAGCCGCGACGTTGAGGCCGAACAGAATGTTCGACAGGCCGTGGAAGCCCTCGAGATGGAGCGTGTTGGAGATGATCCCGGTCGCCATCACCAGCGCGAAGTAACCCGGAAACAGTCTGGCGATCTGGCCGTCTTGCCAAGCCGCGAGCCGCCGCGCCCATGCGAAAGTCGCCGCCAACGCCCACCTCTCCCGATGCCGACAGACCCCCGAGGGGCGATGAGGCGCCCCTGCGGGTGGCGACGTCTCGTGTTTAACGAACGAATGGTCTCACGGCCACTCCTCAATGCTGTTTTGACGGCGAGCGACATCATCGCGCGCTCAAGAACCAGCGGCGGCGCTTCGGCAAGCTATGGCGAGTTCCATGGTTCTACCGAACCAGGCCGGCGGGCATCGGGCGCCTGCGGATGGAAAGATAGTGACTACTTACTATCTTCTGTATATGGATTCGATCATGGCTCGTCAAAATCTCCCCGCCGCGCAACGCCGTGAAGTGACCGTGGAAGCGGTCGTCGACCTCGCCGCGACGCGCAATCCCGCCGAAATCACGACGGGCCAGATCGCCGAACATATGCAGCTGACCCAAGGGGCTGTGTTCCGTCACTTCCCGACCAAGGACGCGGTCTGGGATGCGGTTATGGTCTGGACCGCTGACCAACTCACCCGACGACTCGATCAAGCCGAGGCAAGAGGCTCGTCGCCCTTGTCCGCGCTTGAGCAGATGTTTCTGGCCCACGTCGACTTCGTGGTGGCCCGACCAGGCGTCCCCCGCATTCTGTTCGGGGAGCTGCAGCGCACCGGCGATACGGCCGCGAAGCGAAGCGCGCGGGCGCTGATCAACGGGTATCGCACACGCCTGGTGAACCTTCTCGATCGTTGCAGCGCCAGCGGCGATCTGCCCGCCGATCTCGATACTGAAGCCGCCGCGACGCTGTTTATCGGCACCATTCAAGGCCTGGTGATGCAGGCCATGATGACCGGGGACTTCAAGGCGATGCGGGCGATGGCCGGCCGGGTGTTCAGCATCTACCTCAAGGGTATCGGAGGAAGGCCATGAAACTCGCGCTGCCGGGCAGTCGGCGGACATGGTTGTTGATCGCGGTGCTGACGCCGTTGATCGTGGTGTTTGCCTATGTGGCGCTGCGCTCGGGCCCGCTTGCACCGGTGCCGGTCACCTTGGTGACCGTTGAGGAGCGGGCGATCTCGCCATCGCTCTTTGGCATCGGCTCCGTCGAAGCGCGTTACACCCACCGTGTCGGCCCCACCACGGCGGGGCGCGTGCGCAGGTTGCTGGTGGATGTGGGCGACCATGTCGTCGCCGGCCAACCGCTCGCCGAAATCGACCCGATCGATCTCGACGAACGCATCGCCGCGCAGGAAGGCGCGGAGGGGCGGTCTTCCGCCCTTGAGCGCGCCGCACAGGCGCAGCTAGCCGACGCGCAGGCGCGGGCGCGGCTGGCCCGGACGCAGGCCGGTCGAACCGAACAGCTTCTCAAGGGGGGCTGGGTGACGCAGGCGGCCGTCGATGTGCGGCGTCAGGAACTGCAAGTGGCCGAAGCCGGGATGGCGGCGGCTCAGGCCAACCTCGCGGCGGCCTCACAGGATCGCGGGCGCACTGGCGCGGAACGCGCGGCGCTCGTCCGCCAGAAAGCCAACCTGCTCCTCGTCGCGCCGGCCGGCGGACTTGTCGTCCGCCGCGCGGTGGAACCAGGAACCACCGTGGTCGCCGGGCAGGCGGTCGTGGAGATCATCGATCCCACCAACCTGTGGATCAATACGCGCTTCGACCAGCTTCAATCGACCGGCCTTCAACCTGGACTGCGCGCCCAGGTACTGCTTCGGTCGCGCGCCGGAGCCCCGCTGGCGGGGCGCGTCATCCGGACCGAGCCGCTGGCCGACGCGATAACCGAAGAAGTGATGGCCAAGATCGGGTTCGAGACCCGGGACCTGCCGCCCATCGGCGAACTGGCGGAGGTGACGGTGACGCTCCCGCCTGCCAGGAGGTCACTCACCGTACCGAACGCCGCCATTCACCGGGTCAAGGGCAAGTCCGGCGTATGGGTCGTTGAGGACGGGAAGCCGCGCTTCCAGCCGGTCACCACTGGAGCAACGGATCTCAGTGGGACGGTCCAGATCCTGGGCGGGCTGAAACAGGGCGCTCGCGTCGTGGCCTATAGTCAGCGCAGCCTGACCGCCCGCACCCGCATCCGGGTCGTCGACCAGCTCGCGGGCGGCGGACAATGATCAGCCTCGCTGGTCGCGACATCCTCCATAGTTGGGGGAAGTTCGTTTTCACCGGTATCGGCCTGGGGCTGCTGATCGGCGTCACCCTGACCATGGCCGGAGTCTATCGCGGCATGGTCGATGACGCCCAGGCCATGCTGGACAATAGCGGCGCTGACCTTTGGGTGGTGCAGAGAAACACGCTCGGTCCCTACGCCGAACCGTCGAGCATCAATGACGATGTCGAGCGATCGGTCCGCGCCATGCCCGGCGTCGCGCGGGCGGCCAATGTCACCTACCTGACAATGCAGATCGGTCACGCCGGACGCGACGTTCGGGTCATGGTGGTCGGCATCGAGGCCGCCTCACCCGGTGAACCCGGCCAGCCCCCCCACCTTGTTGCCGGGCGCCAGATCGTGCGCGCCCACTACGAGGCGGTCGCCGATGTAAAGACCGGCTTTCGTCTGGGCGACGTCGTGCAGGTGCGGCGCAACCGATACAAGATCGTGGGACTGACCAGCCGCATGGTGTCGTCAGGCGGCGATCCGATGCTGTTCATCCCCCTGAAAGACGCCCAGCAGGCCCAGTTCCTCAAGGACAGCGACGCGATTGTCCGTCAGCGGGCTCGCACGGCGCGGAATCCAGCGCTCAATCCCCCCGGCAATCCCGGCATGGTCGACGCCGTGACCGCATCCCAGACCAGCAATCCCTATGTGAACGCCGTCCTGGTGCAGATCAAGGAGGGCTTCAGTCCGGACCAGGTCGCCGAACCCATCCGGCGCTGGCAACGGCTCACGGTCTACACCCGGGCGGAAATGGAGGAGATTCTGGTCGACAAGCTGATCGCCACATCCGCGCGTCAGATCGGCATGTTTCTCGTCATCCTCTCCATCGTCAGCGCGGCGATCGTCGCCTTCATCATCTATACGCTGACCATGGGAAAAATCCGGGAGATCGCGGTGCTGAAGCTGATCGGCACGCGCAACCGGACCATCTCCTTCATGATCCTGCAGCAGGCGCTCGGACTTGGCCTGATCGGCTTTGTCGTCGGCAAGATCGCCGCCACCTTCTGGGCTCCGATATTTCCCAAATACGTTCTGCTGCTGTCCAGCGACTCCGTGCGCGGCTTCATCGCGGTCATGGTGATCTGTGCGATCGCCAGTCTGCTCGCCATCCGCGCCGCGCTTCGGATCGATCCGGCGGAGGCCATCGGTGGCTGACGGCATCCGCATAGAAAATCTCGTCAAGACCTACGGGGAAGGCGAAACAGCGGTCCATGCGCTGCAGGGCGTGGACATGCATGTCGCGCCCGGAGAGGTTGTCGGCCTTATCGGACCGTCGGGATCGGGCAAGAGCACCCTGCTCAAATGTCTGGGCGCGGTGATCGAGCCAACGTCCGGGCGGATGACCATCGGTGAGCAGACCATCTACGACAACGGCTGGAAGATTCCTGATCTTCGGGCGCTGCGTCGTGACCGGATCGGCTTCATCTTTCAGTCGCCCTATCTGATCCCGTTTCTCGATGTCACCGACAATGTCGCCCTGTTGCCGATGCTCGCCGGCGTGACCAACATCAAGGCTCGTGCCCGTGCGGTGGAGTTGCTCACGGCGCTCGACGTCGTTCATCGCGCCAAGGCCATGCCATCCCAGCTTTCAGGGGGAGAACAGCAGCGTGTCGCCATCGCCAGGGCGCTGGTAAGCCGCCCGCCCGTCATCCTCGCCGATGAGCCGACAGCGCCGCTTGACGGGGAACGGGCTCTGGCGGTGGTCAAGATCCTGAATGACATGGCGGCCCGCTACCAGACCGCGATCATCATCGTCACCCATGATGAGAAGATCATCCCCACGTTCAAGCGCCTCTATCACATCCGGGACGGCCGGACCCATGAGGAAGACGGTCGAGCGGAACCGGCATCTTGATCTCGACCAGGCGGCCCTTCGCGCATATGTCGCCGCGCCCTGGTGACCAGTCGGTCGCTGCACTCCGAGATCACCGGCGGAAAGGCGTGGTGGCCAGCCCCAGTCGCGGCGCGTCGCCCGATCAGACCTTCAGGGCTGACACGTAGGTTCCCATGTCAAAGTAGTCCCGCCAGATCTTGATGCGACCATTCTGCATCTCAAATACGCCGCAACAGGGAAGATTGACCGGCTTGTCTCCCACCATCGTGCGGTCCAGACGCTCGGCGATCACGACGTTGCCTTGAGCGATCAAGGTCAGCACATCCCATTCAGTCGAGCGCCAGCCCTTCAGAAAGGCAGCGATGAACTGGCGGAGTGCGGCATGCCCGGCCACCGGCTTTGTCGGCATGTTATGATAAATCCCATCCTCGCAGAAGAACTGGACCAGCTCTTCGACGTCCAGTCGCGACCACGCCGCGATGAAGTCACGAATCACCTGTTCGTTGGCAATCGCCATGCTCGCTCCTTGAATCGTCGGACGCCGCATTATTGCACGTCTCGCCTTGGTGAAAGGGGGGCGCCATCAGCAACATGCGCGATACTGCACCCAACTGTAAGCTTTCAGTGCATTGTCCGATGATGGACTGTGACAAGTAACCCTGAAGGCCCAGGTGTGTGGTCCCGGATTCTGATGGTGCATCATTGTTCCTGACTCTTCAGGAGAAGGATGCGTTATGGGAAGCGGAGATGCATCACGACCACGAGCCAAGCTACGCCTGTCGAACTGCCAAAAAATGGCAGAATGGGCTGGTCGGCCTGATCATGACCGACTGCTATCCCGTCCCATTCCCGCACGACCAATTTCGGGCTGACGGCGCAAAAGGGGGCCGTCGCCAGCTGGATGACCTCATCAAGGGCCGGGCCGAGGCTACGGTCTTCGCAACCTACGCACAGGCGCCTCCCGTGGGCGACAGGTCACGGTGTACATTGTAGGCGGCGGCGTAGAGCGCTGGCAGGAAGAACAGGGTCAGCTGGGTGGCCACGACCAGGCCGCCCATGATCGACCAAGCCATCGGCCCCCAGAAAACAGAGCGCGTGAGCGGGATCATCGCCAGGATCGCGGCCAGCGCCGTGAGCGTGATCGGCCGGAAGCGGTGGACCGTGGCCTCGACGATGGCCTCGAAGGGCTGGAGCCCCTCCTGCTCCAGCAGGGTGATCTGCGACACCAGGATCACCGAATTGCGGATCACCATGCCAAAGAGCGCCAGTGAACCCAGCAGGGCCACAAATCCGAACGGAACGCGCATGGCGCTGAGGATCAATGCGACCCCGATGAGCGCAAGCGGACCGGTAAGGACGATCAGCAGCATCTTCTTGCTGCTCTGGAGCTGGATCATCAGCAGAAGAAGGATGACCAGCACGGCGACGGGCAGGGCCTTGAAGACGGAGGCCTGCGCCTTCGAACCACCTTCCAGGGCGCCGCCAAACTCCAACGCGGCGCCGTCGGGCAGACTGTCCTTGATCGCCTGAAGGGACTGCTTCCAGTCGGCGACGACATCGGCCGGTTGCCCACCTACCACGTCGGCCAGCACGGTGATGGTGGGGCGCCCGTCGCGGAGGTTGAGCTCCGCGGCCTGAAAGGTCGGCTGAAGGTGCGCGACCTGCGATATGGGCACCCATTCGCCCGTCGCGGTCTTCACCTGGGCGTAGGCGAGGCGATCGATGCTGTTGCGCTCCGACGCTTCAAGCCGCGCCATCACCAGGAGGGCGTCGTCGCCCTCGCGATAGGTGGTCACGGGCGCGCCGCTGATCGCGCTCTGCAGGCTCTGCTGCACCGATAGGGTCGTCACTCCAATGGCGCGGGCCTTGTCCTGGTCGAGAACGATCCGGACGGACTTGAGCGGCTCGCCGTGGTCCTTGTTGACGTCCCGGAGGCGGGGATCGCCGTGCATGAGGGCTTCGAGCTGTTCGGCGGCCGGGACGATGGCCGAAAAACTGTCGCCGGTAACGCGGATCTGCAGCGGCGGGCCCACCGACGGCCCTAGCTCCAGGGTGCTGACCCGGCCTCGCGCTTCCGGGAAACGGGCGCCAAGGAGCCCTTCGACCTTTTCCCGGGCACGCTCGCGGGCCCGGCCGCCCTTGGTGTTGATCACGATCTGAGCGGTCGCCTGGCTCGCGTTCAGGGTGGCGAGCGCCAGATAGAACCGCGGCGTGCCGCCGCCGACATAGGTGGCCGTGGAGATGATGTCGTCGTCGCCCTTCAGGGCGGTTTCCATGCGCCTGGCCACGGCGGATGTCTGCTCGAAGCTGGCATTCTCGGGGAGCCGCAGGTCGATGAGCAGTTCCGGTCGATCCGACGTCGGGAAGAATTGCTTCGGCACGGCGACCGCGAAAAGGAACAAGGACCCGACGAACAGACCCGCGGTGATCGCCAGAACCGCGCGACGCTGATCGAGGGCCCAGGTCACCGCCCCGCGAAAGCGCCGGTAGAATGGACTCTGAAAGGGATCGCCATGCGCCGAGCCAGGGCCGGCGGCAGGATTCGCGGGCGTCGCGGGGGTGGGCAGGAGCCAGTTGGCGAGAAATGGGGTGATGAACACCGCCACCAGCCAGGACAGAGCCAGGGAGATCGCGACCACCTGGAAGATCGACCGGGTGTATTCGCCCGTGGACGACTGGGCCAGGCCGATGGGCAGGAATCCCGCCGCGGTGATCAGGGTGCCGATAAGCATCGGCTGGGCGGTCACCTCGTATGCGGAGGTCATCGCCCGGACCTTTTCCCACCCTGACTTGAGGTTGGTCTCAATCTGTTCGACCACGATGATGGCGTCGTCGACCAGGAGGCCCAGCGCGATGATCAGGGCGCCCAGGGAGACGCGATGCAGCGGAATGCTCATGAGCAGCATGCCGGCGAAGGTGAGCGCCAGAACGATGGGGATGCAGAGCGCCACCACGATCCCGGGGCGCCGGCCCAGCGCCAGGAAGCTGACGCCAAGCACGATGGCCACCGCCTCGGCCAGGGAACGGCTGAATTCGCCGATCGACTCCCGGACGATCCCGGGTTGGTCGGTCACGGCGCCGATGGCGATGCCCACCGGCGCCTGCGCCTGGAACGAAGCCACCAGGCGGCGCAAGTCCTTTCCCAGACGGTTGCTGTCGCCTCCGCTCCGCAGGCTCACCAGCAGACCGACCGCATCCTCGCTGTTGAAACGCATGCGGAAGCCCGGCGGGTCGGCCAGGCCGCGGGTCACGGTGGCCACATCGCCAAGGCGCAAGCTCCGTCCGCCGACGGCCATGCGCATCTCGCGGATCGCCTCGACGGACCCGAAACTGCCGCTGACCGCGATGCGCACCCGCTCGCCGCCCAGATTGATTTCGCCGGCCGGTGCGACGACGTTGGTCGCCTGCACGATCTGAACGATCTGCTGCGGGTCCACTCCCAGCAGGGCGAGCTTGGCGCCGCTGTATTCAATGTATATCCGCTCATCGACGGTGCCTGTGATGTCCACCCGCCCGACGTCGGGGAGTGTGCGGACCTTGTCTCGCAGGGCTTCGGCGAACCCGTTGAGCTGCGTCAGGCTGAAGCCGTCGCCGGTGAGCGCATAGACGTTGCCGTAAGTCTGGCCGAGGTCGTCGTCGAAATGCGGCCCCTGAAGGTCCCTTGGGAGTTCCGAGCGGTGATCGGAGACCCTCTGACGTATCCGGGTCCAGGTGGATGCTATGGCCGTAGGGGACACATCGTCGTGCAGCTTCACGGTGATGACGACCACGCCGGGCCGGGCGCTGGTCAGGATGCTGTCGACCCCGGCCAACGTCCGCACCGTCCGCTCGATGGGAGCCCCGACCTGGTCGGCCATCTGGGCCGCGTCGGCGCCGGGCCAGGCGGCGGTGATCAGCATCGTCTTGATCGAGTAGTCCGGATCCTCCTGCCGTCCGAGCGCACTGTAAGCGTAGATCCCGGCCAGGGCCGCAACCACGATCAGGAAGCGCATCATCCCAGGGTGGTGGAGCGACCACGCCGAGAGGTTGGGGCCCCTCATTGAAGCGCGGGCGCGGTGGACGGAACGGGACGAACCACCTCGTTCGGAAAGAGAAGGTTCGCGCCGGCGGTGACAACACGGTCACCCGGACGAACCTCGCCCGTCACCAGGACCGCGTTCTGCTGAACCTGGACTACGTCCACGTTGCGAGCGGAGACCCGTGCCGGCGTCCCTGTCACCACCCAGACGATGGGGCGGCCGGCGCGCTGGCTGAGCGCCGAGACGGGCAGGCGCATGGCGGTTCCGACGATGGGCGTGGTCGCGGTCACTTCGGCCGTCGAGCCGACCGCCGCGGCGCCCGGCGGCGCGGTGAAGGCAATGCGGGCTTCGAAGGTGCGAGTCTGCGCCGCCGCCGCGGGCGATATCATGCGAATGCGCCCAGGATAGCTGACTTTTGGCGCCGACCAGGTGCGCACCGCCAGGGTCGAGCGACGGAAGGCTTCGGATTCGCCCTCCGGAATGCTGATCTCCGCTTCGATCTCGCTGGGCGTGGCGATGGTGGCGATGGTCTCGCCGGCCTGGACGACCCGTCCCGGGTCCGCGGCGAAGTCCGCCACCACGCCGTCGCGTTCGGCTCTCAGGACGGTATAGTCCACCTGACGGATGGCTCCGGCCAACTGCGATTGAGCGACGCGCCATTGTTCTTGGGCCTGGTCGGCGCTGACCACTTTTCGGTCATATCCGGCCTGCGAGATGAAGCCGTCGGCCAGCAGGCGTTGCGCGCGGGCCAAGTCTATCGCCTGTTGGCGGGCGGCGCTCTCCGCGGCGGCGACCTGCGCCCTGGCGCCGACCACCGAAAGCTCGGCGTCCGCCGGATCAAGCCGGGCCAGGATCTGTCCGGCGGTGACCGGCTGGCCAACCTCGACAAGCTTGGCGACGAGCCGGCCCGAAACGCGGAAGGCGAGGCGGCCATCGTAGCGCGACAGAACCTGGGCCGGGTAGACCGCGACGGTGCCCCCCTGTGCGGGCGATACGACAACGGTCTCGACGGGCCGCGGCTCCGCGGCCGGCTGCTCCTTCGGACTGCAACTCCATTGCCCGATCATAAGGGCGGCGGTGCAAGCAAAGGCGATCCCCGTGGGAGCGCGATGCCTGCTTGAGCGTCGCCGGTCGGGTTTCAGCACTCCGCGGAGCAATCCAGGACAGGGGCTGCAGTAGGTGACGGAAACCTTGTCCATGACCGTCAGTCTGTTCCGGCGCGGCTCTGGGTTGCTGGCGCGTTCTCCGCGGATACGGAATGCATGAGCGCCCCGGCGAAGGTCGCCGTTAGGTCCCCGGCGTCGAGCGTGTCGGGCTCCATGAGACTCTGGACCTGGTTTCCGTCGTGGATCGCCAGGAGCAGCCGCGAGACCTTGTCGCGATCCGCGGTGAGGCGACGGCCATGGCGGGCGAGGGACTCCTCGACAATCGAGATGAGGGCCTCCCGCAGCGCCCGATGGTGCGTCGCCAGGCGCTGCGCCACCGAGGGTTGGCGTACCGCGTAAAGGTTGAACTCCGTGCTGAGCAGATACCAATCGCGCTCCAGCTGACCCCGGGAGAATTCTCGCAGCGCCGCCTCAAGGGATCCGCTCGCGACGGTGACCTGCTCCAGCGCCGCCGAGAGTCGGTCGCGCAGGCGCGCCGACATGAGGTCATACAGCGCCAGGAACAGGTCCTCCTTCGACCCAAAGCTCGAATGGAACGCCCCGCGGGTAAGGCCTGCTCGCGCGGCGATGTCATCGATCGTCGCGCCGTGGAAGCCTCGCTCGGCAAAGGACGCCGCGGCGCCCTCAAGAATGCGCTCGCTTGTCTGTTCTCGGGTTGGACGAACTCGCTCTCGACGCCTGACCATCGCCATCCTCCTTGATGCGAAGTGACATTCAATACGCATTTGCATTGAAATGGCAATGGTCTGGTGGACCGGACGGGCGCGAACTGGGCTTCGCAAACGCCCGTCTCGGATGGGTGGGCGCCTACGAGATGAACCGCTGCTGGAGGCCAAAATTCGCCCCCCAGCTCGCCCATGACCTGTGCCGCCCGGCCCGGGGCACGTGATTTTTCAACATTGATCCACTCCTCCTCTGCGTTGACCCAAATCAATGATGACGCCCCCGTCACCTTTACGCTGACCTTTTGGAATCGTCCGGCCGTCAGGTCGGGCCGAACGGAACGAGGACGGTGTGCAAAGGCGCGTCAGGGTCCGTCGTCGTGAAAGGAGCGCATGGCGAAGGTCACCTACATCGAGAACGGCGGCACGGAGCACCACGTCGACGTTCCGAACGGCCTGTCGGTGATGGATGGCGCCAAGCGGTTCACGATCCCGGGCATCGAGGGCGACTGCGGCGGAGCCGGGGCCTGCGCCACCTGCCATGTCTATGTCGAGGGCGACTGGTTCGAGCGCCTGCCGCCGATGGAGGAACTGGAGCGCGACATGCTCGATTTCGCCTTCGAGGTGCAGGACAACAGTCGCCTGTGTTGCCAGATAAAGATCGATGACAGTGCGGATGGCCTGATCGTCCGCACGCCGAAACGTCAATACTGAAAAACATCAAGGGAGAAGCGCGATGAGTGTCACGGGCATGCCAAGAACGACTTCCGGCAAGGACTGGAAGGTGACCATGAATCCCGACGACATCTATAAGAACCCGATGTCGATCGCCTGGACGTTTGACTACCTGATGTCCGGCGACAAGGTCGAGGATCTCTACAAGCGCGCAAAGCAGAACCAGTGGGATTCCGACGAGCTCCTGCCTTGGGATACACAGGTCGACCCGTCCAAGCCGCTGATCAACGACGCCAACGACATCTATCACAAGATGCCGTTCTTCAAGAAGCTGTCGAAGTCGCAGCAGGAAACCTTCACCGCCCATTCGACGGCCCAGCTGCTCAGCCAGTTTCTGCATGGCGAGCAGGGCGCGCTGATGACCGCCGCCTGCGTCACCCATTCGGTGCCGGACGCCACGGCCAAGCTCTATGCCGCCACGCAGACCATGGACGAGGCCCGTCACGTCGAGGTCTATGCCCGCTACTGCGACAAGATCGCCATCGTCTATCCGATGTCGCTGTGGCTGAAGGCCCTGATCGACGCGACCCTGAAGTCGGATCGCTACGAGAAGGTGATGATCGGCATGAACATGATCGTCGAGGGCTTGGCGCTCGGCGCCTTCAACAACATGTACCGCACGACCCAGTGCGAGCTGTTGAAGAAGCTGACCTTCAACGTTATGCGCGATGAGTCCCGCCACGTCTCGTTCGGCCACGCCTATCTTGGGCCGGTGATCTCGAAACTGCATCCGGACGAGGTCGAGGATCTGGCTGACTTCGCCTTCCAGGCGGTCAACATCCTGGCCCATGGCGGCACCGCCGGCACCCTGGCCAGCCGGGTCGATCCGGGCTTCATGGCGGTGCTGGAAAACAGCAACATCGACGCCGATGACTTCTTCAAGGGCCTGGCCGAGGCCGAGGAGATGGGCATCACCCAGGAACTGCCGCCGGGCCAGATCCACTCGCTGAAGGACCTGATGATGCCGGCCCTGGCCCGCGTCGGCCTGCTGACTCCGACCGTGCGCAAGAAGTACGAGGAGGTCGGCATCCCGATCTTCGAGGACCCGCGGGTCCTGCAGGCGATGGAAGGCGGCCATCCGGTCGCCGCCGAATAGGCAAGGACGGCGACGAACGACGCCCGCGGCCGGAAGGCCGGGGGCGTCGGCTCGCGTTCGGGAGTCAACGTGGATGAATGAAGCCGCCACCCTGCCGGACGAGCGCCTTGAGGCGTTCCACGCCACCGTGCTCGACGGCCTGCCGGAGGCAGTGATCGTCGCCACCCCGGAGGGCGGCATCACCTTCGTCAATGCCGCGACCCTGGCCCTGCTCGGCTATCGCGCCGAGGACGTGGTTGGTCAGCCGATCACCATGCTGGTGCCGCGAGACCCCGGGCGGCGGGCCGATCCGGTCAAATGGCTGGCCCGCTGGGCGGCCGAGCCCGACCCGGAGCAGTCACGCTTCCTCGACCTCACCGCCCGCCGGCGGGACGGCGGCGAACTGTCGGTCGAGGTGCGGGTGCGCGAAGGCCTGATCGGCGGCCGGCAGCGCTATTTCATTACCGTGCGCGACCAGACCGCCCGGCGGCGGGAGCAGAACGCCCTCAAGGACGCCAACCTGCGGGCGGCCCGCATTCTGATGGTGGCCGAGGACGCCATTGTCTCGATCGATGCCGACCAGAAGATCATCCTGTTCAATCCCGCCGCCGAAACGATGTTCGGCTATCGCGCCGAGGAGGTGCTGGACCAGCCGCTGTCGATGCTGATCCCGGCCTACGCCAGGGCGAGCCACGCCGGCCGGGTGGAGAGCTTCCGTGACGCCAAGGTCCCCTCCCGGATGATGACCGACCGACCGGAGGTCTGGGGATGCCGCCGCGACGGCGAAGTCTTCCCGCTGGAAGCCACCATCACCAAGGTCATGGCCGCCGGGTCGCTGACCTACACGGCCCATCTGCGCGACGTCACCGAGCGCAACCGCGCCCGTGACAAGCTGCTGGAAAGCGAGCGCCGGATCCGGGCGGTGTTCGATCACGCCAGCTGGGCCATCGCTCTGCTGACTCCCGATGGCAGGGTGCTGGAGATCAACCGCGCCGCCGCCGCCCTGACGGCCGCCGGCGCGGTCCGGCCGCTGACCGGCGCGCCGTTGTGGGAGGCTCCCTGGCTGGGCGCCGATCTGGCCGCTGGTCCTGGCTACGCCGAGCCGTTGAAGGCGGCGATTCACGGCGCGGCGGCGGGCCAGCCCACCCGTCTGGAGGCTCAGTTGACCCGGGACGGCGCGCCCCTGCCGATCGAGGTGCGGCTGACCCCGATCACGGGCGAGACCGGCGACGTCGACTATGTGCTGGCCGAGGGCCGGTTCGAAAGCTGAAACGACATCCTTCTTCTCTGTCGGACGCGGAGGACGACCACGCGGAGCCCGGTGGAGGGACCGCCGCTGGCGCCGGGCGGCCGAGCCCTGTCTTGCGCCATTCCGCCGGCTGCGGCGGGTGGTGGCGAATCCCTTTTTGGGCTGGATGCTGCTTCCTGACCCGATCCGCGCGCGCCGCCCGCCCGCCCGGCGCGCGCGACCCTTCAACATTGATCTAGCGCAATGACGGGCCCGAGACCGGGCCTGCAGGCTCAGTTTGACCCGAGCATCGGTTCATTCCGATGCGGGGAGGAAACGACAACAACAATACTGAAAATGCCATTGGCCTTGCAGGCGTGGAGCGGATTTCCGCGCCTGATTTCGGTTGGCTGTAAGCACGCGAAGTCGGCGGATCGGACAGACACAAGACCCATAGGCAACCTTGGGAAGGGTGCGACATGGCGATGCTTGCGGTCGATATGGATCCTGACTTCACGGGGGCTGAACGGGCGGCCTGGGAAACGGCGCACCGGTTCGCCCGGGACGTGATGCGTCCGGCGGGCGAGAGTCTGGACAAGCTGCCAGCCGGAGAGGTTTTCGGCCGCGACTCGATTCTCTGGGACGTTTTCCGCAAGCATCGCGAACTGGGCCTGGAGCTCTTCGACATGCAGTCGGACTCCTCGCCCCACGATCAGGCGCGCCTGCGCGCCATCATCGGCGAGGAGTTGGGCTGGGGCGACAGCGGTCTGGCCATCAGCCTGGGCGTGGCCGGCTTTCCCACCATGATGGCCCAGATGTCCGGCAATCCGGCGCTGATGGAACGCTTCCCCTTAGGGACTTTGGGCTGCTGGGCCATCACCGAACCCGACCATGGCTCGGACCTGATCAATTTCGACGGCGCCCTGAGCCACCCGGGCGGCCGCGACGCCAAGCCCAACTGTATCGCGCGACGGGACGGCAACCAGTTCGTGATCTCGGGGCAAAAGTCCGCCTGGGTGTCGAACGGCACCATCGCCGAGGCCGCGGCGCTGTTCTGTACGGTCGATCTTGGCGGCGGCCAGACGGGCGGCGGCGTGTTCGTGGTGCCGCTGAATGAAGGCGGCGTCACCAAGGGCAAGCCCACCGAAAAGATTGGTCAGCGCGCTCTCAACCAGGGTGAGATCTTCTTCAACGACCTCAAGGTTTCCGCCGATTCCATGGTCGTCGGGCCGGACCAGTACCAGGCGACGGCCGATCGCACCCTCTGCCTGGCCAATGGCGGCATGGGCACGACATTCGTCGGTTGCGCCCGGGCGGCGTTCGAACTCGCCACTGACTACGCCAAGGCGCGCGTCCAGGGCGGCGTAGCGATTTTCAACCACCAGAGCGTCAAGTCGCGCCTGTTCAAGATGTACCGGCAGGTCGAGGCGGCCCGGGCCCTCAACCAGCGGGTCCTGCGCATCAACGCCGCCCGCGAAACGCCGTTACTGGAGCTGGCCATCGCCTCCAAGGTGACCTCGACCCAGGCCGCCTTCGATGTCGCCAGCGAAGCCATGCAGGTCTTTGGCGGCGCGGGGATCTCGCGGGACTGCCCGATCGAGAAGATCTTCCGCGATGCGCGCATTTCCATGATCGAAGACGGCTGCAACGAGGTTCTCGGCATGGTCGCCGCCAACCGTTTCTGACCTGACCGCACAGCCTGGGAGACCTGACGATGAAGATGAACGCCTATGTAGCCGGGGTCGGGATGACGAGCTTCGGGCGGATGATGGACCGGGGCATGAAGTCCACTGGCGGCGAGGCCATCGAGGCGGCGATCGCGGACGCGGGCCTTGAAAAGGCGGACATCCAGGCGGCCTGGATGTCCAATGCCGCGGCCGGTGTCCTGACGGGCCAGGAGTGCATCCGCGGCCAGGTGGTCCTGCGTGGCGTCGGCATGGGAGAGCTGCCCGTCGTCAATGTGGAGAACGCCTGCGCCAGCGCATCGACGGCCTTCAACCAAGCCTGCGCCATGGTCACCGCCGGTGTCTATGACGTCGTCCTCGCCTGCGGCGTCGAGAAAATGTACTTCGCCGACAGGGCCAAGGTCTTCGGCGCCTTCATGGGCGCGGTGGACGTGGACCAGCTGAAGGAGATCCTTGCGGGTCTGCAGGCCTCGGCCGCCAGCAGCGGGGCGACAGAGGCGTCCAAGAGCGCCGGCCAGAACCGCTCCATGTTCATGGACATCTACGCCGCCGCGGCCCGGGGGCACATGGCGCGCTACGGCACGACCGTCGAGCAGTTCGCCATGGTGTCGGCCAAGAACTCCCATCACGGCTCGCTCAATCCCAGGGCCCAGTTCCGTGAGGCGATGACGATCGAACAGGTGCTGGCCTCGCCGATGATCGCCGAGCCCCTGACCCGGCCGATGTGCTCGCCGATCGGCGACGGCGCGGCGGCGGTGGTGATCGTCAGCGAACGGAAGAGCCGCGAACTTGGGCTGACCGCGCCCGTCCGGGTGCGCTCGAGCGTCCTGCGCTCGGGTTGGGATCACCCCTCGGGCAGTGATGGCCTGTCGGAGGTGTGCAGCCGCGAGGCCTTCGAGGAGGCGGGGCTGGGGCCGAGCGATCTCAGCCTGGTTGAACTGCACGACGCCTCCGCCCCGGCCGAGATCATCGGCTATGAGTCGATCGGCCTTTGCCCCAAGGGCGAGGGCGGCGGCCTGGTGGCATCGGGCGCCACCCGGTTGGGCGGTCGGATCCCGGTCAGCACCTCCGGCGGCCTGTTGCGCAAGGGCCACCCGATCGGCGCCACCGGCCTCGCCCAGGTGGTGGAGATAACCGAGCAGATTCAGGGCCGCGCCGGCGCGCGCCAGGTCGCCGGGGCCAGGATCGGCCTCTGCCACAACGGCGGCGGCAATATTGGCACGGACGCCGCCGCCCAGTGCGTCACCATCCTCGCGGCAGGCTAGGGCGGTCCGATGCGCACCCTCAACGAGATGGTCCTGGCCGACCTGATCGCGGCCCGGGCGGAGGCCAGGCCGGATCTCGACGTCGTCACCTTCGAGGCCGGCGAGACGGGCGTGGAGGAGGTGCGCACCTACGCCCAGCTGTGGGCCAACGCCAATCGCCTGGCCGCGGGCCTGCTCGCGCGCGGCATGGACTATGGCGATCGCTTCGCCATACTTCTGCGCAACCACCCCCAGTTCATCGAGCTGATGATCGCCGCGTCCCTGACGGGTCTGGTGTTCGTGCCGATCGATCCGCGCACCCGGGGACAGAAACTCGCCTTCACGCTGAAAGACTCAGGCTGCCGCGGCATCGTGTGCGCCGACTACAACCTCGCCCAGGTGGCCGAGGTTCGTGGACAGATCCCCTCCCTGGACTGGGTCTGGGTCCTCGATGCCGGCGAGGAGGTCGGCGCCATGCCCACCGGCGGGCTCGCCGGCGCGACCAGCCTTTTTGAAGTGCTCGACGGTCCGCAGACCTGGGTCGATATGCGTCTGCGCCATCCGGACGATGCTTTGCAGATCATCTACACCTCGGGCACCACCGGTGATCCCAAGGGTGTGGTGTTCGGCAACGCCCGCTACGGCGGCGCAACCATGCTGTCCGCCCTGCTGGGCATTGCCGACGACGAGCGGCCCTATACCGGACTGTCGCTCACCCACGGCAACGCCCAGCTCATGACCCTGGCCTCGGCCCTGCGCGTCGGTCAGCGCACCGTGTTCAGCCGCAAGTTCACCAAGTCGCGGCTGTGGGACATCACCCGGCAGTACGGCTGCACCTTCTTCAACCTGCTGGGGGGGATGGCCACCGCCATCTACAGCGAACCGGCCAGGCCGGACGACGCCGACAATCCGGTGCGCTTTGTCCTCAGCGCCGGCATGCCGGCGGCCATCTGGGAAGCCTTCGAGCGGCGTTTCGACGTCAAGGTCCTCGAAGCCTACGGGGCGGTTGAGGGTGGCATGGCCTTCAAGCCCATCGGCGTCGGCCCCATCGGCAGTTTCGGCAAGCCGCCGCCAAACCTGGAGATGCGGATCGTCGATGAGGCGGACCAGGAATGTCCGCCCGGCGTGCAGGGCGAATTGATCAGCCGGGCGGTGACCGGCGAGAGCGCCGTGGTCACCTATTTCAACAACCCGAAGGCCTCGGACAGCAAGACCGTCGGCGGCTGGCTGCGTAGCGGCGACATCTGCCACCGTGACGCCGAGGGCTGGCTGTTCTTCGACTATCGCAAGGGCGGCGGCATCCGGCGAAATGGGGACTTCATCAACCCCGGCTTCGTGGAGGCGGCCCTGGCCGAGGATCCCCAGGTCACCGACGTCTATGTCTACGGGATTCCCTCATCCAACGGCTCGCCGGGCGAGAAGGAGGTCGTCGCCGCCGTCGTGGTCGACCGTTCGCGGTTCGATCCGGCCAGCCTCTACGCCGCCTGCCGCCGCTCGCTCGAAGCGAACTTCATCCCCAGCTTCCTGCAGGTGGTCGACGAGATTCCCAAGACCGCGTCCGAAAAGCCGCAGGACCGTTTCCTGATCGAGGCGCTGCGGTCCCCCGGGGCGGAAGTCTACCAATACCAGGACGGCCGTGTGGCGAGGGTCGATCCGGCCCGGATCGCGAGCGCGGAGATGACGAGACCTCGGAGCGCGCGGGCCTAGGCGGAAACCTCCCGGGACAGACAGCGGAGATCGACGATGAGCGAGACACTCGACCTTGAAGATCTTGAAGACCTCGATGACCTCGAGGACCTTGACTGTGACCTGGAGGTGGGCACGACTCGGTCCGAGCGCACCGCTCTTCGTCGTTCGACCGTCCACGATATCGAGCCGGGCGCCGACTGGAACGATGTCGAGCACGCCATCCTGACCCGGCGGAGCATCCGCAAGTTCAAGGGTCGCCAGCCGCCGGCCCACATGATCCGCCGCATCCTGGAAATGGGGCGTTTCGCGCCATCCCAGGGCAACTGCCAGCCCTGGTCGTTTGTCGTCGTGCGCGACAAGGCGATGATCGCCGAGATGGAGGCGTACGGCGTCGCCGTATGCAAGGGCATGACGGCGAGCATCGACTACACCAACTATGCGGAAGGGACGGAGCAGCGGTCCGCCATTCTGAGCAGTACCCAGGAGCTCAACCGCCAGAATCCGAACTCCTTCCACCCCGTGCCCATGACGGCGATCAAGGCGATCGCCAACGGCCGTTTCGCCGTCTTTCACAAGGCGCCGACCGTGATCCTGATCCTGGTGGACCGACGGGGCGTGGGAGTTCCCGAGGTCGATGTCGGCGTCGTGGGCACCAACATCGTGCTCGCGGCCCAGAGCCTGGGCCTGGGCACCTGCTGGGTCGGTTTCTCCAGGCTGTTGAGCAGCAATGCCGCCCTCCTGGAAAAGCTGGGCGTCGCCCCGCCCTTCGAAATCGCCGAGGCCATCTGCGTCGGCTATCCGATCGGCAACCCCACCCAACAGACCATCGCTCGCCAGACCCATCAGATCACCTGGTGGGAAGACGGGGAAAAGCAGGTCCTGTTCTAGGAGATCGCGCCATGACCGACCAAAGCGTGGCCAAGGCCATCGTCGACCCCGATCATCTTCCGATCTGGGACGACCCGCGAGAGGCGCTCTATCATCGGGTGACGATCGAACTGGACAAGTGTGACGGCTGCAGGCTGTGCGTGGTGGTCTGCCCGGCCAATCTCCTTGAGCTGTTCGGCCCCAAGGACAACCTCAAGGCCCGCCTTAAGGCCGACGCCACGGGCTGCATGAGTTGCAACAACTGCTACGCCGTGTGCGCCGGGCAGGGAATTTACGCCACCGAGCCCTATGATTTCGCCGGCTACTACGAACAGAAGGCCATCGGCGCCTTCGCCCCGCCGCGAAAATTCTGACCCGCGTCGGCGCGAGGCTCCTGTCCCGCGGCTTCACGGCGGCGCGGGAAGCCCCGCATGCCGGTCAGGCTGACAGCACTAGGTGGACGGCCGCAGGTGACTGTCGATCAGGCGGTCCGGCTTGGCGAGACGATCCAGAACGGCGGGCCGGTGGATCGAAACCTCGGGGCCATTCACCTCGACACCGTAGTCCGCCAGGTTGGAGAAGGCCCGCGAGAGGTTCTCCGGCGTCATGCCGAGGAGCGAGGCCAGCACACGCTTCTCATGCGGAAGAACCAGGGTGGCGCCTCCGCCCTGGCTGAGCTGCTCGGCGAGAAGATAGTTGGCCAGACGCTCCGACGCGCCGCGCAGCTTCTGGTTTTTCACGGTCCGGACCAGGCCGCGATAGCAGCCCGAAAGCTCCTCGGCGACGGCGACGGCGAACGCCGCGTCCTCCTTCATCGCGCGGCGCACCGCCTCACCCGAGATCATCAGAATGTCGGATCGTTCGATCGTGCGCGCCGTCATCAAGGCGTCGATATCGAGCACCACGGCGGCGAGAATGAAACTCGAGACCGGCCGCAGGACGGCGATGGTCGTTTCCTTGGCGTTCCAGGTGCCCTGCAACTCGGCGAGGCCGTCAACCAGGACATAGAGGAAGTCGACGGGGTCGCCCTCCATCAGCAGGGCCGTGCCCGCGGGGAACTTTTGCAGAAACCCGCCCGTGATCAGGGAGTCGAAAGTGTCCGGCGCCGCTCCGGAAAAGAGCGCCAGGGCCCTCACTCGCTCAATATCGACGCTGCGCATGGACATACCCGCGTTCCCCGATCGTGCAGGCGGAGCTCTCGTGTTGATGTGGATCACCCAATGGCGCGCAGGCAAGGCCTGCTTGATAACGATCAAGTCAAGGCGAGGCGTGCTGTCAGTCGAACGCCAACCCTACGCCACCCCCGGCCGAAGCGTGCCGGGCGTGGGCGGCGATGGGTTTTCGGGATGCGGACTCTTGAAGCCCGGCGCTTCGGATGGTCCCGGCGGACACGCAGCGCAACGTTGGCGATGTTACCGCCGTCGAAGGGCGCCGCCGGCGTCGGACCATTCCAGATGGCTGTCCTTGCCAGTGAGCGCCACGGGTCACCGGCCGCTCAACTCGCCAGGTAGAGCCTATCCAGTCACGCCGCTTCCACCGCCTCGCGGAATTCCTCGACGATCACCCCGAACCGCGAATCCTCGCCCGACAGGCGTCTCGCCGCGGCGTCGCACCAGGGCAGCAGGTAGCGCGAGCGGAGTTCGTGGACGATCAGGTCCTCGCCCCGGGCGACGGCCTGTGCGAAGATCTCGCAGCAGACCGCAAGGTGATCGGGCGGCAACACCTGGTCGCCCGGCTTGAGGGCCAGGTGCGACATGACCCGCATCCAGTCCATCCGCACGACATCGCCGGGCCGGTCCAGGGTCGCGTGCAGGAGCAGTGGCACGCGCGGCGCCGGGACCCCGACATGAAACAGGCTGCAGAATTCCATGTCCCGCAAGTCCGGGTCGTCCGGGAGCAAGAGGGCGCTCCAGGCCTCCTGGAACCATTCCACCGGGACCATAGGACTCCACACCCGCGCCCAGGCGATCAGGACGAGGCTTTCGGTCGAGACCGCGAGCCTGGTCATGCGGTCACCGGAATCCAGTCGGCGCAGACGGACTTCAGTCCCGCACGCTCGCGCTCTGCTCCCCGCCAGATGGCTATGCCCAGAAGCTTGCGGGTCGCCAAAGCGGGCCAGTCCGGAATCTCGAAGCGGGCGGTCCTGACGCCGTCCTTCCAGGTTCCGTGCGCGGTCCAGCCGGCCGGCGCTGGATGGCGCGCCACTGTCCCGAAGCCCTCGGCGACGATCTTGACGGGAGCGGCCCAGTCGGCGCGCCACAGCACGCCCTCGACGGGAACGTCAGGACCGCCCATGGAAATCATCGGCGTGTCTTCCAGCACGGGCGCGAGCAGCGCCGCGGCGTCGGCGAAGCGGTTGGTGTCAGACTTGATCTCGTCGACCGGCTCGGCGCAGGGCCAGGCCAGATGCACCACCCAGCCGCGGGCTCCGTTCCGGTCGACCATGAGGACTGCGTTCGGCGTGAGCGGCGGGCCGGCATCGGGATAGGCCTTGGGGACATAGCCCCCGGGCTGGATCATCGTCGGCGCGCGGACCAGATTGATCGTCTGCTTCACTTGAACACCTCGCGCGCGCCATGGTCGAACTTGAAGTTCTTGTTCCAGTCGTAGGCGATCAGCAGTTCCATGAGCTCGCTGGCCTCGCCCCGTTTGCGCTTCTCCCGCTCGGCGCACAGCACGGTAAGCGCAGGCCCCACGGCGTCGCCGAACAGGCTCTTGAGATAGTCGAGCGGGATGCGGTCCTCGGCCAGGGCGCGGCCACCGGGACCAATTTTAGGTGGGCTGACGGGGGGCACGTAGAAGACGTTGGGCTCCAGCCCGAATTCCGGGTGCAGCGGAATGGCCACCTTCCATTTGTGGACCAGCTTCCAGATCGGGCCTTCGGGATCGTCGCGATAGCCGACGAAGCGCAGGCGGCCGGGGCATTGCCGCGCGCAGGCCGGCGCGACGCCCTTCTCCACCCGCGGCATGCAGAAGATGCATTTGGTCGAGACCGACCGTTCCGGATCGAAGAAGACCTTTTTGTAGGGGCAGGCTTCGACGCAGAAGCGATAGCCGTGGCATCGGTCCTGATTGACCAGGACGATCCCGTCCTCCGAGCGCTTGTAGATCGCGCCTCTCGGGCAGGCGTCCATACAGGCCGGATGGGTGCAGTGATTGCACAGCCGGGGCAGGTAGAAATGGTGGTTGGTCGTCGGGTATTCGCCGGCACCCTCGTCCTCGTCCCAGTTGGGGCCCCAGTCCGGCGATTCGGCGGGGCGCAGCCACTCCTTGCCCTTGTTGGAGTCCGAGTTGACGACCCGCTGGTGATTGAAGGTCCAGGGCTCGCCATAGCCGGACTTGAGGTCCGGAATCTCGCCCCGTTTGACAGATCCGTCCGCGGTCCGCCCGCCGGTCACCCGCCAGTCCTTCGGAAACCCCTTCCCTGGTCGGGTTTCGACGTTGTTCCAGTAGGCGTAGGCGGTGCCTGAATCTGTGTTCCAGAGCTTCCTGCAGGCGATGGTGCAGGTCTGGCAGCCGAGGCACTTGTTGAGGTCGAGGACCATCGCGAGCTGGCGCGGAGGCTGGGCGGTTGGTGAGGCTTTTGCGGTCACGTCGCGGTCTCCCTTCTGAGCGTGGGTTCAACGTCACGCCACGGCGCAATGGCGACCCGCGTGTCCTGAACATGGGTTCCCGGCTCGAAATGGCCGAAGAAGAAGCCCAGCTGTCCGCCTTCGCCGCCGGCGAAGTGCAAGGGGTTCATCAGTCCCGGCGTGAGGAACTTGTAGCTTCGGTGGTCGGGGAACTGGTGCGGTTCCCAAGCATGGAAATAATAGGCGACCTTGGGGCGGACCATGGTCGAGTATTTGATCCGCATACGGATTTTACCGTAGTCGTTGCTGATCTCGCCCCACGCGCCGTCCTTGACGCCGATGGCCTTGGCGTCGGCGGGATTGAGATAGAGTTGCGGCTCGCCTCGCTGGAGCCGCAGCAGCATGGGCGTGTCGCGCCAGACGCTATGGACGCTCCAGCGCGAATGGCAGGACACCATCTGGAAGGGATGATCACCGCCGGCCTTGGGGCTATCGATATGGGTGGGCAGCGCCTCGCCCGCTTCGAGGAACCAGGGGTGATCGACGTAGTACTGCTGGCGCCCGGTCAGGGTCATGTAGGACGCCTTGTGCCGCACGAAATCGGTAAGCGCCTGGAGGACGCCTTCGCCCTCCCAGTCCGAGTTGTAGATGTTCTCCTGAATGCCGGTCCCGCCGGAATTGACGAACTTGGCGATGCCGTTCTTCTTCAGGGCCTTCAGGTTCACGCCCTTTGTCGAGGCGCTTTTCCGGATGATCGAGTCGGTGACCTTCGCGGCGTCGTGCGGACCGTGCTTGCCGCCCGAGGTGAAGCGATCACCGATGGTCCTAAGATCGACAACCTTGCCGCCGCAACCCGCAAGGGCGCGCGTTCGACGCTTTTTGGCGATGCGCTGCACCGCCCGGGACAGGAGATAGAATATCTCCCATTCGTCCTTCGATTCCCCGACGGGTTTCACCGCCGCGCCGCAATACTGCAGGTAGGGAATGTAGGCGACGGTGTACTTGATGCCGGGCTTTTCATAGTAACCCGCCGCCGGGAGCAGGTAGTCGGCGTGGAGGCCCGTGAAGGTATTCTTCTGGTTGATGTCGACCACCAGGTCGAGTTTGGGCCAGACGTGTTCGAGGAAGCGTTGCGGCATGTTTGACCGCCGCAATACGTTGCTGCCGCCGGTGATCCAGGCGCGGGGCGCCTTGTTCGGCGCCGGGCACACCGGCACCCAGCCCTTGTCCTGCGATTCATCCACATAGGCGGCGAGCGGCCGCGGGTAGAGGTGGTCCTCTTCCTTGGCGAGGATCTCCTTGATGCCCTGGTGGTTGTAGTTCTGACTGCCGGAGTTGGTCAGCGTCGCCGCCGAGGACACGAGGCTCTTGGCAATGCGGTGTTCGACCTGGGCCGCGGACTTCCGTCCGGCGATCTTGTCGAGGATTAGGCCATATGTGTAATCGTTGCCAAGGATCGCGGCCAGGCTCTTCACGCCGCCAAAGGCGCCGGTGGTGCCTTCGCTGACCGCCTTGTTGAAGCCATTCATCCCGATCCAGCCGGTGGAGTGATAGCCGGCGCCCTTTTCCTTGCCGAGCGCGCCTTTCAGCGACAGGCACAGCAGCTTCGCGCGGTTCATCTGGTCGGAATGCAGGTAGCGGTTCGACCCCCAGCTCGACAGCACCATCGGCCGCTTGGCGGCCGCGAAGCCCTCCGCGAACGTCCTGACCGCTTCAACGCCAAGGCCGGTCAGGGCGGCCGCGCGTTCGAAGGTCCAGGGGGCCAGATGTTCCTTGATCAGGGCACCGACCGGAACGACCTGGACCTTGGCGCCGCTCTTGAGGCGGACCTCGAAGAGCCCCTCGATCGGGGGAACCAGATCGCCTAGCCCGATCTTTGAATTTCGGTCCCCCTCGCAGCCGGGGGCTGGCACCGCCGCCTTCTTGGCGGGATCCCACATGTAGAGAATGTTGTCCTTGCCGCCTTCCTCCAGATCGCTCTGACGCAGGAAGCGGCCGGTATCCAGACGCACGAGGATGGGGAAGTCGGTCTGCTCGCGGACATAGTCGAGGTCGATGCGGCCGCTCGCCCAGATGTGCCGCGCCGTGGCCAGGGCCAGACCCGCGTCGGTTCCCGGCTTCAGCGGCAGCCAGTGGTCGGCGTGGATGGCGGTGGCGCTGTAGATCGGGTCAATGACGGTGAGCTGGGCGCCGTTGTAGCGCGCCTCGAAAAGGAAATGCGCGTCGGGAATCTGGGTCACGGACGGGTTCATCATCCAGACCACGAGAAAATCCGACAGGAACCACTCGTCGCTCGACCCACCGATGTGGGGCATGCCCAGGGTCAGCGTGGCGCCCATGTTGAGGTCGCCGATCTCGGCCCAGTCGTCGGGCATCGCGGCGCCCATCATGCCGAAGAAGCGATTGCGCGCCACGGTGGTCGCGCCGTAGTCGAAATGCGGCCCGAGATCCTGGACGATGGTTTCCGGGCCATGTTTCTCGGAGATATCGACGAGCTTTTCCGCGATTTCCTCGATCGCCTGATCCCACGAGATGCGCCGCCATTTCCCTTCGCCGCGGGCGCCGGCCCGCTTCATCGGGACGGTCAGCCGGGTCGGGCCGTACATGACCTCGGTGTAGCAGCCGCCCTTCTGGCAGCCGCGCGGGTTGAAGTCGGGGACACCCTCTTCGGAGGCCTCGTAATTGGCCGTCTGTTCCTCACGGACGACGACACCATCCTTGACGTAAAGGTCCCAGTTGCAGGCGCTGCGGCAGTTCAGCCAGCCATGGGAGCCCTTGGTCACGCTGTCCCAGGTCCAGCGCTGTCGGTAGAGGTCCTCCCAGGATCCCAGCTTGGCGACCGGGCCGCCCGCGGCGGGCGTCGAGGGTTTCAGATGGCAGGAGGGGAGCCCAACCGACAGGGCCGTCAGACCCGAAAGATTGAGGAACACGCGTCGGTCGAATTTGGTCGTGGTCATGCCTGGAATCCTTGCCGCCTGGGGTCGAAGACGCTTTGGGCGCGGGGCGGTACAATGAGGCGTTCAGCTGGTGTTTCCGCACGTAAGTTGCTAACACAACAACAAGTAACAAGGGAATTGCGTATGGACAAGCCACTCTCGGCGCTCGCCGCCGTTTCGCTTCGCCCTCGGCGCTCGCAGGCTGAGCGCAGGGCGGAGTCGGAGAGGTCCCTGCTAGAGTCGGCGGCGGCGCTGATGTCAGAGCAGGGCTACGGCGCCACGACCTTGGAGCAGGTCGGTCAGCGGGCGGGCTATAGCCGCGGGCTGGTCACCCAGAGGTTCGGATCCAAGGAAGGGCTGGTCGCCGCGCTGGTGGAGGTTCTCCACCGAGACTTCGCCATGGCCACGTTCGAAAGCCCTGGCCATCACCGGACGGGACGGGCCGCGATCCTCAGCGCCGTCGACTATTACATGGCGCATATGACCGATGATCTGGTGCGGGTACGCGCCTATTTCGTGCTGATGTCGGAATCGATCGGCGTGATCCCCGAGATCCGAAATGCCTTCGTCGCGGCTAACCGCCAGTTCCACGCTCATTTGCGACAGAAGGCGCTGGACGGTCAGCGGGATGGCTCGATCCGCGCCGATGTCGACGCGGGCAGGCTGGCGACCACCCTGATGAGCCTCGTCACCGGCCACACCCTGATCTGGCTGGTCGATCCCGAGATCGCCGACCCCGAGCAGGCAAAACAAAACATCCTGGCGGCTACCGAACGGTTGCTGGGTGAGGCCGGAGCCCGTGGCCTGTGACCGTATTCGCGGGGCGTTCAACCGTGGCCCGGCCGCCCGATCTGATGACGCCGGCTGATGCTCCGGGCGCGATCCCGCCACCGCCGCTCGGCGTACTCATCTACGATGACGCGCTGAATATCGACAGCCTGCTGGTTCAACGCGCCCAGGCGCTGGCGCAGCTCGGATTCAGGCTCGGCGGCGTCGTTCAGTCGAACCCTCCCCGGCCTGGACGGCGCAAGTGCGACATGCTGCTGAATGACCTGTCGAGCGGTGAGACCACGCTGATCTCAAGTGACCAGGGAGACGGCGCGAACGGGTGCAGGCTCGATCTTTCCGCCCTGTCGGACGCGGCGCTTGGGGTCGAAAAGGCGGTCGCGGCGGGCGTCGATCTGGTGATCATCAACAAGTTCGGAAAGCAGGAAGCGCAGGGGCGGGGATTCCGTTCTGCTATCGCCGAAGCCCTGGTGCGCGACATCCCCGTGGTTCTCGCCGTGTCCAGACTGAATCTCGACGCCTGTCTCGAATTCGCCGGAGGGCGGTTCACCCAGCTTGAGGCAGAGCCGGTCGCCATCGTCGACTGGTGCCGGCAGGCCGTCGGCCGTAGCCAGCGGGATGGAGGTGATCGCCATGCGGCTGTTTGAGTTGACCTGCGAGCCGGCCCCTCGTCGAGGATGATCTAGTCGTCCGGCTTGTCGTCGGGCGTGGTCATCGGCAGGTCCTGGTTGGCGAAGCGTTTCAGCAGTTCAATGTACTCTTGAACAAGGTGGTCGCGGAGCGCCGGCGCGGCCCAGTATGGATTCATGAACACGCAGCGGATCATGGTCAGGCTGTCTTCGTCGGCGGCCCCGCCGTACCTGGCGACATGGCGCTCGACCTGAGCAAGGTAGTCGACGCCCAAACGGGTCCTCGATACGGCGAAGGCGTCGGAGGTCCTGAACGCCTCGAACAAGGCTTCGGTGCGCCGATTGGAGGACGACAACGCCTCGCCGTCTTCAGCAATGGAGAAGCAGACGATGTTGGCGTCGCTAGGCTCCAGGAATCGGACGAACGGCAGCTCCCGTGAGACAGCGGCCTGGAAATGGCGGCGCGAGCGTATCGTTTCGGCCAGTAGCGTCCCAATACCGGCAGGCCCAAACCCCAGGGTCTTGCCGGTCAGCCAGACCGCCGCCGCACCGCCGGCTGAACGTGATCCTTCCAGTGTGGACGACCACTTGTCCTGCCCCATCTCGGGTCGGTCGAGATAGGGCGCGTCGAATGCGGACACGACGTAGCGGCCAGCATCGCGGGTCAGGAACGCGCCGCAGGCATAGGGCACATAGCCCAGTTTGTGCGGATCGATGGTGATGGAGTCCGCGCGACCGATGGCCCCGAGCGCACGCGCAAGGTCTATTCCGAGCACGGCTTCGTCCAACCCGCCGAGAAGGCTGCACAGAAAGCCGCCATAGGCGGCGTCCACATGACGCCAGATGCGCCAGCCGCGCTCCTGCTCCCACCGCTCAAGCAGATCGTGCAGGCCGTCGATCGGATCGATCTCGCCGGTCTCGGTCGTCCCGGCGACGCTGACCGCCATCAGCACTGGCCGGCCCTCTGCCTTCGCCCTGAAGACCAGACCCTCGAACGCGGTCAGGTCCAGTCTTCCCTGGTCGTCGAGCGCAATGCTCCAGAAGGATTCCTCGCCCAGGCCGAAGACGCTGGCTGCCTTTCGCCACGAGTAGTGTTTGTTGCCTGGAACCAGGACCACCGGGCCGAGGTAGGCCCGCCCCGACGCTTGGCTGATCCGGCGGAACACCTCGGGCGGGTTGCTGGCCACGGCGCTGTAGCGCCGCAACACATCGTCGGTCAGTCCGTGGGCGCCCCAAAGGGAGCGGAAGCGGTCCCAGCCCATATGCGCGGCGGCGAAGACATCGAGCGGCTCGCCGGTTGTCTCGCTGATGAAAAGCGCCAGGCTCAGCCAATGGTCCAGACGGTAGCGGGCCCGCCAGACAGCCTCGAAGTTGGCGACAGTGCCGCCTGAGGTGAAATGCCCCTGAGCCTGGCTTCGGTCGTAGCCCAGCATGTCGGCGAGCATACTGATCGCCTCGCGTTCGATGAGGGTGCCGACCTTGCTCGATTCGCGGGTCGTATTGTTGGGGTTGTGCAGTGTCGCGGCAAGCCAACCCAGCAGCGCCGGCAGGGATAGTTCCGCCTTCATGTGGCCCATGGATCGGGGTGAGTAGCTCGGCGTTTCGGCCGTCAACGCCTCGCAGAGCTCATTCAGTCGCCGCGACAGCAGTCGATGTTCGCGCCGCAGGACTTCCGCGTTCTGGTCGGGCAACGGTGCGGTGGTCGGGTCCGACGCGAACAGACCCTTGCGCCAGTTGAACCAGCTATCGAGAACCGCCTCGACTTCGGCGCGTACGCCTACCTCGTTCTCCGACTGCGGCCCGGGAAAGTAGGTCGCGACGATGGCGGAAGGGGTCAGTTCGGTCATGGCCAGTCCGGGAACGGGGACCGGCGATGCTAGCCGAACCGAGAGCGGCCCCGATTGTCGCAAGTCAACTGCAGATCTCCCGGCCCTGCGGCGTCGAAGTGAGCGGCCCGCCAATGGGTCAAGCCACGGGCTGACCGACGTCATTCGCGCGCCGGGCTGGCCCGTCTAGCCTTGGCTGCCAAGGAGCAAGCATGCGCAGACGACGAACTCGACCATACATCGCGGCCCGTGAACCAGGGGCGGATCACGACGTGCTGGCGAGCGCCATGATTGCCTGGCGCGGACCGGTTGAGGCACTGCTGACTCTCTCGCTTCGCGGGCTCGCCCGCCGCTGTCCGGCCGCCTTCGCCCGGTTGGGTGATCATCAGGCGTCGACCTATCTGCTTGCCCCGGCGGATATGCCGATCGCCTTCACTCTCGCGCCGCATCCGCAACATGGCGCGATCCGGGTCGTCCGGCGTGGGGCGGCCGGGGTCCATATCGCCAGGGTGTCAGCGCCGCTGGTCGATCTGCTGGCGCTGTTTGACGGGTCCCTTGACGCGGACGCGGCCTTCTTCTGCCGGTCGATCCATGTCGAGGGCGACGTCGGCGCGGTCATGGCCCTGCACAATGCGCTGGAATCGGCCGACCTGCGTCTGGTCGATCTGCTGCCGCTACCAGCGGGACATGACGCGGCCAATGCCATTCTGGCTCACCTGATGCGCGCCGCTCGTCGTCGCCCGGCGTCCGGTTGGGTCTGAGGGATGGGTTCCATTGAACTGGTCTGTCCGGCCGGATCGCCCGCCATGCTTCGCGCCGCCGTTGAGGCAGGCGCGGACAGCGTCTATTGCGGACTGCGCGACGAGACCAACGCGCGCAATTTCCCTGGATTGAACTTCGACCGGGCAGAGCTCATTGAAGCGACGCGGTGGGCCCATGGGCGGGGCGCCAAGGTGCTGGTCGCCATCAACACATTCGCCCGCGCTGGCCAGACCGATCTGTGGAAGCGTTCCGTCGACACTGCCGTCGCCGCTGCGGCGGATGCGATCATCGCCGCCGACCTGGGTGTCCTGGCCTACGCCCACGAAGCCCATCCCCGCGCGCGGCTGCATCTGTCCGTCCAGGCAGCAGCCAATTCGTCGGACGCCATCCGGTTCTACGCGGAGGCCTACGGTGTAAAGCGGGTCGTTCTGCCCCGGGTGCTGTCCGCCCCCGAAATCGCCGCACTTATCAAGGAGACGCCGGTCGAGATTGAGGCGTTTGTCTTTGGCGGCCTGTGCGTCATGGCCGAGGGACGTTGCGCGCTGTCATCCTACGCCACGGGCCGGTCGCCCAATCTCTCCGGCGTCTGCTCGCCGCCGGAAGCGGTGACCTTCGACCGGTCACCGGAGGCCCTGACCACCCGACTGGGAGGACTGGCCATCGATCGGCTCGGACCAGGCGACAGCGCCGGCTATCCGACGCTGTGCAAGGGCCGGTTCGACGCCTTCGGACAGACGGACTATCTGTTCGAGGAGCCGGTGAGCCTCAACGCCATGGGCCTGCTCGCGGCCTTGCGGACGGCGGGCGTGCGGGCGGTCAAGGTCGAGGGACGCCAGCGTGGGAAGGCCTATGTGGCTCGGGTCGCGGCCGCCTTCCGCGCGGCGATCGACGCCCTCGATCGAGGCGATGACACCACACGTTTCGAGCGCCAGCTCACTGATCTGGCCGAAGGGGGCCGTGAGACCGCCGGCGCTTACCGGAAGACCTGGCGATGAGCGACATGCCGATCGAACTGTCCCTCGGGCCGCTGCTGTTCAACTGGCCGGCGGCGCAGGTCGAGGCCTTCTATGCCCGCATCGCCGAAGCCGCCCCCGTCGATCGGGTCTATCTGGGCGAGGTGGTCTGCGGTAAACGCGCGCCGCTGCTCGCCGATGCGCTCGCCCGGTCAGCGGAACGTCTCGGCGCCGCCGGAAAGACCGTCGTTTGGTCATCCATGAGCCTGCCGACCAACCCGCGCGAGCGCCGGGCTGGGCGGACCCTGGCGGCGCTGGACGACCTGGTGGAGATCAACGATATCTCCGCCCTCGCCGACCGGACCCCGGGCGCCCCGTTCGTCGCCGGCCCCCTGCTGAACGTCTACAACGAGGGCGCCGCCCGAGAGCTCATGGCGCGGGGTTGCGTTCGCCTGTGCGCCAACGTCGAACTGCCGCTGACCTCGATCGCCAGCCTCGCCAGGGACTGCCCGACCCTCGAGCTGGAAGTGTTCGCCTTCGGGCGGCTACCGCTGGCCCTCTCCGGTCGTTGCTACCATGCCCGCGCGCACGGTCGTCACCGGGACACCTGCCAGTACGTCTGCGACCAGGACCCCGACGGCATGGCGGTCCGGACCCTCGACGGCCAGGAATTCCTGGCGGTCAATGGCGTGCAGACCCTCTCCCACGGCGTCCAGATCGTCGATCTCCCGCCCGCGGTGTTGCGCGAGGCCGGCGTCCGGGCGCTGCGGCTGTCGCCCCATACCTGCGACATGGCGGCGATCGCCTTCGCCTTCCGCCGCTTCGTCGATGGCGAGATCGAGGCGGCCGAACTGCGCGCCGCCGTTCGCGAGACCGGCCCGCCTGGCGCGCTGGTCAGCGGCTATCTGCGCGGCGGGGCGGGTCTGCGGGCGGCGGACCAATGACGGGCGATGTCCGGGCGCGGCGGATGATCCCTGACGCCGCTGACCTGGGGGTCAGATCAATGCCGCGCCCTTCCGGCGGGCGTCTGCTTCAGGCCTGCGGGACCGCTGAGACCGGACGACGGAGGTAAGGCCATGACCCAGTTTGTGCACGACCGAATGCTTGAGCTGATGGAGGCCGAGGGTCTCAAGACCCTGTTTGGCATCCCCGATCCCAGTTTCGCGGCGATGTTCATCGCCGCCGAGGCGCGCGGCTGGCGCGTGATCGCCCCGCACCACGAACAGGCCGGCGCCTTCATGGCCGACGGCATGTGGCGAGTGACCGGAATTCCGGGCGTTGTGGTGGGCAACCAGGGGCCTGGCGTCGCCAACCTCGTCGCCGGAGCGATCTGCGCGGCCAAGGAGAACACCCCGACCCTGTTTATCGCCGGCCAGCGGCAAAGGGTTTTCGAGCAACATGTCCGAAAGGGGCGTTTTCAGTACACCCGCCAGCCGCGCTATTTCGAGGAGGCGATGAAGTACGTCGGGGTGATCGAGTTCGCCGAGCAGGTGGATGAGGTCTTTCACGAGGCCTTCCGACGCGCTCTGTCCGGAACCCCGGGGCCAGTCTACATCGAGTATCCGATGAGCGTGATGCAGACGCCGCTGGAGCTGGGCGCCGCGCCACGACCGGACAGCTATCGCCTAATCCGGCAAGCGGCCGACCCGAACAGGCTCGCTGAAGCGGTCGCGCTGATACGGGCGGCGACCTCACCAATTCTGCTGGTCGGGCAGGGGGTGTTCGTTTCCCGCGCGCATGACGCGGTGGCCGAACTGGCGAGGGTCCTTGAATGCCCCGTCATCCAGACCCCGGGCGGCGCCACGGTGCTGCCGGGCCTGGAACACCGGACCTTTCCCTACGCCTCGCCCATGGGGGGGGAGTCGGTCGCGCGCGCCGATCTGGTCATCGCCGTCGGCACCGAGATCGGCGAGCCGGTCCACTTCGGGGTCGGCCGCCACTGGGCCAAGGGCGATACGGCGCGCAAATGGATCTACATCGAGCGCGATCCGCTGGCGATCGGCGTCAACCGGCCCATCGACGCGCCACTGGTGGGCGACCTTCGCGATGTCGTTCCGCAACTGGTCGCGCCGGTCCGGGCCCTGAACCGCAAGCCATCGCCCGCGCTTCTCGCCGCGGAGGCGGCGTTCCGCGACTTCAAGGCGCTGCTCCTGGCCTCCGCGCCCACGACAGTTTCGCCAATTCATCCGGCGCGCTTCGCCATCGAGGCCACCAAGGGACTTCCCGAGGATGCGGTGATCGTTCGCGACGGCGGCTCGGTCAGCATCTTTACCGGCGCCTACGGCCAGATCGCGCCCAGGGATTTGCTGTGGTGCCAGAACTTCGGCCACCTCGGCACCGGTCTGCCACATGCCATCGGCGCGCAGATCGCCGTGGGTGACCAGCGGCGCGTGGTTTTGATCACCGGGGATTCTTCGTTCCTGTTCCACATATCGGAGCTGGAGACGGCGGTGCGAAAGCAGCTGCCGGTCGTCTGCATCGTCGGTTGCGACTATTCCTGGGGACTTGAAGTCGCCGTCTACAGGGCCGCCTTCGGGCCGCAGTCGCCGGAGACCGAGGCCCACTGGGGCGACCAGGTGCGACTGGACAAGGTCGCCGAGGGCTTCGGCGCCTACGGCGAGTTCGTCGAGCGGGCCAAAGACATCGGGCCGGCGGTCGAGCGCGCGCTCAAGAGCGGTCGGCCCGCCGTCGTCCAGGTTCCGATCGACGCCCTGGCCAACGCCGCGGAAGTCCCCGGCTTCGACGAGTTCGCTTCCTGGTACGGTGATGGCGGCTATTGAGGTGGGCGCTTCGACCAGCTCGCCGCGAGCTGGTGACTGGTGGCCGGGCCGACTTAACGTAGCGGCACTCTCAAGCGTATCATTCCGCGGCCAATGCCGCTGTCGCAACCGGGACGCCCATGCCACGAGCCGTACTGCTGATCCTCGATTCGCTCGGCGTTGGCGCCCTGCCGGACGCCGCGCAGTTTGATGATGTGGGCGCCAACACCTTGGGCCATATCGCGGCGCGGTGCGCGCAGGGCGACGCCGACGTCAATCGCCGTGGGCCCCTGCGGACGCCGAACCTGGTGCGGCTCGGCCTGGGTCTGGCCGCGCGACTGGCCAGCGGCGACCTGCCGGCGGGCTTCGCCCCCGATGTCCGCGCCATCGGCGCCTGGGGCGCGGCGCGTGAATTGTCGACGGGCAAGGACACCACATCCGGTCATTGGGAAATGATGGGCGTGCCGATGCTGGAGGAGTGGGGCTATTTCCGCGAGCGTGAAAACAGCGCGCCCGCCCAACTGCTCGATGCTCTGGCGACGCGCGCGGGCATTCCCGGCTGGCTCGGAAATCGCCATGCCTCGGGCACCACGATCATCGCGGAACTCGGCGAGGAGCATGTCCTCAGCGGCAAGCCGATAGTCTACACCTCCGCCGATTCAGTCGTTCAGATCGCCGCGCACGAAACCGCGTTTGGGCTCGAGCGCCTGTACCGGCTGTGCGAGATTGCCCGCGAGCTGGTGGACGACTATCGTATCGGACGGGTGATCGCCCGTCCTTTCGTCGGCCACAACGCGGGCAGTTTTCGGCGCAGTCACAATCGCCGCGACTATTCGGCGCCGCCGCCGTCGCCCACGCTGCTGGATCGGCTATGTGAAGCCGGTGGGGCGGTGCACGGCATCGGGAAGATCCCCGACATTTTCGCCCACAGCGGCATCTCGCACGAGATCAAGGCGCATGGCGTCGACGGCCTGTTCGACGCCACGCTGGAGACGCTCGGGCGGTGCGCCGACCACGGCCTGGTGTTCACCAACTTCGTCGATTTCGATTCCGAGTACGGCCATCGCCGCGATGTCGCCGGCTACGCCGCCGCGCTGGAATATTTCGACGGGCGCATCCCCGAGCTGCTGACGGCGCTGGCGGCGGACGACCTGCTGATTCTCAGCGCCGACCACGGCAACGATCCGACCTGGCCAGGCAGCGACCACACCCGTGAGCACGTGCCGATCCTCGCGTTCGGGGCCGGCGTCCCGGCCGGCGGTATCGGCATTCGCGACAGCTTCGCCGACATCGGCCAGAGCCTCGCCGAGCACCTTGGCGTTCCGCCATTGCAGTACGGCCACTCCTTTCTGGAGCGCCCATGAGCACACCCCACATCGACGCCGCCGATGGCGCGTTCGCGCCCACCGTGCTGTTTCCCGGCGATCCGCTGCGGGCGCAGCACATCGCCCAGCGGTTCCTCACCGACGCGGTGCAAGTCACCTCGGCGCGCAACATGTTCGGCTACACCGGGCTCTATCGCGGCCAGCCCGTTTCGGTCATGGGCTCGGGCATGGGCATTGCTTCCAGCTCGATCTACGCGACCGAGCTCATTCGTCATTATGGCGTGAAGCGCATCGTGCGGGTGGGCACTTGTGGGGCGGTGAGCGACGGTCTCGCGCTTGGCGACCTGGTGCTGGCGCTGTCGGCCAGCACGGACTCCAATGTAAACCGGCTGCGCTTCGCCGGCATGGATTACGCCGCCGGCGCCAGTTATTCGTTGCTGCGCGGCGTGGCCGATCAGGCTGAGCGCGTCGGAGTTCCCGTCCACGTCGGTAATGTCTTTTCCACCGACCTGTTCTATTCGCCGAACCCGAACATCGCCGACACGCTCGCGGCGATGGGAATTCTCGCCGTCGAGATGGAAGCGGCGGGCCTGTACGGTCTGGCCGCCGAGTTCGGCGCCCAGGCGCTGGCCGTGCTGACCGTGTCGGACCACCTGCGCCGCGACGCGCACATGGATGTCCACCAGCGGCAGACCGGCGTCGACGCCATGACCGAACTGACGCTCGACGCGCTGTGTGCCTGACCACCGGATGGAAGGCCCCGTCGGCGTCGGGCCCATCTCGCTTGATTCATGACAAGGTCAAAGGCCGGCAAATGGACGAGAATTTTGGGATCACGGCTCCCTTCACCATGGACCACCGCGCGCGATGACGAGCTCCCGGCCGCCAAATCCGCGGCGCAACGACGGCTGCACCCTCGATCTTGACTGGCTCGGCGGCCTGCGCGTCAACCGCAATGCTTCCGACCGCCGCGCGGCCAGCCTGGCGGCGCGGCGTTCAGTAAAGAAAGAGCACCAGGCGGCGTGGCTGATCCAGGCGGTCAGGTGCATGGACCTGACCACGCTTGGCGGCGACGACACGCCCGGCCGGGTCGACCGTCTGTGTCGCAAAGCGCTTCGGCCGCTGCGCGCGGACATCGCCGAGGCCCTGGGCGTCAGCGGGGTCCAGGTTGGCGCCGTGTGCGTCTATCACGAGATGATCGCGCCGGCTCTGCGCTCTCTGGGCGGCTGCGATCTGCCCATCGCCGCGGTGTCCACGGGCTTTCCGGCCGGCCTTTCGAGTTTTGAAACCCGGCTGCGCGAGGTGGAGCTCTCGGTCGCCGCCGGCGCCCGCGAGATCGACATCGTGATCACGCGTCAGCACGTCCTCACCGGCGACTGGCAAACCCTCTACGATGAGGTGCGCGCCTATCGGCAGGCGTGCGGCGAGGCGCATGTGAAGGCCATCCTCGCCACCGGCGACCTGGTGACCCTGGAGAACGTCGCCAGGGCCTCGTGGGCCTGCATGATGGCCGGGGCCGACTTCATCAAGACCTCGACCGGCAAGGAAGCCGTCAACGCGACCCTTCCGGTGGCGCTGACCATGCTGCGGGCGATCCGCGAATACGCCGAGCAAACGGGTTACCAGGTCGGCTTCAAGCCGGCCGGCGGAGTCAGCTCGGCCAAGGCGGCGTTGCAGTACCTCATCCTGATGAAGGAAGAGCTGGGTATCGAATGGATGCGGCCTCAGCTGTTCCGGATCGGCGCCTCCAGCCTGTTGACCGACATCGAACGCCAGCTTGAGCACTTCGTCACCGGCCAGTACTCGGCGGCCCACCGCCACGCCATGCCGTGAGAAAGCCCGCCATGCCCTCCATCAACGAGATTCGCGCCACCATGGACTACGGACCGTCGCCGGAGAACGCCAGCGAGGCGCGGGCTTGGCTCGATCGCCATCAGCGCCGCTTCGGCCTGTTCATCGACAACCAGTGGAGCGAGCCCGCCGCCCTATTCGTCTCGCGCAATCCGGCCGACAATGAGCCGCTCGCCGAACTGACACAGGCGAGCGCGGCCGACGTCGACCGTGCGGTGGCCGCGGCGCGGCGCGCTCAACCGGGCTGGGCGGCGCTCGGCGGGCATGGTCGCGCGCGCGCGCTGTATGCGTTGGCGCGGCTGATCCAGAAGCACGCTCGGCTGTTCGCGGTGCTTGAGACACTGGATAACGGCAAGCCGATCCGCGAGACGCGCGACATCGATATCCCGCTCGCCGCGCGGCATTTCTATCACCACGCCGGCTGGGCTCAGCTGCTGTCCGCCGAGTTCGCCGATCATCGCGCGGTGGGCGTGGTCGGGCAGATCGTACCCTGGAACTTCCCCTTGCTGATGCTGTCGTGGAAGATCGCGCCGGCGCTGGCCTGCGGCAACACGGTGGTGTTCAAGCCGGCTGAATTCACCTCGCTGAGCGCGCTGCTGTTCGCCGAACTGTGCCAGCAGGCGGAACTGCCGGCCGGCGTGGTCAACATCGTCACGGGCGACGGCGAGGTCGGCGAGGCTATCGTCGCCCATCCCGACATCGACAAGCTGGCTTTCACCGGCTCCACCGAGGTCGGCCGGCTGATCCGCCGCGTCACCGCCGGCAGCGGCAAGAAGCTGTCGCTGGAGCTGGGCGGCAAGTCGCCGTTCATCGTGTTCGAGGACGCCGACCTGGACGCCGCCGTCGAAGGGCTGGTCGACAGCATCTGGTTCAACCAGGGGCAGGTCTGTTGCGCCGGTTCACGGCTACTGGTGCAGGAGTCGGTGGAGGCGCGATTCCTGGCCAAGGTGCGCGCGCGCATGGCCAAGCTGATCGTGGGCTCACCGCTGGACAAATCCACCGACATTGGCGCTTTGGTCGATCCGATTCAGCGGCAGCGTATCGCCAGCCTGGTGCAAACCGCTCGTGACGAAGGCTGCACGGTGTGGCAGCCGTCGGGCGCGCTGCCTGAACAGGGCTGCTTCTATCCCCCCACCCTGATCACCGACGCATCGACCTCGGCCACCGTGGCGCGGACCGAGATCTTCGGGCCGGTCCTGGTGGCGATGAGTTTCCGCACGCCCGTGGAGGCGGTGCAACTGGCCAACAACACCGTCTATGGCCTGGCCTCCTGTGTGTGGACCGAGTCCATCAGCATGGCGCTGGACATCGCGCCCCAGATCAAGGCCGGGGTGGTGTGGATCAACACCGCTAACCAGTTTGACGCCTCCTGCGGTTTCGGCGGCTATCGCGAATCCGGTTTCGGGCGCGAGGGGGGCCGGGAAGGCCTGCTCGAATACCTGACGCCCCGCGCCGAAGACGCCCGCCCGCCCGCGCCCGTGGCGGTCGCCGCCGCCCCCCGTGTCCCGGATGCCCCCCCCGCCGCCGGTATCGACCGCACCGCCAAACACTACATCGGCGGCAGGCAGACGCGCCCGGACGGCGGCTACAGCCGGCCCGTCCATGGCGTCGATGGCCGCCTGCTGGGCGAGGTGGCGGACGGAAACCGCAAGGACATTCGCGACGCCGTGGAAGCTGCGCACAAGCAGTCCGGCTGGGCTGGCGCCAGCGGCCACAACCGCGCTCAGGTGCTGTACTTCATCGCGGAGAACCTGGCTGCCCGGCGCGCCGAGTTCGCCGCTCGGATCGCCGCGATGACCGGTTCGGCCGACGCCGAGCGCGAGGTCGACGTCAGCATCGAGCGATTGTTTACCTACGCCGCCTGGGCCGACAAATACGACGGCGCGGTGCATCAACCGCCGATGCACGGCATCACCGCCGCCCTCAACGAACCGATCGGCGTGATCGGCATGGTCTGCCCCAATGAATCGCCGCTGCTCGGCCTGATCTCGTTGGCGGCGCCCGCCCTGGCGCTCGGCAATCGGGTGATCGCCGTGCCGTCGTGCGTCCACCCCCTGTCGGCCACCGACTTCTATCAGGTGCTCGATACGTCCGACCTTCCCGGTGGCGCGTTCAACATCGTCACCGGAGACGCCGATGAACTGGCGCGGGTGATGGCCGGGCACGCCGATATCGATGCGGTGTGGCGCCACGACGGCTCCGCCGCGGGCTGCGCCGAGGTCGAACGGTTATCGGCGGACACCCTGAAACGCACCTGGGTGAGCGGCGGGCGAGGTCGGGACTGGTTCGATGAGGAACAGTCGGCGGGACGCGCCTTCCTGGCTCACGCCAGCCAGGTGAAGAACATCTGGATTCCCTACGGGGTCTGAATGGGGCAGCTGCCGCTACCGCAGGAAATCATCCGCAGGAAACGCGACGGTGCGGTGCTGAGCCGCGCGGAAATCGACTTTTTCGTGCGCGGCATCGCCGACGGCGGCATTGGCGACGGCCAGATCGCGGCGCTGGCGATGGCGGTGTACTTCAATGACATGAACATCGACGAGCGCATCGCCCTCACCCAGGCGATGCGCGACTCCGGGCAGGTGCTGGACTGGCGCTCGCTGGATCTGCCCGGCCCGGTGCTCGACAAGCATTCCACCGGGGGCGTCGGCGATCTGGTGTCGCTGCTCGTGGGACCCATGGTGGCGGCCTGCGGAGGCTTCGTGCCAATGATTTCCGGGCGGGGCCTCGGCCACACGGGCGGCACCGTGGACAAGCTCGAAGCGATCCCCGGATACCAGGTCGCGCCCGATCTGGCCTTGTTGCGCCGCGTCGTGCGCGACGTCGGCGTGGCCATCATCGGCCAGACCGCGCAACTGGCGCCGGCCGACAAGCGCCTGTACGGCGTTCGCGATGTCACCGCCACGGTCGAGTCGGTCGCCCTGATCACCGGCTCGATCCTGTCGAAGAAACTCGCGGCCGGGCTCGATATGCTGGTCATGGACGTCAAGACCGGCTCCGGCGCGGTCATGCCGACCTGGGACCAATCGATGGCGCTGGCCCAGAGCATCGTCGCCGTCGGCAACGGCGCCGGCATGAAGACCGTGGCCCTGCTGACCGATATGAACGAGCCGCTGGCGCCCTGCGCCGGCAACGCCATCGAGATCCGCTGCGCCATCGACTTTCTCACCGGCGCGGCGCGTCCACCGCGCCTGCACGAGGTAACCCTGGCCTTGGGTGAGCAGATGCTGTTGCTCGGCGGCTTGGCCAGCGACGCTGCCCAGGCGCGCGGCAAGCTGCTGGACGGGCTGGAGTCGGGGCGCGCCGCCGAACGCTTCGCCCGCATGGTTGCGGCGTTGGGCGGGCCCGTTGATCTGATGGAACAGCCCGGGCGTCATCTGGCCAGTGTCGACACGGTGCTGGCGGCCCCTGCGCAGCGCTCCGGATTTGTGCAGGCCTGCGACTGCCGCGCCCTGGGTCTGGCGGTGGTCGGTCTCGGCGGTGGTCGCCGCGATCCGGCCGCGCGCATCGATGGCGCGGTGGGACTGAGCGGGTTCGTGCGGATCGGCGACTTCGTCATGGCCGGACAGGCGTTGGCGCTCGTGCATGCGCGGGACGCCGACGCCGCCCAGCGGGCCAGCGAAGCGGTTCAGGCCGCCTTCGTGATCGGAGATGACGCGCCGGCCCCGCGCGCGCTGATCCATGGCTGTGTGCCCCCACCAGCCGATCCTCCGCGGGCATAGGGACAACCGATGGACCATGCGAAGTTGATCCAGGAAGCCCTCATCGCGCGCCGCGCCGCCTACGCGCCCTATTCGCATTTCCAGGTCGGCGCCGCCGTGCTCTGCAGCGATGGCCGAGTGTTCCACGGCTGCAATATCGAGAATTCATCCTACGGCCTGTGCAATTGCGCCGAACGCACCGCGCTGTTCAGCGCCATCGCCGCGGGCTGCGCGCCAGGCGATTTCAGCGCGCTGGCGGTGGTTGGCCAGTCCGAGGGCCCGATTTCACCCTGCGGCGCCTGTCGCCAGGTGATGCTGGAGCTGGGAGGCGCAAGCATGTTGGTGATACGGGCCAATTTGACCGGGAGTTCTTGCGTCAGCAGCGCGAGTGATCTGCTTCCGGATGCGTTTCACGGCGGTCAGCGGCCCAACGACGATGACGCTGCTGTACGACAGTGACCGGCTGTCGGCGGAATACGGCGCCGCCGGGAGATGTGTCGGTTCACACGCGTCTCCCCTCCCGAACGGCCTTGAATATCCGCAAGAAATTGCCGCCTACGAACTTCACGACGTTGTCCTCGCCATATCCGCGGCGCAGCAATTCCGACACCAGGAGCGGCATCTGCCGATAGCTGGTGAACACCGGCTTGTAGTTGGCGTCCATGTCGGTGCCCATCGCGACATGGTCGGGCCCAAGCGCCCCGCCGAGGTCGAATATGCGATCCACATAATCGTTCATGGTGGTCGTGCCGATTCCGGCGGGCCAGGCGCCGATCACGCCGCCGCGCTCGGCGATCGCGCGCGCCAGTCTCTCGCTCAGAAAGCGGGGGCTCGTCGCGCCGTGACCTTGCAGGTGCGTGTGCGAGCACATCATCGGACGCTCGCTGATGCCCAGCGCCATTGAAACGACGGGCTCGGCGGCGTGCGCGAGATCCACCACCATGCCAAGGCGGTCCATCTCGCGGATAACCTCGGCGCCAAAGGGCGTCAGCCCCCGGCGCACCGCCGGCGCGGTTTGAATGTCTCCCACTTCGTTTGGGCGATAGTGGACCAGCGTTATGGAGCGAACGCCGTCTTCGAACGCGCGGGCGACATTGGCGATATCGCCGCCCAGAAAGTCTGCGCCTTCAACCGTGATGAGCACGGCCACGCCACCCCGGCCCTTGATCCGCGCGAAGTCCGACGGCTCGGCGACGATCGTGGCCCCGTGTTCAGCCACCGTGGCGCGCAGGTTCGCGAGCTGTCGTTCGTAGCTCGCGCGGGCTTCCCCGGGGGCGAACGCCCGCGTTGAAGCGAGGCCTTCCCCTTGGAGGTCGAGCGTCTGGAAGTCCGCCACCAGCGAAAAACTGCCGCCGCACACCAGCCCCGCGCGCATGTCATCGAAGGCGGCGTCCTCTGACGTGCCACGGATGGAGAACGCCATGAGCGCCGGGCTCAAGCCGGTCGCCCCGCGGATGAACGTACGGCCCGGATGGGCGTGGACGTTGATGGCCGGATTTCGGCGCAAGAGCGCGCGGGCCCGCTCGACGAAGCGTTCGTCTGGTTCGAAACCCAAAGGTGCTACGTCCGGGCGCAAAACGCGCATGCCCGCGAACACGGCGCCCGCGGCAGCCAGCGCCCCAACGCCGCCCACCAAGAAATATCTGCGTCTCATACCCGCCACCTTGCTTTGGGGCGATCCCCGCCCGGCGTTGCCCAAGGGCAATCGGGTGAACGCCTAAAGGAATGGGGGGCACTCACTCACTATCGATAATCGACTTGCCGTTTGGACTACACCCTCTAACTGGGACGATGGCGAAACGGGGGACACACGCCGACGGTTCGCAGCTATCTTAGCCCGGTCACCAAGGCGCGGATCGGCGAGGCGGTCGGCGAGGAGGCCGCCGAACGGATCGCAGGCTAGAAGACGACGGAGATAGCGCGGGCAGCCGAACACCTTCTCAACCAGACCGGCTGGCTGCCGCCAGTGTTGCGGACCGGGACCGAAGCGGCGTCGGCGGTCGGCGACCACCCGGCGACCACCCGGCGACCACCCGGCGGACCCCGATGACGGACGCGGGGAGCCGGTGGCGGACAGGTCCGCCGTCATCGCCGCTGAGTAGGCTTGGGGGTGGGCCCGCTGCGGCGGGCCCGTTTCCCGCTCGAGATTTTCGGCCGCGCGCTTTGGGCGCGCGGCCAATAACTCGTTCCGACTCCGTGTCAGGTCAGATGGCCGGCGGGCCGGCGACCTGCCGCCCCGCCCGTCGCCATTCCGGCAATCCACCGTCGAGCCGTTTCGCGTCGCGCCCCGTCTGGCGCAGCAGCGCCACGGCTTCGAACGCCAGGACGCACCAGGGACCTCGGCAATAGGCCACCACCTCCGCGCCGGACGGAATCTCGGCTAGGCGGGCCTTGAGGTCGGCCAACGGGATGTTCAGCGCCCCGGGGACGTGACCGTCGGCGAACTCGTCGGGCGGGCGCACGTCGAGCAAGGTCACCAGCCCATCGCGCAGGCGCTGCTCCAGGACCTGGAACGCCACGGCATCGAGAGCGTCGCGCTCGTTGAAATAGTCTCGGACGACAGCCTTGACCGAGTCCGCGTGGCGCTCGCCCACCGTCCGAAGGGCGGCGACCAGATCCAGGACATCGTCGCCGGATAGCCGGTAGACGACCTGCTTGCCTCGGCGTTCACCGACCACCAGGCCGACCCGGCGCAGGGCCTGGAGATGCTGTGAGGCGTTGGCGACCGTCAGGCCAGACTTCGCCGCCAGGGTCTCGACCCCCTTCTCCCCCTGGGCCAGATGCTCCAACAGGTCGAGCCGGTGGGCGTTGCCCAGCCCCCGGGCGATCTCGGCGAAGGCGGCAAGCAGATCGAGTTTGGCGGACAGGTTGCAGCTCCATTCGGCCTTGACGAACATTCAAGAGAGTTCTTGAATGTTCGTCTCCGTGCTGTCAAGTGCGGTTCCCGACCCCGCTTGGAGGACTCCATGATCCTGCGCCAGTTTCTGCACACCGACCCGGTGGCCATCTCCTATCTGTTCGGCTGCGGCGGCCAGGCGACCGGCGCCGTGGTCGATCCGGTGGGCGACATCCAGCCCTATCTCGACGCCGCCGAGACTGCCGGCATGGCGATCACCTATGTCATCGACACCCACCTGCACGCCGACCACCTGTCCGCCGGCCGCGCGTTGGCCGATGCCGTCGGCGCACCCTACGTCCTGTTCGCCGAAGCGCCGGCGGCGGGGCCGTTCAAGAGCGTGCGCGACGGCGACGTGCTGGAGCTCGGCAATGTCGCCGTCGAGGTGCTCCACACCCCCGGCCATACGCCCGAGCACATCTGTCTGCTGGTCACCGACCGGACCCGCGCCGGCGAGCCCTGGTTCGTGCTGACCGGCCACACCCTGATGGTCGGCGACCTGGGCCGCACCGAGCTGGCGACCTCGGCCGAGGATGGCGCCCGGACCCTGTTTCGCGGCATCGCGCGATTGAAGGCCCTGCCGGACCATGTGGAGATCCTGCCCGGCGCCTATTCCGGCTCCGTCTGCGGCCGAAAGCTCAGCGGCAAGCCGTCCTCGACCATCGGATTCGAGCGGCGGCACAACGAAGCCTTCCGCATCGATGACGAGGCCGCGTTCGTCCGCGCCATGCTGGCCGAGACACCCGAGCCTCCCGCCCATGCGGCCGAGCTGCGCGCCGTCAATGCCGGAACCTCGGCCGCCGCGGCGTGAGCGATCCGCGACCCACCCCCGCCCTCCGGCTGGGACTGGCCGAGAACTGGCGGCAGTTCTCCCTGCTGATCCTGGTCAACGCCTTCGTTGGCGGCATGGTCGGGCTGGAGCGGACGGTCGTTCCGCTGATCGGGTCCGAGGAATTCCGCATCGCCTCGACCACCCTGGTGACCTCGTTCATCGTCAGCTTCGGCGTGGTCAAGGCCTTCACCAACCTGGTGTCGGGCCATTTCGCCGACGTCTACGGGCGAAAACGGCTGTTGGTCCTGGGGTGGTTGGTCGCCCTGCCGGTTCCGTTCATGATCGGCTGGGGCCCGGGCTGGGGATGGATCGTCGCGGCCAACGCGCTGCTTGGCGTCAGCCAAGGTCTGACCTGGTCGATGACCGTGATCATGAAGATCGACCTCGTCGGCCCCAAATCGCGGGGTCTGGCGGTGGGCCTCAACGAGTTCGCCGGCTATCTCGCCGTCGGCCTGACCGCGCTCGCCACCGGCTACATCGCCCAGCGTTATGGGTTGCGGCCGGAGGCCTTCTATCTAGGCATCGCCTTCGCCGTGCTGGGCCTGATCCTGTCCGTGGTCCTGATCCGCGACACCCGTGACCATGTGAACCTTGAGATCGCCGGCCATGCCACAGCCGCCGAACCGGTGCGCTTTTGGGAGGTGTTCCGGCGCACCTCCTGGGGCGACCGCAACCTGTTCGCCGCCTCGCAAGCGGGGCTGGTCAACAATCTCAACGACGGCATGAGTTGGGGCATCTTCCCGCTGTTCTACACAGCTTTCGGGCTGGGCGTGGAACGCATCGGGATTCTGAAGGCGGCCTATCCGATTGTCTGGAGCCTGCTGCAGACCGTCACAGGACCATTGAGCGACCGCTGGGGGCGAAAGGGCCTGATCGTCACGGGCATGTGGGTCCAGGCGGCGGGGCTGTTCATGACGGCGGCGACCCGGCAGTTCGGCTGGTGGCTGGCCGCCAGCGTCCTGCTCGGCCTTGGCACCGCTATGGTCTACCCGACGCTGATCGCCTCGGTATCCGACGCCTCGCACCCCAGCTGGCGCGCCCGCTCGCTGAGCGTCTACCGCTTCTGGCGCGACATGGGCTACGCCATCGGCGCCCTCGCGGCCGGCGTAATCGCCGACCTGTTCGGCGCGTCCTGGGCCATCGGGTCGATCGGTGTGCTGACCCTGGCGTCAGGCGCCGTCGTGGCCATCGTTATGCGCGAGACGGCGAAATGAACAGGGCCTGGCGCGGCGGCTCAGCGACCCGGAACAATCAAAAGCGGAGACCGCGCCCATGACTGTCCTCTTCATCCTCAACGACCCTCCGTATGGAACCGAGCGCGCCTACAACGCGCTGCGGCTCGCCGCGTCGCTCCTCAAGGCCGACCCCGCGACCCGGATCACCGTCTTCCTGATGGGCGACGCGGTGATCGGCGCCAAGCGGGGCCAGAAGACGCCCGAGGGCTTCTACAGCATCGAGCGCATGCTGAACCGCGTGCGGGCGGGCGGGGGCGAGATCCTGCTGTGCGGCACGTGCATGGACGCCCGCGGCTTCGCCGACGGCGAAGTGATGGACGGCGCGGCGCGGGGCACGATGGACGGCCTGGCCGCGGCGACGGCCACCGCCGACAAGGTCCTGGTCTTCTAGGGGCGGCAATCTGCCCAGGATCGACCGGCAGGCCGAACCCGCCCGATCCTTCAGGCATCGCGGGCGGCATGGCCGCCTTCGAGTCGAACGATGCGCCGGCGCCGGCGAAGAACACCACCTGGCCTGCCCGACAGGCGGCAGTGAATTCTTCAAACGCCGGCAAGACTGAGCTCCCCGCCGCTTGTGATGGGAAAGGTAGCGGTGCGAAGCGACGTGGGCCGATCCGGAACGCCAGCCGCGCGACGGAAGGGAGCCGCTTCAAGCAGGGCGTGTCGTCCTCACCTCCGTCGGTTCGGGGGTCGGCCAGTGTCTGTGGCGGCTGTAGAGCCCGCGGCCCTAGTCACCTGCTGGGGGCAGCCAATGGCGGCGGGGGTGTCTCACACCCTGACGTCTGAGCGCTCGCCCATCACGACCTCTCATGGCCCGATCTGGCCGGAGGTTCGCGGGCCGCGCCCGCCGACCGTCCTCCGCAACGGCGGCTTTACGACTTTCTTCCCCTGCCGGCTGCGCCGTCATTCCTCGCGAGCCAAGAAAGTCGACGCCCGCCGTCCTCCGCTGACGCTGCGGGCCTGCGGCTGCGGGTCCGTCCGCCGCCGACCTCTCCGATCGCCATCGAGGCCGCGATGGGCGCGGCCGAGCAGACGACAGGAGATACCCTAATGGCCACCATCGGCGCCTTCCACAAGCAGGACGACGGTTCCTACACGGGCTCGATCAAGACCCTGACCCTCAACGTCAAGACCGCCCAGCTCCGGGCCGTGGAGAAGGAGAACGACAAGGCCCCGGATTTCCGGATCTTCTCCGGCCAGACCGAGTTCGGCGCCGCCTGGAAGAAGACCTCCCGCGAAGACCGCGCCTACCTTTCGGTCAAGCTGGACGACCCCAGCTTCCCGGCTCCGATCTACGCCAGCCTGGTCGATGCGGATGATGGCTACAGCCTGATCTGGTCCCGCAACCGCAGCACCGACTGACCACCGATGAGGCGCCCCGCCCGCCGGCGGGGCGCCGCTCTCTCGAAATCCCATTTCATCAGGAGCCGGCCCCATCGCGGTGGTAGCCTGTGACATGATCGACGACATCGCTCGCGAGGTGGCCATCAGGCGCTACGGACTGGCGGAGTGCCTGCATGTGCCGATCGCGGCTGTCGATGAGGCGGCCATCTCGACATACATCGGCGAGGTTCAGAGCGTCCTGAGCGGCGGGTCGGCGCGCAGGGCGTTCCTCGTGCTCGCCAAGACGCCGGCGCCGCCCGATCCGCGCTTTCCGATCTGGGACGTCGAAGGTTGCGACATACTGCATCGGCCGCTGCAGGTGTGGGTGGACGTCGCCTACACCCGCTATCGCCGCGCCTACGGTCGGGCCTTTCCAGACGAGGTGCTGGACGATCGGGTTTTGAGCCACGCGATGAACCGGCGGGTGGCGGTGCTGAAGGGCTTTCAGTTTGTCAGGCTGACCCCGACCACTCGCGGCGCGAACTCGAGCAGCGCCTTCTCGGAGAACTGGGGCGTGGCGTTGCACAGCGACCCTGAGCAGATGGCCGCGAAACGGCGGCGCGGGGCGTTCATCCAGTACGCCGACCTCACCGAGCTGATGCTCATGATGGACCTGCGGCTCGGCGGCGGCGTCATGGACCTGGTCAATGAGGGGCAGAAGCTGATCCGCCCCCGACCCATCTGAGGCGACCGGCGGTCCACACCTCCTTCCGATCAAAGCGCTTCGACATTGACGAGTCTGGCCCGGCTGGGGCGGCCCGAAGGGACGGCGGGTGGCGGGCGCGACGCGTACACTTACGCGTCGCGCCCGCCGAGGGGAGGGGCCAGTCTGGGCATGTCGCGGTCTAGGGCAGGATAGCCTTGCCGGCAGCATTGTAGACGGAGCCTTGTCCTTGTCGGTGCTCAGCGTGCGCGTGCCCGATGATCTGGCCGTCCGGTTCGACGCTGCCGCCGAGCCGGTGGGTGGTCGCTCCGCGCTGCTGTTCCGCCTGGTCGACAGCGCCGCCGTCGCAGCCCCCAACCCGTCGCCAACGGCCCGAACGAGGCGCATTGCGCGCCGCCTGATGGTGCGCCTCGCGGCGCCCGAGGCGGCGCATGTCACTCGCGAGTCGGCAGTCTTTGGCATGCCACCGGCGACCTGGGTCGCCGCGCTGGTGCGCCGTCACACCACCGGCAAGCCTCGCTTCGCCAGGCCCGACGAGCTGGCCTTGATCGCCATTCAAGGCGAGCTGCGGCGCATCGGCGTGAACGTCAACCAGATCGCCCGAGCGCTGAATACGGCCGTGTTGGAAGGGCGCGTGCTCGACCTTGAGCTGGCCTATCTCGACGATCTGCGTGGCGAGATGCGGGGTCACATGGAGGGCCTGCGCGAGGCCTTCGCCGGCAACTTGGCCTATTGGGATGTTGGGTCGTGAGCGACTTCCAGACCGTGCGAGGCTTCGATGACGTCTGGCGTCCGCCGGTTCGGCCGAGGGCCGTGAGAACGCCGACGACGCTCCGAACGGGCGCCAAGGGCGCCGGCCAATCGGCGCGGGCTCGGCTCACGCGGATCGCCAGCCGAGCGCCCGAAGTGATGGTCAAGGTGACCAGCCGCACGCGGGACGGCGCGCATCTCCGCGCCCACCTCGACTACATCTCTCGGAACGGCCAGTTGGAGCTTGAGGGGTCGGATGGCGCCGTCGTTGCCGGCAAGCGCGAAGTGGCCGAGCTGGCCCGCGACTGGGCGACGGCCGCCGAGGCCGACACCCACCGGCGCGCCAATTCGCCGGTCAGCCTGTCCGTGGTTCTGTCCATGCCGGCCGGCACGAACGAGATCGCGCTAAGGGACGCGGCGCGGGCCTTCGCTATCGAGACGTTCGCCGATCAACACGACTACGTCTTCACCCTGCACACCGATACCCCGCGGCCGCACGTCCACCTGTCGGTCTGCGCGCGTGGCCGCGACGGCGAGAGGCTGAATCCGAAGAAGGCTGACTTGGAGACCTGGCGGCAGACCTTCGCCCAGGCCCTGCGGGATCGAGGGGTGGAGGCCGAGGCGACCCCGCGCCGGGCGCGGGGAATCACTCGTAAGGCCGAGCGGGCGCCGCTGCGGAAGATCCGCGAGCGGCACGAAGCCGGCCTCGGCGAGCCGGCGCAGGTTCGCCGATCTGCTTACCATGAGGCTGCTAAGGCGGCGTTTGGTGCCGGAGCCGAACGGCCGGTTTGGGAGAGCTGCATAGTGGCCCGCCAGGCCAGTGTGCGAGGGCTCTACCTCGCCCAAGTCAAGGTTCTTGGCCGCTCCGCCGATCCGGCAGACCAAGCGCTTGGCGCCAAGGTGGAGGCCTTCGTGCGCTCCATGCCGGCGCCCGATAGTCAGCGCCTGGCGCTCGCCCGTGAGCTCCGGGCGGCGAGTGAAAGGGTTCGCGGCGGCCAAGACCGTGATCGGTCTCGGTGACCGGTCATGGACAATCGTCGCCGGTGGCGCCAAGCCGAATGTTCTGACCGTATCCCTGCGCGCTTGGAGAGCCCATGAGCACAGAACTTGAATTCTTCCAGGACTTGGCGATCGTCGGTTCGAAGGCGCAGCTCGACGCCGCGAAGACGGACATTCTGGCGAGCCTGGGTGCGCGCTGGAGCGCTGCCCCAGCCGAGCGGGTGCGGCAGGTCCATGGGTATGAAGACGTCATCGCCTTGGAGCGCGAGGGCGACGATGTCGCGTCCGCTTCGGGCCTGTTCATGATGCGTCGGAACGATCGGTACGAAGTGACCAACATCGTGCCGAGGGAGACCGGCAAGCTCAGCCGCGCGCAGTACAACGCCATCCTCCAGGATTTTGTGGCGACGATCGCCATCCCTGTTTCCGAACGGACGGCTGTGCGCCTCGAGCTGTCCGCGCCGATGCATACGATCGAAGCCTCTTTGGGCGAGGAAGGCGCCCAGGCCCTACGGCGCTTTTCGGGCGCGGCCAATATGTCCACGGGTTCTTCGCATCCACTGGACCGTCGGCGCTGGTACGATTTCATCATCCTCGTCCGCGACCAAGACGTCGATGGCGGGACCCTGGCGCGCTGGTTGGTGCAACTGGGTTGGCCGGAAGAGTCGGCCCACGACTTGGTGTCCGAGTTTGAGTTCGGCCACGGCCTCCTGGAAAGGGAACGGGAAGGCTGATGTCCACGACGCCCACGACGGGCGGGACCGGCGGGACCGGCGGGACAGGCCACGCTCCGCACCTTTGCATCGATACCTGTTCTGTCCTCGACATCATGCGCGACATCACGCGCAACGATGCCAACCCGGCTGACCGAAAGGCCGCTCTTGGCTTGATGAGCGCGATGCGAGACGGCCGACTGAAGGGCTGGGTTGCCGATCAAGTGGCGCGCGAGTTCGCCGAGCATGTCGGTGACATCGAGCAAGAGACCAAAAAGACCCTCGACGTGTTCAGACGGCGTTTCGGGACAGCGAACGAGATCGCCGGTCTCTTCGGCGAACCCCGCGGGATCGACCTTAGCCATCTGGACGGGCATGAGGCCCGCTCGCGTGCATCGGCGGATGAGTGGATGACCTTGGCCGGGGCCGTTGCGCAGCCCGCCGAGGCGGCGAGCCGCGCCTTCCTTCGGGTTCAGGCCAACACCGCGCCGTCCACCAAGGGCAAGCAGTCGATCAAGGACTGCGTGGTCATCGAAACCTACTTCGAACACGTGCGCGCGCTTCGGGCGGCGGGTGATATAGCGAAGGTCGTCTTCTTGTCCTCGAACAAGGAGGACTACTGCGATGCCAGCGGAAGGCTCATCCTTCGCCCGCCGCTGGACGCCGAGTTCGTGACGCTGGGTATGGAGTTTTGGCCGAACTTCGGGGCCGCCAAACACGCGCTCGGCGTCTAGCCGACTCGGCTACTTCGCCTCGATGCTGCGGGCGGCGGACAGCGCCGCCTCTCCCAAGGTCGGATGGTCTAGCCAGGTCCGCAGCAACGGCAGATCCGAGCGGCGGCCAATCGCGCCCAGCACCTGCAAAGCGAAGTCGCGGTGCTTGTCCGTGTGATTGTCATTCGCGAAGGGTCGGAAGATCGACTGGCCTTCGTAATCAGCGTCCAGAACGCGCCTGGAAAGGGTCAGCAAGCCGCTCGCGCAACGCTCGATGAAGGCGGTCTGCGCCCGATGGCCGTAGCCGTTGCCTTCGCGATGGAGTTGCATCACCACGTCGATCGCCGCCGCAGGTCCGCATGCCGCCAGCGCCTCCCAGAGTCGATTGATCTCCGCGTCACTGACGGGCCGAACGCAATTAAAGGCGTAGAGAAGCTGGGCCCCCCGCCGCCACGCCCGCTCAAGTTCGGGCAAGTCCGTTGTGTCGGCTTCCCCCAACGGTTCGCCCATCTTGGCCAAGCTTGCGATCGAATTTGCAAACAGGTGGACGGCGCTTTGGTAGCCATGGTTGTGCGGCCAGGGGGCTTTCGCGAAGTCACGAAGACGGGACGCCGCTGCCGGCGTCGGGACGTCATCGAGCGCCCGCACCGCGTCGGATAGGAACATCGCGTCACCATCGACCACGTTGATTGCGCAGAGCAGCACCGCCTGCCGCTGATCTACCAGGAGATGGTCATAGAAGGCTTCCCAATAGACCTCCGCAAACGGGTGATCCCACGTCCGCAGCACGCTACTCAGCGCGAGGGAGTTTCGCTCGTCTTCGACGCGGTGCGCCAGGATAGCCTCGTACTCCGTCACTGCATCTTCGACGCTGAACTCGGGCTCGAGACCGCCGACGCCGGGGTAGGCGTCAACGACGATGGAGTTCATCCAGGCGTTGTCGCCCAACCAGCTATCCAAGGTCTCGCGTAAGGCAGCCTGGACGTCCGGCGAGGTCTCATCACCGTGAAACCGGATCATGTCCGCCGCCAGAAGCCGCAGGTGGTAGATTCTTGTCCCCCACAGGTGTTGCGCCAAGGCGTTCAGGCGCTGCGGCGGCGGCTCGTCGTGGGCGCCGCGATAGGCCGACACCAGGAGGAAAAGCTGGCCTGGCGTGTAGCTTTCGAAGTCGTCTAGGCGATGGCGCAGCTCAAGGTCCACCCCCGATCGCTGCCGGTCGAAGCGGATCATCTGCATGGCGGACAGGATATTGTTCATCTCCTGTCCCTCCTTGCTGAAGGACAGGCCGTAGACCGACCCATAGGCGGCGGCGCGCCAGCCCAATCTGAAGGCGGGGTGCTCGGCTCGCAGCCGCACGGCCTCGCTTTCCAGGCGGCGATCGACGTCGCCGAAGAGCTTGAGCATTTCCGGCATGAGCCCTTCGGCCATCGCCTGGGGTAGGATATTCAGAAGCCGCGCCTCTGACTTGGTCAGGCCAGGGTCGGCGCCGAAGGTCATGTCGAACGAGTGGAACTTGTCCGCTGTCTCCACCTCCGGCGGCAGAGCCAGGTGGACTTGGCCGAAGCGGCGACTGAGCTTTTCCAGCACGTCCTGACAACGGTCCAGCAGGAGGCCGCGCACCCTAGAGCCGCACCGACCGCGCAAGCCGGCGACAAGCAGCTTCTGACCGCCGCTTGTCGCGGCGACCTCCTCCAGAACGGCCTCGACGCTCGCCGTCGTCGCGCAGCCACCCAGGATGAACTCGCGCAGATCGGCGTTGAGCGGCCGACAAGCCGCCGCCGCGAGATCTTCCGCCGCTGCGTTGGCGCGGAGCACTTGGTCCGCGGCGTAGAAGTCGCCGATCAGATCGTGCCGGAAGCGAAACAGCCCGTCTTCCTCGACGGCCAAGCCAGAATTGAGAACTCCCGATAGGTTGTCGGTTCGGCTTGCGAGAAAGCGGTCCGCGCTGGCCAGCGGTAGACTGGCGACAAAGTCGCTCCGCATGCCAAAGGCCAATTCGGCAAGCGCCGCCTGAGTAGCCGGCGGAGCGCTCTTACCGCGCTCCCGGGCGAACGCTGAATAGAGAGCATATCGCCCGTCGGTGTTGGCCTTGGCCTGCAACACGGCTGACAGGACGGAGCAATCGTGCGCGGTGGCGACGATCTCCAGTCCTGGCTCCTCGGATGTGGAGATCGGCCTACCGAGGTGAGCTTCGACGAGCCGTCGCGCATGAACCCGATCGGGCTGATGGAGCTGCACCGCTTCGCCGTCGAGGCTCAGCGGAAGATCGGGTGTGGTCTGGCTGGCGGTGACCACGCGAAACCCGAACCTCAGCCGCGCCGCCTGCAAAGCGCCGAGCAAGTCCGCGAGCTGGGCTTCCGGGCACTCGTTCAAGCCATCGACGAACAGGATCGCTTCGCGACCGGCGCGCGCCAACGCGCTGAAAAGTGCTGACGGCGTCTTGGCTGTGGAGGTCGCGACCGCCTTCTTCAGCAAGGGGGCAATCTCGCCGGCAAACGCCCGAGCCTGAAGGATTATCGGCGTAAAGCCCGCTTGACCCGCGCCGAGCGCCAGTGCGTTCAGCAGTTCCGATTTTCCGCTGCCTGAGCCGCCGCGAATGTGAAGCTGCGCGCCATCTACCAGGCGCTGCACCAAGGTCTCCGTCGTCACCCCAGTCCCCGCGAAGACGGGCTCGACATAGGGGCCGGTTGTCGCGTGACGCAGACTCAAGAACGAGCCGATGTATTCCTCGGCGACGAGAGCGTCCGGCGCAGGCAGCGGATCGCTGTCGTTGCGCGCGCCAAGCGCTTCAGCGAACGCGCGCCAGGTCGCCAGCGGAAGGGACTTGGAGAGGGGCGCAGCCAAGATGGCCTCCAGCTCGGCGATCCCTCCGATGCCCAGCTTGAAGTCAGACGGCGGTATCTCCGAGCCTTCAATCGGCGACGGGAAAAGGCACAAGGCGCCTTTGACAGCGGCCTTGGCGTCGTCGCTGCTGATACCGGCGTGCGCGGCGACCGCGTCCGAGATCGCGTAACGGCAGTCGAGCGCCTGGTAGTAGGGATTGGTCTTTCCTAAGAGCTTCTCGCGCCCATCGCCGATTTGCAGCCGCCAGGGGCCGTTCAGGCCCCCACGGACAGGATAGATGTATCCCTTCGCCTCGATCACGACGGCCGTCGTCGCCGTGGCGACGACGAGGTCGATCTGGCGCTGCTCTCGCCCGACGGTGATGTTCGCCATAACGATCGCGTCCACACCTCTGTGTTCGAGGTGCGTCAGCAGTCGGCGGAGCAGGCGACGCTCGGCGGCGTTCTCAATCTCCCGGCCGACGAAGACGTCAATCTTTGTCAATTTGCCCATGGCTGCCGGATGGTAGCGCGTTGCGGCGCGCGCGATAGGGACCGGGCTACCGGGCGGTGATGGGCAGATCGTAACCGCCAGCGTCTTCGCTCAAAGCGGCAAGGGCATCGAGGGCGCTGGTCCGCTGGGTGTCGCGACGCGCCTTGAACGCCTCGACGTCTGCGGGGCGCAGGCGTCGGTGTGCGCCGACTTTCACAGCCGGCACCTGTCCGCTCTCTATGAGGCGCACGACATATTGTCGGGAGACGTTCAGCACGGTGGCGGCCTGCTGGGTCGTGAGGAACTTGTCTTCCGCCAGCACCGTCACCGTCTGCCCGGCGGCCATGAGTTCGGCCGCCTTGCGGATGACGTCGGTCATCTTCGCCGGGACATCCATGACCCGGCCGGCGCCGTCGACCACCTGTAGGCCGCCGACCTTGCGGGCGGGCGTCAGGAACGACACGAGGCGCGCGGCTGCGGACCGTTCGCCGGTCGGCAAACGGTTCGTCGCGCTGCTCCGCGACGGCTCGATCGGTTGGCGGTTATTGGCGGCCATGCGATCAATGTGATCGCTAAACGCTACAAACGCAACCGCCCCCTTCCCAATCCCCCGACTTGCAGCACATCGGAGCACCCGTGAGCACCGGGCAGCACGGCAGCACCACACAGCACATGGGGGCTCGCCCTAAGGCCAGGGAAAGGTTAATGATTTCGACATGGAGCCGCCCGGCCTAGGGCAAAATTCTATCCTTGTTGACTTATATAAGTCACAACGCCTAGGCTATCGGCTGGGTTTCAAGCGTCGATTCGCGCAGCATTACTTCCGTAAGCCTTTGCTTTTGTTGAAAATCACATCGAGAATGATGGTGATTTTAGGGAATATGACCGATGGCGACTCTCAAGGGAAAGGCGATCCGCACCAAGGATCTCGATTTGCGCGACACCTTCTGGCCGGACGCGAAGGATCGGTTCTGGGACCGCAGCAAGATCGATGGCTACACCACGGTCCCCAAGACCATGCCCATGCTTATGCGGGCTATGGATGAGCTGTCCAAGGGCAAGCCGCTCGGCGCGACCTATTTCGCACTGTGGTGCGCCACCTGGGACAACGGCTTCGTGCGCCTCGGCCGCTCGCCCGATCTGGCTTACGCTTCGGGTTTCACCGGTGCGCGCGGCGTCCGCAACTGGCAGGAGCGGATGGAAATCCTGGAGCGCTTCGGCTTCGTCGAAATCCGCGAGAGCGCCGGCCAGAAGCTGGGGCTCGCCTTCCTGCCCAATCCCAATGTCGTCCTGCTGGGTCTCTGGATGCGCAAGCGCCAGCATACGTCAGGCGTCCTGTCGCCGGCGGGCCTCGCCGGTTTGCAGGACGCCACCATGAGCGCCTTCATCGAGCGCGCCATTGATATTGGGGCCAACGACGTCGTGGAGGAGCATTCGCGGCTGGTTGCGCTGGCGGCTGGTCCGCCTGCGACGTCGGCCAAGGCGGCGCCCAGGAAGCGCGCGCCGGCCGCCACGGCCGGCAAGGGGGCTGCGTGACGACTGCCGCCGTTCTCGACGCTGATGTGCTCTACCCGATGATGCTGCACGACACCTTGCTGCGCGCAGCGGCGGCGGGCTGCTTTCGCATGCACTGGTCGGAGCAGATCCTCGACGAGGTCACACGCAATCTGGTTGAGACTTACGGGATGGAACCGGCCAAGGCGGCGGCGCTGCGCCAAGCCATGGCGACCGCCTTTCCAGACGCCGATGTGCAAGGCTGGGAGCCGTTGGAAGCGCAGATGGCCAACGACCCGAAGGACCGGCATGTCGCCGCGGCGGCGGTTGTGGCTGAGGCGACCGTCATCGTCACCTCTAACCTGCGGCACTTCCAAGCCTTGCCTGAGGGCGTGGTGGCGCTTTCGCCCGACCAGTTCCTTCAGAGGCTCGCCGAGGAGGAGCCGGAACGCCTGAGGGCAGCTCTGGAGGCTCAGGTCCGCGCCTATCGGCGGCCGCCGGTGACCCTAGTCGAGCTTTTGGAGCGGCTGGCGATTGTAGCGCCGACGTTCGCCGCGAAGATGGCGTCGCAGTGACTCAGAATCGAGCAGAGCCGAGCTGGCGAGCGTTCGAGGCCGCTGTCGCCCAGTTCTTGGCGGCGTTGGAGCCTGGCGCCTCTGTTCTGCACGACGTCCGTACGCCCGACCTCGACACTGGTCTCCCGCGTCAGCGGGACGTTTGGATCGAGACCGCTTTGTTCGGCGGACTGTTCAGGCTGAAGATTTTGGTGAGCTGTAAGCGCAAGACGCGGCGGTTAAGCCAGCAGGACATCGACGCCTTTGCTGGCGAACTCCGAAGTTCAGACGCGCATAAGGGCGTCCTCTACGCCCACGGCGGCTTTTCCAAGAGCGCCTTGGCGAAGGCCGCGCGGCTCGGCGTGTCCTGCTGCCGGCTATTCGAAGACAGTCCGGCCGAGCTTCCCCAGCACCTCGTTTTTGAAGCTTACGCCTTTCGGGAACGGTCGCGCATCGAGGCCTTCGGTGTCGACGACGACGGTGTCGTCGCCCTGCTGAACGAGCCTCTTCTAGACGACCCAGGGCAACGCACGGTGCTCCGCGCGTTGGTCGATGATTACGAGGCAAAGCGGCAGGAAGCGATGGCGAGCGTCAGCACGGCCAACATCCCGGGATGGACGGGAGAGCTGCGGCATCTCCGCGAGGACGGCGAGGCCGTGATGCTAACCCTCATCGCGGGCTGGTCCGTCTATCGCGCCCGGCGCGAGGCCTGGCTAGTCAACGGCTCATACTCATTCACCGAAGGTGTCTTCGCTGGAGCGATGAGCACGCCGTGGATGGATCAGCAGGAAGCCCATCCTGGCCCGAGCTGGGAAGCGATTGAGGTCGAGAACATAGGGCTTGGTCCACAGATCCGCATGTTCTCGCACGGTGGCGATCTGGTGGGGCAGATCGAAGCCCATTTCCGTCGCCTTGCGACAGGCCAACCTGGTCTGGACGCCTCGGTGGCGTCGTAGAACGGTCGGTCATTCCTCCGAGCTTGAGCCCGGAATAGCCTCGCTTGTATGGACGCGCCACGAATCAGGCCCATCGCCGAGGAAGATCTAGACCACGTCATACAGGCGGCTGGAGGGCGCCGGGCTCACCCCGACGCCTCAAGGCGGACCCAGGTTGGCGCGGACTATTTGATGGGTGACGCGATAATCGAGCTCAAGGCGCTCGATGAAGACGGACTCGACAAACCTGAACGACGGCAAAAACTTGCAGATCTGTTTCGGCACTATCAGCCTGACAGGCCCGTAATAGTCCTTGATCCTCGGGAGTTGCCCGATGAAGGACTGCGCCAGTACAAGACGATCATGCAGGGGCCGATCAAGAATGGGATCGCTCACGCAAAGAAGCAGTTGCGTCAGTCTCGGGTCGAGCACATAGACGCTAAATGTTCTGTCTTGTTCCTGATCAACAACAGCTATGCGGCGCTAACACATGAAGAGCTGCTCGCTCTCGCCACCGAGCGCGCTCAAAATGACACCAGCCAAATTGACGTCGTAGTCGTGGCGGGCTGCTATTTTCATAGCGATAGTTTCGATAGCTACTGTCTTTGGCCGATTGACCAAGCAGTCATTCACCCAGAGCGACCCTTTGCTGCCTATGAGGCGCTGCGCAAAGCCTGGCTCGCGCTTTCCGAACGGTTCATGACCGATCTGATCCAGGGGGTGGCCGGTTCCAAGGGACCCGTGGTCGACGCCAGCTTCACCTTGGACGGCGTCACCTATGTCAAACCGGCGCCGCCCATAGGTGGGCAGTCCCAATTTTTCGTCGGAGGACGGCCGAGGAAAAACTCGTCAGGGCTGGAAAGTTGCCCGCCCGTCGCGACGACGTTTCCGGAACTCTCGCGAACTGAATGGAATCGGCTTCGGCCAGTGCTTGCCGATCCGGAAGGGGTATTTAGCTCCTATGAGGCATGGCTTGCTTTTCGCGGCCGAGCCGCAGACAGCCATAGGCCTCTGAAGCCGTTTGTAGCCGTCCCCGTCGGACGCGGCAGCTTCGAGGCGTGGCGGCGTCGGCATCATGCCGAATCGAGCATCGCGTCCTTGATGGCCCATGCGAACGACCGCTTCGACCGCACCGTCCACCAACTGATTGACGCCGCCACAGAATGGGTCGAGGGAACGCCGCTCCCGAGCCGTGCCATGATGGTCCTGACAGAGATCATCGGCCAGGATCAGGCGAATGATATTTCGCACATTGCGGTTATTGAGGCGAAGCGCGGACGCGAACCCACCGCTCGTCCCCTGCTGAGCAACATCCAGATGTTTCACGAATATGGCGTAGCTGTCGCCGCGGCCTACGCCGTGGCTGAGGGAATCACGACGGTGCTCTGGCAGCACGACAAACGCCATGCTTGGTACTAGCCAGTGGGGTGGCTACGCCTGAGTAGCTCACCCTCGATCCGAAACGGACCTACACAGCTCCTGCACAGGCCAATTTTTCTTGATTTTCCCTACGAAAATCAGTATCTTAGTATATCCTGATCTCCCGCAAGGGGAGGGAGGTCGTTCACAGGAGGACATGTCCTCGTGTGGACACGTAAACCCCACCGCCACCGGCCATTTCGGGTGTCTTATCAGGTGGAGGCCTTGCGGTGCCTTGGGCTTGCTGAGGCGCGGGCGCGAACGATCTTCATACCGGAATTGGTGAGCGTCTGACTGTTCAGTATGCCATCAAGACCCGCGGCAACCGTTCCAAACTTCACCGGCGAGAGCGCGCGCCATCCCTGGGTCGTCCGATATCTGTAGGCATTGTTCGGACAAGGCCCTGATGCGCCAAGAAGCCCGCCCTGTGCGACCCCAGCCGAGAGCCCGTAAACTTGCGCGTTTCCTGCCTTTGACAAGGATGCCTACGCTGAGTCGTAAGCCTGCCATCCTGCTTCCAATCGCTGGGACCGGAGCAGGCAGTCAGTGGAGTACACACGATGTTTGAAGGCGCGCCGATGCCATCCCGTTTTCTGCGAACTTCCGAAGCTGGACGGTTTTTGGGGATTTCCGGCCGGACCCTGGAGAAGCACCGCACCTATGGCACGGGCCCGACCTACCGAAAGATCGGCGGGCGTGTGGTCTATTCAATCGGCGACCTGCAGACCTGGGCCGATCGTGGCGTGCAGTCGTCGACGTCCGATCCCGGCCGTGGTCAGGTACATCCGGCGCGGTCGCTCGAAGACGGGCGACACAGTCATTCCTAGATCGCGGTATCCCAACGGTTTTCGCTGAGCACGGCGGGTGCGTAAGCAGGTTCACATGTGGACAGGTGAACCTGTCAGCGCTCACCGAACGGGTGCTTGCCGTATTTTCTCATGAGGTCGTCAAAGGCTTCGCCCATCAGCGCTTGGAGGCTGCTCTCCTGTTCCAGCGCCAGCAGATGCAGCGCGCGGCTCGCTTCGGGGCTGAAGTAGCCGCTCACTGCCTTCTTTCCCGCCCTTGCCGCGCTCCTGGACGCGCCAGCAACTGGGCTAGCCGTCTCTTGGGCGGCGGACTCGCGCGCAACCCGCTCTGATTTGATCGCGGAAAAACGGCTCACGCGGGCGTTCCAGAAGTGTGGACCTGTCCACGCACGGACAACCCAAGGCGTCCACATGTCCACGCCCAGAGTGCCGCGACCTCCCCGGCGGCTTTCCCGTTCGGGTCGTAGTCGGACGCGGTGCGGCCCTGGGCCGTGCTGTGATGGTAGGCCGCGCGTTCGGGAAGAACCACTGGCGCGATGTCGAGGCCGAAGCCGCCGGCCTCAGAACCGCCGATCAGATCCTCCGCTTCGCGGTAAATCAGCGGCGCGCGAGGCGGGCCTGCGGTGAATACGACAAACGCGGGTTTTCGGCTTCCCCTCACAAGTTCGGCCGTCGCCTCAATGGCCGCCAGATCAAACGCTCTTGGCCGGCAAGGAATTAGGATCAAATCGGCCAGCTTCGCCGCCTGCCGCGCCATGGCATCGGCGTGTGGAGGGGTGTCGATCACGGCCAGGTCGGCGCCGAGTTCCTCCGCCTTGCTCAGCTTGGTCGCGAGCAGGGATGGAGCGCCGCAATCGATGACTTCTGGCTCTCGACCGTCACGCCATTGGCTCCATCGGCTGGCAGTGGCCTGCGGGTCAGTATCGATGATCAGCGAGATGTAGGACGCTGCTGCCGCCGCGGCTGCCAGGTGGATCGCCAGCGTCGTTTTGCCGGCTCCGCCCTTCTGACTGATGATCGCTATTGTAAGCACGTGAACCTCCACACACGGGGGCATGTGAACATGTCCTCGTCGGCGCGCCAGTTGATCGGCCCGACCGTCGAACTATGTCGTGGGTTCGGATAGAAATCGGATGGTTTGCCCCCGCGCCTCCGGCGGACGCGTAGCCTTATTCACCCCCACCTAGGCGACGCGCGCGGCGGCGATGGCGTGAAGAGCCTCCGGCTTCAGGTGCGTGTAACGACGCAGCATTTTCCAATCCTTGTGGCCAGTGACGAGCGCCACTTGTTCAATGGCAAACCCCGCCTCGAACAGGCGGCTGGTCCCCTCGTGCCGCAGGTCGTGGAAGTGCAGGTCCTTGATCGCCAGATCCTTGCAGGCGCGCGTGAACGCGGTGCCGGCCGATTTGTGGGCATAGGGAAAAATGCGATCGTCTTCGTTGCCTCGAATCGCGCGCTGCTCCTCGATCAGCACCAGCCCATCGTAACCGGAGACCGACAACAGCGGGATGCGCTGGTCGTTCCCCTTCTTCTCCCGTGGATCCTTACGATCCCGGATCGTCAGCATCTTTGTCCGCTCGTTCAGATCACTCCAGGTGACCCTGCAGATCTCCTCCTGGCGCATCGCCGTCGCTACGGCGAATTTGATGATGCGGCCCATCGGAATGAATTGGCGGGAATTCCCGTCGAAATGGGCCACAAGCCTTGCAAGCTCTTCGTCGGTGGGGCGCCGGTCTCGCTCCTGGCCCTTGCCAACCAGCCCGAGGCGTTTGAGCGCAATCCTAGCTAAGTCGACCGGCTCGACGCGCACCGGGAGACCGTGAACGGCCGCGGCGTGCGATAGCACCAGCTTGATCATGCCGATGTCGATGCTGAGCGTCATTGGCCCGGCGCCTTCGGCTGCCCTCTCGCGCCCGAACTTGAGCAGCTGCTCGCGATCCAACTCCACCATGTTTCGTTTGCCCAATCGGCGCTTCAACATCGCAAGCGTGGCGTCCTTTGAACGCCGCGGCGGTTTGCCCACTTCAGTCATGTCTGCGATATGGAGGTCGATCAGGTCGGCGAAAGTTTGAAGCTTGCCGACCTTTGACAGGGTCGGGGTTTCTCCGCGATCGATCTGACGCTCCGCATCGACGCCCCATTTCTTGGCGTCCTCATAGCGGATGAAGGTCTCGCTTACCGCTCGGCCTTTGCGTCGGACCTGGACGCGCCAGGCACCGGATTTTTGTTTTCGGATCGATGCCAATTTGGGTGCAAATCCGGTGCAGTGAGATGTCGAAACAGGGCGAAAATCGTCGGGCGATAGCGTAAAAAGGCGTGCACACGCTGCGACTTAACTCTTTGAGACTACAGGAAAAGTGACGCAATTTCAATCACATAGATTCTGCGTGGCCCCCCTGATGGACTGGACCGACCGGAACTGCCGGGCGTTCCATCGCGCGCTGACGCGCCGGACGCTGCTCTATACCGAGATGGTCACCACGGGGGCGGTGCTGCATGGCCCGCGCGAGCGGCTGCTGGGGTTTGATCCCTGCGAGCATCCCGTCGCGCTGCAGCTGGGCGGCTCTGACCCGGCGGACCTGGCCGCCAGCGCGCGGATCGGCGCGGACCTCGGCTATGACGAGATCAACCTCAATGTCGGCTGCCCGTCCGACCGGGTGCAGAGCGGCCGCTTCGGCGCCTGCCTGATGCGCGAACCGGAGCTGGTGGCCGACTGCATGGCCGCCATGAAGGCTGCGGTTTCCGTGCCGGTGACGGTCAAATGCCGCATCGGCGTCGATGATCAGGATCCGGAGGACGCGCTGTTCCGGTTGGTCGACATGTCGGCCCAGGCCGGCGTCACCACCTTCATCGTCCATGCCCGCAAGGCCTGGCTGCAGGGGCTGTCGCCGAAGGAAAACCGCGACATCCCGCCGCTCGACTATCCGCTGGTCTACCGGCTGAAGCGCGAGCGGCCGGACCTGACCATCATCATCAACGGCGGCGTGGCGTCGCTCGACGAGGCGGCGGCGCATCTCGACCAGGTCGACGGCGTGATGCTCGGCCGGGCCGCCTATCACGAGCCGGGCATCCTCGGCGCGGCGGACGCCCGGATTTTCGGCGAGGGCGAGACGATCGATCCGTTCGAGGCGGTCGCGCGCTACCGGCCCTATGTCGCCGCACGCCTGGCGGCGGGCGCGCATCTGGCCGGCATGACCCGCCATATGCTCGGCCTGTTCCACGGACGGCCCGGCGCCCGCAGCTGGCGGCGGATCCTCACGGTCGAAGGTTCCAAATCCGGCGCCGGGCTGGCGGTCATCGACGCGGCTCTGGCGGCTGTAGCCGAGGCGGCGGCGCGCAAGGCTGCGTAGGGGACAGGCTCAGGGGACACGTACCTGCGGTACATGTCCCCTTTTACCAGGCCGCCGCGTGCGTCCCCAGCTTCACGCCCGGCAGGCGCCAATGCGCCGGGGTCGCCGCCATCCGCACCGGCGGGCGCAGGAAGCTCACGGGGCCCCAGCCGCCGTCCTCCTGGATCGTCCAGCCGGTCAGTTCTTCCGCCGAGAACGGCTGGATGTCCTCGCCGGTCCGCAGCCCCAGGCCGCGCACCCACATCGCGGTGCGGGTCAGGCTGACCCGCACCCGCCAGCTGCCGCCCTCGACCGCACGGCGGCGCAGGGCGATCATCGCCCCGAAGGCCGCGAGATAGCCGGTGGTGTAGTCGTTGACCGCGGCCGGGAGCAGAGCGGGCTCCCCGCCCGCGCCCTGAACGTGCGCCATGCCGCTGACGGTCTGGGCCAGCTGTTCCCAGCCCGGACGGACCGCCCAGTCGCCGTCATGGCCGTAGCAGTTGATCGACACATGGATCAGCCCGGGCCGCAGCGCCGCCAGGGCCTGCGCGCCGAACCCCAGCCGCTCAAGGGCGCCTGAGCGATAGCCCTGCGAGAAGACGTCCGCTTCGCCCACCAGGTCACGCAGGCGCGCCCGGCCGTCGTCGGTCTTCAGGTCGAGGAAGGCGCAGCGCTTGCCGTGGCCGGTATCGGAGACGAACGGCTCGACGCTCGGCAGGTCCGGGCCGGAGATGTGCAGGACGTCCGCGCCGTGACCGGCCAGAGCCCGGGCGCAGGCCGGTCCGGCCAGCACGCGGGTCAGGTCCAGCACCTTCACGCCCGACAGCGGCGCATCGCCGTCGGTGGGCAACGGGACCGGCGGACCATCGCCGAAACGCGTCACCTCGACCACCGGCGTGGCGGCCAGTCGCCGCCCCTGGTCTCCGGCGTCCCATTCCTCCGGCGTCCGGACCATCGCCGCGCAGAGCCCCGCCGCCGCGGCCGCCGCCTCGAGGTCCGGCGCGGTCCATCGGGCGAGGGCGGCGCGCACGCCCTCCGGCGTGTCCTCGCAGCCGAGCAGGTTCAGATGGCCCCGGCTCTCGTCGAAACTGTGGTGGAGATAGACAAACCGGCCGTCGCCGGTCGGCAGGAAGCCGTTGGCGGCGGTCGGCGGCATCACCCGGCTCGGCGCCCGCGCGGGATCCTCGAACCGCTGGAAAAGGAAGCTGACCAGGCTGGCGGCGGCCTCGCGCGTGTCGACCGCGACGGCCTGCTGCGCGCCCGTTCGCAGACGCCAGAGCCCGGCCGCTTCAGCGCCCCCGGCCGCCAGCGCCGCCGCGGCCGCCTCCTCGCCGCGGAACGGGGAGTCGAGCGCCGGCGTCTGCGCCTCGACGCGCGCCTGGCCCCAGTCGCCGCCGGACAGTGCCGCCAGCTGCGACAGCGCGTCTGGCGCCGGGGTCGTGGTCATCGGCCAGTCTCCGCCAGCCAGGCCTTCAGCGGCGCAAGCTGGCGTTCGTAGTGGCGGCTTCGGCCGGAGGCGCGCTGATAGAGCGGCTCGCGCACCTGCCAGACGCTGGCGGTCTTCACGGCGTTGTCGAGCTGGTGGAACGCCAGGCAGTTGTCGTCCCAGTCCAGGCCCAGCGCGCCCAGCAGGGGCTCGAGCTGAGCCCTGGGGTCTGCGACGAAGGCGTCGTAGTCGAAGTCGATCACATCGTCAGGATACAGCGCTTTCCAGTGCGCCATCAGCCGCTGCTGCTGGCGCAGGTAGTGGCCGATGTCCATCAGGTCGAGCGCGTAGGCCATGCCGTGGTCGAGGTGCAGGAAGAACACCGACAGGGCGTTGTCCAGCGGGTCGCGCACGGTGTTGATGATCTTCGCATCGGGGAACAGCCGCTTGATCAGCCCGACATGCTGCCAGTTGTCCGGCCGCTTGTCGGTCAGCAGGTCGGCCTCGGGGAAGGTGGCGGCCAGGGTGTCCAGGTACTGCCGCGCCAGGGCGTCCAGCCGTTCCGGCGGGGTGGCGGCGAAGCTGCGCGGATACGGTGACAGGGCCGTGCGGACCATGGCCGGCAGCAGGTCCAGCTCGCCGCCCGCCGTCACGCGCCGGTGGCTGGCCAGCACCTGTTCCAGCAGGGTCGAGCCGGACCGGAACATGCCGCAGATGAAGACCGGCGGCGATCGCACGCCCTCCTGCGGTTGCCCAAGCCAGGGTTCGGGAAAGGCCGCGATCAGGGCGTCGACCTGCGCTTCCTGGGCGGCGTGGTCGTACCGGCCGCGACCCGGTCCGGCAGCGACCCGGCTGGCATGATTGGCGGCGGCGTAGGCCTCGAACGCCGCATCATGCTCGCCCGCGCCGTCCAGCGCCCGGCCCAGTCCGAAGCCCAGCGCGGCCCGGTCCGCCGGCGACAGGTCCGGGCGGCCCAGCGCCTGCCGCAGCCGGGCGATCATCGGATCATCGGGCCGGCTGACGATCGAGACGCCCGCCGCCCGCGCCAGGGCGTCGGGGTTTCCCGGGTCCAGCGCCAGGATGCGCTCATAGACCGCCAGGGCGTCGGCGCGCCGTCCACGATCCTCATGCAGGTTGCCGAGATTGAGCAGGGCAGGGACGTAACGGGGATTGCGCGCCAGGGCGGCAGTGAGTTCGGTCTCGGCCTCCGCCTCCCGCCGCAGGTCGTCCGACAGGATGACGGCCCGATTGAGGTGGACCTCCTCCGGCTCGCTTATCCCGCGATCCAGGGCCTGTTTGTAGGACGCCAGGGCGGCGTCCGGCCGGCCGGCCTTGCGCTGCAGCAGCGCCAGATTGAACCAGCTGTCGGCCAGGTAGGGCGCGCGGGCGAGCAACCGCTCATAGGCCGCCAGCGCCTCCATCGTCCGCCCGGCGCGACGCAACTGGGCGGCCTGACCGAGCAGGGATTCTATGCTTTCCGACATCTCGCCATTGAACGGCCAGTCGGCGGGCGGCTCAAGGGACCTTCAGCCGCCCGCCGCCGATGAGCGGCCAAAAGGTCGCGGCCGAAGCCGTTGTCGCGCCTCGGCGGCCTGCTACAAATCGGGCCGAGCAGGGGGATTTTGTATGACTCGTTGGTTCCGGTCGGCCGTCAGCGCGACGGCCCTGTTGGCGTTCTCGACCCAGGCCATGGCCCAGGCCGCCGCCCCGGCCGCGCCGCCGGAAAAGCTGGGCTCGGTCTACGTCCAGTGCGACGGCCAGCCGGCCGGCCTGTCGGGCGCCGAACTGGCCGGACTGCTGTTCCTGATCACCGCCACGGGCGGGGTCGTGGGCGGCCTCGTCGGCGCGCCGGAAACCGCTGACGACGGCAAGAAGGCCAAGGCCGAGGCCGGCGTCGCCGCCTGTACGGCGGCCCTCGCCGAGGAAAAGGAAGAACTGCGCCGGGTCCAGCTGACCCTCGCCCGCGGAATCCATCAGATCGAGGCGAAGAACTACGAGGCGGCCCTGGCCGACATGCGGTCGATCCCCGCCGTGGCCGCGGTGAAGTCGCAGGAGCGCGGCTTCCAGCGCAGCCTGGGTCTGTCGGCGCTTGAGCTTGAGGCGGCGACCCTGGTCCGGATGGGGCGTTCGAAGGAGGCCGAAGAGACAGCCCTGCGCATGGCGCAGATCGCCCCCTGGGACATACTCAACCTGATGCGGGTGCGGCGCTACGTCAGCCTGACGGCCGACATGAGCCCGGCCAAACAGGCCTTCTTCGACACCTATGTCCGGATCCTGCCGGCGGGCCTGCTGGCGCGCTACGAGGCGAAGCAATGGGCCGGCGACTGGGCCGGATCGGCGGGCGACCTGAAGACGGTGCTGGCCGTCCAGTCTTCCTTCTGGGCGGGCGAGCCGCGGATCGAGGCGGCCATTTCAGCGCGTCTCGCCGTAGCCTTGATGCTGGCCGGCGAGATGGAGTCCTCCAACGCCATCGCCGCCGATGTCCGCAAGGCCGTGGATGATCTGGTGAAGTCGGGCAAGGCGCTGGAGCAACAGGCCGAGGTCAGCCAGGCCGAGGAACTGCTCGACTTCCAGGCCATCGGCCGCCAGTTCGCCGAGGGCAGGGTCAAGGAGGCGCGCACCGCCTTCGCCGCCCGTTCGCGCTGGCTGTCCCCGTCCGCCCCGGCCGTCGCCCTGATGACCGCCAGGCTGCGGGCGGGCGCCGCGCCGGCCGAACTGACCGGCGCCCTGGCCCGCGATCCGGACCAGCTGCGGACCGACGCGCTGGCCGCCGAAGCCGGAAAGATCGTTGAGAGCGACTCCGCCTCGCAGGTGCTCTACGCCGCGATCCGGCCCTACGCCCGGGCGTCCAACTACAATCCCTACACGCGCGCGGTGTGGAACACGGCCAAGTCGCGTTACGTCCTGAAGCGAAGCGGCAAGGAAAAGCACAACGGCGAGGTGGTGTTCGTCTATGGCGCGGCGAACGCGGCGGCGGGCGAGGCGATCCTGCTGCATTGCGCCCTGATGGCCCGGGCGCGCGGCAAGTCCGGCTTCATGCTGTCGCCGTCGCGCAAGCGGCTGGACAGCGTGCTGGTGATGTTCGGCGACGCGGGTGATCCGGCCATCGAGACGAGCGTGCTGATCGACGCCGGCGCGGTGATCGACGCCCTGGCCGTCGATATGCCCAGGCCGGTGAAGCGCTGATCCTACGGCTTGAGGATCAGCGCGCTCTGGGTCGCCTCGAACGCGCGCAGGCGGCCCAGGTAGCTCATCCCCAGCAGTGAGGAGGACAGCCCCTTCTCGATGATCAGGGCGTCGACGTTGTCCACCCGCGCGCCGGCGATCGACACGCTGGTCAGCTTGACCATGGCCGCGCGAGCCTTGCCGTCGGCGGTGATCACTTCATAGGCGTAGTTGAGATCGGCGGGGTTGATGCCCAGGCGACGGGCGTCGTCGAGGGTCAGGGAAACGGCGGTGGCGCCGGTGTCGACGAGAAAGCGGACAGCCTTGCCCTCAACCAGGCCCTCGGCCCAGTAGTGGCCGTCGGCGGCCTTGCGGATCGAGGCGTCGGCGGAGGCCGGCGTGACCGTCTGCAGCACCTGTTCGGCGCGCATCGGCGCGGCCGTGCGGTCGGGATCCAGGCTCACGACCGCGCGTGCGGCGCCGACCGCCGATAGTGCGCCAATCGCAGCGATCGCCACGAACCTGATCATCAGACACCCCGCCATATTGGCTTCATCGAGGGCGTTTTTCGCCCCTTCAGCGGGCAGGTTAGCCGCGACGGGTTTGCAATCCGTGAAGGGGCGGGTGGGGGAGGGAGTAGGGAGTAGGGAGTAGGGAGTAGGGAGTAGGGAGTAGGGAGTAGTTGGCCGATGAGGCGGTGGGCGCAGGGACCGTTCGGTTGACGCCGCTGTCTCCGCAGCCTCGCCCTGCTACTCCCTACTCCCTACTCCCTACTCCCTACCCCCTAGAACAGCCCCAGCTTCTCCGGCCGGATCAGCGCGCGGCGTGCGGGCAGCTCGGCGATCAGCGCCTCCCGTTCGGCCTCGCTGAACCGGGCCCAGCCGGCGATTTCCATCAGGGTGCGCTGGCAGCCCAGGCACAGGCTGCTTTCGGGGTCGACGATGCAGACCTTCACGCAAGGCGTGGCGATGGCTTTTGGCGGGCCTTCCGGGGTCACTTCGCGGCCTCTTCAGGCAAGGCGTAGGCGACCGTGGCCTTGGCGGCGAGCCTGTCGCGCCCCTCGGTCCACAGCGCGACGTCGCAGGTGGCGATGCGCCGGCCGAGCTTGAGCAACTCGGCCTCGGCATAGAGCACGCCCGGCTTGCAGGGGCGCAGGAAATGGATCGTCAGCGAGGTCGTCACCGCCATGGCCACCTCGCCGATGTGCGCCAGCACCAGCGCATAGGCCGCCGTGTCGCTCAGGCTCATCAGGGTCGGGCCGGAGATCACCCCGCCGGGCCGCAGATTGCGGCTGGCCGTTGGCATGGTCAGCATGACCCGGCCCGGCGACATCGCTGTCACCCTGGGCATGGCCTCGGGGTCGGCCTCCGGGAAGGCGCGCAGCAAAAAGGCGTTCAGCGCCGCCGCGTCCATGCGCAGGGTCGTCTTGCCGGTCATCGGTTCCTGGATCATCGCCGCACCATCGCCGTCGCGGTCGGCGGATTCAAGGCGTCATCGCAGTTTCAGTGTTGTCATGATTTAGCCATCTTTCGATGAACTTTCGGTAACATGAAATGTCTGTAACTATACGAATCTGTCAGGTATTTAATTTGTGAATACACAAGAGCCGAAGCATTTTGATCTCGCACCAATCAGGGAGATGGAGCGACCCAATGCGTATTCTCACACTCACCGCCGCCGCTGCGGTCCTCGTCGCGGCCTCCACCACCGCCTTCGCCGCCGAGGCGCGGCTGACCGACAGCCAGTTCATCAAGGCCGCCAAATGCCGGGCCGTCGCCACGGGTGAACAGGCCGCCAAACTCGACACGCTGATCAAGACCCAGAAGCGCGGCCGGTCCGACCATATCGTCGACGAGGCCTTCAACGCCCGCACCGACGCCGAGCGCATGGCGCGCCGCGACGCCTCGGCCGCCCAGGCGCTGGCCGACGGCTGCGACAAGATCGGCGCCTGACGACCCGGCGTTTCCCCAACGCGCCCGACGTCAGACACCGCAGGCGCCCCGTCTCCCCCGACGGGGCGCCTTTCTTTGCGCCGATGGCGGTTCCGGGGCTAAGGTGAACGGCTTGGGACCGGAGCCCACGATGCTTGTCGTTCTTCTTGCCATGCTGCTTGCCGCCCCCGATGACGCACCGCCGCCGTGGCCGGCGGATCCGACCCGCGCCGTCATCATCGGCGAGGACGACTGGATCCGCCGTCCGCTGCCCGAGCAGATCGCCGCCGCCAGGCCGCCCGCCACCCGGGAGCGGGGCGAGGTGGTGATGAATTGCATGGTGACCTACGACGGTGGCCTGAGCGACTGTCAGGTCGTGGCCGAAACACCCGCCGGCCTCGGATTCGGCCCGGCCGCCGTGGGCCTGGCCCGTGCGTTCCAGCTCAACCCGATGATCGACGGACAATCCTCAACGGGCGGCAAGATTCTCGTCGCCGTGACGTTCAGGGCCGCGCCGTAGACGCGGAGGCGAGGCTGCGGGGCGGGTGTTCGGATGCAGGCGGCCGAATTAAATCTTCGTCATGTTAAATCATTGTAATTACAGGAATATTTCAGCATTGTAATTTGCGGTTGAGCGAGGGCGGGCGCATCTGGATGACCAGTTCATCACGGGAAAAGGGAGCCTCCCAAATGCGCATTCTGACCGCCGCCGTCATCCTCGCCGCCGCCGCTTCGGCGAGCGCCGCCTTCGCCCAGTCGGACCGCCTGACCGACACCCAGTACATCTCCGCCGCCAAGTGCCGTGGCCTGATGGACGGCGCCGACACCGCTTCCCTCGACGCGGTGCTGAACGCCAACAAACCGGGCCGCGTCGGGGTCGTCCTCGACCGCGCCGAAGTCGCCCGCAAGGCCGCCGCCAGCAAGGCCCGCAAGGCCAGGGGACCGGGCGGCAAGGCCGAGGTCGCGCGCGAAATCGCCGGATCCTGCGCCGCCTTCACCAGCTGATCCCGCGGCGCGCCCTGGCGCGCGCCGCACCCCAACCATCCAGTCGAGCACCCTGGATCACCTTGGCGCCCCGTCTCACCCGGCGGGGCGCTCTTTTTTTGGCGCGGCGCCGGGTCTAGGGTCAGGCCCTGCCGGGCTGATCAGGATTCCTGTCGTGTTGCTTGCTGTACTCGCCGCCGTTGTCGCGCTTTCCAGCGAGCCGCCTGCGACCCAGGGGGTCCCACCGGTCGATCCGCCGGTGCGGACGCGTCCGGACTGGACCCGTGTGCCGACCTTCGACGACATCGCCGACTTCTACCCCCGCCGGGCCTGGGCGCTGGGCGTTGAGGGGCGCGTGGTTCTGGAATGCCGCATGGCGGTCATCGGCCGGCTCAAGGACTGCCACGTCCTCCAGGAGACGCCCCTGGAAGCGGGATTTGGCGAGGCGGCGCTGATGCTCGCGCCGTTGATCGAGGGGCGCCCCGGGACGATCGACGGGGCGCCGATCGTCGATCAACTGGTCCGTTTGCCGCTCCAGTTCCGGTTGCCCGGCGGGGCCCTGCCGGGGCTTGAGGGCAGCCTGCGATGCCATGGCGTTCTGTCGGCGCATCTGGCCCTCAGTCCCGACGACGCCCGGCTCGCGCAAGCCGCCTCCCTCGCCGGGGAGCGCGCCGGCCTGCTGATGGCCGATCAGGGGCAGGGCGAGGACAGCCAGCAGCAGCGGCTGGCGGCTGCGCGGGCCGCCGCGCCAAGGCCGCGAAGGGCCGGCGCCACCCGCGACCCTTGTTTCCTGGCCTTCCTGCAATAGCTTTACGTTGACGCGAGCGTCATCTTTCCAAACAAGCGTTCGAGACGTATAACCACCGCCATTCACAGCGGCCCCACGAGAGGCCGCCCCGGGAGCCAGACATGAACCTTGAATTCTCCCCCGAAGACCTCGCCTTCCGAGACGAGGTCCGGACCTTCATCGAGCAGAACTATCCTGAGAGTCTGCGCGGGAAACAGGACGAGGGAGACGACCTGACCAAGGAGGATTTCCTGGCCTGGCACAAGGTTCTGGCCAAGAAGGGCTGGGTCGCGCCGTCGTGGCCCGCCGAATGGGGCGGCTGCAACTGGACCTCGACCCAGAAGTACATCTTCTCCGAGGAAACCGCCCGGGCCGACGCCATCGCCGTGCTGCCGTTCGGCGTCGCGATGGTCGCCCCGGTGATCTACACCTTCGGCACCCAGGCCCAGAAGGAACGCTTCCTGCCCAAGATCTACAACGGCGAGGAGTGGTGGTGTCAGGGCTACAGCGAGCCGGGCGCCGGCTCCGACCTGGCCAGCCTGAAGACCAAGGCCGAGCGCATCACCGGCGATGACGGCAAGGAATACTACCTGGTCAACGGCCAGAAGACCTGGACGACGCTCGCCCAGCACGCCGACTGGGGCTTCTTCCTGGTCCGCACCGATCCGACCGCCAAGATCCAGTCGGGCATCAGCTTCCTGCTGATCGACATGAAGACCCCGGGCATCGAGGTGCGCCGCATCACGACGCTCGAAGGCGGCCACGAGGTCAACGAAGTCTGGCTCGAGAACGTCAAGGTGCCGGTCGAGAACCGCGTGTTCGAGGAGAACCAGGGCTGGACCTGCGCCAAGTTCCTGCTGGCTCACGAGCGCTCCGGCATCGCCGGCGTCGCCCGCTCCAAGCGCGGCGTCGAGAAGATCCGCGAGATGGCCAGCACCGAGCTGAACGATGACGGCACGCCGCTGATCCAGGACGCCGATTTCAAGCGCAAGGTCGCCGAACTCGAGATCGACCTGACGGCGCTGGAGTTCACCGAACTGCGCACCCTGGCCAGCGAAAGCGCCGGCAAGGGCCCGGGACCGGAATCGAGCCTGCTGAAGATCAAGGGCACCGAGATCCAGCAGCGCCTGACCGAGCTCGCCCTGGAGGCCTCCGGCCACTACGGCGCGCCGTACCTGCGGGACATGGGCGGCAACAGCAAGATCGGGCCCGACTACGCGGTCGGTCGCTCGGGCGCCTATTTCAACACCCGCAAGACCTCGATCTACGGTGGATCCAACGAGATCCAGCGCAACATCATCGCCAAGATGGTGCTGGGCCTCTAGGCCTCGCCCCCAATCAGAACACGTCAGGGACGCCCCATGGATTTCAATTTCACCGAAGAACAGTCCATGCTGCGCGACACGGTCGCCAGCTTCCTCCAGGACAAGTACGACTTCGACAAGCGCCGCAAGATGATCACGTCCGACACCGGCCGTGATCCCGCGATCTGGGACGCCTTCGCCAACGAGCTGGGCATCCTGGGCGCGCCGTTCTCCGAAGAGATGGGCGGCCTGGGCGGCGGCGCGATCGAGAACATGATCGTCATGGAAGAGTTCGGCAAAGCCCTGGTGGTCGAGCCCTACCTCGGCACCGTGGTGATCGGCGGCGGCTTCCTGAAGCACTCGGCCTATGCCGGCGCGGCCGACATCGTCGGCGGCATCATCGAAGGCAAGGTGATCATCGCCTTCGCCTATGCCGAACCGCAGGGCCGCTACACCTGGTCGGACCTGAAGACCACGGCCAAGAAGGACGGCTCCGGCTACGTCCTGAACGGCCACAAGGCGGTCGTCATCGGCGCGCCCTGGGCGACCCACCTGATCGTCACCGCCCGCACCGGCGGCGGCCAGCGCGACGCCGACGGCGTCTCGGTGTTCATCGTCGACAAGAACGCCAAGGGCGTGGTCACCCGTGACTACCCCACCGTCGACGGCCAGCGCGCGTCCGAAGTGTTCTTCGAGAACGTCTCGGTCGGCGCCGACGCCCTGATCGGCGCGGAAGGCGCGGGCCTGCCGCTGGTCAACAAGGTGCTCGACGAAGCCACCGCCGCCAGCTGCGCCGAAGCGGTCGGCGCGATGCGCCAGCTGCACACCGGAACCCTGGAATACGCCCGCCAGCGCAAGCAGTTCGGCGTGCCGATCGCCAGCTTCCAGGTGCTCCAGCACCGCATGGTCGACATGTTCATGAACGTCGAGCAGTCGGTCTCGATGACCTACATGGCCACCATCAAGCTCAACGACGACGCCGAGCGGGCCAAGGCCGTCAGCGCCGCCAAGGTGCAGATCGGCAAGGCCTGCAAGTTCGTCGGCCAGAACGCCATCCAGATCCACGGCGGCATGGGCATGACCGACGAACTGGCCATCGGCCACTACTTCAAGCGCGCCACGATGATCGAGGGCCTCTACGGCTCGGTCGACCATCACCTGCGCCGCTACGAAGGCCTGAGCTTCGGCAAGGCCGCGTAAGACCGCTTCGGCGATCTGCGAGACAGGGAGGGGCGGTCACCTGAACGGTGGCCGCCCCTTCTGCTTTTTGGCGGCCAGTTCAAAAAACACCGTTCGGTTCACCAATCCGCAATCAGCGGGTCGTCTGATGTGACCGCGCTCGCACGGATCGGGTGCGATGGTCCGATACAGGTCATGGTCGCTCAGCCCGCCCCCTCCCGCGAGTCAACGAACGCGACCCTGGCCCGGACCATGACGCTGATCGCCACGGGCGGTTCGTTGCCCGATATCCTGGATGCGATCACGCGGTGTGTGGAGGCCGAGCGCCCGCACATCCTCTGCAGCGTCCTTCTGCTCGACGCGGACGGGCGGCGCCTGGTCAGAGGCGCCGGGTCCAGTCTTCCCGAGTTCTACAATGCCGCCATTGACGGCATCGAGATCGGTCCGGATGTCGGATCCTGCGGGACGGCAGCCTACACCAACCGGTCCGCCGTCGCCGCGGATATCCAGACCGATCCGCGCTGGGTGAATTTCCGCGATCTTGCCGCGGAAGCCGGCCTGGGATCCTGCTGGTCAGAGCCGATCCGCGGCCGCGACGGCCGGGTGCTCGGCACCTTCGCCATGTACCATCGCGAAATCAGCGCCCCCAACGAGGACGACTTCCGGTCGATCGAAGGGGCGGCTCACCTGGCGGCGATCGCCATCGAGCGAAAGCAGTCGGAAGACGCCCTTGCCGCCAGTGAGGCGCGCCATCGCCTGTTCGCCGACAACGTGACCGACCTGATCATGCTGAGCGACCGCGGTGGCCGGCTGACCTATATCTCGCCGTCTGTCGCGCGGGTGACCGGTTACCGGCCGGAAATCCTCGTCGGCCGGATGATCGAGGACCTGGTGCATCCTGAGGACTGGCCCCTCATGGAAAGGGTCGGAGCCCGTCTCTACGCCGGGGAGATCGACGGGGACGCGGCGACCACGGAGTACCGGGCGCGCCACAAGGACGGGCGATGGCTCTGGTTCGAGACGCGGACCAGCGTGGTTCGCGATCGCGATACGGGCGAGGCGACCGGCATCGTGGACGTCGCCCGCGATGTCACGACGCGCAAGACGCTGGATGCCGAACTGCGGGAACGGACTCGCGAGGCCGAGGCCGCCACGGAGGCCAAGTCCAACTTCCTGGCCAACATGAGCCACGAGATCCGCACGCCGTTGACCGCCATCCTCGGCTTCTCCGGCGTGCTTAAAAGCCTTCCCGGACTGCCGGCCGAGGCGGAGCTCCATCTCCAGCGCATTGCGACGGCCGGGGACGCCCTGCTGTCGTTGGTCAATGATGTCCTCGACTTCTCCAAGCTTGAGGCCGGTCAGCTGGCGCTGGATCCGCAGCCGTTCGATCCGGCCGTCCTGGTTCGCGAGGCCGCCGATCTGGTGACGTCACAGGCCGCCCTCAAGGGCCTGAGCCTCGATGTGGCGATCGACGCCGGCCTGCCGCCCGTTGTGAGCGTCGACAGCGCCCGCCTGCGTCAGATTCTCCTGAACCTGGTCGGCAACGCCCTGAAATTCACCCAGGCCGGCGGCGTCCGGATCACCGTGACCCATGAGATGGCGAGCGGCGGTCAGTTGCGGGTCGAGGTCAGCGATACCGGGCCGGGGATTCCGGCGGATAGCCTGAACCGCCTGTTTCAACGGTTTTCGCAGGTCGACGGGACCATCAGCCGGCGTCACGGCGGGTCCGGTCTTGGGCTCGCGATCTGTCTTGGCCTCACCGAACTGATGGGCGGAACGATCGGAGTCCGAAGTGTCGAGGGCGAAGGATCGACCTTCTGGTTTACGGTCGCCGCCCCGCCCGCCGCAGCCTGTCCTGCCCTGCAGCCGGATCAGGTCGAGCCCTCGTCGGCTGCGCCCGCGCGCGTCTTGCTGGTCGACGATGTGGCGATCAACCGCCAGCTGGTCCGGACGATCCTGGAACCGTTCGGTCACGATATCACCGACGCCGGCGGCGGCGTCGAGGCCGTCGAGCTGGCCCACAGGACCCCGTTCGATCTCATCCTCATGGATGTGCAGATGCCGGGCATGGACGGCATGACCGCGACGCGGGCGATCCGGGACGGCGCAGTGCTGAACCGCGACACGCCGATCATCGCCTTCAGCGCAAACGTGCTGGCGGATCAACTCGCGGCCTGCCAGGCCGCCGGGATGAACGATCATGTCGCCAAGCCGATCAATGTGATCGACCTGATCAACAAGGTGGCGCTGTGGACCGCGCCCGGGAATGACGCCTCCGCGTCCGTCCTGCCGGATCGCCTCGAGGCCTGAAGCGTCGGGCGCCGGACAGCCGTCGCGTTCGCGATGGGCCTGCCCTAGGCTGGGTCCGGACGATTGGGGGCGACCATGCAAGATGACCAGGAGGCGCGGCGGCGCATCAGGGACGCCGCCACCGGCGTTTACTTTGTCCCCGGATTCCAGGGGCACTGGGTCGGGGTGCTGCTGTTCGCCGCGACGATGGTCGGCGCGACCATGCTGTGGAGCGGCCTGCCCGTGGCGCTGGCCGTTCTGCGCGGCGGGGCGGATGGCGCTTCCGACGGCCAGACGGCGGCGACGTTTCTGGCGCTCTATGCGGCGATGCCCGCCGGTCCGGTCGCCGGCTGGATCCTGTGGGCCGGTCGCCGCCGGTGGGCCGCCATGGCCGTTCTGGTGATTTTCGCCGTCTGCGTGGCCTGGCTCAGCCCGGTCGCCATCCGGTAGATCAGCCGGCCAGGGCTTCGCGCTTCTCTTCCAGCGCCAGCCATTCGTCCTCGGCGGCGGCCAAGTCGGCGCGGGCCTTTTCGGACGACTTCATGATCCGGTCAAAGCCGGCCGGGTCGCGGCTGTAGAGGTTCGGGTCGGCGAGGGCGGCTTCCAGTTTGGCGATCTCCCCCGGCAGCTTGTGGATCAGGGCGTCCAGCTCCTCGAGCCGGCGCTGGTCCTTGTAGGTCAGCTTGGCGGCGGCCTTCTTCGGCTCGGCCTTCGGCGCCTGGATCGCCTTGGCGCCGCCGGGATTGCGGTCCTCGAAGAAGCCGGGATTCTGGGCGAGGAAGTCGGTCCAGCCGCCGGGGGTTTCGACCACCCGGCCGCGGCCGTCCAGGGCGATGGTCGAGGTGGCCAGGCGGTCGATGAAGTCGCGGTCATGGCTGACCAGGATCAGGGTGCCGTCGAAGTCGGCCAGCAGGTCCTCGAGCAGGTCGAGGGTTTCCATGTCCAGGTCGTTGGTCGGCTCGTCCAGCACCAGCAGGTTGGCCGGCCGGGCCAGGGCGCGCGCCAACAGCAGGCGGTTGCGCTCGCCGCCCGACAGGCTCGAGACCGGCTGGCGCAACTGCTTGTCCTGGAACAGGAATTCCTTGGCATAGCCGGCGACGTGGCGCGGAACGCCGCGGACCATGATCTGGTCGCCGCCGCCGTCGGTCAGCACGTCCCAGAGGGTCTGGCCCTCCTTCAGCTCGCCGCGCGCCTGGTCGATGTAGGCGATCTGCAGGCCGGTCCCGAGCTTGATTTCACCCTCGTCGGCGGGCAGGTCGCCGAGCAGCAGCTTGACCAGGGTGGTCTTGCCCGCGCCGTTGGGGCCGACGATGGCGACCCGGTCGCCGCGCTGGATGCGGGTCGAGAAGCCCTTGACGATGACCCGTTCGCCGAAGGCCTTGGACAGGCCCTTGGCCTCGGCGACCCGCTTGCCCGAGGTGTCGCCGGCGGCGAGGCCCATGCTGATCTGGCCGCGGGATTCCCGCAGGATCGTCGCCTTCTGCTGGCGCATGTCCATCAGGCGCCGGCGGCGGCCCTCGTTGCGGGCGCGGCGGCCGGTGACGCCGCGTTCGAGCCAGTGCTGCTCGCGCTCCAGCGCCTTGTTCAGGCGGCGGAACTCGTCGGCCTCTGTCTGCAGGATCTGCTCGGACCATTCATCGAAGGCCGCGAAACCCTTGTCCAGGCGGCGGACCTTGCGGCTCTCCAGCCAGAAGCAGCGGCGGGTAACGCGCTCCAGGAAGGCGCGGTCGTGGCTGATGATCAGCGCCGCGCAGCGCAGGGTCGCCAGGCGATCCTCCAGCGTCTGGATCGCGAAGATGTCCATGTGGTTGGTCGGCTCGTCCAGCAGCAGCACGTCCGGCTGCTCGGCGAAGCCGCGGGACAGGGCGGCGCGGCGGATCTCGCCGCCCGACAGGCCAACCGTTCCCTTGGCCGGGTCGAGGCCAAAGGCCATCAGTTCGGCCTCCGCCTCATGCGGCGCGGCGCCGCCGGCCGCGGCGTAGTCCAGCAGGGTCGCGCCGGTGATCACCGGCTCCTGCGGCACGAACACCATCCGGGCGCCGGGGCTGGCGAAGCGGTCACCGCCGTCCGGCTGGATCTGGCCGGCCAGCATCCGCAGCAGGGTCGACTTGCCCGCGCCGTTGCGCCCGACCAGCGAGGCCCGCACGCCCGGCTCGATCGCCAGGTCCACCCCGTCGAACAGCATGGTCGCCCCGTCAGCGAGACGGACGTCTTTCAGGGCGAGGATGGGGGCGGCCATGGGGCGGGAACTGCTTCAGTGGTCTGGGATCTGACGGAGGGCGTCTATCCCCCCAATGACCCCACCGGGCAAGGGGGCAGCGATGCGAACCGTGGCGACAGCCTCCACAGAATACACTTTTCGCGGTTGACCCGAATTGAGTAATAAAATCCCGAGACGCGCAAGAAGTCAGTAGTTGTCGTCGGACTGCTGTTCTGTATGCAGGATTCACACGCATCGTTAATGGCCGAATGCCACATCTGCTCCCGACGCCCGGGGGAGCCGAACGACCGATGCCGAAGCAGGATGATTACGTCGATCTCGGCGCGGCCGTCTCATTGCGCACCCGGTCGACCCTCATTCGCGTCGGCATCACGGCCATCATCGGTGGCCTGCTCTGGAGCATGACGGGCTGGACCATCGCGCCGATCTGGTGGGCCAGCTACGCCCTGCTGCAGATCATCCTGACCCGAATTCCGCAGAACGGGGACGATCGCGACCGGGCGAGGCTCTATACGCTCTCGGTTCTGGCCTATGTCGTCGCGGGCTTTCCGGCCTGGCATCTGTGGACCGAAGCCGGCGATCTGGGCATCGCCGCGGCGACCATCTTCCTTTGCGGCATGCTGGTTCAGCTGATCGTCTCGTCGCTGGGGGCCCGGGCGCTGTTCTGGGCCAGCGCGGCGCCGATCGTCGCCTATCTGGTGCTTATTCCGCCGTTCGCCTTCGGCGAGGCGCGACTGGGCGAGGGGCTGGCCGTGTCAGTCTGCGCGGTGATGCTGGTCGGCTACATGGCCGTGGTCTGGTTCGGTCAGCAGCGGGCGATCGACGCCATCCGCGCCGCCCGCGCCCGGGCGCTGCTGTTGCAGCGTGAAGCGGAGGCCGCCAGCCAGGCCAAGACCGACTTCCTCGCCAGCATGAGCCACGAGTTGCGTACGCCGATGAACGCCGTGCTGGGCGCGGCCGATCTGCTGGGCCGGACCAGCCTGACCGACGAGCAGCGCGAGCACGTTGACATGCTCAGCGACGGCGGCTCGGTCCTCATGCAGGTGCTGAACGATGTCCTCGACCTGGCCAAGATCGAGGCCGGCAAGCTGGATATCGATCCTGCCAACGCCGACATCCATGATTTCGTCCGCCGTTGCGCGGCCCTCTGGGCGCCGCGGGCCCACGACAAGGGTCTGGCGTTCCGCAAGACGATCGTTCCTGGAACGCCGCAGTTCCTGATCGCCGACACTACCCGCACCGGTCAGATCGTCTTCAACCTGATCTCCAACGCCCTGAAGTTCACCGAGCACGGCGAGGTCGCCCTGACCCTGGCGGCCGAGGAGACCGGTCCGGGCCGCTGCGATCTGGTGCTGACCGTGGGCGATACGGGCATCGGCATGCCGCCAGACGTTCTGGGCCGGCTGTTCACGGCTTTCGAACAGGCGGACGGCTCGACCAGCCGGCGGTTCGGCGGCACGGGCCTCGGCCTGTCGATCAGCCAGAAGCTCGCCGGGATGATGGGCGGCTCGATCACCGCCACCTCAGAAGAGGGACGGGGATCGACGTTCACCCTCCGCCTGCCCTGCGTCGTCGGCGAGGCGCTTGCGGTCGCCGAGGCGGCGGCCGACGCCGACCCGGACGCGCCGAGCGGTTCCGCCCGCATCCTGGTGGCGGAGGACAATCTCTCGAACCAGCGGGTCATCGAACTGTTCCTGCGGCCCATCGGGGCCGACGTGACCATTGTCGCCGATGGGCTCCAGGCGCTGGAGGCCCTGTCTGTCGAGCCCTTCGACCTGGTGCTGATGGACATGCAGATGCCGGTGATGGACGGTCTGGAGGCCACCCGGCGCCTGCGGGCCGGCGGCGGTCCGAACGCGGGCGTGCCGGTGCTCGCCCTGACCGCCAATGTCATGGCCTCGCACCGCCAGGCCTGCGCCGACGCCGGCATGAACGGCCACATCGCCAAGCCGATCGACGCCCGCCTGCTGTTGTCAGCGGTAATCGGTGCGTTCGATAGCCCGCCAGCGGTCCCGGCCGACAGCGCCCGTCACGGCTCGTAGGGTTCGTCGCCCCGGTCTTCATCAAGATCCCAGGCGGCGTAGGCCAGGGCGTCTTCGGGTTCGGCGAGCTCGCTCTCGTTGAACGTCTGGCCACGAATCGAGACGCCGGCCTTGTGGACGCTCTCCGGATCACCGGTGACCAGCGGATGCCAGGCGGGCAGGGGCTTGCCCTCGTCCAGCCGGCGGTAGGCGCAGCTGGGCGGCATCCACTGCAGCTCCTGGATATTGCCCGGAGTCAGCTTGATGCAATCCGGGACATGCTGCTTGCGGTTTTCGTAGTCCGTACAGCGGCATAGGTCGGAATCGAACAGCTTGCAGTGCACACGTGTCGGGATGACCTCGCCGCTATCTTCATCCTCGAAGCGAACCAGGCAGCAAAGTCCGCAGCCGTCGCATAGGCTCTCCCACTCGCCGGGGTTCATCTCGGCGAGGGACTTGATCTCCCAGAAGGGTTTGCGCGGCATCATGCTTGCGTCCTAAACCCCTCGGGGCAGTAACCCAAGCGCGACGGCATCCCTTTGAGCGACGACTGGTCCCTTCCGCCGTACAGTTTCGATCCGCCGCCCGAGAAGCGGCCGGAGCCTGAACCCGAGCCTGAACCCGCCAGGCCGGCGAAGAAGGGCAAGGCGCCGAAGGCCGCCAAACCGCGCAAACCTCCGAAGCCGCCCAAACCCCCGAAACCGCCGAAGGGCGAGCGCCAGCCGTTCTTTGACGGTGGCGGCCTTGTCGCCTGGCTGAAGTCGCCGCGCCTGCGCTGGGTGTGGATCACCCTGCTGACACTGTTCCTGACCGGAACGATCGCGGCCGGCGGGGTGGGGATCTACATCTGGCAGAAGTATCTGACCGACGTGCCGCCGATGCCGGCGCGGGAAGCGCTGTTCGCCATCAACCGGGCGCCGGGGATCCGGTTCCAGGATACGCGCGGCGTGCAGATCGCCGTGCGCGGGCCGCGCTATGGCGAGCGGGTGACGCTCGACCAGCTGCCCGGCTATGTGCCGCAGGCCTTCCTCGCCGCCGAGGATCGCCGGTTCTACAAGCACGGGGCGCTGGACCTGCAGGGCATCAGCCGGGCGGCCTGGGTCAACTGGCGCGCCGGACGGATCGTCCAGGGCGGCTCGACCATAACCCAGCAGATCGCCAAGGGGCTGTTCCTGACCCCCGACCAGACGGCCAAGCGCAAGCTGCAGGAGGCGGTCATGGCCCGCCGGCTGTACCGGATGCTGAGCCGTGACGAGATCCTCGAACTCTACCTCAACCGGATCTTCTTCGGGGCCAACACCTACGGCATCGACGGCGCCTCGCGCGCCTATTTCGGCAAGCCCGCCTCGGAGATGAGCATCTCGGAGGCTGCGCTGCTGGCCAGCCTGCCCAAGGCGCCGTCGCGGCTTGCGCTGACCAGGAACATGGCCGGGGCGCTGCAGCGCCAGCGGCTGATCCTGGCCAACATGCGCCGCGAGCGGTGGATCACCGAGGACCAGTACCAGGCCGCGCTGGCCGATACGCCCGTGCTGGCGCCCGGCGCCGTGCAGGACGAGGGCGACCTCGGCTATGTGCTCGACTACGCCACAATCGAGGCCGTAAAGATCGCCGGCCAGAATTCGCCCGATCTCGTGGTGAAGCTGACCATCGACAGCCGGCTGCAGGCGGCCGGATCGAAGATCGTCCGCGAGGTGATGAGCACCGACGGGGCCAAGTCCGGGGCGACCCAGGCGGCGCTTCTGGCGCTGGGCAACGACGGGGCTATCCGGGCCATGGTCGGGGGCACCGACTTCGACGAGACCCCGTTCAACCGGGCCGTTCAGGCGCGGCGCCAGCCCGGGTCGACGTTCAAGCCGTTCGTCTACGCCGCCGCGCTCGAAAAGGGCGTGCTGCCGACCGACCAGCGGGTCGACGGGCCGGTCAAGTTCGGCGACTGGGAACCGGAGAACTACGGTGGCGGCTACGTCGGGCCCGTAACCATCGAGGTCGCGCTCGCCAAGTCGATCAACACCATCGCGGTGAAGCTGGGCCAGGAGGTCGGCGGCTCGGCGATGGGCGAACTGGCCCGCCGGTTCGGCCTGAGCACCATTCCCGCCAACCCGGACCTGTCGGTGTCGCTGGGCTCGTACGAGGTGTCGCTGATCCAGCTGGTCGCGGCCTTCCAGGTGTTCCAGCAGGGCGGCCAGCGGCGCACGCCGTACATCATCGAGAGCATCACCACCGTCAGCGGCGAGCCTGTCTATCAGCGCGGGCCGGCCGGGAGCGGGGTGCCGGTCTACGACATCGCCAAGGCCTCGATGATGGTCAACATGATGAAGGGCGTGCTGGCGCGCGGCACGGGCACGCGCGGGGCGTTCGGCCGTCCCGCCGCCGGCAAGACCGGCACCAGCCAGAACTGGCGCGACGCCTGGTTCATCGGCTTCACGCCCGACATGACCGCCGGGGTGTGGATCGGCAATGACGACGACCGGCCGATGAACAAGGTCGCCGGCGGGACCCTGCCGGCGGGGATCTGGCGGCGGTTCATGATCATCGCCCACGAGGGCCTGCCCGTGCGGGACTTCGACTGGCTGCTGCCTGATCCAGTGCCGGAGGAGGAGGCGGATCCGCGCAATCCGTTCTATGGCGACCTGGCCGGCGACTTCGCCCGCGCCGTGGAATCCCTGGAGCCGCCGCCCGAGCCCGAGGCGCCGGCGGTTCCTGTCGAGCCGGCCAGGCCCGCGACGCCGCAGCTGCCGGCGGGAGAGCCGATCCCCTACTAGGGGTGAGGGGGGGGCGACTCCCCTCCACCACGCTCCGCGTGGTCCCCCTCCCCACGGTGTGGGGAGGATTGCCGGGATTGTGGGAGGTTCCGGCGGCTACTCGCGGAGTTTTCGCGACAAACTGGCGTGATTTCAACGGCTTGAGTGTTTCTCGCACCGTCTGTCCGGCCGCGCCCGGTGGTCCCGTATCTTTGGGGCATGACCGGAAAACCAGATGGCGCGGCGGCGCTGCTCGCGGGACTGGCCGAGCGGCTGGCCGCGGGGTTGCTTGAAGAGGTTGAGTACCTCGCCGCCCTCCCCAAACCCGATACCGACATCGCCCTGGAACGGCGGGTGCGGCTGCGTGGCGTGATCGCCCGCACCGCCCTGTCGATCCACAAGCTGCAGGCCCAGGAGGACGTTCCCGGCGCGCCGCAGGATCAGGATGAGGCCGACATGGATGACCAACCCGACGACCCCGAGACCGTCGAACGAAAGTACGTGGAGCTCCAGAAATTCCTCGATCGACTCGCTGATCGGGCTCGATCCCGAGCGGGTGCGGGCGACAGTTCCGCCGGCGGAGCTGAACACCGTTCTGGCCACGTGGCGCCACCGGGCGAACGACGACCAGTTGCCACCGGACAATCCCTGGCGGACGTGGCTGCTCCTTGGCGGCCGGGGGTCGGGGAAGACCTGGGTCGGGGCCGGCTGGCTGGTTGAGCAGGCCCTTCGGGGCGGCCGTTACGCGCTGCTGGGGCCCAGCCTGCATGACGTGCAGGAGGTCATGATCGAGGGGCCCTCAGGGCTGCGGGCGCAAAGTCCGAAGGATCTGAAATTCCGGTACGAAAAATCTCGTCGTCGTGTCGTCTGGAACACCGGCGCGGAGGCGCACGTCTTTTCCGCCGAGGACCCGGACAGCCTGCGCGGGCCGCAGTTTCACGGGGCCTGGGCTGATGAATTCTGCGCCTGGCGTCGTCCGGGCGAGGTGCTGGCCATGCTGCGGTTCGGGCTGCGGCTGGGGGAGGATCCCCGGCTTGTCGTCACCACCACGCCCCGGCCGATCCGCGCGCTGCGGCAACTGCGGGCCGAGGTCTCGACCGTCGATACCGTGCTGCCGACCGCGACCAACGCGCACAATCTGGCGCCGGCCTTCCTCGACAGTCTCAACGCCATCTACGGCGGGACGCGGCTGGCGGCGCAGGAGTTCGACGGGCTGATCGTCGACGGCGAGGGCGCCCTGTGGCGGGCCGAGGACCTGGCGCGATGCCGGGGCGCGCGGCCACCGGCGTTCGACAAGGTGGTGGTGGCGGTCGATCCGCCGGCCAGCGCCACGGGCGACGCCTGCGGCATCGTCGTGGCCGGGCGGCTGGGTGACCAGGCGTTCGTGCTGGCCGACCGGACCGTGAGCGGGCAGAGCCCGCTCGGCTGGGCGCGGAAGGCCGTGACCGCGGCCGAAGACTTCGGCGCCGACGCGATCGTCGCCGAGGCCAACCAGGGCGGCGAGATGGTGCGCGGCCTGCTGGCCCAGGCGCAGGCGCCGTGTGCGGTGAAGCTGGTTCACGCCCGCTACAGCAAGCGGGTGCGGGCCGAGCCCGTGGCGGCGCTCTATGAACGGGGCCTGGTGGTCCACTGCGGCGCCTTCCCGGCGCTGGAGGAGGAACTGATGGCGCTGGGCTGCGACGACGGCGGACCGAGCCCGGACCGGGCCGATGCGCTGGTCTGGGCGATGACGGAGTTGTTGCTCGGGCGGGTGGTGAAGCGGCCGCGGGTGCGGGTGTTGTAGGGGGAGTGCGTGGGTCGAGACACTCGCTTGAGGCTCGCTCCTCACCATGACGGGCAATAGGTGTTCGTCATCCCGAGGAGCGGACCCCCAGGTCCGCGTCCCGAAGGACGCAGGGCGCCGGACCCCGGGCGCGTGGTTCGAGCCCCGGATCAAGTCCGGGGTCGGCTGGGGCCTCGCTCCTCACCATGACGATGGTTCGAGACGCGCTCCGCACTCCTCACCATGACGAAAAAAGATCAGGCCCAACCAATCTTCGTCATCCTGAGGAGCGAGCCACAAGCGAGCGTCTCGAAGGACGCAAGCTGTAGACACCTATTTGCGTCGCAGCGCCCTGGCTGCGTCTGAGCGGCTCCTCGAGCTCAGCGCCTGGAGCCGCTCCCATTCTCCGGCGATGAAGGCTTCCTTCTTGGCCCTCGACCAACGCTTCAGCTTTCGCTCGACTTCGATGGCGTCGTGAATTCGCTGAGCTTCACCGCACCAGAGCAGTTCGACTGGTCGGCGGGAGGCCGTGTAGCCTCCCGTTGTACCGGCATGATGCTGGGCGATCCGTTGTTCGAGGTTGGTGGTGCAACCAACGTAATACGAGCCGTCCGCGCATTTCAGAATGTAGGTCCAGGCTGCCATTGCAGTGCCCTTGTGCGTCCTTCGAGACGCCCTCCGATGGAGGGCTCCTCAGGATGACGAGCATTGCTGGCAACACAACGAAAGATTGCAATATGTCCCTCTTCCCCCGTCTCTCCAGGCGGCGCACAGCCGCGCCTGAAGCCAAGCAGTCCCGTGCGGCGACGCTGGTGGCGGTGACCACGGCCGGGCGGCCGGTGTGGACGCCGCGGGACTATGAGAGCCTGGCGCGGGAGGGGTTTGCGAAGAACCCGGTCGCCTATCGCTGTGTGCGGATGATCGCCGAGGCGGCGGCGTCGGTGCCGCTGGCTGTGTTCGCGGGCGGCAGGCGAGCGGAGGACCATCCGCTGCGGCGGCTGCTGGACCAGCCCAACCCGGAGCAGGGCGGGCCGGATCTGATGGAGGCGTTCTTCGGGACGCTGCAGGTCAGCGGCAACGGCTATCTGGAGGCGGCCGGGGAGGGGCCGGAGGAGCTCTACGCCCTGCGGCCCGACCGGATGAAGGTGGTGCCGGGACGGCAGGGCTGGCCGCAGGCGTATGAATACGGCGTGGCCGGACGGTCGGTGCGGATCGGGCGCGACGCCGATGGCTGGCTGCCCGTGCTGCATCTGAAGCTGTTCAATCCGGCCGACGACTACTACGGCGCCAGTCCGCTGGAGGCGGCCGCGTTCGCCATTGATGTGCACAATGCGTCCGGCGCCTGGAACAAGGCGCTGCTGGACAATTCGGCGCGGCCGAGCGGGGCGCTGGTCTACGCCAATCCCGAGGCCGGCGACCGGCTGAGCGAGACGCAGTTCGAGACGCTGAAGGCCGAGCTGGAAGCGCGGACCGGGCCGGCGGCGGCCGGGCGGCCGCTGCTGCTGGAGGGCGGACTGGACTGGCGACCGATGTCGCTGTCGCCGCACGACATGGACTTTATTGCGGGCAAGCACGCCGCAGCGCGGGAGATCGCGCTGGCGTTCGGCGTGCCGCCGCAGCTGCTTGGGATTCCCGGCGACAACACCTACGCCAACTTCCGTGAGGCCAATGGCGCGTTCTGGCGGCACACGGTCGTGCCGCTGGCCGAGCGGGCGGCGCGGGCGCTGACCGGCTGGCTGGGGGCGAAACACCCCGGCGTGCGGATCGCCTGCGACCTGGATGCGGTGCCGGCGCTGTCGGCGGAGCGGGATGCGCTGTGGGCGCGGCTGGAGGGGGCGAGCTTCCTGACGGCCGAGGAGCGGCGGCGGGCGGCGGGGCTGGAGGGGTAGGGGCTTCGCAGGCGACAGACGGCCAGCCTACTCCCACAGGACAGGCGGAATGCTCCTGATGTCTTGACGGCCAGGGTTGCTCCGACGGCGGCCCTGCTCAAGGACCGCTTTGCGGCCGCGCAGCGGCGACCCCGCAGGGGTCGTCCTTGACCAGGTCCGACGTCCGGAGCGCATCATTCCATCAAGGCCTTCAGGGCTTTTCGTCATCAGGGCCGCGAGCGTTCTCGGGCCCCTTCGAACACCGCGCTTCCCTCTCCACCAGCCTCCGGCTGGTCCCCCTCTCCCTCGCGGGCGAGGAAGGAGTGACCATGACCCCCTCGCGCTTTCGCTTTGACCGGCAGGTAACCCTGGCCGTGGTGATCACCGTGGCCATTCAGGCGGCCGGCGGGTTGATGTGGGCCGGCGGGGCGTCGGCGCGGATCGATGAGCTGCAACGGCGGGTCGAGGGCCAGGGCGAGACCGCCGAGCGGCTGGCGCGGCTGGAGGAACAGGTCGCCGCCACGCGGGTGACGCTGGAACGGCTCGAGCGGCGGCTGGAGACCGGGGAGCTGTGAACCCCTGAGCGGAGTTTCAAATGACCCACATCGAAGGCTATGCCTCGCTGTTCTGGACGTGCGATCTCAATGACGACGTGGCCGCGGCGGGGGCGTTCGGCGCCTCGCTGGCGCGGACGGGCGCCAGGGGCGTGCGGATGCTCTGTCAGCATGACGGGGATCATCCCGTCGGGGTCTGGGACGAGATCGTCGAGGACGCGCGCGGGCTGTTTGTCCGTGGGCGGATCCTGGAGGTCACGCCGCAGGGGCGGATGTGCGCGGCGCTGGTGCGGGCCGGAGCCATGGACGGGCTGTCGATCGGCTTCCGCGCGGCAAAGGCGCGGCCGGACGGGAGCGGCCGGCTGCGGGTGCTGACCGAGGTGGAGTTGTGGGAGGTGTCGGTGGTGACGTTCCCGATGCTGCCCGGGGCGCGGATCAGCGCCGTTTCGCTGAGCGCTGAAGCCGCCTGACCGGATTTCCCTCCCCTTCATGGGGAGGGTGGACGGGCGAAGCCCGGACGGGTGGGGGAGCAGGCCGCCAATCCGATGCATCGGGCACGGCCTGTCACCTCCCCACCCTGGCCGCTTCGCGGCCTTTCCCTCCCCATGAAGGGGAGGGAGGAATTCAACTGGAGACCTACCCACATGAAAGAGACCAAACACGCGGCGGCGGATCCTGCCGCGCGGGCCGCCATGCATGAGGTCATGGCCGCCTTCGAGGCGTTCAAGGCCGCCAATGACGAACGGCTGGAGGCGCTGGAGAGCAAGCGGTCCGACGCGTTGCTGGAGGAGAAGGTGGCGCGGATCGACGCGTCACTGCAGGCGGCGCAGGGGCGGATGGACCGGGCCCTGGCCGAGGGGCGGCGCCCGGCGCTGGCCGGCGGCGGCGAGGGACGGGCAGTCGCGCCCGACGAGCGCAAGGCGGCCTGGGACGGCTATCTGAAGACCGGCTCCTCCTCGCTGCTGATGCTCGAGGCCAAGGGGCTGTCCGAGGGCGTGCCGACCGCCGGCGGCTATGTCGCGCCGCCGGAGACCGAGCGGCTGATCGAGCGGCGTCTGCAGATGTCCTCGCCGATGCGCGACATCGCCACGGTGCGGACCATCGGCGCGGGCGTGTTCCGCAAGCCGGTCTCCACCGCCGGCATCGAGAGCGGCTGGGTCGCCGAGACCGACGCGCGGCCGGAGACTGATCCGCCCGTGCTGGCGCTGCTGGAGTTTCCGGCGGCCGATCTCTACGCCAGTCCGGCGGCGACCCAGGCGCTGCTTGACGACGCCTTCGTCAATCTCGACGAGTGGCTGGCGGCCGAGTGCGAGGACGCGTTCGCCGGCCAGGAGACCGAGGCGTTCGTGAACGGCAACGGGACCAACAAGCCGAAGGGCTTCCTCAGCTACACCAACGTGGCCGACGCCAGCCATGCCTGGGGCGAGATCGGCTATGTCGCGTCCGGCGCGGCCGGGGACTTCGACGCCGTCGACCCGGTCGACCGGATCATCGACCTGATCTATGCGCCCAGGGCGCAGTACCGGGCCAACGGCCGGTTCGTGCTGAACCGGCGCACCGCGGCGAAGATCCGCAAGTTCAAGGACGCCGACGGCAACTACATCTGGTCGCCGGCCACGGCGCCGGGGGCGCCCGCCACGCTGCTGGGCTATCCGGTGACCGAGATCGAGACCATGCCGGACGTGGCGGCGAACAGCTTCGCCCTGGCCTTCGGCGACTTCGCCAAGGGCTATCTGATCGTCGACCGGGCCGGGGTGCGGGTGCTGCGCGACCCGTATTCGGCCAAGCCCTATGTGCTGTTCTACACCACCAAGCGGGTCGGCGGCGGGGTGCAGAACTTCGACGCGATCAAGCTGATGAAGTTCGCGGCCAGCTAGCCGCGCCTCCTCGATCCTCCCCAGCTTTTCTGGGGAGGGGGACCACGCGAAGCGTGGTGGAGGGGAGTCCGTGCACCGACTCCCCTCCACCGGCTCCGCCGGTCCCCCTCCCCATTTCATGGGGAGGATCGCCATCTTTCAGGACATCTCCCCATGCCCCCCATCACCCTCGCCGAGGCGAAGGCGTTTTTGCGTGTCAGTGATGATGCGGAGGACGGCCTGGTCCAGCTGCTGATCGATGCCGCCACCCAGCGGGTCGAGGCGGCGACGGGCCTCACTCTGACCGACGTTTCGCCGGCGCCGCTGCGGCTGTGCATCCTGATGCTGGTCGCGCACGGGTTCGAGCATCGCGAGGCGGCCGAAGCGCCGCTGGCGCTGGTCGAGCCGTGGCTGGCCCCGTTTCGGGCGGCGCGGCTGTGATCGCGTCGCTGCGGACGCTGGCCGTGCTCGAGGCGCCGTCCGAGGCCGAGACCGTGTTCGGCGGGCGGGCGAAGAGCTGGACGCAGGTGGCGGCCCTGTGGGTCGACCTGCAGCCGGCGGGCCATCGCGAACGCTCCGAGGAGACGACGCGGCCGGTGCTGATCGAGACCGCGCGGGCGGTCGCCCGGACCCATGCCGTCGCGGCGCGCGGCCAGCGGCTGAAGGCCGGCGGCGAGGCCTGGCGCGTCGTCGCCGTGACGCCTGCCCGACCCGCGCCCGGCCGCATGACCCTGACCCTCGAAAGGATGTGGCCGTGAGCCCGGACCTGGCGTTGCAGAAGGCGCTGCTCGAGCATTTGCGCAGCGACAATGACCTGATCGCGCTGCTGGGTGACCCGGCGCGGATCCATGACGAACCGCCGGCGCAGCAGGTTTATCCGCTGGTCGTGTTCGGCCGCGCGCAGACCCGGCCCTGGGGCGGGCTGGAGGGCGAGGGGCTGGAACACGCCGTGACGCTGACCTGCCTGTCGCGGTTCGACGGGACCGAGGAAGCGAAGGCCGTGGTCGCGGCGTTGCGGGCGCGGCTGCACAACGCGGCGCCGGCGCTGGACGGCTGGCGGCTGGTGAACCTGCGGGTGACCTATGGCGATGTGTTCCGCGCCGCCGACGGCAAGACCGTGCAGGGCCTGATCCGGGTGCGCGCCGTGACCGAGGCCGCCTAACTCACAAACGCGATGCTGCGGTAGAGCAGGAACAGCGACCGGGGGCCGTCCATCGGGCGGTAGGCCCCGACCGCGCCGGTGATCTTCGCCGCCATGGCGGTCATGCCCCAGCCGAGGTTGGTCGCGTCGCCGGTCAGGCGGGGGGTGGTCAGGTCGGTGACGCCATTGGCCTCGCCCCAGGCCCTCGTCTTCAGCGCGTCTTCGGTGATTCCGGCGGGCCACTGGTTGGCGTGGGCCCAGGCCCAGAGGAAGCCGTCGTCCGTCGCCCCGACCAGCTGGATCTCGGCCACCACCCGCGGGCGGCCCTTGTGCGAGAACGTCAGGGTGCGGGCCGCCAGGTCATAGTCGAACCGCTCCCAGGCCATGATGCCGAACTTCGCGTTCACCGCCTCGTTGAGGTCGGTCAGGGCGTGAACCGCCTCGCGCAGCGCCCTGGGGTAGTCGAGGCGCACCAGGCTCGCCAGTTCGTCCGCCATTGTCTTCAACCTTCACACCTGACGGAGCGCCGCCATGGCCGCCCAACGCGGAAAAGACATTCTGCTCAAAATCAGCGACGGGGGCGACCCCCCGGTTTACGTGACCGTCGCCGGCTTGCGCGCGCGGACGATTTCGCTGAACGCGCGGAGCGTCGACGCCACCGACAGCGACAGCGCGGGCCGCTGGCGCGAACTGCTGGCCGGGGCGGGGGTGAAGCAGGCGTCGGTATCCGGCGCCGGGGTGTTTCGCGACGCCGCCTCCGACGCCATCGTGCGCGAGGTGTTCTTCGACCAGGCCGCTCGGCCGTGGCGGCTGATCATTCCCGATTTCGGTGTGCTGGAGGGGCCTTTCCTGGTCGCCGCGCTGGAATATGCCGGCGATCATGACGGCGAGGCCACCTGGGCGATGACCCTGGCCTCGGCCGGTGAACTGACCTTCGAGGCGCTGTGATGGGCGCCAACGGCGCGCGCGGTGAGGCGGTCGTCATGCTGGAGGGCCGGCCGCGACGGCTGTGCCTGACGCTGGGCGCACTGGCCGAGCTGGAGACCGCCTTCGCCGCCGACGGCTGGGAAGCGCTGGCCGGGCGGCTGAAGAGCCTGTCGGCCGGGGACCTGACCACGGTGCTGGCGGCGCTGTTGCGCGGTGGCGGGGAGACCCCGGGCGACCTCACGGGTGTCGCGCTGGACGAGGCCGCGCGGGCGATCGCGGCGGCCTTCACCGCGGCCGGGTCGTGACAACACCCTGGCCGGCGATGCTGCGGCTGGCGGCCGGGAGCCTGCGGATCCCGCCCGAGGCCTTCTGGCGGCTGTCGCTGAAGGAATGGCGGGCGCTGACGGACGGCGGGGGTAGTGATGCGCTCGACCGCGCGGCCCTTGAGGCGCTGCTTGGGCTCTATCCGGATTGAGAGCTCCTTCCTCGTCATGGCCCGGCTTGTCCGGGCCATCCAGGAACACCGTGGCTGGGTGGTCGACATCGGTCAGCGCGATTTCACGTTCGGGGTCTGTGCGCTTGGGTGGCCCGGACAAGCCGGGCCATGACGCATTTTTGGGGAAGGGGCGGAAGATGACCGAGTTTGACGAAAAGGACGGCCTGGACGCCGTTCCGCGGGAGGCCGCCGAGGCGCTGGCCGCGCTCGACGGGCTGGCGGAGCCCGCGCGGCGGGCCGCCGACTCCATCGACGAGGCGTTCGCGCGCGCGGGGGCCAGCCTGAGCCGGTCGCTGGCCCGGGCGGCCGCCGACGGCAAGATCAGTCTGGCCGAACTGGCGCAGGCCGTGCTGGCGGCGGTCAACGCCGCAGCGGGGCGGGGCGGCGGCGGTCTGGGCGATGTGGTGTCGGCCGTGCTCAAGGGCGGGTTCTCCGGAGCCCGGGCCAGCGGCGGACCCGTGCTGCCGGGCGGCGCCTATCTGGTCGGCGAACGGGGGCCGGAGGTGTTTCGCCCCGCCGGCGCCGGATCGGTTGAACCGGCCGGGACCGGTGGGCTGACCGTCAATGTCACCGTGCAGGGCGGCGGCGTCGAAGGCCTGATGCGATCAGAGGCGCAGGTCGCCCAGGCGCTGGCCCGGGCCGTGGGACTGGGCGCGCGCAGGCTGTAGGCGCCGTGCGTTGACTTGCCGGGCCACCGCTCTAGCCTGCGGGCGGGATTTCGGGGGACCTCCATGACTGACTTTGACCGCACGCCTCAGGCCGTGACCCCGGGCCTCGCGCCCGCAAACGGCATGGCGATCGCCTCGCTGGTGCTCGGTATCGTGTCCGTCCTGGTGGTGTGGATCCCGATCGTCGGACTGCTCGGCACCATGATGGCGCTGGTCGGGCTGGTGCTGGGCATCCTGGGGCTGAAGAAGCCGGGCGGACGCGGCCTGGCGATCGGCGGCATCGTCTGCTCCGGCGTCTCGCTGGTGATCACCCTGCTGTGGGCGCTGAGCTTCCTGGCCATCATCGGCGCCGTGGCGGCCAACGCGAACTAGGGAAGCGCCCCTTAGACTACCGTGGCGGTCGCCGGCGGCGGGCCGTATCGGTTCTCGCCGGGGTTTCCGGTCGACAGGCCGACCCAGAGCAGGAAGCCCAGCCAGATCAGGAAGGCGGCCAGGAAGGCCAGGATCATCCCGCCGATGCCGGCGAACACCGCCGCCATGATCGCGTCTTCATTGGCGTCCGCGAGGCCGGCCATGATCGCCGGTCCGGCCACCATGGCGAGCGCGCCGATGCACAGGGTGGTGCAGAGCACGATCGGGATGACCTGCAGAAAGCCGCTGCGGCCGATGTCGTGCAGCCGCTTCGAGGTGACGCAGATATTGCAGTAGATGGTCGCGAGGCTGAGCAGGAACCCGATCAGCGGAATCCAGCCCAGCACGACGTTGACACCGATCAGCACGAGCCAGCCGATCCAGAATGCCGAGCGGCCGATGCGGCCCTCCGGCGAAAAAAACAGCGCCTTCCAGTCCATGTGAGTCGCTCCCAGCTCCTGTGCAGACGGTAGACCGGCGTTCTGCGAACGAACAGACCCTCCCTCATGAGGAATTCGTCATGTCCTTTCACGAGGTTCGCCTGCCCGCGCGGCTGGCGTTCGGCTCGACCGGCGGGGTCGAGCGCCGGACCGAGGTCGTCACCCTGGCGTCCGGGTTCGAGCGGCGCTCGACGCCGTGGGCGCACGGTCGGCGGCGGTATCTGATCGGAGCCGGCGTGCGGTCGCTCGATGACGCCGCGGCGCTGGTCGCCTTTTTCGAGGCGCGGCGCGGGCAGCTGTACGGGTTCCGGTTCCGGGACTTCGCCGACTTCAAGTCCTGCGCGCCCTCCGGGAGTATTTCGCCGATCGACCAGGCGCTGGGCGTCGGCGACGGAGAGGCCACGGTGTTCGCTCTGGCCAAGGCCTATGGCGACCTCGCCCGGCCGGTGACCAAGCCGGTCGACGGGACGGTGCGGGTGGCTGTCGACGGGGCGGAGGTCACGGGGTTCTCCGTGGATCCCGCGACGGGGCTCGTCACGTTCGAGGAACCGCCGGGGGAGGGCGCCGTGCTCACGGCCGGGTTCGAGTTCGATACGCCCGTGCGGTTCGACGCCGACCGCATCGACGTGACGCTGGAGAGTTTCGAGGCGGGGCGGGTGGTCGCGGTCCCGCTGATCGAGTTGCGGGTCTGAACACCTATCCCCTGTCATCCTGGACGCCGCAGGCGATCCGGGACCCAGACTTATTGCCCGGCCCCGGCGCATGAAGCCGAATCTGGGTCCCGGATCGTCCCTTCGGGCCGTCCGGGATGACAGGTGAGGGAAGCCGGCGCTGACGTTCGCGAAAGGCCGCCCCGATGAAAATCATACCTTCGGCCCTGGCCGCCCGGATCGAGTCCGGCGCGGCGATGCTGGCGCATGTCTGGCTGCTGACGCGGCGGGACGGCGCGCGGCTGGGCTTCACCGATCATGACCGGGACCTGGACCACGACGGGCTGAGTTGCCTGGCCGCCAGCGGCTGGACCGCAGGCGCGGCCGACGCCGGGCTCGGGTTCACCGCCGGCGCGGCGTCCGCGAGCGGCGGGCTCGACAGCGAAGCGCTGACCGAGGTGGATATCGCCGGCGGGCTCTATGACGGCTGCACCGTCGAGTGCCGGCGTGTGGACTGGTCCGAGCCGGCGCTGTTCGTCAGCCTGTGGTCGGGGGTCATCAGCCGCCTGAAACGGGAGGGCGGCGCCTTTGTCGCCGAGATCGACGGGCCGCTGGCCGCGCTGGACCGTGTCGCCGGACGGACGTTCGGGCGGCTGTGCGACGCCAACCTGGGGGACGGGCGCTGTAGCGTCCCGGAGGCGCATCCGGCGTTCGGTGAGGGCTGCGGCAAGCGCTCGTCCACCTGTTCAGGTCGTTTCGACAATCTGCTGAATTTTCGCGGTTTTCCGGACATTCCTGGCGAGGACTTCCTGACCGTCTATCCGGCCAGGGGCGAGCGGCACGACGGGAAGTCGCGCCGTGGATAGCGGGTTGCGATACGACCGCGCCGCCGTCGTCGCCGCTGCCCGGTCGTGGATCGGAACGCCTTACCGCCACCAGGCGTCGCTGCAGGGGCGGGGGTGCGACTGCCTGGGGCTCGTGCGCGGGGTCTGGCGGGCGCTGTACGGCGACGAGCCCGAGGCGCCGCCCGTCTATCGCGCCGACTGGGCCGAGACCGGCGGGCGCGAGACGTTGCTCGAGGCGGCCCGGCGGCATCTGGTCGAGACGGACGTCCGCGACGTCAGGCCCGGCGAGGTGCTCCTGTTCCGGATGACGCCCGAGGCCTGCGTGAAGCACTGCGCGATCGTCTCCGAGGCGCGGCCCGGCGATCCCGAACGGCGGATGATCCACGCCTACTGGGCGCGCGCCGTGGTCGAGAGCTGGATCGGGCCGTGGTGGCGGCGCCGGCTGGCGTATGCGTTTTCCTTCCCCGGTGTGAGCGACTGACATGGCGCAGGTGATCCTTGGCGGGCTCGGGCGGGCTCTCGGCGGCGCGCTCGGCGCCAGTCTCGGCGCGGCGGTCGGCGGCGCGCTCGACCGGGCGGCCATCGCCGGTTTGCAGCCGGCGCGGCAGGTCGGGCCGAGGTTGCGCGAACTGCAGCTGATGAGCGCCGCCGAGGGCGCGCCGATGGCCGCCGTGTTCGGTCGGGCGCGGGTCGCGGGACAGGTGATCTGGGCCGCGCGCTTCCGGGAAAAGCGCATCGAGCGCCAGGCCGGCGGCGGCAAGGGCGGGCCGAAGACCGTCGAGTACCGCTACAGCCTGTCGTTCGCCGTGGCGCTCTGCGAGGGACCGATCGACGGGATCGGCCGCATCTGGGCCGACGGCAAGCCGATGGATCTGACTGGCGTGACGATGCGGCTGCATCGCGGGACGGAGGACCAGACGCCCGATCCGCTGATCGAGGCTGTCGAGGGGAGCGCACCGGCCTGTCGCGGGTGTGCGTACCTGGTGTTCGAGGACCTGCCGCTGGAGCCCTATGGCAACCGGCCGCCGCAGCTGTCCGTCGAGGTGTTCCGGCGGCCGCCCGCGAGCGGCGGGCTCGGAGAATTGCTGACCAGCGTCTGCCTGATCCCCGGGGCCGGGGAGTTCGTCTACGCGACCGATGTGGTGCACCGCCGGGACGGGCTGACGCGGCTGACCGCCGAGACCGTTCACAACGGCGATGGACGTGCGGATCTGTTGGTGTCCCTGGACCAGCTGCAGGCCCAGCTGCCGAACCTGGAGGCGGTGACGCTCGTCGTGGCCTGGTTCGGGACCAGTCTGGACGCCGGGATCTGTCAGTTCCGGCCCGGCGTCGAGCAGGCGGAGAAGGCCACCCTGCCCTGGAGCTGGAAGGCCGGCGGCGTCGGTCGGGGCGGGGCGCATCTGATCTCGCACCAAGGCGACGGGCCGGCCTATGGCGGGACGCCCGCGGACCGCGCCGTGCTGCAGGCCATCGCCGAGCTGAAGGCGCGCGGGCTGAAGGTGACGCTGTATCCGTTCGTGCTGATGGACTGCGAGGGCTATCCATGGCGTGGCAGGATCGGCGGGGAAGCGGCTGATATCACAGGATTATTCGGCGACGCTTCGCCTGAAGATTTCGCGGTCGACGGTCACACGGCGAGCTATTCCGGTCCGGCGGACTGGGGTCTGCGGCGGATGATCCTGCACCAGGCGAAGCTGGCGCAGATGGCCGGCGGCGTGGACGGATTTCTGATCGGTTCGGAACTGCGCGGGATCACCGCCATCCGCGACGGCGACAGTTTTCCGGCCGTGGCGGCCCTGTGCGACCTGGCGGCGGACTGCCGGACCCTGCTCGGGAGCGAGACCGCGATCGGCTATGCGGCCGACTGGTCGGAATATTTCGGCCATCAGCCCGCGGACGGGTCGGGCGATGTGTTCTTCCACCTCGATCCGTTGTGGGCTGATCCCAACATCGATTTCGTCGGCATCGACTTCTATCCGCCCCTGGCCGACTGGCGGGACGGCGAGGCGCAGGACGCCTGGGACATCGCCTCCCGCGAGGGGTTCGACTGGTTCTACGCCTCGGTGGAGGATCGGGCGGCGAAGGTGCGCACGCCGATCGCCGACGGCGCCCATGGCGAGCCGTGGGTGTTCCGGCCCAAGGACCTCGTCGGCTGGTGGTCCAACACGCATCATGACCGCCCCGGGGGAGTCCGTTCCGGAGCGCCCACCGCCTGGGTTCCGCGGTCCAAACCGATCCGGCTGATCGAGTTCGGCTGCCCGGCCGTCGACAAGGGCGCCAATGCGCCGAACCTGTTCATCGATCCCAAGAGCAGCGAGAGCGCCCTGCCGCCGTTCTCGAGCGGGGCGCGGGACGATGAAGGGCAGCGGCGGACGCTCGAGGCCGTGCTCGGGCATTTCGGCGATGGCGGCAACAATCCCGTCTCGCCGGTCTACGGCGGGGCGATGGTCGAGGGGCTGAGCGCCTGGTGCTGGGACGCCCGGCCGTTTCCGGACTTTCCCGCGCGGACCGGCGTTTGGGCCGATGGACCGAACTGGGCGCGGGGCCACTGGCTGAACGGCCGGGTCGGCGCCGCGCCGGTCGGCGATCTGGTCACCGCCCTGGCGCAGCGAGCCGGGGTGAGCCTCGATGTGGGCGACGTGCGCGGCGTTGTCAGCGGTTATGTGGTGGAGGCGCCGATGCGGTTGCGGGATGCGCTTGAGCCGCTGGCGCTGGCGTTCGGATTTGACGCCGCCGAGCGGGATGGGGGCGTGACGCTGGTCAGCCGGGATGGACCTGCCGACGTCACGCTGGGCGAAAACGACCTGGCGCTGCCCGACGAGCGCGTCGCCTGTGTCGATACGCGGACGCTGGAGACGCCATCGGACGAACTGCGCCTGCGGTTCATCGACGAGACCGCCGACTATCGCATCGGCGGCCTGACCGTGCGTCGCGACCCGGCGGTGGGCGGCGGGACCCGGCAGATCGACCTGCCGATCGTCACGACCGCTGGAATGGCCGAGCGGGTCGGGCGTCGTGTGCTGGCGCAGGACCAGGCGGCGAGGGACAGCCGGACAGCGCATCTGTCGCCGTTGGCGGCCCTGACCGTGGAGCCCGGCGACCGGTTGGCGTTCGTCGGTGGGGAGACCGTCTGGCGGCTCACCGGGCTGGATCGGGACGAGCGGCCGCGGGCCACACTGCAGGTCGCAGAGCCGGCCCAGGCAGCCGATGGCGGCCTCCCCGACTGGACCTCGCCGCCGCCGATCGAGCCTGCGGGGCCACCTGTGCTCTACGTGCTCGACCTGCCGCCCCTGCCGGGGTCCGAGACCGACGCACGGCCGTTGGCGGCGGCGGGGCTGGAGCCATGGCGGGACCTGGATGTTCATGCCGGGCCGGAGACGGAGGCCTTGACCGCGCGCGCGCGGCTGAACCAGCCCGCGGGGGTGGGCGAGACGCTGAGCGATCTGCCGGCGGGACCGCTGCACCGGCTGGACCCCGGCGGGCGGCTGACCCTCCGGCTGGAAGGGACGACGCTGGAGACCCGGACGCTCACGGCCGTGCTGGCCGGCGCCAATGCGCTGGCCGTGCGCAACGGCGGCGGGGACTGGGAAGTGCTGCAGTTCCTGACCGCCGAGCTGACCGGCGAGGATGTCTGGACCCTGGGCGGGCTGCTGCGCGGACAGGGCGGCAGCGATCCGGAGATGGCGGCGCTGACGCCGGCCGGGGCGCCGGTCGTGTTGCTGGGCGAGGGGCTGGCGCGGGCCGAGGTCTCGCTCGGCGAGCGCGGACTGCCGCTGGTCTGGCGCGCGGCGCAGGCCGGCGGGCCGGCCGGTGGAAACGCGATGGCCGAGGCCGCCTTCACCTGGCGCGGCCTGGCCGACCGGCCGTGGAGCCCCGCGCATCTGACGCTGGAGGCCGGCGAGGGAGGCGATCTGGTCCTGACCTGGATCCGGCGGGCGCGGCTGGGCGGCGACAACTGGGACGGCGAGCCGCCGTTGTCGGAGGAGCGGGAGGTCTATCGCGTCGAGATCCTGGACGGCGAGGGCATCGTGCGGACCGCCGAAGTCACCGCCCCCGCGTTCACCTGGACCGGCGCGCAGCAGGCTGATGATTTTCTGGGCGGCGTTCCCGATCCGGTGACGATCCGGGTGGCGCAGGGATCAGCTGTTTTCGGCTGGGGCGCGACGACGACGCGGAGCCTGTGGCGCTGAGGGGCGAGACACTCTATCTGGAGGCTCGACGACTTCCACCGGCGAGGGGCCCTTGGCGCGCGATCCTTACCTTGAACTCGGCGTACCGCGCGGTGCGAGCCAGGATGACGTCCGCAAGGCGTTCCGCAAGCTGGCCAAGCAGTTCCATCCTGACGCCAACCAGAATGACCCGACCGCCGAAGAGAAGTTCAAGCGCGTCTCGTCGGCGTTCGACATTCTGGGCGATCCCGACAAGCGCAAGAAATTCGACCGCGGCGAGATCGATGCCGACGGACGCGAGCAGCATCCCGGCTACGGCGGCGGCAGTCCGTTCGGCCCCGGGGGCGCCTCCGGCGGCCGGTATCGGCCGGGCCCGGGCAGTCCCGGGTTCGAAGGGGTCGATATCAACGACATCTTCGGCGACATGTTCGGCGAGCGTGGCCGGGGCGGACCCGGCGCAGGCCGCGCCGGCTTCGGCTTCGGCGGCGGCGGTCGTGGCTCTGATCTGCGCGCGCATCTCGACATCGACATCGAAGAAGCCATCCGCGGCGGCAAGAAGCGCATCGCCTTCTCCGACGGCCGCACGCTCGAGGTGGCGATCCCCAAGGGCGCCCAGGACGGCCAGACCCTGCGGCTCAAGGGCCAGGGCGCCGGCGGCCGGGCCGGTCCGGGTGACGCCCTGATCGAAATCGGCATCAAGCCGCATCCGCTATATCGCCGCGAAGGCGACATGCTGCACATGGACCTGCCCGTCTCGGTGCCCGACGCGGTGCTGGGCGGCAAGGTCGATGCGCCGACCCCGGACGGGCCGGTGGCCCTGACTGTGCCGAAAGGCTCGAACAGCGGCGCCCAGCTGCGACTCAAGGGGCGCGGCTTCATCAACGCCAAGGGCCAGCGTGGCGACCTGATGGCGCGCCTGGTGGTGACCCTGCCCGACGCCGTCGATCCAACGCTCGAAAAGCTGGCCGAGACCTGGCGCAAGGAGCGGCCCTACTCGCCAAAAAGGCGTCAGGGGTGACACGGGACCGCCGTAGCCGGATAACGTGGCCATTCAGCCGGCGTTCAGCCCGGTTACCGTAGAAGCCAGGTCATGAAACGCCTGTCCGTCCTTTTCGCAGCCCTTCTGCTGTCCACCGCCCTTCCGGCGGCGGCGCAGGCCCAGGCCTGTCCGAAGGGCCCGCTGGGCCAGGCCTGCCGCGATGCGCGCGTCGCCGGCGGGCAGGGCGGGCAGCGGCCCCAGCCGGGCGGCCAGGAGCGTCCGCGCGGCAATTCGCTGGGCGACAGCTGGGCGCCGCGCGAGGACGACGCCCGCGAAGGCGTCCGTGGCGGCCGGCTCGTGCCGCTGGAAAGCGTGATCCGCAACATCGCCCGCTCGACCCCGGGACGGCTGCTCGACGCCGGTCTCGAGAACCACGGCGGCCGCCCCGTCTATCGAGTGCGCTGGCAAGCGGCGAACGGTCAGCGTATCGACTTCCTTGTCGACGCGCGGTCCGGCGCGATCATCGGCAGAAACTGAGGTCCCCATGCGCATCCTGCTCGTCGAGGATGATCCCGATCTGTCGCGGCAGCTGAAGCTGGCGCTCGGCGAGGCCGGCTACGCCGTCGACCACGCCGCCGACGGCGAGGAAGCCCACTACCTGGGCGAGGGCGAACCCTATGACGCCGTAATCCTCGATCTTGGCCTGCCCAAGATCGACGGCGTGTCGGTGCTGGAACGCTGGCGGCGGGACAACATCGCCATGCCCGTGCTGATCCTGACCGCGCGTGACAACTGGAGCCAGAAGGTCGCCGGGTTCGACGCCGGGGCCGACGACTATCTGACCAAGCCCTTCCATACCGAGGAACTGCTGGCCCGGCTGCGCGCGCTGCTGCGACGGTCGGCCGGCGTCGCCACGCCGAACCTGGCGTGTGGCGGGCTGCGGCTGGATCCGCGATCGGCTCGCGCGTCGGTGAACGGCGAGCCGCTGCGGCTGACCTCGCTGGAATACCGGCTGCTGCACTACATGATCATGCACCAGGGCCGGGTGATCAGCCGGACCGAACTGGTCGAGCACCTGTACGATCAGGACTTCGACCGCGACTCCAACACCATCGAGGTGTTCATCGGCCGGGTGCGCAAGAAGATCGGACCCGATCGCATCGAGACCGTGCGCGGCCTGGGCTACCGGCTGACGCCGCTGCCGGGCGAGCCTACCGAGTGAAGCTCCCCGGCCTCGGCCGCCGTTCGCTCGTCGGGCGGCTGTTTCTGCTGGCCGCAGGCTGGAGTCTGGTGGTCCTGATCGTGACCGGGCTGTCGCTGACCGCCTTTTTCCAGCAGGCCGCGCTGAGCCGGTTCGATCTGGATCTGGTTTACCTGATCGAGGACCTGAACGCTGGAATCAGCGTCGACGACGGCGAGGTCCGGGCGCCGCCGCTGACCGACACGCGCGCGCTGCGGGCCTATTCCGGCCGCTACTGGCAGATCGCCGAGCCTGGCCCGAACAACACCATCAAGATCATCGTCCGGTCGCGCTCGCTGTTCGACCAGGAACTGAAGATCCCCGCCGACGTCGTGGCGCAGGTCGCCGCCACGCCGGCGACCCAGATGTTCTATGCCGCCGAGGGGCCGCTTGATCAGCCGCTGCGGGCGACCGCAATGCAGCTGAAACTCGCCGGCCGCATCGCGCCCGTGATCCTGATGGCCGCCGAGGACCGCTCGCCTGTGGACCGGGAGGCCCGGCGCTTCGCGGCGCTGACCGCCGGCGCCCTGGTGCTCATGGGGGCCGGCATTCTGGCGGCCGTCTGGATCCAGGTGCGGGTCGGCCTGCAGCCGCTGTTCCAGCTGCGTGGCGAGGTGGCGGACGTGCGCAAGGGCAAGGTCGAGCGGATCGTCGGTGACTATCCCACCGAGCTGGAGCCGCTGGCCACCGAGCTGAACGCCCTGGTCGCGCACAACCAGGATGTCGTCGAACGGCAGCGGACCCATGTCGGCAATCTGGCGCATGCGCTGAAGACGCCCATCTCGGTCATGCTGACCGAAGCCACCCAGCAGCCCGGCCAGCTCGCCGATGTCGTTTCGCGGCAGGCCGAGGCCATGCGCAGCCATGTCGAACACCATCTGCGCCGCGCCCGCGCCGCCGCCCGATCGCAGAGCCATGGCGAGCGCAGCCTGGTGGAGCCCGTCCTCGACGAACTGGCCGTGACGATGGAGCGGATCTTCCAGGACAAGGGTGTGGAGATCGACTGGCGCTGCCCCGAGGATCTCTGCTTCCGGGGTGAACGGCAGGATCTGCAGGAGATTGTCGGCAACATCCTCGAGAATGCCGGCATCTGGTCGAAGGGGCGCGTGCGGGCCATCGCCGTCGCCGTCTCGCCCGAGCGCCTGCTGATCACCGTCGAGGACGACGGGCCGGGTCTGCCTGCCGACCGGCGTGAAGAGGTGCTCAAACGCGGCGCCCGCCTGGATGAAAGCGCTCCGGGGTCGGGGCTGGGCCTGGCGATCGTCGATGAGCTGGCGCGGGCCTACGGCGGATCGTTGGTATTGGGCGATTCCGTGATGGGCGGCCTGAAGGTCGAATTGAGTCTGCCGCGCGCCGAATCCTGAAACCAGCGTTTCGGAATCCGTTAACCCAATTGGGCGAAGGTTCTCTCTGAGACTTCGGGGTCTCCGCGGCAGAGGCTCATGGCCGGACTCTCTCCACAGAAGATTGCAATGCTCAAGACGCTGGTGTCGGCGTCGCCCGACGAGCTCGTCCGGACGCTTGAACTGGCCATCGGCGCCGACGGCGTGGGCGGGCCGCTGGCCGCCATCGGCGCCATGGTCGAGGCCGAAGCCGCCGAACGCGCTCTGAGATGCGCCGTCCTGGAGCCTGTGGCGCCGCTGTTTCGCACGCCCCTCGCCGGCGGCGGGCCGGCCTGGCCGCGAGCCGCGCTCAAGTCGATCTGGGCCGCACTGAACGCCGAATCACCCGCCCTGGTCCGCGAGGCGTCTGACGCCCGTCATTACCTCGAACCCGAAGACCCCTGTCCCGAAGTCTTCGACCAGCTTTGTCTGCAAGCCGCCGAGGGCCTGCTTGAAGGCCGGTCGCCGGACTATGTCGCCGCCGCAGCAGCCTGCGACGCCGCTGGACCGGGCGGCGCCGCCGAGGTGATTCTATGTCTTCGGATGGCGCCGATCGCCCGCCCGATCTGCCGGCAGCTGACCGACTGGATCCACCGGATCACCGATGAACGGCGCGCCATTGCACGCCTGGCCTATCGCGACGCCACGGGCCTCGCCGACGGCGGCGGGCCCCTGCTGTTCGAGATGCTGGCCGCCCAGCTGAAGCATCCGGAGATGATTCTGCGGATCATTTCCGCCGTCATGGACCATCCCGCGGAGCGCTATCTCGCCGGGTCGGAACTGGCGCGGTTCGGTGAGCGCACGCTCGACGAGATCGAAGTCCAGCTCAATCTGCTGCGCGCCATGAAACCGGGGGCCGGAATCGAGGCCGGGCGGGAGGCCGGGCTTGCCGTCCAGCGTGCGGTTGACGCCGTGGGCGAGATCGAAGAGTCCGTCCAGCTGTCACGCGACGGCGTCTGGGGGCAGCGGTTGACCAAGCTGAAACAGGCGATCGCCAGCACGGTCGAGGCGCGGCTTCGCGAGATCGAAGAGGCCGCCGCCCATGCCTTGCCGACCCAGAAGCTGCGCTACAGCGCCCGTCTGAGCCGCACCGCGCCGAAGCTGACCGATCCACCGGATGAACCGGCGGTCGACTGGGCCACGGGCCTGCTGACCTTCGCCGAGACCGTTCGTCCCAGTGCATCCGATGGGGGGTTCGGCGGCGTGCGGAAGAAGGTGCTCGAAACCCTCGGCAAACGAATCGACCAGTATGTCGAGGACGTGCTGGAACAGATCCGCCTGGGCGATGTCGAGGACGACGAACGGGCGCGCGAGTTTCTCGGCGTCGCCGCGACCTTGCTGGCGCTGGTCCGGGACGACCGGAGCGCCGCCATCGTGCGGCGACGGGCCGCAGCCGCCTGATCCGGCGCCGTTTGATCCAAATCCTCGCGCCGCGCCGAATGATCCGCTAACACGCCGCCATGTTCGCATTCTGGATCGCTGCAGCGTCCGTTTCAGCGGCGGCCGGCTGGCTGATGCTGCGGAGCGCCCGTCTGGCTTCGGCCCGCGCGGTCGGTGAGGACCCGAGCCTTGTCGTGCATCGGCGGCAACTGGCCGAGATCGAGGATCTCGCCGCGCGCGGGCTGCTGCCGGAGGGCGAGATGCGTGCGGCGCGGGCCGAGGCCGGTCGCCGCCTGCTGGCCGTCGCCGACGCGGCGCCGGCGCCTTCAGCCGTCCCGGGCGGACGTCGCTCCGTGCTCGCGATCGCGGTGGTCGCGCCGATCCTGGCTATCGGTCTCTATGTCGTGGTCGGCGCGCCCGGCGCCGCGGACCGACCGTTCCGTCAGCGCCTCGCCGAATGGCGGCAGGCCGATCCCGCCACCCTGAATCCGCCGCAGATGGCCGCCCTGATCCGGTCCATCGTCGCCGAGCGGCCCAACGATCCTGAGGGCTACCGGAACCTGGCCCTGGCCGAGATGGCCTCGGGCAACGCCATGGCCGCCTCGGGCGCCCTGCGCCGGGCCGTCGCCCTGGCGCCGAAGCGCGCCGACCTGTGGGCCGCGCTCGGCGAGACCTTCATGGCCGAAGGCGAGGGTGAGATCGGCGTCGACGCCCGCGCCGCCTTCACCGAGGCGCTGCGGCTGGACCCCGGCTCGCTGAGCGCCCGCTACTTCCTCGCCCGCGCCGATATCGCCGACGGCAAGGTCGCGCAGGGTCTGGACGGCTGGCGCGCGCTGGCGGCCAGCCTGCCGGCCGATGACCCCTCGCGCCTCGCCCTGACCGGCGAAATCGCGGCGGTTGCGAAGGCCGGCGGACTGCCACGGGCGCAGCCCGCTCCGGCGGCCATCCGCGGCATGGTCGAGGGGCTGGCCTCGCGGCTCGAGGCGTCACCTGACGATCCCGAGGGCTGGGTGCGGCTGGTCCGCGCCTGGTCAGTGCTCGGCGAGACGCAGAAGCGCGACGCCGCGCTGGCTAAGGCGCGGGCGCTCTACAAGGACAAGCCGGACATCATGAACGCGCTGGACGAGGCCGCCCGATGAGCTTCTGGCCGAAATCACGCACCGCCCGACGGCGGCTGACCATCCTGCTGGCGATCGCGCCGGTGCTGGCGCTGGCTGCCGGCCTGACCCTGTGGGGCCTCTCCGACTCCATCTCGCTGTTCTACACGCCTGCCCAGGCCAAGGCCGCAAACGTGGCGCCGGGGCGGGCTGTACAGCTCGGTGGACTGGTGCTGCCCGGCAGCGTGGTCAAGCACCCCGACGGGCGGGTCGAGTTCGTCATCTCCGACAAGGAGGCGACCGCGCCGGTCAGCTATCGCGGCGACCTGCCGGATCTGTTCCGCGAGGGGCAGGGCATCGTCGCCGAAGGCTCCTTCGACGCGGCGGGCCTGTTCCAGGCCAAGCGGGTGCTGGCCAAGCACGACGAGAAATACATGCCGCGCGAAGTCTCCAAGGCGCTCAAGGACCAGGGTGAGTGGCGGGGAGACGGCGCCGCGCCGTCCTATGACAAACCATGATCGTTGAAATCGGCGCCTTTGCGCTGGCCCTGGCCCTGGTGCTGTCGCTCGCCCAGGTCGGGCTCGGGTTCGCCGGGGCGCGCCGACCGATGCTGGCCGGGGCCGGCGAGGGGGCCAGCGTCGGCGTATTCCTCGGCGTCGCGCTGGCGTTCGCGGCGCTGGTCGCGGCCTTCGCCGGATCGGACTTCTCGGTCGCCAATGTGGCGGCCAACTCGCACACCGCCAAGCCGATGCTCTACAAGATCGCCGGGGCCTGGGGCAGCCACGAGGGCTCGATGCTGCTGTGGTGTCTGATCCTGACCGGGTTCGGCGCCACCGTGGCCGTCTGGGGCAAGGGCCTGCCGCCGAGCCTGAAGAGCCGGGTTCTGGGCGTTCAGGGCCTGCTGGGCGTGCTGTTCCTGGCCTACACCGTGTTCGCCTCGAACCCGCTGGCGCGGCTGGCCAATGCGCCGATCGAGGGGCGTTCGCTCAATCCGCTGTTGCAGGACCCCGCGCTCGCCTTCCATCCGCCGTTCCTCTACCTCGGCTATGTCGGGTTCTCGGTGGTGTTCTCGTTCGGCGTCGCCGCCCTGATCGAGGGCCGGGTCGACGCCGCCTGGGCGCGCTGGGTGCGGCCCTGGACGCTGGCCGCCTGGAGCTTCCTGACCGTCGGGATCGCGCTGGGGTCCTTCTGGGCCTACTACGAACTGGGCTGGGGCGGCTGGTGGTTCTGGGACCCGGTCGAGAACGCCTCCTTCATGCCCTGGCTGATCGGCGCCGCCCTGCTGCATTCGGCCATTGTCACCGAGAAGCGCGGGGCGCTGTCCGGCTGGACCGTGTTCCTGGCGCTGGCCGCCTTCACCTTCTCGATGCTCGGCGCCTTCCTGGTGCGGTCCGGCGTGCTGACCAGCGTGCATGCGTTCGCCGTGGACCCGACGCGGGGCGTGCTGCTGCTGTCCATTCTGGGCGTATCCGCAGGCGCGGCCTTCGCGCTCTTCGCCTGGCGGGCGCCAGCGCTGGCGCCGGGCGGGGTGTTCGCCCCGGCCAGCCGCGAAAGCCTGATTGTGCTCAACAACATCCTGCTGACCGCGGCCACGGCCACGGTGCTGCTGGGTACGCTGTTCCCGCTGATCCGCGAGGCCATCGGGGGCGAGACCGTCTCGGTCGGGCCGCCCTATTTCAACCTGACCTTCGCACCGCTGATGGCGCTGGCCATGCTGGCGCTGCCGTTCGGACCGCTGACCGCCTGGAAGCGGGGCGACATCGTCGCCAGCGCCGACCGGCTGAAGCTGGCCGCCGCCGTCGCCGCGCTGGCGGGCGCGACCGTCTTTGGCGTGATGAGCCCGCGCAAGGCGCTGGCCAGCGCCGGGATCGCGCTGGGCGTCTGGTTGATCGCCGGCGTCGCCGCCGAGATCGCCGAACGGACCCGGGCGTTCAGGGCGCCATGGCCGGAGGTCCGGCGTCGCCTGACCGGCCTGCCGCGCGGGGCCTGGGGCATGACGCTGGCGCACGCGGGACTGGGCGTGTTCATCCTGGGCGCCTGTTTCGAGACCACCTGGAAGGTCGAGTCGGCCCAGGCGCTGAGCCTCGGCGGGCAGCTGCGCCTCGGCGCCTTCGAACTGACCCTCAAGGACGTCCGCACGGTGGATGGCCCCAACTACCTCGCCGAGCGCGGGGAGATCAGCGTGACGCGGGATGGCAAGGCCGTCTGCACGCCGCGGCCGGAGCGCCGGTTCTACACCGCCGGGCGGCAGAGCACGTCCGAGGTCGCGCTGTGCAACCTCGGCTTCAGCCAGATCTATGTCGTGCTGGGCGAACGGCGCGCGACCGCGGCCGGCCAGCCGGCCTGGCTCGTCCGCAGCTACTTCAATCCGTGGGTCCAGCTGATCTATCTGGGGCCGCTGATGATGACGCTGGGTGGCCTGTTGTCGTTGTCCGACCGGCGGCTGCGGTTCGCGGTGGGGAAGAAGGCATGACCGGGCGGCTGTTCCTGCTTCTGGCGGCGATCTTCAGTCTCGCCGCCGCATCCGATCCGTCCGAGCGGCTGGCGGACCCGGCGCAGGAGGCGCGCGCGCGGGCGCTGTTCAGCCAGGTGCGGTGCCTGGTCTGCCAGAACGAGTCGATCGACGATTCCACCGCCGAGCTGGCCGGCGATCTGCGCAAGGTCGTGCGCGAACAGGTGGCCGCCGGGCGGTCCGACACCGAGGTGAAGACCTTCCTGACCGCCCGCTACGGCGAGTTCGTGCTGCTCAAGCCGCGGTTCAGCCTCGGCAACGCAGCGCTGTGGCTGGTCCCGTTCCTGGCGGTTCTCGTCGGCGTCGGGATGCTCGCCACCCGCTGGCGGCGGCGCGAAGCGACACTGGCGCTGACCGGTGACGAAGAATCGCGGCTGGCGGCCTTGCTGGACGACGAAGCCCCGTGACACGATTGCGCCGTGTTCGGGCCTCAGAAACGCAGTCCCGATGACGGAAAGATAACTTGAGCGCCTTCGGGCTCTTTGGCATCGACTTCAGCAAGTCACCTCGCATCACGCGGGACAGGAACGGAACACAGATGGTCGCCAGGAAGACCGGATTTATTGTCGGCGCCGTCGCGGGCGCGGGTGTCGCGGCCGCCGCGCTGGCCGGCGTTGGTTTGCGTATGGCCCCGGCCCAGGCCGCCGAGCCCACACCTTTGATCCGCACGGCCAATGCCGGGCCGGTGATGTTCGCGCCGCCTCCGGGCGCGCCGATGTCGTTCGCCGACATCTTCGAGAAGGTCTCGCCCGCCGTCGTGTCGATCGACGTGACCTCGCGGGTCAACGCCGGCGCGCTGCGGATGCCGAACTTCCCGTTCGGACCGAACGGCAAGCCGGGCGAGGATGACGAAGAGCGTGAGGAGCCCGGCGCGGGCCGTCCGCGTCAGCAGTCGTCCGGGTCGGGCTTCCTGATCTCGGCCGACGGCTACATCGTCACCAACAACCACGTCATCGAGGGCGCGGACGAGATCACCGTCACGCTCAAGGACGGCCGCGAGCTGAAGGCCAAGCTGGTCGGACGCGACGAGAACACCGACCTGGCCGTGATCAAGGTCGAGGGCAAAGGCTTCACCTTCGTCACCTTCGAGAACGCCGGCAAGCCGCGCGTCGGCGACTGGGTCATCGCGGTCGGCAATCCGTTCGGCCTGGGCGGCACCGCCACGGCGGGGATCGTGTCCGCCTACGGCCGGAACCTGAACGACGACAGCAGCCAGTTCGTCGACTACGTGCAGATCGATGCGCCGATCAACCGCGGCAACTCCGGCGGACCGACGTTCGACGTCTATGGCCGGGTGATCGGGGTCAACAGCGCCATCTTCTCGCCGACGGGCGGCTCGGTCGGCATCGGCTTCGCCATTCCCGCCGACGTCGCCGACAGCATCACCAAGCAGCTGATCAGCGGCGGCAAGGTTGTGCGCGGCTACATCGGCGCGCAGATCCAGAACTTCACGGCGGAAATGTCCCAGGCTATCGGCCTGGGCGATCTCAAGGCCGCCGTGGTCAAGGCCGTGACGCCCGGCGGGCCGGCGGCCAAGGCCGGACTGATGGTCGACGACATCGTGCTGTCGGTGAACGGCGTAAAGGTCGAATCCTCCACCGCCCTGACCCGCGAGGTCGCGCGCGGCGCCGCCGGCTCGACCCTGCGGCTGGAAATCCTGCGCGACGGCCGGGCGCGGACCATCGACATCCGCTCGGGCGTCCGTCCGTCGAATGAAGAACTGGCCAGCACCCTGCGACCGGACGCCGAAGGCGCCGCGCCGGGCAAGGCGCCGACGAACCCGGGCGTCACGCGCGTCCAGGTCCTGGGCATGGGCCTGGTCCCGCTCGATGCCGCGGCGCGCAAGCGCTACAACATCGGCTCCGAGGTCCAGGGCGTGCTGATCGACAGCCTGCGCGCCGATTCCGACGCTTCCGAGCGCGGAATCGCCGTCGGCAACGTGATCACCTCGGTGAACCTGAAGGCCGTTCGCACGCCGGCCGACGTGGCCGCCGCCGTGGACGCCGCCAAGAAGGCCGGCCGCCCGACCATCCTGTTGTCGGTCCTGTTCCGCGGACAGCTGGCTTCGGTGCCGGTGAAGGTCAACTAGAGACGCCGATCAAGATCCTCCCCGGAGCCCTGGCGCCGGGGAGGCGGCGCATTACACTATCGTATGTTGAGGTCGCCGCGCGGTACGCGGTAGTTTCCCCGACGTCGGCGGATTCTTCCCGCCAGGGCGCCGGGGCGAACCATGCGAATCCTGATCATCGAGGACGACATCGAGGCGGCGGAGGCGATGTCGCGCGGCCTCAGCGAGGCCAGCTATGACTGCGTTCACGCCGCGGACGGCGCCGCGGGTCTGGCCGAAGCGCAGAAGGGCGGCTTCGACGTCCTGATCGTCGACCGGATGATGCCGAAGATGAACGGCGTGGAGGTGGTATCCACCTTGCGCCGCGAGGGCGACGCGACGCCCGTGCTGTTCCTGTCCGCGCTCGGCGAGGTCGGGGACCGGGTCGATGGCCTGAAGGCCGGCGCTGACGACTATCTGGTCAAGCCCTACGCCTTCCCCGAACTGATCGCCCGGGTCGAGGCCCTGTCGCGTCGTCGCGAGACCGGCGCAGTGGCGACCACGCTCAAGGTCGGCGACCTCGAGATGAACCTCATCGCGCGGACCGTGCATCGCGGATCGACCGAGATCGACCTGCAGCCGCGCGAGTTCCAGCTGCTGGAATTCATGATGCGCCACGCCGGCCAGTCGGTGACCCGCACCATGCTGCTGGAGAAGGTGTGGGAATACCACTTCGACCCCCAGACCAACGTCATCGACGTGCACATCTCGCGTCTGCGTTCGAAGATCGACAAGGGCTTCGACCGCCAGATGCTGCAGACCGTGCGCGGCGCCGGCTACCGGCTCGACCCCTAGCGGGCCGGCCCAGAGCCCATGCGTCTGCCCCGGATCTTCCGCACCACGCCCTTCCGGCTGACGCTGCTGTTCCTCGCCATGTTCGCCGCGGCGGCGGCGGCGTTCCTCGCCTATGCCTATCTGGCCACGGCCGGGGAGGTGACGCGCCGCGCTGATGACGAGATCCGGCGCGAGATGAACTCGCTGGAAGCCATCTATCGCCGGGGCGGGGTGTCGTCGCTGAACCAGGCGCTGATCGAGCGCGCCGTGGGTGAACGGCCGTTCCTGTACCTGCTGCTCGACACCAGGGGCGAGCGGATCACCGGGTCGATCGAGGAATCGCCGATCGGCGACATCGAGGCGCCCGGCGAGAACTGGACCACCTTCCAGGTCACCGACACCGACATGGACGGCGGCGAGGTCAAGCGGCCCGCGCGCGGGATGCAGGAACGCCTCACGGGCGGCGAGACGCTGTTCGTCGGCGCCGACGTCGGCGAATCCGAGGGGTTCGTGACCGGCATCGTGCGGGCGCTCTGGGGCGCCGGGGCGCTGGTGATCCTGCTGGGTCTGGCCGGCGGGGTGCTGGTCAGCCGCAATGTCAGTCGTCACATGGCCGGGCTCAACGACACGATCGCCGCCGTAAGGGCCGGGGACCTGAAGGCCCGGGCGCGGGTGCGCGGGGCGCGTGACGAGTACGACGAGCTGGCCGAAGGTCTGAACGAGATGCTCGACCGGCTGGAGCGGTCGATGGGCGGGCTGCGGCACGCCGGCGACGCCATCGCCCATGATCTGCGCTCGCCCCTGACCCGGCTGCGGGCGCGGATGGAGTCGGCGCTGATCGAGGTCGAGGCCGGCAAGGGCGATCCGAAACAGGCCCTGATCCAGGCGCTCGACGACGCCGACAATGTGCTGACGACCTTCAACGCCGTGCTGGCCATCGCCCGGCTGCAGGCCGCCGGCAGCGCGCCGGACCAGACGCTGTTCGATCCGGGCCAGCTGGCCGCCGACATGGCCGAGCTCTACGAGCCGCTGTGCGAGGAGAAGGGCATCGACTTCAAGGCCGAGCTGATCCCGCAGCTGACCGTCAAGGCGGCGAGGCCGATCCTCGCCCAGGCCCTGGCCAATGTGATCGACAACGCCATCAAGTACACCCCGCCCGGCGGGGCGGTGATGATGCGGGTGCGGCGTCGGTCGTCCGGCGAGATCGAATTCTCCATCACCGACAACGGCCCCGGCGTGCCGCTCGAGGATCGCGCCCGCGTGGTCCAGCGCTTCGTCCGACTGGAAAACAGCCGCAGCGAGCCCGGCTCGGGCCTGGGGCTGTCGCTGGTGGCGGCCGTCGCCGAGGCGCACGGCGGCCGGCTTGAGCTGGACGAGGGGCCGGGCGTGTACGACGGTTTCGGACCTGGCCTGCGCGTGGCGCTGGTGCTGCCGCGTGTGGAGTAGGGGCGCCGTGATCCAGGCCAGCCGCCGTCGTTTCCTCACCGGAGCCGGCGCCTTCGGCGGCGCGGGACTGGCCGGCTGCGCGACGATCACCCCGGCTCCGGCCCGACCCTCGACCCCGACATGGGCGCCGGTCCCGCCGCTCGCGGCCATCCGCGCCGAGGTCGACCGCATTTCCCGCATCACGGTCTGCGTCCGTCCGTTCCGGGCGGCGGGGCCGCGCCTGGATGTGGAGACCGTCGGCGACAAGCAGGTCGTCCACAACTACGGCCACGGCGGCAGCGGCTGGTCACTGTCCTGGGGCTCGGCGATGATCGCGGCGCGCAACGCCCTGGCCGGCGGCGAACGGGAGATCGCGGTCATCGGCTGCGGCGCGCTGGGCCTTACGGCCGCCACCGTGCTGCAACAGGCCGGGGCCAGGGTGACGATCTACGCCCGGGAACGGATGTTCGAGGCCCGATCATCGCGCGCCACAGGCACCTGGTCGCCGGACTCCCGCATCGCCGCCGTCGGCGCCGTCGCGCCCGGGTTCGCCGACCAGTGGGAACAGATGGCCCGGACCTCGCACAGGGTCTTCCAGACCTATCTGGGTCTGCCGGGCGATCCTGTCGAATGGACGGATCGCTATTCGCTGTTTGATGGGCCGTCCGGCCAAGGCGGCGGGCCATCGCAGCCTGACGCGGTGGAGTTTGTCGAGTACGGCAGCCGGGTCCGCGACCTGACGCCCCGGTCCCGCGAACTGGAGGCCGGAAGCCATCCCTTTCCGACGGCGCGCGCGCGCAAGGGCGCGTCGATGCAGTTCAACATCGCCGCCTATGCGCGGTTGCTGGCCACCGATTTCCTGCTCGGCGGCGGCAGCATCGAGACCGTGACCTTCCATACGCCGGCCGACCTGGCCGCGCTGAAGCAGAAGGTCGTGGTCAACTGCACCGGCTATGGCGCGCGGGCGCTGTGGAAGGACGAGTCGATCGTGCCTGTCCGGGGGCAGATCGCCTGGCTGATCCCCCAGCCCGAGGTGAACTACGGCCTCTACTACCGGCGGGTCTCGGTGTTGTCCCGGGACGACGGGATGGTGGTGCAGTCCGTCGGATCCTCGGAAATGGCCGGCTACAATATCGACGACGAGACACCCGACCGGGCCGAGGCGGAAGCGGCGGTGAAGACCATCGCCGGGCTCTATGCCCGGTTCCCCGCCGCCCGCGCCTGAGCCACAGTGGGCGCATGACGTCCCTCGCCGACCGCCTTTCCCCCTGTGGGCCCGTAATAGACGTCCGGGCGGCGGAGCGGACGCGAGAGCTGCTGGCGGAGCGGATCGGCGGGGCGGCGTTCGAGACGGCGTGGCCGGCGATGGCGGCGGTGTTCGGCGCCTCGCCCTATCTCGCCGGACTGGCGCGACGGCGGCACGCGGCCCTGCGCGAGACGCTGGAGCGCGACCCGGACGAGCGGCTGGCGGGCATCCTCGCCGCCACCCTGGCCGTGGCCGACGAGCCGGACGACGAGCTGGGCCGCAAGGCGCTGCGCGACCTGAAGGCCGACCTGCATCTGCTGACCGCCCTGGCGGACCTGGGCGGAGCCTGGGATCTCGACGCCGTGACCGGCGCGCTGGCCCGGTTCGCCGACGCAGCCCTGCATGCCGCCGTCGCCCTGACCGCACGGGCCGAGATCGAGCGCGGGCGGCTGGTCGCCGTGGCGCCCGGACCGGCCGGGCCGATCCCCGGGCTGATGATCATCGCCATGGGCAAGCACGGCGCCTTCGAGCTGAACTACTCCAGCGATATCGACATCAGCTTCTTCTACGAGCCCGAGCGGTTGCCGCTGGCCGAGGGGGTCGAGGCCGGGGACGTCGCCGTGCGGATCGCCCATGGCGTCGCCCGCACGCTGCAGGATCGCACCGCCGACGGCTATGTGTTCCGGGTGGACCTGCGGCTACGGCCTGACCCGTCCTCGACGCCGCCCGCCGTGCCCGCGCCGGCGGCGTTCGCCTATTACGAATCCGTCGGCCAGAACTGGGAGCGGGCGGCCTTCATCAAGGCGCGCGCGGCGGCCGGAGACATCCCCGCCGGCGAGGCGTTCCTGGACGAGCTGAAGCCGTTCATCTGGCGCAAGAACCTCGACTTCGCCGCCATCGCGGACATCCATTCGATCAAGCGCCAGATCCATACCTACAAGGTCGACGACCGGCTGACCGCCAAGGGCGCGGACCTGAAGCTGGGCCGGGGCGGGATCCGCGAGATCGAGTTCTACGTCCAGACGCAGCAGCTGATCCTCGGCGGGCGGCATCCGGATCTGCGCTCGTTCCGCACGCTGGACGGACTGGCCGCGCTGGCTGCCGCCGGCCATGTGACCCCGGGCGCGGCCGAGGCGCTGTCGAAGGCCTATCGCGAGCTGCGGGCGCTGGAGCATCGCGTGCAGATGCTGGCCGACGACCAGACCCACCGCCTGCCGGAGTCCGACGCTGATCGCAAACGCGTGGCGGCCCTGTGGGGCATGGACAACCTGCGCAGCTTCGACGCCGCCGTCGGCCGTATCCTGAAAGGCGTCAACGCCATCTACGGTGAGCTGTTCAAGGGCGAGGAGGAGCTGTCCTCGCGGTTCGGCAGCCTGATCTTCACCGGCGTCGACGACGACCCCGCGACCCTGGCCACGCTCAAGCGGATGGGGTTCTCCAATCCGCCGCAGGTGTCGCAGACCATCCGCGGCTGGCACCACGGCCGGATCGCCGCGACCCGCACCGAGCGGGGCCGCGAGCTGTTCACCCGGCTGGCCCCGCGCCTGCTCGACGCCGTGCAGGCGACCGGCGCGCCGGACTCCGCCTTCAACCGCTTCGCCGACTTCTTCGGCGGGCTGTCGTCGGGCGTGCAGGTGCAGTCGCTGTTCCTGGCCCAACCCCGGCTGTTCGAGCTGATCGTCCAGGTCATGGCCTACGCGCCCCAGCTGGCCCAGACGCTGGCGCGGCGTCCCGCGGCCCTCGACGCGCTGCTCGACAGCGCCTTCTTCCGGCCGTTCGAGGACGGGCAGGGGGCTGAAGCCTTCCACCAGACGCTGGGCCGGGCGGAAGGGTTCGAGGAAGTGATGGACGCCGCCCGCCGGGTGCATCGCGAGCAGGCGTTCCGCGTCGGGGTGCAGGTGATGAGCGGCACGGCCAGCGCGGCCCAGGCCGGCGCCGCCTTCGCCGATCTGGCCGACCTGTGCATCCAGGGCCTGGCCGAGGCCGCCCTCGCTGAAACCGCGCGGCAGGGGGGAGCGTTCGAGGGCGAGGTGGCCGTGGTCGCGCTGGGCAAGTGCGGCGGCCGCGAGATGACCGCCCGGTCCGACCTCGATCTGATGACGCTCTACCGGTCGGCCGATCCCGCCGGAATGTCCGCGGTGAAGGGCTGGAGCGCCGACGTCTTCTACGCCCGTTTCACCCAGCGGCTGATCGCGGCCCTGTCGGCGCCGACCGGCGAGGGCGGCCTCTATGAGGTCGACATGCAGCTGCGGCCGACCGGCAGCAAGGGGCCCGTGGCGGTCAGTCTGAAGGCGTTCGAGACCTACTACGACCGCGAGGCCGAGACCTGGGAGATGCTGGCGCTGACGCGGGCGCGGATCGTCTGGTCCAGTTCGGCCGCCTTCGCTGACCAGGCCGCGGGCGCGGTCGAGGCAGCCCTGCGCCGGCCACGCGACGCCGCGCGCACCGCCGCGGACGTGCGGGAGATGCGCGCCCTGCTCGAGGCGGAACGGCCGCCGTCCGGGTTCTGGGATCTCAAGCTGACCCCGGGCGGGCTGGTGGATGTCGAGTTCGCCGCGCAGCACCTGCAGATCATCCATGCGGCGGCCGGCGGTCCTCTGGCCCACAACACCGGCGAGGCGCTCGCCGCCCTGGAGGCAGCGGGCCTGGGCGATCCCGCCGCGCTGGCCGATCTGGGCGAGGCCTGGCGGCTGCAGCAGGACCTGTCGCAGCTGCTGAAACTGGCGCTGGAAGACAAGGCCGACCCCGACGAGGAGCCGAAGGGACTGCAGGCCCTGCTCGCGCGGGCGGGCGGCGCGCGTAACCTTTCCGACCTGCGAAAACGGCTCACGACGGCCCGCGACAAGGCGCGCAGGGCCTTCGAGCAACTGACTCGCCCGTGAGGCGACGGAACGCTGATCAGACGGCGTTCAATCTGTGGGGCGTATCAAGGAGTATCTGACCCATGAAGACGATCACACTCGCCGCCGTTCTGCTGACCCTCTCCGCCGGCGCGGCCCTCGCCCAGGGCGCCCCCGGCGCCCGGATGGACGTGAACGGCGACGGCAAGGTCACCAAAGGCGAGTTCACGAACGCCCGCGTGACGATGATGATGCGCGCTGACGCCAACAAGGACGGCAAGCTGAGCAAGGCCGAGCTTGAGACCGGCATGTCCGCCATGCGCAAGGGCGGCGCCGCCGCCGGCAAGGGCAAGGGCGGCGGCATGATGTTCGGCATGATGGACGGCAACAAGGATGGCTTCCTAACCCGGGCGGAAATCGAGAAGATGATCGAGCGCCGCTTCCAGCGCATCGACGTCAATGGCGACGGCGCGTTGAGCTCCAGCGAGATGGCGGCGATGCCTGGCGGCCAGATGGGCGGCGGGGGTGGCGGCGGCCGTTGATCTCCAGACTTGCCAGACGGCGGGCCGGGGCGCGCGCTGGCGGTGTGGAGAGGCCATTGGCGACCGACGGCGATCCGGACCAGGAGCTGATAGCGCGCGTCGGGCGCGGCGATCCGGCGGCTATCCAAGCGCTGGTGGCTCGCAAGCTCCCGCGCATGCTGCAGCTCGCCCACCGCATGCTGAACGACGCCGCCGAGGCGGAGGACGTGGCCCAGGAGACGTTCGTGCGGGCCTGGAAGCAGGCGCCGACCTGGCAGCCCGGGGCGGCGCGGTTCGATACCTGGCTGCATCGGGTGGCGCTGAATCTCTGCTACGACCGACTCCGTCGACGGCGAGAAGTGGCGATGGCCGAACCGCCGGAGCAGGTCGATACCGGACCGGCCGCCGACCGTGGGCTGCTCGCCCGGGACACCGGCCGCTGCGTATCGGCCGCACTGGCCGAGCTTCCGGACCGGTAGCGCGAAGCCGTGACGCTGTGCCACTACCAGGAACTGACCAATATCGAGGCCGCCGCCCTGATGGGCGTGACGGTGGATGCGCTGGAAAGCCTGCTGGCGCGGGGGCGACGGGCCCTGCGCGCCGCGCTGGCGGACCTGAGGGAGTAGGACGATGAACCTGGACCGTTTCCAGACCCTGGCTGATGCGTTTGGCGGATCGATCACCCGCTGGCCCGTGGATGTGCAGGACGCGGCGTTCGCCTTCACCGCGGCGTCTCCGGACGAGGCGGCGCTCGCGCTGGCCGCGGCGCGGGACCTGGACGAGGCCCTCGATGGCGCCGAGCGGCTCTTGCCCGGCGCGGCGCTTCGCCAGCGGATCATTGACGCCGCGCCGAAGACCCGCCGGCCGATGCGTACGCCGTTCCAGCGCTGGCTGGCCGCCGCCGGTGTCGGCGCGGGACTGGCGGCCGCCACAGCGGCTGGGCTGATCGCCGGGGTCAATCTGTCCGCGGCCAGCGCCGGCGAGGACGCCCTGCTGATTGCAGCAGCCTACAGTTCCGGGCTGGTGCTTGACGAAGGAGACGCCTCTTGACCCAACGTCGTCTGACGATCGCGCTGCTGGTATCGCTGGCGTTGAACCTGTTCCTCGTTGGACTGGGTGTCGGGGCCTGGGCGCTGGGACCGAGGCTGATGCAGCCGTCGCCCGTCGTGGTCCAGGGCCCCGGACGCGCGCCGCTGCCCTTCTGGGCCAGCGCCCGCGCGCTGTCGCCGCAATACCGGCCGGCCTTCAGCGCCATGCTGCGCGGGGCGCTGGCGGATACGGTGGGCGATATCCGGGAAGCCCGGAAGATCAAGCGCCAGGCCTTTGACGCCATGTCGTCGGGAGATTTCGACGCCGGCAGGGTGACCGCAGAACTGGACCGCGCGCGAACCCTCGAGTTCGGCGCCCGTGCGCGGCTGGAGCGCGACATGCTCGCCTTCTCGGCCACCCTGCCGCTCGAAGAGCGGGCGAACCTCGCCGAAGCCATGCGGGGCGCCATGACCCAGATGGTCAACCCGCGCTTCCAGCGTCAGTGGGAGGGCCGGCCGGCCGCTCCGCAGGCGCCGACAGACCCGCGACCGGCGGAGTAGCGTCAGGCCGCGATCACGCCCTGCAGGCGGCGGATCGGCAGGATGAAGCTGACGGTCGTGCCCTCGCCGGGCGTGCTTTCCAGTTCCAGCGCGCCTTCGTGCAGCTCGATCAGGGACTTGGTCAGGGCGAGGCCCAGGCCGGTGCCCTGGGTGGTCTTGCTGTGCTGGCTCTCGACCTGCTCGAACGGCTGGGCGAGGCGCGAGAGGTCGTCCTTGCTGATGCCGATGCCGGTGTCGGTCACCGAGACGCGGACGCGCTCGCCGAGCGTGTCCTGGCGGACCTCGGCGCGCACCGTCACGCGACCGCCGCGCGGGGTGAACTTGATCGCGTTGCTCAGCAGGTTCAGCAGCACCTGTTTGACCGCGCGATAGTCGGCCTCGATCTCCGGCAGGAACGGGAAGTCGACAGAGAGGAACAGACCGGCCGCATCGGCGCGATTGCGCACCAGCCGCACGGCGTCCTCGGTGACCTCCTCGAGGTTCAGCGGCTCGAACTTGAGGTTCATCTTGCCGGCCTCGATCTTCGACATGTCGAGGATGTCGTTGATCAGCGCCAGCAGGTGCTGGCCGCTGTTGTGGATGTCGCCCGCGTACTCCTTGTAGCGCGGGTCGCCGAGCGGGCCGTACATCTCGGCGATCATGATCTCGCTGAAGCCGTTGACGGCGTTCAGCGGCGTGCGCAGCTCGTGGGACATGTTGGCGAGGAACTCGCTCTTGGCCTTGTTGGCGGCCTCGGCGCGGACCTTCTCGTTCTCGTACTTGCGGGCCAGCTCGGCGAGCTGCTCCTGGCTGCGTTCCAGACTGACCACCGCGTTCTGGAGCTGCTCCTCGTTGAGGCGGCGCACCTCTTCCTGCGCCTTCACGGCGGAAATATCGGTGGCGGTCATGACCAGCCCGCCCTCGGCGGTGCGCCGCTCCGAAATCTGCACCCAGCGGCCGTCGTTGAGTTCGGCCTCGCGGATGCCGCGGGCGCCCTCGGGGCCGGCGATCTCCTGCTTGATCGCCAGCTGGACAAAACGGTTCACGTGATCGCGGGCGGCGCCGGGCTTGAGCACCTTCGGCTCAAGATTGAAGACGCTGCGGTAGTTGCGGTTGCACAGCAGCAGCCGGCCTGAGCGATCCCAGAGGACAAAGGCTTCGGAAACGCTCTCGATGGCGTCGCGAAGGCGGTTCTCGGCGGCCTGGGCGCGGGCCTGGGCGAGGCGTTCCTCGGTCACGTCGAGCGCTACGCCGATGATCCGGTGGAAACCGTCCTCGCCGGCCTGGCCGAGACCCTGCCCCCGGGCGTCGATCCAGATCGACTTGCCGCCTTGGCGATCGGGAACACGGAAGGACACATCGAAGGCGCCGAAGCTGGCCGCATGGGCGAGGGCCTGGCGAACCCGCTCGCGGTGATCGGGCGCGACCCGGTCGAGCACCTCCTGGCCGCCGACCACGCCGCCGCCGCCCCAGCCGAAGATGACGCCGGTGACGTCGGACATGAACACCTGGTCGTTGACCAGATCCCATTCCCAGATGCCGCACCGCGCCGCTTCGACCGCCATGCGGAAGCGTTGCTCGCTTTCGAAAAAGGCCCGCTGGCCGGCGTCGGCCTTGCGGCTCTGGGAGAACAGCAGCAGCGCCAGCGCGATGCCGATACCCAGGGGCACCAGCAAGGAGACGATGCCGTCGATCCGCGCCTCGTTGGCCTGCATCACGCTGATCGGCGCGGCCGCGGCCATGACCACCAGCAAGCCGCCGACGACCGGACGGCTGGCGACATCCACGATGCCGCCGTTCGGCTGACGGCCGCGCACCAGCACGTCCGGGCGAAGGTCGGACAGCGCCAGACCAAAGGCCTCCCGCGCGGTCGAGGCCTGGGCGGCGCCACCCGGCCCGGTGCTGACCATCAGGCGACCGTCCGCCGTGGCCCCGGCGGAAGAGCCTGCGTCGGCGGGGCCTGTCGGCAGTCTGGCCCGGTCCTCGGCCGTCAGGATGACCGCGCGACCCGGCACGACGCGGGCGATGTAGAGACGTTGCGGGTCGCCGGCCGCCGTGCCGACCCACAGGCTGTGACCCGAGGCCTCCGCCTGCCGGGCCGCTCCCTTCCAGTCAGCGCCGTCAGCCCGTCCGGACGCGGCGGCCACGGTCTCGCCCGTGACGACAGCGGCGGCGGCGACGCCAGGGCCGGCCGCGCGCAGGGCGCCTTCAGCCGCGTCGATCGGACGGTCCGGGGATCGGTTCAGAAGCTCATAACCCGCAGCCAGCCCGCCATTGCGCTGGGCGATGCGCGCGTCGAGGCGGGCGGCGAGGATCTGGGCGGTGGCGTCCGGTCCGCCGGCGCCGTCCTTCGACACCCAGCCGCGCTGAAGCCGCATGACGCCGAAGGCCGTGTAGACGCCCAGCAGCACAACCGCCGCCAGGATGACGATGCGTACGAAGGCGCCGGACGAAGCACGGTTCTTCGACGCGGCAAAGGATGGCTCGCCGGCTACTGCTGCCTTGCGACGCTTGCCCGCCAACCTCAGTCCCCAAATATCCGAGTCAGTCACCCCGTAGGGGGAATCTTAGGGGCGCGGAGTCCCGCCGTCACGGACCAATGGCGATTTCTCCCCAGTCTGAGTCACATGGCCGCGGATCGTGGTTCGGCGGACTCACCCGGCGGACCCTTCGGGTGGTGTTTCCGCCGCAATCGCCTAGAGAGGGACGCCCGCCGCGAGGTCCCCGACTCCATGACGACCAACGCCCTGTCCCTTCGGCACGCGCTGCTGGCCCTGGCGGTCATGGCGGTCTGGGGATCCAACTTTGTCGTCATCCGCGTGGGGCTGGATCATCTGCCGCCACTGCTGTTCGCGACCTTGCGATTCAGTGTCGCCTTCCTGCCCGCCGCGCTGTTCCTGAAGAAGCCTGACGTGCCGTGGCGAAATCTGGCGGCCTATGGCGTGCTGATCGGCGCCGGGCAGTTCGGCATGCTGTTCCTGGCCATGAAGGGGCATATCTCGCCGGGCCTGGCCTCGCTGGTGGTGCAGACCCAGGCCTTCTTCACCATCGCGCTCGCCATGCGGATCAGCGGTGAGAGGGTGCGGACCTTTCAGTATGTCGCGCTGGCCCTGGCCGCCGCCGGCATCGGCGTGATCATCTGGCGGACAGACGGTTCGGCGACGCCGCTGGGCATCGGCCTGGTGCTGCTGGCGGCGCTCGGCTGGGCCGGGGGCAATCTCGTCGCACGCCGGACCCCGAACGTGAACATGCTGGCCTATGTGGTCTGGGCGAGCCTGTTCTCCATTCCGCCCCTGCTGGCGTTCTCGCTGGTGTTCGAGGGCTGGCCGGCGATCCGGAACGGCCTCGTCAGGGCGGACGCGGTCACCTGGGCGGCCGTGGTCTGGCAGGCCGTCGGCAACACCATGTTCGGCTATGCGATCTGGGGCTGGCTGCTGGCGCGCTATCCGACGGCGACCATCGCGCCGATGTCGCTGCTGGTGCCGGTATTCGGCATGGGCGCCTCGGCGGTGTTCCTGCACGAGGCGCTGCCGGCCTGGAAGCTGGCGGCGGCGGGCCTGGTGATGGCCGGCCTGGCGCTGAACACCTTCTGGCCGCGCATTCAGAAAATGCTCCCCACGCGTGGGGAGCTGTCAGGCGGAGCCTGACTGAGGGGCGTTGGAGTGCTCCGACTCCCCTCCACCGCCTCCGGCGGTCCCCCTCCCCGCGAAGCGGGGAGGATTGAATGTCGCTAAGCCAGCGCCTTGCTGGCCAGTTCGAACACGTTCTTCGACAGGCCCTCGACCGCGACAATGCGCTCCAGCTCCGCCTTCATCAGCGCGCCGAGTTCCGGCTTGTAGCGCCGCCAGCCGCCGAGGGGTTCGACGAAGCGGGCGGCCGTCATCGGGTTGACCGCGTCGGTGGCGATGATCTGGTCGGCGAGGAAGCGGTAGCCGGCGCCCGACGGATCGTGGAACCGGGCCGGATTGAAGCCGGCGAAGGTCCCGACCAGCGCCCGCAGGCGGTTGGGGTTGCGGCGGTCGAAGTCCGGATGGACTGTCAGGCCGAGCACCCGGCCCAGCGCCTCTTCCGAGGACTCCCGGGCCTGGATGGCGAACCACTTGTCGAGCACCAGCGGCTCGTCCTTCCAGCGGGCATGGAAGGTCTCGAGGGCCTTCTCGCGGACCTCGCCGCCCAGCTCCATCAGCGCCGCCAGGCCGCCGATGGCGTCGGTCATGTTGGCCGCCGTCTCGAAATGCCGCGCGGCGATGTCGGCGTTTTCCGCGTGGTGATCGACCGACAACAGGTCGAGCGCCGCGTTGCGCAGGGCGCGGCGGCCGGCGGCCTCGGCGGCAGGCGAGAACGGACCGCTGTCGCTGAGGCCCGCGTGCAGGCGGCGCAGATCGTCGCCCAGATGCACGGCCAGCCGCGCCCGCAGATGGTCGCGCGAGTCGTGGATCGCCTGCGGATCGGCGGGGCTCATCGCCAGGGACAGATCGCCCTCGGTCGGCAGGGCCAGCAGCAGCGCCTTGAACGCCGGATCCGCCGCCTGATCGCCCAGTGCGCGGCCCATGGCCTCGGCGAACCGCTCCTCGGCGACCTCGTCCGGCGCGCCCTTCGCGCGCTTGAGGATCAGGTCCTTCGCCAGGCCCTGGCCCGCTTCCCAGCGGTTGAACAGGTCCGGATCGGCCGCCAGCAGGACGTAGCGGTCCTTTTCCGGCGAGTCCGTCGTCAGGTTCACCGGCGCCGAGAAGCCGCGCAGCGGCGAGATCACCGGGCGCGCCGGAACGGGCAGGGTGATCGTCAGTTCGGCCTGTTCAAGGATGATCAGGCATTCCTCGCCCATCGGCCGGCCGTCGTCATGCAACAGGCCCAGCCGGACAGGGATCGGCAATGTCGCCTTGGTCGGCTGGCCCGGCGTCGGGGCCGTCGTCTGGCGCAGGGTGATGGCGATTGACCCGGCGGCCTCGTCATAGGCCGTGGTCAGGTCCACGACCGGGGTGCCGGCCTGTTCGTACCAGCGGAAGAAGTCGGTCAGGTCGCGGCCTGACGCGTCGGCGAAGCACTGGATGAAGGCCTCGACCGTCGTCGCCTCGCCGTCGTGGCGGGTGAAGTAGAGGTCCATGCCCTCCCGGAACGCGTCCGCGCCCAGCAGGGTCTTGAGCATGCGGATGACCTCGCTGCCCTTCTCGTAGATCGTCGCGGTGTAGAAGTTGTCGATCTTCAGATAGCTCGACGGTCGCACCGGGTGGGCGAGGGGGCCGGCGTCCTCGGAGAACTGCCGGGCGCGCAGGGCCTTCACGTCCTTGATCCGCTGGACCGCCTCGCCGCGCATGTCGCCGCTGAAGGACTGGTCGCGGAACACCGTCAGCCCCTCCTTCAGGCACAGCTGGAACCAGTCGCGGCAGGTGATCCGGTCGCCGGTCCAGTTGTGGAAGTACTCGTGGGCCACGACGCTCTCGATGCGCTCGTAGTCCATGTCAGTGGCCGTGGCGGAGTCGGCGAGCAGCAGGGCCGAGTTGAAGATGTTGAGGCCCTTGTTCTCCATGGCCCCGAAGTTGAAGTCGCGCACGGCGACGATCATGAACAGGTCCAGGTCGTACTCGCGGCCGAAGGCCTCCTCGTCCCATTTCATCGCGCGCTTGAGGCTGTCCATGGCGTACTCGGCGCGGGCCGACATGCCCGGGTCGACATAGATGCGCAGCTCGACCGTGCGGCCGGTCATGGTGACGAAACTGTCGGCCAGTTCGTCCAGCTCGCCCGCCACCAGCGCGAACAGGTAGCAGGGCTTGGGGAAGGGGTCGTTCCAGACGGCGTAGTGGCGGCCGTTCCCGAGATCTCCGCCCTCGACCCGGTTGCCGTTGGCGAGCAGGCGGTGGAACGCCCGGTCCGCCTCCATCCGCACGGTGTAGCGGCTGAGCACGTCGGGGCGGTCGAGGAACCAGGTGATGCGCCGGAAGCCCTCGGCCTCGCACTGGGTGCAGAACCGGCCGCCGGACATGTAGAGCCCCATCAGGGCGGTGTTGGCGCGCGGGTCGATCTCGACCTCGGTCTCCAGCGCGAAGGCCGCGGGGAGATCTGACAGGGTCAGGACAGTCGCCGTCGCCTCATAGGGATGGGCGACGCCGTCGACCGCGACGGAGAGCGTCTTCAGGCCCTCGCCATCGAGCGCCAGCGGCTCGGCGTGGTCGCCATTGCGGCGGACCGTGAGCCTGGCCTTCACCCGCGTGGCCGACGGCTCCAGGCCGAAGTCGAGGAACACCTCGTCGATCAGGTAGGCGGGCGGCCGGTACTCGGCCAGGCGGACGGGCTGGGGGGCATCTGTGCGCATGGGAGATATCTAGGGGCGCCGAGGGATTGAGGCCAGCAGCGCGGGCGACAAATTCGCTCAACCGCCCTCGACCCAGACCGTCTTCACGTTGACGAATTCCAGCAGGCCGTGGCGGCTGCATTCACGGCCGTGGCCGCTGTGTTTGACGCCGCCGAACGGGAGGCGGGCGTCTGACCGGACGTTGGCGTTGACGAACGCCATGCCGGCGTCGAGGTCCTCCGCCGCGATCCGTTCGCCGCGGGCCAGGTCGGATGTGATAACGCCGGAGCCGAGGCCGAACGGCGAGGCGTTGGCGATGCGGATGGCGTCAGCCTCGTCCTTTGCGCGGATAATCGCCGCGACCGGCCCGAAGACCTCCTCGTCATGCACCGGCTGGCCGGGCGTCACATCAGTCAGGATCGTGGCCGGGTACCAGGCGCCGGGCCTGTCCGGTCGCTCGCCGCCCAGCAGCAGTCGCGCGCCCGCGGCCAGGCTGGCCTCGACCTGGGCGTGGATGTCGTCGCGGGCGGCGATGCTGACCAGCGGACCGAATCGGGTTGCGGCGTCGCGCGGATCGCCAGGCTGGAAGACGCTCATCTCGCGCACCAGCGCCCGCTCGAAGGCCGGCGCGATACTCTCGATCACTACGAACCGCTTGCCCGCGATACAGCTCTGGCCCGCGTTGACCATGCGGGCGGTCGCGCAGACCTTCGCCGCCAGATCGATGTCGGCATCCTCTAGCACGAGGTAGGCGTCGGCGCCGCCGAGCTCCAGGACGACCTTCTTCAGGGCCCCGCCCGCGACTGCGGCGACCTTGCGTCCGGCCTCGACGCTGCCGGTCAGGGTGACGGCGGCCACCCGATCATCCTCGATCAGGGTCTGCACATCGTCGCTGGGGATCAGCAGGGTGCGGAAGATGTCCTCCGGAAAGCCCGCCTCGCGGAACACCGCCTCGATGGCCAGGGCGCACCCGGGCACATTGCTGGCGTGCTTGAGCAACGCGCCGTTGCCGGCCATCAGCGCCGGCGCGGCAAAGCGGAAGACCTGCCAGAACGGGAAGTTCCATGGCATCACCGCCAGCACCACGCCGAGCGGATTGAAGGTCGCGTAGGCCTTCGCACCCTCGATGGCGGCGGGTTCCGGCGCCAGGAAGGCTTCGGCGTGGTCGGCGTAGAAGTCGCAGCCGCCGGCGCACTTCTCGATCTCGGCGCGACCGTCGGTCAGGGTCTTGCCCATCTCGGCGGTCATCAGGGCGGCGAAGTCATCCTTGCGGGCGCGGAGCACGGCCGCCGCCCGCCGCAGGAGCCGGGCGCGCTCGGCGAAGGCCGTTCGTCGCCACGACCCGAAGGCGTCATGCGTGCGGCCCAGAATCGAGAGGGCGTCGTCGCGGCTGTGACCGTCGTAGGTCTTCCCGGGTTGACCGGTCGCCGGGTCAACGGTCTGGAATCGGGGGTTGGCGGACATGAGCGACTCCTGCGGGATGATCGCAGAACGCGCCCCGCAGGCCTGTCGTTCAAGTCACAACAATCAGGCCGCGCTGCTTTCCCGGCGCGATCCCTCGGATGCAGCGGCGGGGATTTCCTGGACGTAGCGCTCGATGACGGCTGCGCGGCGGGCCAGTTCGGCGACGACCGGCGGGGCGTCGTCCGGGGATTCCGAGACCAGGGCGATCAGTTCGCGGGCGATGGCCTGCAGACGCGGGGCGCTGGCGATCAGGCGGGCCTGACGCTCCATCTTGTTCGGGTCGCGGTCGTATTCCGCGCCGGGCGTGCGCCAGCCGCCCCAGTCGCTGGGGTCGGTCACCACGACCGGATAGGTGCCGGGGAAGGGATGGTGCGAGCAGTCGCCTTCCTGCTGCCATTTGTTCTTGGCGCGCATCAGCCGCCAGCCTTCGCCGGGGAGTTCGCCTTCGGCGTCCTCGACGCGGTCCTCGGGTCTCAGCTCATGGGCGTGGAACTCGCGGCCGAGCCCGACGTCGTAGGTGACGCGCACCGGCTCGTCGAAGCCCTTGGCCCAGATGGGCACGATCTTGTCGATGGTCGCCCAGGCGCCGACGCTCTCGACCCACACCTTCTGGTTCTTCTGAAAAACGGCCTTCGCCATGCACCCACGCCATCATTCTGATTGGTCGTGCATAAGAACCTGAATTCATTGACGCGAGGTCAATCTTTCCCCACGCGGAAAGCCCGCTACATTGCGCCGCTGAAGGTTCGCACAAACGCCCTGCGTCCTTCGACACGCCGCTTCGCGGCTGCTCAGGATGACGCAGCGCAGTGCACGTCATGGTGAGCAGCACCCGCAGGGTGCGTGTCGAACCACGCAAAGAGGCGCCACCGGGAGAGAGACGTGAATTTCGACTATTCCGACGACCAGAAGTTCCTCAAGAACGAGGCGCGCAAGTTCCTGGAGGCCCGCTGCACCAGCGCCGCCGTCCGCAAGGTGCTGAACGACGACGACGTCTCGTTCGACGCCGAGCTGTGGAAGGGCGTGGGCGAGCAGGGCTGGCTCGGCGCTGCGATCCCCGAAGAGTTCGGCGGCCTGGGCCTGGGCCATGTCGAGCTCTGCGCCATCGCCGAGGAGATGGGCCGCGTCGTCGCGCCGATCCCGTTCGCCTCGACCGTCTATTTCCTGGCCGAAGCCGTGCTGCTGGCCGGTGATGACGCCCAGAAGGCCGACCTGCTGCCGAAGATCGCCGCCGGCGAGCTGATCGGCTGCTTCGCCACCTCGGAAGGCCCGGGCGTGGTCAACGCCAGCAACCTGGTCTGCAAGGTCGAGGGCGGCAAGCTGACCGGCGTGAAGATCCCGGTGACCGACGGCGACATCGCCGACGTCGCCGTGGTGCTGGCCAACGAGGGCGGCAAGGCCGGTCTGTTCCTGGTCGACCTGAAGGGCGCCGGCGTCAGCCGTGAGACTCTCAAGAGCCTCGATCCGACCCGCGGCGTCGGCCGCCTGACCTTCAGCGGCGCGGCGGCGACCCGTCTGGGCGGCGCCGGCGAAGGCTTCGCGCTGATGGAGCAGGTGTTCGACCGGGCCGCCGTGCTGCTGGCCTTCGAACAGACCGGCGGCGCCGACAAGTGCCTGGAGATGGCCAAGGACTACGCCATGGGCCGCTACGCCTTCGGCCGCGTCATCGCCGGCTACCAGGCGATCAAGCACAAGCTGGCCGACATGTACGTCAAGAACCAGGTCGCCCGCTCCAACGCCTACTACGGCGCCTGGGCCTTGAACACGAACGCCCCCGAGCTACCTGTTGCCGCCTCGGCCGCGCGCATCGCGGCGTCGGAGGCCTACTGGTTCGGCAGCAAGGAAAACATCCAGACGCACGGCGGGATGGGCTTCACCTGGGAAGTCGACTGCCACCTCTACTATCGCCGCTCGCGGCAGCTCGGCCTGGTGGCCGGCGCCCCGAAGGTCTGGAAAGAACGGCTGGTCAGCCAGCTTGAACGCAGGAACGCCGCGTAAGCGGACGGGAGATAAGATCATGGATTTCAACGACTCCCCCGAAGAAGCCGCCTACCGCGAGACCGCTCGCGCCTGGCTGGAAAAGAACGCCGCCGAGCACAAGGGCAACGCCAGCGCCAACGGCCGCCGGCCCAACAGCCCCGAGCACATGGCGATGGCCAAGTCCTGGCAGGCCAAGAAGGCCGAGGCCGGCTACGCCTGCATCACCTGGCCCAAGGAATGGGGCGGCGGCGGCGGCACCCCGCTGCAGTCGGTCATTTTCGGCCAGGAAGAAGCCAAGGTCGGCGTCAACTACGGCTACTTCACCATCGGCCTGGGCATGTGCGTCCCGACCGTGATGGCCTTCGCCGACGCCGAGACCAAGACCCGCTTCGTCGGTCCGGCGATGCGCGGCGAGGAAATCTGGTGCCAGCTGTTCAGCGAACCCGCCGGCGGCTCCGACGTGGCGGCCACCCGCACCAAGGCCATCCGTGATGGCGACGAGTGGGTGATCAACGGCCAGAAGGTCTGGACCACCGGCGCGCAGTATTGCGACTACGGCATCCTGCTGGTCCGCACCGACCCCGACGTGCCCAAGCACAAGGGTCTGACCATGTTCTGGATCGACATGCACGATCCGGCCGTGGAGGTTCGTCCGATCCACCAGGCGTCGGGCGGCAGCGAGTTCAACGAGGTCTACTTCACCGATCTGCGCGTGAAGGACAGCCAGCGTCTGGGCGAGGTCGGCGACGGCTGGAAGGTCGCGCTGGTCACCCTGATGAACGAGCGACTGGCCGTCGGCGGTTCGTCGGGCCCCGACTACAAGCTGATCATGGACCTGGCCCGCCAGGTCACCGGCCCGGCCGGGGCGGCGATCAAGGACGGCGCCTTCCGCGAGAAGCTGGCCGACTGGTACGTGGCCGCCGAGGGTCTGAAGCTGACTCGCTTCCGCACCATGACCGCGCTGTCGCGCGGCCAGACGCCGGGACCGGAAAGCTCGATCGGCAAGATCATCGCCGCCAACCAGATGCAGGACATGTCCAACCAGGGCGTCGAGATGGAGGACCAGTACGGCATCCTCGTCGACCCGTCCGAGGCCCCGATGCAGGCGGCCTTCCAGCAGTCGCTGCTGTGGGCCCCCGGCCTGCGCATCGCCGGCGGCACGGACGAAATCCTGAAGAACATCATCGCCGAACGGGTGCTTGGCCTGCCGGGCGATGTCCGCGTCGACAAGGACGTGGCGTTCAAGGACATGCCGACGGGCCGCTGACGCGACCGGACGCAGGCTATCGATCAGGAAGGGCGTGGCGAAAGCCGCGCCCTTTTCTGCGTCCGGACCCGTCGTAACAATACGACACTTGAGCAAACATGCCCCGCACCGCAGTCTTGCCGCCTCTGTCACGGGGATGGCGAAGATGGGCCGGCAGGGCCGACTTTCGGTGCTTATAATGGCGGCCGCCCTGTCTTGCGGCGAAGCGGCTCTGGCGCAGGCGCCTGCGGCCGCGCCGGCTGACGCCTCGGGCTACGCCGCGCTGTTCCGGCAGGGGCGTCTGGACTATGAGGCCGCGCGCTTCGACGCAGCGGAGGTCGGCCTTCGTAAAGCCTGGACCGGCTACCGGCAGACTCTCGGCGACGAGCATCCCACAACCCTGCGCGTCGCCCATTTTCTCGCGGCGACCCTGGGCGCCCTGCGGCGGAACGAAGAGGCGGAAGTCCTGAACCGCCAGGTCTATGGCGTCCGCCGTCGGGTTCTGGGGGAAGAGCACGCCGAGACGCTGGTCTCTGAATCCAACCTCGCGACCAATCTGCGAACGCTTGGCCGCTATGCCGAGGCGGAGCCGCTGGCCCGCCACCTGTGGACCGTGCGGACCCGCGTGCTGGGAGCCGAAGCGGCGCCCACGCTCCTGGCGGCCGGCAATCTGGCGCTGATCCTGCGTGGGCTGGACCGAACGGCCGAAGCGGAGGTCCTCAACCGTCAGGTCTGGTCGGTCCGGATGCGCCTGCTTGGCCCGGACGACCCGCTCACGCTCATCGCCGCCAGCAACCTCGCGGACACCCTCAATGCGCTCGACCGTCCGGCGGAAGCGGAGCCGCTCAACCGCGCCGTTCTGGAGACCCGTCGCCGGGTCCTGGGCGAGGATCACCCCGATGTGCTGCTTTCGGAGGCGAATCTGGCCGTCAACCTCAGAGCGCTGAGCCGCTATGCCGAGGCCGAGCCGCTCGCCCGCCACCTTTGGATGGCGCGCACCCGGAACCTGGGGGCCGAGGCGCCGCTGACGCTGCTGGCGGCGAACGGTCTTGCATCGACGTTGCGCGGCCTGGGCCGGTTCGCGGAAGCCGAAGCCCTCAGCCGCCAGATCTGGCAAGTGCGGCTGCGCGTACTCGGTCCGGACGCTCCCGCCACCCTGAACGCGGCAAGCAATGTCGCCGACACCCTTCTGTCGCTTGGCCGCGCGGCGGAGGCGGAGACGCTCAACCGCGAAATCCTTGCGACGCGCCTTAGGGTCGCCGGCCCCGATCATCCCGACACCCTGACGACGCAAAGCAGCCTTGCGACCGCCCTGAAAGCCCTCGGCCGCCTGAGCGAAGCCGAAGCGCTGCATCGGCAGGTCTGGGAGGCGCGCCGGCGAACGCTCGGCGATGACGACCTTGATACCCTCGGCTCGGCGAACAACGTCGCCGTCTCCTTGTCTGGGCTTGGCCGCGTGGCGGAGGCCGAGGCCCTGAACCGCCAGACGTGGATGGCCCGCATCCGACTGATCGGCCGGGAGCACCCAAGCACGCTGCTCTCCGCCAGCAACCTCGCCGACAACCTCTTCAGCATGGGCCGGTATGCCGAAGCCGACGCTCTGGGGCGGGAGATTCTGGAAATTCGCCGCCGGGTCCTGGGCGAGGAACATCCGGAGACGCTGCGCTCGATGAGCAACCTGGCCACCAACCTGGGCGGCATGGGACGCCAGACCGAGGCGGAGCGGTTGCATCGGCAGGTGTGGGCGGTCCGTCGGCGGCTGCTGGGCGAGGAGCATCCCGACACCCTGCTATCGGCGAACAACCTCGCGCTGAGTCTCAATGGTCTGGGGCGGGCGGCCGAGTCCGAAGCCTTGCACAGGCAAATCTGGATGACGCGGCGCCGCCTCCTGGGGGAGGAACATCCTTCAACGCTGTCGTCCGCGGCGAACGTCGCCAACGTCCTGCTTCTGATGCGCCGTTACGCTGACGCCGAAGCGCTCGCGCGGCAGGTTCTCGAGGTCCGCCGCCGCGTGCTCGGCGAGGAGCATCCCGAGACGCTCAGGACCATCGCAATTCTGGCCTTCAGTCTCAGCGCCACCGGGCGAAAGGACGAGGCCATAGAGCTCAACTACAAGGTCTGGCAGGTGCGGGCCCGGGTCCTGGGCGCGGCCCATCCCGACACCCTCGTCTCCCTAAGCTCGCTGGCGTCCAATCTCAGGTCACTGGGTGGCCGCAAGGAAGCCGAGGAAATCAACCGCCTGCTACTGGAAATCCGTCGTCAGGTGCTGGGTCCCGAGCATCCCGACACCCTGCTCTCGGCCAACAATCTCGCGTCCCTGCTCTCCGTGACCGGCAAGTCGGCCGAGGCGGAGACGATACTGGTCGGGGTCACCGCCGCCTGGGACCGGCGCGCCAAGGAGGGCGATACGCCCCAGAACCTCATCGCCGCCTACGGGAACCTTGGCTACGCGCGGCTGCGGCTGCGCAAATACGAGGGGAGCTATGGCGCCTATGCCGCCGCCGCCGCCGCCGCACGGCGGCGCTACGAAGACAGGAATTCCAGCGGCGACGGCGAGGAGGCCCGCAGCGAGCTGGTGCGCTACCGCGACGTCTTCATGGGGCAGGTCCGGGCCGGCTGGGGCTGGGCGCATCAGCCCTGACCCAACCGGCCCTCCGGAACCCTACTCGTTGACCCGGCGACCTTCCTTTGCGGCGCGGACCAGCTGGACGAACTCGGCGCGGATGCCGAATTCGTCTTCGCCGCGCGACCGCTGGGCGGTGTCTAGGATCTGGTCCCAGCCGTAGCCGGCGTCGAGCCAGGGATCGTTGCGCAGCTTCTGGCCGAAGGCCGCCACGGTGACGGCCCAGCGGGTCGCTTCCGGCGCCGTGGCCAGGTCGCGGGCGGTGTTCCCGGTCGGGATCGCCTGCTGCATCAGCTGCGAGGTGGCGGCGCCGGGCGCTTTCCAGCGGACTTTCAGGAAGGCCATCTCGCCGCCGGGCGACGCCGTGGGCCGCGCCGACTGGTAGCGCAGCGGGTCGGCGGAGCCGGGCGCGCCGGCCGGGGTGATCTCGTAGAGCGCCGTCACCGAGACGCCCGATCCGACCTCTCCGGCGTCGACCTGGTCGTTGTTGAAGTCCTCCCGCGCCAGCATCCGGGTTTCGTAGCCGATCAGCCGGTACTCGCTGACCTGGGCCGGATTGAACTCGATCTGGATCTTCACGTCGTCGGCGATCGGAAACAGCGAGCCGGAGAAGTCGTCCCGGAACAGCTTCCGCGCTTCCTCGAAGGTATCGATATAGGCGGCAGTCCCGTTTCCGTTCTGGGCCAGCGCCTGCATCATCGTGTCGTTGTAGTTGCCGCGGCCGAAGCCGTAGACCGACAGATAGACGCCCGTCTTGCGCTTGTCGGCGACGAAGTCCTTCAGCTTCGAGGGATCCGAGACGCCGACGTTGAAGTCGCCGTCGGTCAGCAGGATCACGCGATTGACGGCCTTCGCGTCGAAGTTCTGCCCGGCCAGGGCGTAGGCCAGCGCCAGACCCTGGCCGCCCGCCGTCGATCCACCGGCCTGCAGCGCCTCGAGCGCGCAGCGCACCTTCAGCTTCGAGCGTCCGTCCGTCGGCGCCAGCACCGCGCCGGCCGATCCGGCGTAGGCGACGATCGAGACGCGGTCCTGCGGCCGAAGCTTGTCGACCAGCAGGTTCATGGCCTTCTTCGCCAATCCCAGCTTGTCCGGCGACTGCATCGAGCCGGAGGTGTCGATCAGGAACACCAGGTTCAGCGGCGGCTCCTCGCCTCGCGGCAGGTCATAGCCCTGCAGGCCGATGTGCAGGATCTGGCGATCCTTTGACCAGGGCGAGGGGACGACTGCGACATAGGGCCTGAACGGCTCCGCCCGGCTGGTCGGCAGCGGGTAGTCGTAGTCGAAGTAGTTGATCAGTTCCTCGACCCGCACGGCGTCGCGCGGCGGCAGGGTTCCGTCCTTCAGGAACCGCCGGGTGTTGGCGTAGGCGGCCGTATCGACGTCGATCGAGAAGGTCGAGACGGGGTCATCGGCGACCCGCTTGATCGGGTTTGAAGCGCCGCCCGGATAGCGTTCGGTGTCCGGTGTCGCCTCTGCCGCGAAGCCCGTGACGTAGCCGGGCGCGACCACGCCGGGCGCCACGCGCTTCGCCACCGGGGGAACTGAAAGCGGGGGCGGGGGCGCGACGTCCTTCGGGCCCGGCATCGACGGACGGGGGGGCGGCGGGGGAGGCGGAGGCGGCGGTGGGGGCATCGGGGCGGACGGCGCGGCCATGCCGACCGTCGGGCGGGCGAACATGCGAATGCCGCCGGCGCGCTCGCCGTCGCGCGTCCCGGTGAAGCCTAATGCAGCGCAGGCCGCGGGCGTCGGCTGGCCGTCAACCGGCCCCTTCGCCGAGGCGATCTGGAAGGGCGGCGCGGAAGCCGCCAGAAAGGCCGCAAGGGCCACCGTCGTCGTCAGACCACGGGCCGTCTTAGATAACCGCATGCGATTCCCCTGACTTTGTCGTCCCACGCGCCATGGTCGCGCGCCGGTTGCGGCCAAAGCGGGGCGGAATGCGACCGCAATGAGGGCATGTGTCGGGCCGGCGACACCCGAACTTCGCCTGTTGCGCGAACGAGGTTCACTATGATGCCCGTGACAGGGATTGATACGGCTCTCGGACCGTGGGCGAGCTTGACTCCCGCGGGAGCCCGGCGAAGAGTCCGGTTGCCGAATAGTTAACGGCCGGGCTGGGGAGCTAAACTGTATGCATGAGACCAGCGACGCCCACGGCCGCCCGTTCGGGGCTGCGCAAGGCCCGCTGATCCGCAGCGGCTCGATCGTGGCGCTTATCGCTGCGGTGGTGATTCCCCTCGTCGGCTGCGACAGTGGACCGGAGAGCTTCTTCGGCAAGCCGGGGAGTACAGCTTGCCCCCGTCCGCAGGTTCCGACCGGCGTGGCGCCGCAGTTCAACACCCAGCAGCTCGAGATCCGCACGCTCCGCCGGCGTGGCTTCACCGGCGACTTCTTCTCGCAGCTGGAGCTGGCGCGCCGCTACGAAGGCCTGCGCGCGGCGGACAAGAACCTCGAGGACCCGGTCGAGGCGGCCGTCTGGTACTCCATCGCCCTCTCCAACGGCGACGGCTACGCGCCCATTTCCGCCTATGGCCGCCGCTCGCCGCAGGGCGAGCAGAAGGCCGTCGCGCGCTACGACGACTGCCGCGCCGTCGAGCGCAATATCGCCTACCGTTCCCTCGACCGGCTGCTGTCGCAGATGTCGTCCGAAGAGCAGGAGAAGGTCCGCAGCCGCGTGATCTACATCCTCGCGACGGAAGGGGCGCCCGGCTACCGGACCCTGGCGCGGATGCATGACAACTTCTTCGGTCCGTTCGGCGAGCCGTCCGACAACCGCCAGGCCGCGGAAGCTCGGGGCAAGCCGTACAAGCCCGGCACGCCGCAGGTGCTGAACCTGTTCCCGCGCAATGACGTCGACGCCTACCTCTACAACTACCTCGCCGTTCAGACCGGCGATGTCGGCGCCTATGTGATGCTCAAGGACTTCGAGCGGTCCTCGGCGCAGCGCGCCGCCGCCGGCCAGTTCGTCGAGGCCAAGGCCAAGCGCTGGATCCCGCCCTACGAATTCTATCCGCCTGAGTCGCCCTCCTCGGGCGTGCCGCATTCGGACGAGAGTGACCAGATCGGCGACGCCCAGCAGGTGGCGCTCGGCCGCGTCCGCGAACTGCCGTTCATCCACATCGGCGAGGCGCTGGCCTATCTGCGGTCGACGCCGCGCGTGGTGACCAACGAGGACGCGCTCTATCCGCAGGAAATCCAGGATTTCCAGGCGCGCGTCGCCCGACCCCAGACCGGCGTTCTGACGCCGATCGAGCGCGTCCGCATCATCCAGTACGCCGCGGTCAACGGCTCGCCCAAGGCCCAGCTGGTGCTCGCGGTGATGTACGCCGAGGGCGTTGGCGTGCCGCGTGACTACGCCCGGTCGTTCCACTGGTTCGCCGAAGCAGATCGTCAGGGGTCGGGCGAGGCCAAGTACGCCATGTCCACCTACTTCTCGCTCGGCGTGGCCGGCGTCGCCGACCAGGACAAGGCCAAGGCGGTCGTCTACCAGATCGACTCCGCGCTCTCGGGCTTCAAGCCGTCCGTGGGACGCCTCCAGCAGGTGCTGGCCCAGGTGTCCCGCGCGCCGAGACCCTCGCCCCGCGACAGGGACTACGTACGATGAAGACGCTTACCCGCCTCCTCACGGCCGCGAGCGCGGCCATGATTGTGTTCGGCGCGGCCGGCGCCGCGCAGGCCTTCCCCGACGCCGCCGCCGGCATTGACGCCCAGATCCGCCCGAATTTCGGCGGCCTGATCACGCCACCCCTGCGTCCGCGCTGGCGGCCCGACCGCTACAAGCCCCGCTACTACCGCCCGCGTCAGGGCGGGGGCGGCTACTATTCGGGCGAACGCTACGAAACCAGCATCACGGTCGACTGCAACGCGCCGCCGCCGTCGTCGTACGGGTCCGGTTCCGGATCGGGCTATGGCGCTCCGCCGAGTTCAGGCTACGGATCGGGCTCGGGCTCGGGCGCGTCCGGCGGTCAATACGACGATCAGGACTCCGGCCAGTACAACAGCAGCGGTCCGCTGAACGACGCGCTCCAGCGTCTCGCTGACGGCGGCACCCTCTATGTGCGCGGCACCTGCCGCGAAACCCTGTGGATCGAGCATCCCGTCGCCATCGTCGGCGCCGCCGCCTCGATCTTTGACGACTCGCCCGCGCAACGGGCGACGATCAGCCCCGCCGAAGGCTCATCCTGCGTGAAGGTTGCGCCGGGCGTGCAGGGCGTCGAGCTGCGCGATCTGATTCTCCAGACGGAAAAGGGCGGCCGCGCGCCGTGCGTCGAGACCTGGGACTCCAGGGTGGCGCTGGTGCGGACGACCGTCCGGTACTGGGGCGACACGGCCGCGGTGTTCGCCTCGGGCGGTGAGTTGCGCCTGATCGAGAGCTTCATCGACGCCCGCACCTGGGACGCCGCTGTCGTCACCGACGGCGCGATCCTGAAGATGAGCCGCACCCGTGTGCTGGCCGAAGAGGCCGGGATCGACGTGACCCCCGGGGTCGGCGACAGCATCATCGAGCAGAGCGGCATCATGGGTCGTGACGCCGCGCTGCCCGCCGGCAACGGCATCCTGGTGCGCGGCCAGCGCAGCGGGTCCGGCGCCCTGAAGATCAACAACGCCGTGGTTTGCGGCTGGCGCAATGGCCTGCATCTGGACCGGGGCTCGATCGTCGAGGTCAACCGCAGCCGCTTCTGCCGCACGACGGTGGGCGTGGTGACCGATGGCGACCTGACGCTGACGGAATCGGCCATCGGCTCGCGCGAGGTCGGCCTCTACGCCTCGACGGGCAAGGCGACGGTCAAGCGCAACCGCTTCTACGGCTGGAGCAGCCGGCCGCTGTGGATCGAACAGGGCGTGGTCATCGATCTCGAGCCCAACTACGCCTACTACAACGACGACTGCTGGAAGCGCGGCTGGGAGCAGGGCGTCTACTGTCAGCGCAGCAGCGGCCTGCCGATGTCGCTGCGCGACGAGAGCAGCTTCACCAACCCCTATCGCGACTGGTGGGAAGCCGACGGCTACGATCGCGCCTACCAGCGTGATGGATCGCCATCGGCCCAGCCTTATCCGCAGCGCCCCGCGCCGCCGGCGAAGCCCCGCTGGGGTCGTCGGTCGGGGTCGGGCGGCTACTAGCAGGCCCTAGTTGACGGCCAGAGCCGGCGGGCGGCGCATCTGCGTCGCCTGCTCGTAGGCGAAGCCGTAGCCCAGCAGTTGCGCCTCGCTCCATTTCGGACCGACGAAGCTCAGGCCGACCGGCAGGCCGCCGACCTGGCCCATCGGTACGGTCAGATGCGGATAGCCGGCCACGGCCGCCGCATTGCCGGCCCCCCCGCCGACATAGCGGTCCTTGAGCACCGGATCGATGAGCCAGGACGGGCCGAGCGTCGGCCCGACCAGCACGGTCACGTCATGCTTCGCCAGCAGCGCGTCGATGCCGTCGGGGCCGGCCATGCGCCGGGCGTCGTCGCGGGCCTTGAGGTAGGCCGGGTCGGTCAGGCCGGTGGTCTTCTCGGCCATCTCGAACAGCTCCTGGCCGAACAGGGTCATCTCCCGGTCGGCGTTGGCGCGGTTGAAGGCGATCACGTCGGCCAGGCTGCGCGCCTTGACCTTCGCGGGGTCGGTCGCGGCGAGATACGCGTTCATCCCGACCTTCAGCTCGGTCAGCAGCACGACCAGTTCGTTGGGGCCGATCTTCGACCGGTCGGGGAACTCCGGCACATCGACGAGGATCGCGCCCTGCGCTTTCAGCGCCGCCAGCGCCTGCTCGAACACGGCATCGGTCTCGCGGTGGAAGCCGGCGGCGTAGCGCATCACCCCGACCCGCACGCCCTTCAGGGCATCGGGACGCAGTCCGGCGGCGTAGTCGTCGCTCTTGCGCGCGTCAGCCTCCGCCGTGGCCGCGTCCTTTGGATCGCTTCCGGCCATCACCGTCAGCATGTTGGCCGTATCGAGCACGGTGCGGGTCATTGGCCCCGCGGTGTCCTGGCTGTCACTGATCGGGACGATGAAGGTGCGCGAGACCAGTCCGACCGTGGGCTTGAGCCCCACCAGCCCGTTGATCGCCGCCGGACAGGTGATGGAGCCGTCGGTCTCTGTCCCGACCGCCGCCGCCGCCAGCCCCGCCGCGACCGCCGCGGCGCTGCCGGCCGAGGAGCCGCAGGTGCTACGCGTAGCGTCATAGGGATTGCGCGCCTGGCCGCCGACCGCGCTCCAGCCGGACAGGGAGTCGTCGGAGCGGATGTTGGCCCATTCCGACAGATTGGCCTTGCCCAGCACCACCACGCCTGCCGCCCGCAACCGTGCGATGACCGGCGCGTCGCGCCCGGTGAGGTTCCCCGCCAGGGCGAGCGATCCGGCCGTGGTGGCCATCTGATCCAGCGTCTCGATGTTGTCCTTGATCAGGATCGGCATGCCGAAGAGGGGGCCCTTGTCGGGCCGCCGGTCCCGCGCGTCGCGATCCAGGTCCAGCACGAAATCGGCGCCCGCCGCGGCCGCCACCGCGTCCGGATTGACCGCGATCACTGCCCGCAACCGCGGGTTCAGCAGGTCGATCCGCGCCAGATAGGCCCGGGTGATTTCCTGCGCGCTGCGTCGGCCCGCCCGCAGGTCGCCCCGCAGCTCGCTCATCGACTGGTCGACGATCATCGGCTGCGGCGGAGGGGTGGCCAGCGCCGGCGAGGCGACAATGGCGGCGAGGGCGAACGCGGTGAGACGGCGCATGGTTGGGCTCCTGGGACTGCGGCGCGATGGTTCCGCCGCCCGGGTCCGCTTGGCAAGCCCGCCAAACGCCGGCCACCCGTTGCCTTTCGACCCCCCGCTCGCTACATCCCGCGCCGACCCCCATTCCGATCAGACGAGAGCGAGCGACCCCTATGGCCGCGCAATACATTTTCCAGATGCAGGGCCTGACCAAGGCCTATCCCGGCGGCAAGAAGGTGTTCGAGAACATCTGGCTGTCGTTCTACCCGGACGCCAAGATCGGCGTCGTCGGGGTCAACGGCTCGGGCAAGTCGACCCTGCTGAAGATCATGGCCGGGCTGGACAAGGAATTCAGCGGCGAGGCCCGTGCGGCCGATGGCGTCAAGATGGGCTACCTGGAACAGGAGCCGCATCTGGATGACAGCAAGACCGTCTGGGAAAACGTCATCGCCTGGTGCGACGAGAAGCTGACCGTCGACCGCTACAACCAGATCGCCATGGAACTGGGCGAGAACTACACCGACGAGCTGATGGAGGAGATGACCGCCCTCCAGGAGAAGATCGACGCTGGCGACCTGTGGGACATCGACAGCAAGGTCGAGATGGCCATGGACGCCCTGCGCTGTCCGCCCAACGACAGCGGCGTGACCAAGCTGTCGGGCGGTGAGAAGCGCCGCGTGGCGCTGGCCCGTCTGCTGCTCTCCAAGCCCGACATGCTGCTGCTCGACGAGCCGACCAACCACCTGGACGCCGAGTCCGTGGCCTGGCTGCAGCATCACCTGGAAGCCTTCCCGGGCTGCGTCATCCTGGTGACCCACGACCGCTACTTCCTCAACCAGGTGACCAGCTGGACCCTCGAGCTCGATCGCGGCAAGGGCGTGCCCTACGAGGGCAACTACTCCGGCTGGCTGGAGCAGAAGCAGAAGCGCGTCGTCCAGGAGCAGTCCGAGTCCGAGTCTCGCCAGCGCGCGCTGACCAAGGAACTGGAGTGGGTCCGGTCCAACGCCAAGGCCCGCCAGACCAAGTCCAAGGCCCGCCTGGCCGCCTATGAGCGGATGGTGTCGGAGCAGGAGAACGCCCGCGGCGCCCAGACCCACGCGGTGATCCAGATCCCGCCGGGCCCGCGCCTCGGCAACGTCGTGCTCGAGGTCACCGACCTGGAGAAGGAATACGGCGACAAGGTCCTGTTCAAGGGCCTGACCTTCAAGCTGCCGCCCAACGGCATCGTCGGCGTCATCGGCCCCAACGGCGCCGGCAAGTCGACCCTGTTCAAGCTGATCACCGGGCAGGAAAAGCCCGATCGCGGCACCGTCCGCCTCGGCGAGACGGTCAAGCTGGCCTATGTCGACCAGAGCCGCGACGACCTGGTGCCGACCGAAACCGTCTGGCAGGCGGTCAGCGGCGGCACCGACGTGATGATGGTCGGCAAGCGCGAGATCAACACCCGCGCCTATGTCGGCAGTTTCAACTTCAAGGGCGGCGATCAGCAGAAGAAAGTCGGCCAGCTGTCGGGCGGTGAGCGCAACCGCGTTCACCTGGCCAAGACCCTGGCCACCGGCGGCAACGTCATCCTGCTCGACGAACCGACCAACGACCTGGACATCGAGACGCTGCAGAATCTCGAAGAGGCGCTGGAGGAGTTCGCCGGCTGCGCCGTGGTCATCAGCCACGACCGCTGGTTCCTCGACCGTCTCTGCACCCACATCCTCGCCTTCGAGGGCGACAGCCATGTGGAGTGGTTCGAGGGCAACTTCGAGATGTACGAGGAAGACAAGAAGCGCCGCCTCGGCGCCGACAGCCTGATCCCGCACAGGATCAAGTTCCAGAAGTTCACGCGGTAGTCAGTCGGGTCCTGGCGCGGACTGTACCCGCCTCGCCTTATCCGGCTCTTGGTGCCTGCATCAGTCTGCCACAACCAGGGCCGGGTCGACGCCCAGCAGGCGGATCGACTGGACGAGCTGGAGGAAGCGCTGGACGATCATCAGGCCGGCCGCCAGCACCTCGGGGTCCTGCAACCTGTCGAGGGTCATCAGATAGCCGCCGGTCGCCCGCTTGACCCAGCCCAGCGTGCGATAGTGGCGCATCCGTCGGCGGAGCGTTTCGTGCGTCAGGCCGAGCGAAGCGGCGAGGCTGGTGATGGTGGCCGGGGTGCGGAGATGATCCGGCGGTGGCGTCTCCGCGCCCGAGTAGGTCCAGGCAAGTTCCGGATCGAGTGTCAGAAGCTCGGCGTTGGCGAGAATGAGCGTCGCGATGATGGACGCGTCCAGCATCGATCCATGCGGCCGGGAGCCGGCTTCGAGCACTCGCAGCAGAAAGTCGTTGGTCAGGATGGTGACCGCATCGACCAGACTGACCTCGGCCAGGCCGCGCACGGCGCCGAGGGTATTTCCGCCGGAGAACTGGCTGAAGTCGAAGCCCAGCGCGCGCAGGTCGATGATCACCCGCTGGAGCGCCTGCCAGGTCGCCGCGCTGTCCATGCGGTAGGCCTCGCCTTCGAACACCGCAGGCGCGACCGTGTATCCGCGGGATTCGTCGCGGCGGGCGAGGCCGGCGGCCTCAAGTTCGGCGACCTTGCGGCGGGTGGTTTCGTAGGGGAGGGCCAGCGACTGGGCGATGGCGCGCACGCTGAAGGCGCGAACCGGCGGCTCGCCGCCTTCGCTGGCGGCGGGAGAGCGGCTGGCCTGGATCGCGGCCATGTAGACGATGGCCCGCGTGAAGTCGCCGTCGTGCCGGCGGATCTGCCGGCCGACGAGATCGAGCAGGAAAATCGTCACGCAGCGGAAGACCAGTCTCTGCTGCCGACGCAGGTTCTCGACCTCCGACTTTCGAGTCATGCGCTCACCCCCGGATAACAGTGTAACCCGAAGGCCGGGATGGCAATGCGAGCTGATGCTGATCGCTTGCATGCCAGCATCTTGCGAACCGGAGCCGACAAGGTCATCCCGCCCAAGCGAAGTCGCCCCGTCCAACGCGCCCGTGGCAAGAAGACCTGAACGGAGTGCAACGCAGTCGGGGGTGTCTTCAACAAATTCAACCACTTTTACGGTGTCGCAATCCGATGCGGCAGGCTGCTCGCCACCATCAGCTGTGATGGCCGCCAGATCCTGACTACGCTTTGGCGCCCGGCGTTGCTCACGAGGTCTTCGATTGACGCGCCCGGCGACGGGCGCAATGTCGCGGCATGACCGACGCTTCGCCTCCGCCCGTTGTGCTGATCTCGCACGAGATGCTGTTGCCGCTACAGGCGGCGCTCGAACCGGCCTATCGGGTTATCCGGCTGTGGGACTATCCCGACCGTCCGGCCTTTCTCGAAGGCCCGGGACGCGAGGTGCAGGCCATCGTCCATGCCGGCGAGATCAAACTGTCCGTGGACATGATGTCGGAGATGCCCCGGCTGGGTCTCATCGCCTGCGTCAGCGTCGGCTATGACGGCATCGACGTGCCCTGGTGCCAGGCGCAGGGCGTCGCCGTCACCCATTCACAGGGCCTGAACGCGGAAGACGTGGCCGATCACGCGGTCGGCGCCTTCCTGGCCGCCTGGCGCGGCATCGTCACCGGGGATGGCATCGTGCGCGGCGGACGCTGGACCCATGCGGACCGCATGCGGCCCCGGCCGGGTCTGGCCGGTCGCAAGGCCGGCATCGTCGGGCTGGGCCACATCGGCCAGGCCGTTGCGCGGCGCGTCGAGCCGTTCGGCATGACCGTGTCCTGGTGGGGTCCGAATCCGAAGGAGAGCCGCTGGCCCATGGCCGAGGGGCTGCTGGCCCTGGCGCGTGACAGCGACGCGCTGTTCGTCTGCTGCCGCGGCGACGCGGTGAACCACCACCTGATTTCGCAGCCGGTCATTGAGGCGCTCGGCGCGCGGGGCTGCCTTGTCAATGTGGCGCGGGGGTCAGTCGTCGACGAGGACGCCCTGATCGCGGCGCTGAAGGACGGGCGGCTGGGCATGGCCGCGCTGGACGTGTTCGAAACCGAGCCGACGCCGGCGGATCGCTGGGCGGACGTGCCCAATACCGTGCTCACGCCGCACACCGCGGGCGGAACCCTGGAGAGCATCCCGAAGATGGTCGGCCAGACGCTGGAGAACCTGCGGCGGTTCTTCCATGAAGAACCGCTGCTGTCGCCGGTTCAGGCCTGAGAGATCAGCATCCCGACGCCGGCGGCCAGCAGGGCGCCGAACAGAACAAAAGCGACAAGCCGCTTGCGCGGAGACTTCAGGAATACGCCAAGCATGTCGTGATCCTCCCGTACGTCGGCCGGTCGCCGCCGCTCACAGGATCAATATCAAAGTGATATCACTTTGGCGAGTGAATTCGCCCGGACCTAGAGGTAGGCCATCGCCTGGCCGCCGTCCGGTTCGTCCGTGAAGGCGGTCTGGACCGGCGAGGGGCGCACCGGCTGGCGTCGCGCCAGCGCGATGGCCAGTTGCTTGAGCACCAGGGCCGGGCTGAACGGCTTGGCGATGAAGCCGCTGACGCCGGCGGCCATGGCGCCCTGCACGACGTCGCGGTTGGCCTGGGCCGACGCCATAACCACCGGCAGGCCGGCGACGGAGGCCTTGTCGGACGCGCGAATCTCCCGCGTCAGGGCGATGCCGTCCATCGGCGTCATGAACATATCGACGAACACTACGTCGACGTGCGCGGTCCCGAGCATCTTCAAGGCTTGCGGTCCGGACTCGGCCTGCAGCACGACGACGTTCACCGCGTCCAGAATCTGGCCGAGAAACGTGCGGGCGTGAGCGTTGTCATCGACAATCAGAACGCGGCGTCGGGCGAATTTCTGCATGGCGTCTTTCGTGCGGGCCGGTTCATCTGGGGGGCGACGATAAGCGCGCGCATCGTTTCCGGGAGGTGAACGCCGGCCCGGCGCTACCCGATACGAGTGCAATTGCCATGAGGCCTGGACAGTTCATGATACCGCCCGGGACGGAGACGATGATCATGGCCGGCGTACTGGGTGTGGGCGGAGTATTCTTCAAGGCGGAGGACCCTGACGGCGTGCGCGCCTGGTACCGCGATGTCCTGGGGTTCAACATCGAGGACTGGGGCGGCGCGATGTTTCCCCACCCGGCTGCCGGCTATACGGTCTGGAGCCCGTTCAAGGCCGACACGAGCTATTTCGAGCCGTCGACCCAGCCCTTCATGATCAATCTGATCGTCGACGATCTGGATGGCGTTCTGGCCGTCGCGGCCGGACAGGGCGTCGAACCCCTGGGGCGGGATGACAGCGATCCCAATGGCCGCTTCGCCTGGCTGCTGGATCCAGCCGGTATCAGGGTCGAACTGTGGCAACCGCCCGCCAGCGCTTGACTTGATCATATAAAGATATCTTTATATCCCCATGACAGTGTCATCGGGACAGGCGGTCGAGATTCTGCGCGCGGCGGGCGAACCGACGCGGCTGCGGATCCTCGCACTGCTGTCCCGCGAGGAGTTGTCGGTGCTGGAGCTGTGCACCGTGCTGGGGCAGAGCCAGCCCCGCGTGTCCCGCCATCTCAAGCTGCTCGCCGAGGCCGGACTGGTCGAGCGGTTCCCCGACGGGGCCTGGGTTTTCTATCGTCTCGCGACCGAAGGCGGCGGGCGGGCTCTGGCCGACGGCGCCCTGGCGCTGATCGATCCCGACGATGCCGCGCTGGCCCTCGACGCCGAGCGCCTGTCGCGGGTCGAGACCGAGCGCGGCTCGGAAGCAGCGGCCTATTTCGCGCGCAACGCCGCCCGCTGGGACGAGATCCGCTCGCTGCATGTCGCCGAAGCCGACGTCGAGGCCGAGATCCACCGCCTGGTCGGCGATGACCCGATCGGCCTGCTGGTCGATCTGGGCGCCGGCACCGGCCGGATGCTGACCCTGCTGGGCGCCCGCGCCCGGCGGTCGGTCGGCCTGGACCTGTCGCAGCAGATGCTCAACATCGCCCGGCTGAATGTCAGCGAGGCGGGTCTGGCGGCGTGCGAGCTGCGCCACGGCGACATCTTCGCCACCGGCCTGCCGGCCCGTTGCGCTGATCTCGTGACCGTCCATCAGGTGCTGCACTACCTGGGCGACCCCGCCGCCGCCGTGGCCGAGGCCGCCAGACTGGTCGCGCCGGGCGGGCGGCTGCTGATCGTCGACTTCGCGCCGCACGCCCTGGAGAACCTGCGCGAGCAGCACCAGCATCGCCGCCTCGGCTTCTCCGACGAGGAGATCGGGCGCTGGTTCGACGGCGCCGGTCTGGCGCTGGAAGCCGCGACCGCCCTGCCGCCGGCCGCGGCCGGCCTGACCGTGAAAATCTGGACCGCCCGTCGGCCCGCCCAGGCCGAAAGGAGCGCCGCATGACTTCTCCCTCCGCCCATCCCTCCGCCCTGGGGCCCGTCGCCCGCGCGGGCGGCCGCGACACCGGCGTGCGGGTGTCGTTCGAGTTCTCGCCGCCCAAGACGCCGCAGGCCGAGGAGTCCCTCTGGACCGCGATCCGCCGCCTTGAGCCACTGAACCCGACGTTCGTTTCGGTGACCTATGGCGCCGGCGGCTCGACGCGCGAGCGGACGCACCGCACCGTCAAGCGGATGCTCGAGGAGACCACGCTGAAGCCCGCCGCCCACCTGACCTGCGTCGGCGCCTCCCGCGAGGAGGTCGACGAGGTCGTGCGCGACTACTGGGAAAGCGGCATCCGGCATATCGTCGCCCTGCGCGGCGACCCTCCCGGTTCGATCGGCGGCGCCTATGTCCCGCACGCGGACGGCTACGCCAACGCCACCGAGCTGACCCGCGGCATCATGAGCGTGGCGCCCTTCGAGGTGTCCGTCGGACTCTACCCGCAGGTTCACCCCGAAAGCCCCGGCGCTGACCACGATATCGACGTCCTGAAGGCCAAGATCGACGCCGGCGCGACCCGCGCCATCACCCAGTTCTTCTTTGATACCGACGTGTTCCTGCGGTTCATGGACAAGGTCCGCAAGGCCGGGGTGACCATCCCGATCTCGCCCGGGATCATGCCGGTGTCCAACTTCAAGGGCCTGCAGCGGATGGCCGACCCCTGCGGCATCCCGCTGCCGGGCTGGCTGGGCGGTCTGTTCGACGGCCTGGACGATGATCCCGAGACCCGCCGCCTGATCGCCGCCTCCGTGGCCGCCGAAACCTGCGCCCGCCTGGCGGAAGAGGGCTTCAGCGATTTCCACTTCTACACCCTGAACCGGGCCGATCTGGTCTACGCCATCTGCCGCGTGCTTGGCGTGCGCGACACGGCCTTGCCCCCGAAGGAGGCCGCGGCGTGAGAAAGCGTCTCTGGCTCGCCGCCGTTGCGGCCGTGGCGCTCGGTGGCGTCGCGATCGCCCAGGCCTGGCCACCCTTGTGGATCAAGCCGTCGCCTCCGGCGAAGGTCGGCGACAACCTCTACTATGTGGGCAGCGAAGGCCTGGCGGCCTGGCTGGTGGTCACATCCGACGGGCTGATCCTGATCGACGGGCCGATGGAACAGAACGTCGCGGGGATCGAGGCCAACATCAAGGCGCTCGGCTTCAGCCTGTCGGACGTCAAGATCCTGCTCAACACCCATACCCACTTCGACCATGCGGCGGGTTTCGCGCGGCTGAAGGCGGATACGGGCGCGACCCTGGCGGCCAGCGTCGGCGACAAGCCGCTGCTGGAGCAGGGCGTCTATCCCGGTTCGGAGGATGTCGCCTGGCTGCGCTTCAAGCCGGTCAAGGTCGATACCGTGCTCCAGGACGGCGACACCGTCACGCTCGGCGGCGTGACCCTGACGGCCAACATCACGCCCGGCCATACGCCCGGCTGCACGACCTGGACCTTTCCGGTGAAAATCGACGGCGTTGTGCGCAAGGCGCTGCTCTGGTGCAGCACCACGGTGGCGGGCAACCGGCTGGCGCCAAGGCCGCAGTATCCGGGCATTGTCGCCGACTACCGCGCCAGCCTGGCCCGGCTGGCTGCGATGCAGGCCGACGTCTTCCTCGCGCCGCATGCCGAGCAATTCGACTTCGACAAGAAGCGCGCGGCGATGGCGCGCGGCAAGCCGAGCCCGTTCGTCGATCCCACGGAACTTGGCCGTCGCTTCGCCGCCTCGCGCGCCGATTTCGAGGCTGAACTCACCCGCCAGCAGAAGGCCGCGCCATGACCCGGCAAGACCGCATCGCCGCTCTCAAGCTGGCGGCCAAGGAACGCATCCTGATCCTCGACGGCTCCTGGGGCGTGATGATCCAGCGTCGCGGCCTGTCCGAGGCGGACTTCCGCGGCGACCGCTTCGCCGACCACAATGGTCAGCTGAAGGGCAACAACGACGTCCTGTGCCTGACCCGGCCGGACATCATCGCCGACCTGCATGACGCCTATTTCGCGGCGGGAGCGGACATCAGCGAGACCAACACCTTCAGCGCCACGACCATCGCCCAGCGCGACTACAGCCTGGAAGGCGCCGCCTACGACATCAACCTCGAGGGCGCGAAGCTGGCCCGCGCCGCCGCCGACCGCTGGACCGAAAAGACGCCGGACAAGCCGCGCTTCGCGGCCGGCTCGATCGGGCCGCTGAACGTCATGCTGTCGATGTCCTCGGACGTGAACGACCCCGGCGCGCGGACCGTGACCTTCGACCAGGTCTACGAGGCCTATCGCGAGCAGGTGAGGGGGCTCTACGAGGGCGGGGTCGACCTGTTCCTGATCGAGACCATCACCGACACCCTGAACTGCAAGGCGGCGATCAAGGCGATCATGGATCTGCGCGACGAGGAGGGCCACGAGGAGCTGCCGATCTGGATCAGCGGCACGATCACCGACCGTTCGGGCCGCACCCTGTCGGGCCAGACGGTCGAGGCCTTCTGGAACAGCGTCCGCCATGCCAAGCCGTTCGCCATCGGCCTGAACTGCGCGCTCGGCGCCGACCTGATGCGGCCGCATATCGCCGAACTGTCGCGGATCGCCGACACCCTGGTCGCGGCCTACCCCAATGCGGGGCTGCCCAACGCCATGGGCCAGTACGACGAGGAGCCGCACGAGACCGCCTGCAGCCTGCATGAGTGGGCGGAAAGCGGCATCGTCAACATCCTGGGCGGCTGCTGCGGCACGACGCCGGAGCACATCGCCCATGTGGCGCAGTCTGTCGCCGGCATGGCGCCGCGCGCCCTGCCCGAGCGGCCGACCGCCATGCGTCTGGCCGGGCTGGAAGCGTTCGAGCTGGCGTGATGTGGCCATTTCGCAAACCTTCAACCGAATGGGTCGGACCATTCGCGGATGCGCTGGAAGCGTTCGGACGCAGTCTGCCCGACGATGTCGTCTGGTCGCTGGAGCGCAACCGTAGCGGTGTCGAGTTTGCTGTCGAAGCGCCGACTCCTGACCATCGGTCTCTATCGATCTGCGCAGAGTCCTCCGAGATCGAATATTCGCTGGGGAGCCTTTGGACCGAAGGTCTGGAGCCGGTTCCGGCCACGCTCGACGGCCTGCTGGCGGCTTGCGATGCGCTTCGGGAGGGGCGCGTTCGAGAGGTCCGGGACCGAAAGACCGGGCTCCTTTATCACGTCTACAGGCTCAACAGCTGGGGTCGCCGAGAGTTCGTCATCGATAGCCAGTACGCCTTCAGGCATGTGCTCGACCGCCTTTTCGGGCATCGCATCCGCGATGTGAGCATCCACCGTCTACCGCCCCTCGCGAAGGCTCTCTGATGACCCCCCCCCGAACCGTGCTGGCCCTCGGCCCCATCGAGACCGAGATGCTGCGCGACATCCGCAGCCGGCTGAACCGTCGTGCGGTCAGCGACGCGGCGCTGTTCGCGCTCGGTACGGCCTTCATCGGCGCCTGCGCGCGGGCCGATGTCCCCGCGACCACCGCCGTGCCGGCCAAGGTGCTGTCCGGGCCGCTGGTGGTGAAGATCGCCGCGACCGCTGACATCGCCACCCTGTCGCGGCTGGTCGCCACCCTGGCGGAACACCGCACGCTGGATCCCAAATGCTGGCCCGGCCTGGTCGCCGCCGGCGCGCCGCAAGCCATTCTCTCCCGCAGGCTCGCCTTGGCTGGTCGGGAAGCGCCGGTCGAGATCTCGCAATGATCCCTCCACCGCTCATCCCGGCGAAGGCCGGGACCCAGGCTTTTTTCGGAAAGCGTTGGCGTCGGTGGTTCGAAAGCAAAAACACCTGGGTCCCGGCCTTCGCCGGGATGAGCGGAATTTGAGTGTTATGAGACCTGTCTTCGTCAACATCGGTGAGCGCACCAACGTCACCGGCTCGGCCAAATTCCGCAAGCTGGTGGCGGAGGGCGACTATCCGGCCGCGCTGTCGGTCGCGCGCCAGCAGGTCGAGGCCGGGGCCCAGGTCATCGACGTCAACATGGACGAGGGGCTGCTGGATTCGAAGGCGGCCATGGTCACCTTCCTCAACCTGATCGCCGCCGAGCCGGACATCGCCCGCGTGCCGGTGATGATCGACAGCTCCAAATGGGAGATCATCGAGGCCGGCCTGAAGTGCGTGCAGGGCAAGGCCATCGTCAACTCGATCTCGATGAAGGCCGGCGAGGCGGAGTTCATCGCCCAGGCCAAGCTGTGCCTGCGCTATGGCGCCGCCGTCGTGGTCATGGCCTTTGACGAGGAGGGGCAGGCCGACACCGCCGCCCGCAAGATCGCGATCTGCGAACGCGCCTACCGCATCCTCGTGGACCAGGTCGGCTTCCCGCCCGAGGACATCATCTTCGACCCCAACATCTTCGCCGTGGCGACCGGGATCGAGGAGCATGACAACTACGCCGTCGACTTCATCGAGGCGACGAAAGTTATCAAGCAAACCCTTCCATACGCTCGTGTTTCCGGCGGCGTGTCGAACGTCTCGTTCAGCTTCCGCGGCAACGAGCCGGTTCGCCGCGCGATCCACAGCGTGTTCCTGTACCACGCGATCAACGCCGGCATGGACATGGGCATCGTCAACGCCGGCGACCTGCCGGTCTATGACGACATCGAGCCGGAACTGCGCGAGGCCGTCGAGGACGTCATCCTCAACCGCACGCCGAAGTCGGGCGGCAGCCAGACCGAGCGGCTCGTGGATCTGGCGCCGAAGTACAAGGGCGACGGATCGAAGGTCCAGGTCGCCGACCAGGCCTGGCGCAGCCTGCCTGTCGCCGAGCGGCTGGCCCATGCGCTGGTCAACGGGATCACCGAGTTCATCGATGCGGACACGGAGGAAGCGCGCCTGACGGTCGCGCGGCCGCTGCATGTGATCGAAGGCCCGTTGATGGACGGGATGAACATCGTCGGCGACCTGTTCGGGGCCGGGAAGATGTTCCTGCCCCAGGTGGTCAAGTCGGCGCGGGTGATGAAGCAGGCGGTCGCCTGGCTGATGCCGTTCATGGAGGCCGAGAAGGAGGGCCAGCCGCGCGAACAGGCCGGCCGCATCCTGATGGCGACCGTCAAGGGCGACGTCCATGACATCGGCAAGAACATCGTCGGCGTGGTCCTGCAGTGTAACAACTACGAGGTCATCGACCTGGGCGTGATGGTCCCGGCCGACAGGATCCTCGATGAGGCCAAGGCGCACAACGTCGACATCATCGGCCTGTCTGGCCTGATCACCCCGTCGCTGGACGAGATGGTCTTCGTGGCGGCGGAGATGGAGCGGCGGGGCTTTAACATCCCGCTGCTGATCGGCGGAGCGACCACCAGCAAGACCCATACGGCGGTGAAGATCGCGCCGGCCTATCGCGCGGCCTCGACCACCTATGTGCTCGACGCCAGCCGGGCGGTGGGGGTGGTCTCGCAACTGCTGTCGAAGACCGACAAGGCGGCCTTCGAGGCTCAGACCCGCGAGGACTATGTGAAGGTGCGCGAGCAGTTCGCGCGCGGGCAGGAGCAGAAGACCCGCACGCCGATCGCCAGGGCGCGCGCCAACCGGTTCGCGATTGACTGGACGGCCGCGCCGCCGCCGAAGCCGACGTTCACCGGAACGCGAGGATTTACGTCTTACGATCTGAAAGAACTCGCGAAATACATCGACTGGACACCCTTCTTCGCCAGCTGGGAGCTGGTCGGGCGGTTCCCGGCCATCCTCAATGACGACGTGGTCGGGGAGGCGGCGCGCGATCTGTGGAAGGACGCCCAGGCCATGCTCGCCCGGATCGTCGAGGAGAACTGGTTCGAGGCGCGCGGCGTGGTCGGCTTCTGGCCGGCGCAGTCCGATGGCGACGATGTGGTGGTCTACGCCGACGAGAGCCGGACCACCGAGCTCGCCCGGCTGCACACCCTGCGTCAGCAGATGGCCAAGACCGGCGACAAGGCCAACGCCGCCCTGTCAGACTTCATCGCGCCGGTTGGCGGGCCGGCCGACTGGATCGGCGGCTTCGCGGTCACGGCCGGCCACGGCGAGCCGGAGATCGCCCAGCGCTTTCGGGACGCGGGCGACGACTATTCCGCCATCCTCGCCGCCGCCCTGGCCGACCGTCTGGCGGAAGCCTTCGCCGAGGCGATGCACCACCGGGTAAGGACCGAGCTGTGGGGCTATGCGCCCGACGAGGCGTTTGATCTGGACACACTCATAGGCGAAAAGTACCGCGGCATCCGCCCGGCGCCCGGCTATCCCGCGCAGCCGGACCACACTGAAAAGGCTACTTTGTTCAAGCTATTGGATGCAGAAGCTCAGACAGGCATGAAACTGACCGAGAGCTTCGCCATGAGTCCGGCGGCGGCCGTCAGCGGCCTCTACTTCAGCCATCCCCAGGCGCACTATTTCGGCGTCGGCCGCATCGACCGCGACCAGATCGCCGACTACGCCGCCCGCAAGGGCTGGGATGTCGCGACCGCCGAACGCTGGCTGTCGCCGATCCTGGCCTACGACCCGTCCGGCGAGCCGCGCGGCGCGGCGGCGTAGTCCTACTGCGGTCCGCGGAGGTCCTGCGGGGCTTCCGCCGGCGGGACCGTGGTGGCGGGCGTCGGCGTTGCGCCCGGGGCAGCAGTGATGGCGGGCGTTGCGGGCGCGACGGCTGCAGGAGGCGTTTCAGGCTCTGCAACGACGGGCGTGGCGGCGGCTTCTTCCGTGGGTAACAGATCGTCGATCGCGGTCGACGAAGCGGCATCCGGTGCGGCGGCCGGCTGCTCGATCAACGCATCATTGGCGGCGACGGCCGGGTCTGCGAGCGGCGTGTCGGCCGCCGCAGCGGGCGCGTCCGGGGCGCCCTCGACAGGTCCGCTGGCCATAGGGTCGACCGGGGGCGCCGGTTCCGCAGATTCGTCGGCGGGCGGCGGCGGGGCCACAATCGGGGTGGCGCCCTTGGCATTGTAGGTCAGGACCTGGCCAAACAGCAGTGAGCGGGTCTCAAGTGTCTTGGCCGTCTCGGTGCATTTGGCCGGCGGCGACCAGGACATCCAGAACTGCGCCAGCTGCGCCTTTGGCACATTGGTCGCCCCCATCCAGACGGCTCGCCCCCGTTTGATGGCGGCGGCGCCCTGCGGCTGGATCGGGGTCGGGCTGGCTTTTTCAGCGGCCTCCATGGCGCTGGCGAAGAGCGCGAGGTTGCGCTTGGCCTCCTCGCGCTGTTCCGGATAGATCACCGCAATGTTCTCTTCGGTGCTCGGCGTCGGCCAGGCCCGCTCGATGCGGATCACCTCGGGCATCGCCCGGTCGTAGAGATCGACGTAGGCCGAGATCGCGCCGTAGCACCAGCCGACATAGCCGTAGTCATCCGTCGGCGCCGTGACGGCTCCGCCCTGGATCGGCAGGGGTGCGACGTCCTGCTTGCGCGGAACGGCGGTGGCGACGGGCGCATCCGACGCGGCGGCGGCGGATCCATCCTGGAACAGCAGGGCGAGGACGAGAAGATACGGGGCCATTCAAGGTCCTAAAGCTGTTGCGTCAGGCGTCGCCGCCGGTCTTTCGACCGAAACCGCCGCCCCCCGGGGTTTCAATCTCGACGACGTCGCCCGGCCGCACGGAAATCGAGAAGCAGCCTGAAAGTTCCCTTACAGCGCCGTCGGCCGTTCTCAAACGCTGGCGGCCGGGCAGGGCGGCGCCACCCCCACAGATTCCCTGCGGACTGTGGCTTCGGCGTGACGAGAGCAGGGCCGATTCCATCGGGGCCAGGAAGCGGACATGGCGGATGGTTCCGTCGCCGCCGCGCCGGGCGCCATCGCCACCGGAGCCCGGTCGAACCGAGAAGGTCTCGACCCGCACCGGGAAGCGCCGCTCGAGGATTTCGGGGTCGGTCAGCCGGCTGTTGGTCATATGGGTGTGGATCGCGCTGGTTCCGGCCCGGCCGGCCGTCGCGCCCGCGCCGCCGCAGATCGTCTCGTAGTACTGCCGCTCGTCGTCGCCGAAAGTGAAGTTGTTCATCGTGCCCTGGCTGTTGGCCATGACGCCGAGGGCCGCATAGAGGGCGTCGACCACGTGCTGGCTGGTCTCGACGTTGCCCGCGACCACGGCCGCCGGGGGCTCGGGATCGAGCATCGAGCCGTGTCGTGTGAGGATCTTCAGCGGTGTCAGGCAGCCGGCGTTCAGCGGGATGTCGTCATCCACCAGGCTGCGGAACACATACAGCGCCGCCGCGTCGACGATGGCCGAGGGCGCGTTGAAGTTGCTGCCCAGCTGGTCGGCGGATCCGGTGAAGTCGAGCACTGCCTCGCCAGCCGCCGCATCGACGGTGATCTTCACGACGATCTCGCCGCCGCCGTCCATCGGCACGCGCGCCTCGCCGTCGGTGAGCTTGGTCAGGGCCCGGCGGACGGCCTGCTCGGCGTTCTTCTGCACGAAGGTCATGTAGCGGGCGACGACGCCCTCGCCGTAGGCCTCGATCATGCCGGAGACCGCCGCCGCGCCGGCCTGGCAGGCGGCGATCTGGGCCTTGAGATCGGCGATGTTGCGGTCGGGCGCCCTGGATGGCCACTGGCCCGTCAACAGCGCCGCGCGGGTTTCGGCCTCGAGGAACCGTCCGTCACGCATGATCGGCACGGCGTCGAGCAGAACGCCTTCCTCGTCCAGGGTCGTCGAGAATGGTGGCATCGAGCCGGGCTGCACCCCGCCGACGTCAGCATGGTGACCGCGCGCCGCGACATAAAAGGCCGGGGCCTCGCCGCCCGCCATGAAGATCGGCATCACGACGGTGATGTCGGGCAGGTGCGTGCCGCCGAAGTAGGGGTTGTTGAGCGCGAAGGCCTCGCCGGGACGCAGCACCGGATGCCGCGCCTGGGTCGCCCGCACGCTGGCGCCCATGCTGCCAAGGTGCACCGGCATGTGCGGCGCGTTGGCCACGAGCCCGCCGTCGGCGTCGAACAGGGCGCAGGAGAAGTCGAGCCGCTCCTTGATGTTGACCGAATGGGCCGTCCGCTCCAGCGCCGCCCCCATCGCCTCGGCGACCCCCATGAAGCGGCGGTTGAACAGCTCCAGGGTGACCGGATCCGGGGCGTCAGCGGCGATGATCCCGGCGGAGAGGGGCGTGACGCGGGTCAGTCGGATCAGGCCGTGGGCTTCCGCCGTCGCACGCCAGCCGGCGGCCACGGCGATCTGGGTGTCGGCGCGGATGATCAGGGCCGGGCCGTCGACCGGTTCATCGAGCTCGTCCGCCATGAAAGCCCTTCCCCCTTGATGGGGGAAGGGTTGGGATGGGGGCGCCATCCCCGTTTCCGCAAGAACCCACTGCGCCACGTCATGGGGACGGCCGAATGCGTCGTCGTCCCGAATACGCATCACCCGATAGCCCTGCGATGCCAGCCAGGCATCCCGCTCGGCGTCATAAACCTGGGCGTCGGGCAAATCGTGTCGCCGGCCATCAACTTCGATCACCAGTCGGGATTCGTGATGAACAAAGTCGGCGATGAAGCGGCCGACCGGGGCCTGTCGCCGGATGCCAAGCCGGAGTTTGCGAAGGGCCTTCCAGAGGTTCTGCTCGCTCGCCGGCATGGTCTTCCGCAAGCGGCGGGCCCGGCTGATTGCGCCGTAGCTATGACGTGGCTTGGCGCTCCAATCGGCACGCCTCGGCGCACCCCCATCCCCGGCCCTTCCCCCATCGAGGGGGAAGGGGGAAGAGGCCGCGACGACCTCGGTTTCGACGTTCGCGATTATGATCGCACGGTCGGGTTCAACGAAGCCGAACAGCCGCTGATGAGCCTTTTCGAAGGCGTGCTTTGCGCGATCCATGCGGGTGAATTCTACCGCCAGGGCGGCGTCGGCGCCGTCGTAACGGAGCAGCAGGCGGCTGATCGGCTTGGCGGGCTCGGCGCCCTGCGCGCGAAGCGCCGCGCTGGCCTCTACGACCAGTCGCTCCGCCGTCTCCCGAGCCGCTTGCAGTCCCGCCTCGCTGAGCGGCCGTTCCACCCCGCCCTGTCTCAGCGCCCCCACCCGCGCCTGGCCGATACCCCAGGCGGACAGCAGCGAAGCGTGGCGCGGGCTGAGCACCTCGGTGACGCCGAGCGCGTCGGCCACCTGGCAGCAGACCTGTCCCGCCGCCCCGCCGAACGACACCAGCGCGTGGCCGCGCGGGTCGAAGCCGCGCTCGGTGGAGATCCGGCGCACGGCCTGGGCCATCTGCTCGACGGCCACCGCCACGAATCCCTCGGCGGCGGCTTCCACAGTCAGGTCCATAGCGGCGGCCAGGTCCGCCAGGCGGGCGTGGGCGGCCAGCGAGTCCAGGGCTGCGTCGCCGTTCGGTCCGAACACCGAGGGGAAAAAGCGCGGGTCGAGCCGGCCGAGGATCAGGTTGGCGTCCGTCACGGTCGCCGGACCGCCCCGGCCATAGCATGCGGGACCCGGATTGGCGCCGGCGCTGGCGGGGCCGGCCAGGGCGCGGAAGCCGTCGAAGGTCAGAATCGAGCCGCCGCCTGCCGCAACGGTCTCCACATCGAGCATCGGACTGCGCAGCTTCGCGCCGGCCACCTTCGCCGCGTCGCGCCGCTCCAGCACCCCGGCGAAGCGGCAGACGTCGGTGGACGTGCCGCCCATGTCGAAGCCGAGCACGGCCGCCGCGCCGGCGCTTTCCGCCGTGCGGGCGACGCCGACCACCCCGCCGGCGGGGCCGGAGACCACCGCATCCTTGCCCCGGAAGGCGTTCGCACGGACCAGCGCGCCGGCGGAGGTCATGAACCACAGCGGCGCGCCCGCGACAGCGTCGGCCACCTGCTGGACATAGGCTTGCAGTACCGGCGTCAGATAGGCGTCGGCCACCGCCGTTTCGGCGCGGGGCACGAAGCGGGGCAGGGGGCTGACCTCGTGGCTCAGCGCGACATAGTCAAAGCCCGCCGCCCGGGCGATCTCGCCGGCCGCCAGTTCATGGGCGGGGTTCAGGTCGCTGTGCAGGAAGGCGATGGCGACGCTGCTGAAACCCTCCGCCCGCGCCCGGCGCAGATCCGCGTCCAGGGCCGCCGGCTCAAGGCCCGTCACGACCGCGCCATCCGCCGCCAACCGCTCGGCCGCCTCGACGACGCCGCTGTAGAGCGGTTCCGGCCGAATCAGATCGAGGGCGAACAACTCCGGCCGGGACTGGTCGCCGATCAGCACCGAGTCGCCGAAGCCGCGGGTCGTCACCAACAGGGTCCGGGCGCCCTTGCGCTCAAGCAGGGCGTTGGTCGCGACCGTGGTGCCCATCTTGATTGCTGCGACGCGCGCGGCGGGAAAGGGCGCGCCCGGTTCAACCGCCAGCAGGCGGCGCATGGCTTCGACGGCCGCATCCGGATAGGACGGCGAGGCGGACAGCAGCTTCAGCGTCTGTTCCACGCCGCCGGGCGCGCGTCCGATCACGTCGGTGAAGGTGCCGCCGCGATCGATCCAGAAGGTCCATCCCGCTGCGTCATCAGCAACCGTTGTCATGCCAGCGCCACGATCATAAGCTGCAAATCGATCCCATGAGTTTCTGGCGCACCATAGCAGGCCTCGCGGCGCGTCGCGTCGATGACGCCGAATGCCCCGACTGTCCTCCCGGCCCCCCGGGAGAGGACCCCGCCTTCACGACCGCCGTCACGGCGCTGGGCGCCAAGCTGGCCAAGGCCGACGGTCGCGCGGACCAGGGCGAATTCGACGCCTTCGCGATCGTCTTCCAACCGGATGCCGGCTCCGAGCGCAATGTTCACCGCCTCTATGATCTGGCCCGCCAGACCACGCGGGGATTCGAGAGCTACGCCAAGCGACTCGCCAGACGTTACCGCAACTGCCCGCAATTGCTGGAAGATGTGCTCGACGGCCTGTTCCATATCGCCGGCTCCGACGGCGCGGTGACGCGTGACGAACTGGACTATCTGGAGGCGGTGTCCGACCTGTTCGGGTTCTCAGCCTTGACGTTCCGACGGCTCAAGGCGACCCACCTCGGCGCCGGGCCTGATGACCCGTACGTGATCCTGGGCGTACTGCCCGACGCCGCCGACGATGTGGTTCACGCCGCCTGGCGGGCGCAGGTGTCTGCATCTCATCCCGACCGCGCCAGGGCCCGGGGGCTGCCCAGCGAGTTCATCGCCGTGGCCGAGACGAAGACCGCGACGATCAACGCCGCCTTTGATTCGGTGATGCGGGAGCGCCGCGAGATGGCGCTGGTCGGCGCTGACTGACCAGGCAATCCCGGAAATTGTGCGCTTTCCGCGCGTGTTCAGTTGACGTTCAGCGGTTAACAACAAAATAGTATGTTGTAGCCGCGCCTCTCGCGGCTCGCCGAGGACACGATGGACAGATTGAACTCTGCGGGGGGTTCTGGTTCGGCTTTGAAGAGCCTGGCCTGGTTGGCCGGGGCTCTGGCCACCTGCGCTGCGCTGGCCGTTGGCGCCGTTCTGGCGGTGTTCGCCGCCGCCACCGTCGTCCTCATCGCCCTGATGTCGAGCGCCCTGCTGGCGCTTGCCGGTCTGGCGATGCGCGCGCGCCGCACCGTCCGCGCCCGCCCGACCGGTGATCCCGACGTCATCGAAGCCCGCAACGTCGGCGGCCACTCCTGGGTCGCCTACGGCTGGAACGAGCGGCGCTAGAGCGTTCGACGGTTAAGTTGGTGCATAGCCGGCATGTTGGAAGTAGTTGGCGCATTCCTGGGGTGTGAAGGCGTCGAGGACTTGGCCGATCCTGTCCCAGAGATTGTCTCGGGTGCGTTCGGATGCCTTGCGCA
>JAIOXZ010000021.1 GCA_021741355.1 Caulobacter sp.
AATGGCCCCGCACCGCCAGGGTCGACCGGGCTGCTAGGCAGGATTTACCGGGTGCGTGGTAAACGGGCCCTTAGGTCCCCGGTCCTGGCGCCTAAAGGGTGCCGGCCGCGCCCGGGCGGGACGCGGCCGTCTGTCGTGAGCCTTTCAGGAAGGGGGGCGAAGCGGCTCAGCGATACTGCTGCAGACGGGTCGTCCGCAGGCCGGCGAGGCCATGACGGTCGATCGACTTCTGCCAGGTCAGGAACTCTTCGTTGGTGAGCCTGTAGCGGTTGCAGGCGTCATCAAGGCTGAGCAGACCTCCGCGCACCGCCGCGACCACTTCCGCCTTGCGTCGGATGACCCAACGCTCGGTGTTGGCAGGCGGCAGGTCGGACAGCGTCAGCGGCGCACCGGTTGGACCGATCACGTACTTTTCGCCCCTGTTGTTTACACGCTGCTGTTGAAGCATGGCTCTAGGCCTCTCTCACCATCACTGTTGAGGAGAACCGTACGCCACCGGCGATAACGGCGCGTGAATCGCGATAGTAAAAATATAGGTAACCACTATCGCCCCCAAGTTAATAACTGTGTTTCATCTTGAAACACCCGAATTAAGACAAGCTAAACTTCAAGTCTATCGCTTGATGTTCAACAGTTCTTCGAGCATCTGATCGGCCGTGGTGATGATCTTCGACGAGGCCGAATAGGCCCGTTGCGTAGTGATCAGGCCGGTAAACTCGCTCGAGAGGTCGACTGTGGAGGCTTCAAGCGTGGACGGAGTGATGAAGCCGGCGCCGCCGCTGCCCGGGGTCTTGAAGTTGTAGGTCCCGCTCTGCTGGCTCACCCGGTAGGCATTGCCGCTGACCGGGATCAGGCCGTCGGCGTTCGGGAAGGTGGCGACGGCCACCTGGGCGATCTGGCGCGAGATGCCGTTGTCGAAGATGGCCGTGACGAAGCCCTGGTCGTCGATCTCGATGTTGGTCAGGTTGCCGAACGCCGTGCCGTTGGTGGCGACCGACTGCACCAGCGACTGGCTGTCGAACTGGGTCAGGCCGCCCGCTGCGCCGCCGAGATCGAGACGGATCTCCTGCGCGCCGACGCCCAGGCCGGTGTCCCACTTGAAGGCTCCCGCGCCTGGCGCCCCATCCGCGGACGCCCCGAACGTCAGGATCGGGTTGCCGGGATCCGGGAACAGGGTCGTGGCGGTGTTGTCGAGACGGCCGTCCGGTGTGAAGACGACCAGGCCGGTGGCCAGCTGGCCGTTGACCAGGCCGGCGCCGGTCTCGACGTCGCTGGCCGGAACGGCGCGGATCTCGGCGAACCATTCGTTGGGGTTGGCGCTCTTCAGGAAGTCCACCTGGACCGTCCGCTTGCCGCCCTTGGAATCCGACACCGGAACCTGGATGGAGAAGTCCGGCCGCACGCCGGTGCCGAGGTCCGGATCGTACATCGCCATCGAGTTGGTCGTGGCGTCATAGACGCCGACGTCGGCGGACAGGGCCTGGCTGGACTGGAGGTTGGCGTTGACCGTCGCGCGGGTCGTCTGTTCCGCGGCGCCGCCGACCGACGAGACGTTGATCGACTTCAGCCGGGTGATGTCCGAGGGGTCGGTGTTGATGATGCCTTCGTCATCGACCACCCAGCCCTGGAGGTAGAGGCCGGCGTCGTTGCGGAGGTAGCCCAGGCTGTCGAGCTGGAAGGAGCCGGCGCGGGTGAACGACCGCACGTCGGAGGCCTGCAGGTCTTCGGCCTTCTCGGTCACCGTGAAGAAGCCCTGGCCGGAGATCGACAGGTCGGTGCTGGAGGTGGTCTGCGTCGGAAGGCCCTGGGTGGTGATGAAGCGCCGGGTCTGGGCGGTCACGCCGCCGGCTGCATAGGAGGCGCCGGTGGCGCGGCTCGTGACCAGGGTCTGGAAGTTGGCCTGGCTGCGCTTGTAGCCGACCGTGTTTACGTTCGCGATGTTGTCGGAAATCGCCGCGAGCGCGGAGGAGTTCGACACCAGGCCGGTCACGCCGGCGAGCATGGCGCTGTTGATGCTCATGGGAGGTTATCCTCTTTCTTGCTGACAGGTCTGGATCACGACGCGGACTGCACGCCGACGATCGAAGAGACGGGGACTTTGAGTTTGCCGATGCTGACGACGGTATCGCCGTCGATGGTCTGGACGCCGGTGACGACGCCGCTGGCGCGCGGCGTGGCGGCGATGGTCTCGCCGCCCGAACCGCTCGCGGTGATCTTCAGGGTGTAGGCGCCGCCGTCGGCCAGCTGGTTGCCGGCCGAGGTGACGCCGTTCCAGTCGAGGCTGTTCTCGCCGGCTGCGACGCTGGCGTCCGTACGGCTCCAGACCGTGGAGCCCGCCGAGTTGACGATCTCGTACTTCACGCTGGTGGCGTTGCGGTCGAGGTCATAGGTCCAGGTCGCTTCGCCCTCGGCAAGCACCGCCTGGCTGGTCTCGGCGGTGACAGCCTTGCCGATCAGGTTGACCGACCCCGACAGGCCGCCGTCGCTCATGCCGACCAGCATCTTGAGCAGGTCGTTGGTCATGAGCTGCTGCTCGACCCCGGTCATCTGGACGATCTGGGCCGTGAACTCGTTTGAATCGAGCGGCGACAGCGGGTCCTGGTTCTTCAGCTGCGTGGTCAGCAACGCCAGAAAGGTCTCCTCGCTGCTGGCCAGCCGGCTGCGCGAGCTGTTCAGCTTGTCGTTGATCGAGGCGCCGGCGGCAGTGGCTGTGGGGTCGATGGTGGTTGTCATGACCGGTCTCAGATTCGGATATCGACGCCGGACCGGGTCCGGCGATCGGTGGGGGATGGGGCGGCGGTCCGCGAAAGGTCGGTCTCGTCGGCGCCGGCCTGCGCGCGCTGGAAGGCGCGGCCGTTCCAGGCGCGGTCCTGTTGCTGGCCGGCCTCGCGACCGCCGGAGCCGGCGCCCTGGCCGGCGAGATCAAAGGTCAGGCCGTCATCAGCCACGTCGAATCCGGCCTGCTCCAGCGCGAGGCGCAGGTCCGCGGCGCGGCTGCCGAGATCAGCGGCCGACTGCGGCGAGTCGAACGACATGGCGGCGGTAAGCTTGCCGTTGCGGTCGATCTCGATCGCGACGTCGACCTTGCCCAGGCCATAGGGATCGAGCTGGATGCCGAAGCGGGTGCTCTGGCCATCCAGCTTCCGGACGACGTCGGCGGCGAACCGGGCGACCGTCTCGGGCGTGGCGCGGGCGGCGGTCGCCTCGCTCTTCACGGCGGCGGTTTGGGCCGCGGGGACCCGCGCCTCCGCGAGTTGCGCGGGCTGACGCGTCTCGGCGGCTTCCGGTGTATCGGCAGCGGGCGGATCGCCGCTGGCGTCGGCATCGACCCCGCCGGTCAGGGTCTCGGCGGCGGCGAGCGCGGCCTGCTTGACCGGCGAGGCTTCGGATCCGGCGTCCGACGGCGCGAAGGGCGCCGGTCCGGCCGTCTCGGTGCGCCGCTCATTGCGGGCGGCCGAGGCCGAACGACGCGGCTCGCCTTCGACCGGCGCAGCAGGCGCTGACGCGGCAACCGGAGTCGCCGCGACCGCGACGGGGGCCGCGACCGGAGCGGAGGCGCTGGCTGCGGCCGCCGCCGTGAGCGGAGCTGTCGCTGCCGCCGCAGCGGTCTTGTCGGCAACCGGCGAAGCGAGGGTCTGGGCCTGAACCTGCGTCACGGCCGCCGTCTGCGCGGGTGCGGCGGGGGCCGGAGCGGGCTGCATTGCGGAGGCGGTCGCGGCCTTGGCGACGTCCGACGACGGGCGGGCCAGGATCGACGGCGTCTCGGCCGAAGCTTCGGCTGCGGCCGGCGTCGCGAACGGCCGGGGCGCGCGGGCGTCCGCGAACACGGTGTTCAGCGGCGCGGCGACGGGCGCAGCGGGATCGGTTTCCGGGGCTCGCGAAACGACCGGCGTCGAGGGCTCGGCGGCAAGAGCGTTCGGCAACGCGACGCCGGCTTCGGCCGACCGCCAAGCCGCGAAGCCCGGCACGCGAATCTGACGGGCGGCGAAGGTCACGCCATCCGCCGCGTCGTTCGCTGCGGTCGGCACAACGGGGACCGGCGCCTGGGCGGGGGCCCCCAGCAGCAGGGTGAGGCCCGGATCCTGCGCCGTGGCGGCGTCTTCCGCCTGGAGATCGGCATCAGCCTCCGGCGCGGCGAACGCGCCACGGGTGGGCCCGGCCTTGACGTCGCGCGGCCCCAGGCCCGCGAGCAGCGCCTCGAAGCCGGTCGCGGCGCCGCCCGATCCCGTCTTGGGGATCGGAGCGCCGGGCAGGACGGACGGCAGACTGGGCGCAGGCACGGTCATGGAGGGCGAGGACGCCTTTGGGTGGGGGGAAACGCTCGGCGCCTGCTGCGCCTGGATCATTCGGAGGGATCAAAGCAACGGCTGGGCCAGTTGCCCGAAATCCGCTCAAACTGTTGTTTTATCTGATCTATGTCTGCCGAAAGGCGGACCGGCGAGTCAGCGCCAGGGTCGGATTTTGCCGGGCCGCAATCGTCCGCAGGGGCCTGATCTTGCCGCCCCGGGGGCATCTGGCGCGGCTCTTGCGCTTGGTTAATTCGAAGATCCGATGGCCGAATGCCAAATGCCAAATATTTCAACAGGTTAGTATTTGCCTACGCGAGCGCGTCCGCGTTCGCCCGGCAAAAAACGCCAGAAAACGCGTCAGGCTTTGCCGGGCGCAAGGCAAAGAACGCATGAGCCTGACCAATATCATGTCGTCGGCGACCACCGGTCTGATGGCCGCGCAGACCGGTCTGCGGACGGTCTCCGACAACATCGCCAACATCAACACGGCCGGCTACGTCCGCAAGGTCGTCAACCAGGCGCCGCTGGTGTCCGCCGGCATGGGCGTCGGCGTCGACATCACCGGCATCAGCCGGGCGGCCGACGCCTTCCTGCAGCGCGCCTCGCTGACCGCCAAGGCCAGCTCCGCCCAGGCCGGGGTGCTGGCCGACGCCTTCGACCGCGCCCAGGCCCTGTTCGGCGATCCGTCCGGTTCCAGCTCCTTCTTCAGCCGGCTGGACGAGGTCTATGTGGCCTTCTCCGCCGCGGCCGGCGACGCGGCGTCCTCGATCCAGCGCGGCGCGGCGATCGACAGCGTCACCGACTTCCTCAACGAGGCCTCGCGCATCTCGACCTCGCTGAAGAGCCTCGGGGCCGAGGCCGACGCCCGCATCGGCGGCGCCGTCGACCGGGCCAACCAGCTGCTCAGCCAGATCGACTCGCTCAACACCGACATCAGCCGCGCCCAGGTCGAGGGCCGCGACTCGACGGGCTCGGAGAACATCCAGACCCGGCTGATCGACGAGCTTTCCGGGCTGATGGACGTCAGCATCAGCAGCCGGTCCAACGGCGGCTCGGTGATCCGCGCCTCGGACGGCACGGTGCTGGCCGGCGCCGGCGGTGCGGCGACACTCTCCTATGTGCGCGCGGACGGCGCGTCCGGCGAGATCGCGGTCACCCTGCCCGGCGCCAGCGGCCAGGCCTCGCTGCGCGCGCGGCTGACCTCCGGCGAGATCCGCGGCCTGCTGGACCTGCGCGACCGGGAGCTGCCGGCCATCGGCGACCAGCTGTCGGAGTTCGTCACCAAGGCCGTCGACGAGCTGAACCGCGCGCACAACGCTTCCTCCAGCGTGCCCGCGCCCTCGACCCTGACCGGACGCAACACCGGCCTGGACCTGCCCACCGCCATCGCCGGCTTCAGCGGCCAGACGACCATCGGCGTCGTCGCCGCCAACGGCCTGCTGCAGCGGCAAGTGGCCGTGGACTTCGACGCGGGTACGATGAGCGTCGATGGCGGCGGGCCGACAGCCTTCACCGCCGGCAACTTCCTCTCCACCCTCAACACCGCGCTCGGCGGCTTCGGCTCGGCCGGCTTCAGCAACGGCGCGCTCAGCCTGACGGCCAACGGCGGCGCGGGCGTCGCCATCGTGGACGACGCCGCCAACCCGGCGACCAAGGCCGCCAAGGGCTTCTCGCACTTCTTCGGGCTGAACGACCTGGTCACCTCGACCGGCTTCCCCTTCTATGACACGGGCCTCAGCCCCACGAGCGCGCACGGCTTCACGACGGGCGACACGATCAGCCTGCGCGTGGCCGACGCTGACGGCGTGCGCGTCAAGGACGTCACGGTCGCGGTCCCGGCCGGCGGCACGATGGCTGACCTGCTGGGCGCCCTGAACTCGAACACCTCGGGCGTAGGCCTCTACGGCGCCTTCAGCCTCGACGCCGAAGGGGCGATGGTCTTCTCCGCCAACGCCAGGGGCGCGAGCCTGTCGGTGCTCAACGACGACACCGAGCGCGGCGCGGGCGGGCCGTCGATCTCCGAACTGTTCGGCGTCGGCCTGGCGCAGCGGTCGGGCCGGGCCGAACGGTTCGAGGTGCGCACCGACATCGCCGCCAACCCGCTGAAGCTGGCCCTCGCCTCGCTCGACCTCAGCCAGGCGAGCGCCGGCAAGCCGGTGCTGGCGCTGGGCGACGGCCGCGGCGCGACGGGTCTGGCGCAGGCGGGCGAGACTTTCGCCGGCTTCGACGCCGCCGGCGGCCTGGCCGCCTCGACCATGACCGTCTCGCGCTATGCGTCGGAACTGGCCGGCGCCATCGCCCGCAAGGCCGACGCGGCGGCCTCGCGCCAGACCATCGCCGAGGCGGTCGCCTCCGAGGCCGACACGCGCCGCAGCTCGGCCGAGGGGGTCAATCTCGATCAGGAGCTGATCAGCATGACCACCTACCAGCAGGCCTTCAACGCCTCCGCCCGCCTCGTCCAGGCGAGCAAGGACATGTACGACATCCTCATGACGATGGTGAGATAAGCCATGAACCGCGTCGCCACCGGCAACAGCTACTCCTCGGTCCTCAACGACCTGATGCGCGCCCAGGTGCGCCAGCAGGAGGCCAACGCCCAGGTCTCCAGCGGCAAGGTCGCCGGCAACCTCAAGGGCTTCGCCCGTCAGGCCGAGACCCTGCTGGCCACGCGCTCGATCCAGACCCGGGTCGACGGCTTCCTGACCCAGGGCAAGACCCTCAGCTCCAAGCTGGAATCGCAGGACCTGGCGCTGAACCAGACGGCCGACGCCGCCGCCGGGGCGCGCCAGGCGATCGCCGAGGCCCTGGCCACCGGGCATGGCGACGCGTTGATGAGCGAACTGTCGAACTGGTTCTCCTCGGCCTCGGACTCCCTGAACGCCCGGTTCGGCGGCCGCTACCTGTTCGCCGGCGGCCAGGTGGACACCCCGCCGGTCAGCGCCGGCGCCATGGCCGACCTGACCAGCCAGCCGACCGTCGACGCCTTCTTCCAGAACGACAACCTGGCCCCGACCAACCAGCTGGACGAGTCCACGACCATCCAGTCTGGCTTCCTCGCCGACCAGCTGGCTGGCGGCCTGTTCGACTCGTTTCGCCAGGTGCAGGCGTTCGTCGACGCCAACGGCGACTTCACCGGCCAGCTGTCGACCACACAGGAGGCCTTCCTGCAGTCGATGCTCGACGGCTTCGAGACCGCCCGCAGCGACCTGACCGACGCCACCGCCCGCAACGGCCTGATCCAGAACCGCGTCGACAAGACCATGGAAACCCAGGAGGCCCGCCAGGCGATGCTCGAAACCATGGTCGGCGGCATCACCGACGTCGACATGGCCGAGGCCATCAGCCGGCTGCAACAGGCCCAGACCACCGTCCAGGCCAGCGCCCAGGTGTTCAACACCCTCAGCCAGAGCTCCCTGCTGAACCTGCTGCAGTCGTAGGGGCGCGGCCGGGCGGGGTTGCCTCCACAACGCTCCTTCGGCGCCAGAGGAGATGACCTTGCCCCTCGATGCAGAGGACCAGAAGAAGGGCGGCCCGGAGTGGAGGGTCGAACTGGCCTGTGATCACGCCAGCGGGACGTTCCGCATGGCCGATATTCCACACCTCCCCATCGGGACCTATGAGGTGCAGGCCGTCGGCGGCGGGCCCTATCCGGCCTGGTCAAACGTCCGGGCGGATACGCGGAGCCGCCTGCCCTGGTTTCACAAGGTCTGGATCGTGACCGTTGAAGGCATGAACGCCAATATCAAGCGCCTCGGCAGCGAGGAGGGCTATCGCAGCGCCGCCGAAGCCCTGGCCGCCGCCCGGCCTCACCGCTTCGAGGTGGGCAACAACCAGATTGTGATCCTGTGCATCCGCGACAGCGGCCAGGACAATCGCGGCGGACTGAGGCTCAGGATCACGCCGGCCTGACGGGTCGGGCGTAGGCGGCTCCGGGCGCGGTGCGCGAGTTGTTTTGCCGCATTTGCCATCCGCTATAGTTGTATATGACGTTGCCACAATGGAATTCGACGTTGTCCGCACGCCAACGTTTGAACGCTGGCTGGGACGCCTGCGTAACGACAGGGCGCGCGCCGTCATCGCCCGGCGGATCGACAGGGTCGCGGAAGGCAATCTCGGCGACGTCCGGTCGGTCGGCGAGGGCATCAGCGAGTTGCGGGTCGATACCGGACCCGGCTACCGGATCTACTTCACCCGGCGCGGGGCGACCCTGATCGTGCTATTATGTGCGGGTGACAAGGATAGTCAGGACCGTGACATCGTGCGGGCCAGGGCCCTGGCGCAGGAGATTTGAACGTGGAACTCAAGCCGTTCGACCCCGCCGACTACCTCGATTCAGAGGAGGGGATTGAAGCCTATCTGGAGGATGCCCGCCTTGACGGCGCCGCCGCGCTGGCTCGCGCTGACGCGGTCGTTGCCCGCGCGCGGGCGCGGATGGCGGAGGCTGGCCGTCGTCAGCCGTCGCGGAAGGCGCGCGCCTAGATCCGAGGATCAGGGACACGTACCGATTGCCGGGCAATCGGAACCTGTCCCCTGTGGTCGCAATTCTCGCCGCGACCCTCTACATAGCGGCGCATGAACGCGCCCCTGCCCATCACCGATATCGCCGACGACGTCGTGCGGGCGGCTGTCGGCCTGCCGACCGGCTCGCGGGTCGTGGCGGCCATGTCCGGCGGGGTGGACTCGACGGTGACGGCGGCGCTGCTGGCCAAGGCCGGCTACGACGTAGTGGGCGTGACGCTGCAGCTCTATGACCACGGCGCGGCGATCCAGAAGAAGGGCGCCTGTTGCGCCGGCCAGGACATTCTCGACGCCCGCCAGGCGGCCGAAGCCATAGGCATTCCCCACTACGTGCTCGACTACGAAAGCCGGTTCAAGGAACAGGTGATCGAGGAGTTCGCCGACGCCTATCTGCGCGGCGAGACGCCGATCCCCTGTGTGCGCTGCAACCAGACGGTCAAGTTCCGCGACCTGCTGGACGTGGCCCGCGACCTGGGCGCCGCCGCCATGGCGACGGGTCACTATGTGCGGCGCGAGGACGGTCCGAACGGCCCGACCCTGCACCGGGCGGTCGATGCGAACCGCGACCAGAGCTACTTCCTGTTCGCCACCACGCGCGAGCAGCTGGACTTCCTGCGCTTTCCGCTCGGCGGGCTGCCCAAGCCGGCGGTGCGCGGCGTGGCGGCCGGGATGGACCTGGCGGCGGCCGACAAGCCCGACAGCCAGGACATCTGCTTCGTGCCCGAGGGCAAGTATCACACCGTCATCGACCGCCTGCGCCCGCATGGCGCAGAGGCCGGCGACATCGTGCACCTCGACGGCCGCACGCTCGGCCGCCACGAGGGCGTCACCCGCTACACCATCGGCCAGCGCCGGGGGCTGAGCATCGGCGGCACGGGCGATCCGCTGTTCGTCGTGCGCATCGACGCTGACCGCCGGCAGGTGATCGTCGGCCCGCGCGAGGCGCTGCTGACCCGCGCCCTGACGCTGAAGGAAGAGAACTGGCTCGGCGACGAGGCGTCCATTTTCGACGCGGCGGCGGCGGGACGCCCCGTGCTGGCCCGCGTCCGCTCGACCCGCGAACCGGTCGCCGGCCAGCTGGCGATGATCGACGGCGGGGTCGGCGTGGTGCTCGATACGCTGGAAGAAGGGGTGGCCCCCGGTCAGGCCTGCGTCCTCTACGCGCCGGAAGAGCCCAGCCGCGTGCTGGGCGGCGGGTTCATAGCGACGGCGGTGCGGGCGGTCTGATCCAGCGCGCGGACCGGCACTCTGCCATTTTTACTTGCTATTGCAGTTTTTGTCTCCATGGTTGTATTTCGTCATTGAGCGCGGATTGACACTCGGCACTTTTTAATGTGCCATCACGCCGTGATGAGCCCTGCATGGATCAGAGCGAACCCCCAAAGCTGCCGATGGTCTTTTATCGGACGTCGGGCGGCGCGGAGCCCGTCCGTGACTGGTTGAAGGGCATGTCCCGCGAGGACCGCCTCGAAATCGGCGCAGACTTGCTGCGGGCGCAGTATCGCTGGCCGATCGGCATGCCGCTTTGCCGGTCGCTCGGCGGCGGTCTTTGGGAAGTTCGTACAACCGTTCGCGGCGGAATCATCGCGCGGGTGTTGATCTGTTTCCACGGTGGCCGGCTCTACGCGCTGCATGGTTTCATCAAGAAGACCCAACAGACGCCACAGGCCGCGCTGCTGCTCGCACGCCGTCGAATGAAGGACGTTGATCGTGACTGACAACCGGCATGCCGGATCCGGCATTGAAGACTACCTCCGCGACGAAGGCGTTCTGGAGGAGGTCCAGGCGCTGGCCATCAAGGAGGTCATCGCCTGGCAACTCGGTCAGGCCATGGCAACCCGCAAACTCAGCAAGCGCAAGCTCGCCGAGCTGATGCAGACGAGCCGCACCCAGGTTGATCGCATTCTGGATCCCGCAGACGGCAACGTCACCCTGGCCACGCTTCAGCGCGCGGCTGCGGTCGTGGGTCGCAAGGTGCAGGTCAAACTGGTCTGACGCGTTAACCCGCGCCAGCCGACCCGGCCGGTGCGCGCATCCCCGAAGGCGCCGCGCCGCGTCATCTTGACTCAGGCGCGCGCTGAAACCGTCGGAAACGGCGGTGACGGGAGCGGTGCCGGACTCCATTCCCCCACTGTCACAAGGCTTCGCGGAATCCCGCGGGATTCACTGGGGATTCCGCGATCACGAAAGAGTCATCCCCTCTGCGACTCCGACGCACGCGATGGCCGCTTGCCGCCGATTCGCAAATCGGCTTAACGATTCTTTCCAACGGGCGGTTCACCATTAACCAGTCTTAAAGCAGCTTAATTCCAATGTCGGATTTGAGCTTCGGGGGCGGATTCCGCCCCGTCTGAATTGTTGCCGCGGCCGCCGCGTGGAGGGGATCGATGCGCGTTCTTTTGATTGAGGATGACAGCGCCACAGCGCAGACCATCGAGTTGATGCTGAAGTCCGAGGGCTTCAACGTCTACACGACGGACCTGGGCGAGGAAGGCGTCGATCTGGGCAAGATCTACGACTACGATCTGATCCTGCTGGACCTGAACCTGCCCGACATGAGCGGCATGGACGTCCTGCGGACCCTGCGGAACCACAAGATCAACACCCCGATCATGATCCTGTCGGGCTCGGCCGAGATCGACACCAAGGTCAAGACCCTGGGCGGCGGCGCCGATGACTACATGACCAAGCCGTTCCACAAGGACGAGATGGTCGCCCGGATCCACGCCGTGGTGCGTCGCTCCAAGGGCCACGCCCAGGCGGTCATCCAGACCGGCGAGATCGCCGTGAACCTGGACGCCAAGACGGTCGAGGTTAACAACCTGCGGGTCCACCTGACCGGCAAGGAATACCAGATGCTGGAGCTGCTCTCGCTTCGGAAGGGCACGACCCTGACCAAGGAGATGTTCCTCAACCACCTCTACGGCGGCATGGACGAGCCCGAGCTGAAGATCATCGACGTCTTCATCTGCAAGCTGCGCAAGAAGCTGGCGACGGCCTCCGGCGGCAACCACCACATCGAGACGGTCTGGGGCCGCGGCTATGTGCTGCGCGATCCGCAGGAAGCCGTCGTCGCGGCCTGACATCAGCTTTCAGTAGCGTAAGCGTAACAACGCCCGCCGGTTCTTCCGGCGGGCGTTGTCGTTTCAGAGCGACCGCCCATCCCGACCTTCGCCGGGATGAGCGAATCCGGTGAGGGCTACCGTCCGATCGGCCGGGCCGACGAGATCTGGTTGCTCAGTCGCCAGGTCCCCAGGTCATAGACGCTGTCGCCCATGATCTCGCAGCGGCCGCCGTAGTTGATCTTGGTGCAGACCTGCCAGCGGCCACGGCCGCGGATCTGGACCGACTTGGCCTTGTCGCCAAACGACCAGCGCGCGAAGCTCGGGGTCGGGCCGCGCAGGGTGATGCTGGAACCGCGATAGCCGGGCTGGCCGTACAGCGTGATGCTGGCCGACATTCCGGGCCCGGGTCCCGGACCGCCAGGCCCACCAGGACCGCCAGGCCCCGGAGGCGGGCTGGTGCGGCAGGTCAGCCGGCCGTTGATGTTGGCGATGTCGCCGCGACACCCGTCGAACCGCAGCGCGCTTTGCACCGGGACGCCGTTGGCGGCGCGGCAGAGGGCCGAAACCACGCGTCCGCCATTGGGGCCAATGCGGGCGTTGATATTGGTGCAGGTGGTCCGGTAGCTGCCGGCCGGCGGCTGGATCGACTGGGCCCAGGCGGCGACGGCGCTGGCGGAAAGCGCGGCGGCCGCGGCCACAGCGACGATGGTTGCGGTCTTCATGGCGACTCCTGAACCTCAAACGTCGGACTGGCTGAAACGCTAACACCGGCCAGCCGGGACCGCGACGCAAAAAAAGACCGACGATCGGCGAACCGGTTCCACGTTGCGCGGCGCGGCGCGGCGTGGCTCCCTGCCCGTTCGGCGGTTCGGGGAGGAACAGCATGGGACGGATGATCGCGCTGGCGACGGCGCTGGCGGGCGCCCTGCTGCTGGGCTGGCTGGGCACGAAGACACCGACGACCGAAGGCGCGCCCGTCCCGGCGGGCGGCGGCTTCCACACGCCGTTTGCGATGACCGACATCCAGCAGATCGCGGCCCGGCCCCACCCGGCGGGATCGGTCGCCAACGCCTCTGTCCGCGACTATCTGATGCGTCGCATGTCGTCGCTCGGCCTGCAGCCGGCGATCCAGACGGGCCTGGGCGTGCGCAACGAGTCGGCCTGGATTCTCGCCGGGCAGATGGAGAACATCGTCGGCGTCCTGCCCGGACGGGACCGCAGTCTGCCGGCCCTGGCCCTGATGGCCCACTATGACAGCGTGCCCGCCTCCCCCGGCGCGGCGGACGACGCGACCGGCGCGGCCGTGATCCTGGACGTCATCCGGGCGCTGAAGGCGAAGGGAACACCCGCCCGCGACGTGGTCGTCATCCTGACCGATGGCGAGGAGGCGGGACTGCTCGGCGCCGAGCTGTTTTTCGCCGAACACCCGCTGCGCAAGCGGATCGGGCTGCTGATCAACCTGGAGAGCCGGGGCGGCGGCGGGCGCGCCAACATGTTCCAGACGGGGCCGGGCAACGGCGCACTGATCCCGATCTTCGCGAAGACGGCGGTCAGCCCGATCAGCAACTCGCTGGCGGTCTTTCTCTATGAGACGATGCCGAACGACACCGATTTCACCGTCTCGAACGCGGCGGGCGTGCGGGGGCTGAACTACGCCTTCATAGGGCGGCAGTTCGACTACCATTCGCCGACCTCGACCCCGGCCAACCTCGACCGGGGATCGGTGCGGCATATGGGCGAGCAGACCCTCGCGGCCGCCTCCGCCCTGGCCTTCGCCGACACCCTGCCGAGCGCCGCGCCCGACGCGGTCTACAGCCAGACCTTCGGCGACCAGGTGCTGGCCTATCCGGCCTGGGGCGGCTGGATCGCTCTGCTGGTCGCGGCGGGCCTGATCGGTCTGGCCTTTGTCCGGGGCCGCCGTTCGGGTGAGCTTCGACTGAGCGATGCGGCCCGCGGCGCCGGGGCGGCGCTGTTCCTGCTGCTGGCGGGCGCCCTGCTGCTGCATCTGGCGCGGCTGGCGACCGGGGTCGGTTTCGGCTTCATCGAGCAGCGGCCGCTGCTGGCGCGGTGGGGTCTGTGGGAGCTGACCCTGGCGGCGCTGGGTCTGGGCTTGCTGCTGCTGATTCCGGGCCTGCTGGCGCGAGAGCGCACGCGGCTGTGGCTGGCCGGCGCGGGCCTGACGGGCGGCCTGCTGTGCCTCGCGTTCGGCGGCTGGGACCCGGTCAGCGTCGGCCTCGGGCTGGCGACGGCCGCCGTCGGCTATGGCGCGTTCGGCAAGCCCGCTGCCCTGCCCGGCGCCTGGCTCGGCGTGCTGCTCACCGGACTGGCGGCGGGGCTCGCCCTGCAGGCCTTCCTGCCGGCGGTGGCCTTCCTCGTGGTCTGGCCGCTGGTGCTGGCGAGCCTCGGGGCGGCCGTCAGCCTGATGGGGTCACAAATGGACCGGTCGCGCACGGCCGCCGTGACGCTGCTGGCGGCGTTCGGCGGCGGCTGGCTGGCGGTGTTCTTCCACGTCGTGTCGCAGGGCCTCGACCAGCCGATGATCCTGGCGCTGTTCCTGTGGCTGGGGGCCTTCCTCGTCTGGCCGTTGGCCTGGCCGGGACGCTTCCCGCGCCTGGCGCGGCTCCCGGCTGTGAGCCTGCTGGCGCTCGGCCTGGCGCTGCTGGCCGTCGTGCGGTTCGGCGATCCGTGGACCGCGCGCCATCCGGAGGCGACAGTCGTGCTGCATGTCCAGGACGCGACCACGGGCAAGGCCTGGCGGGTCGCGCCCGGCCGCACCCTGCCCGACTGGAGCCGCGCGGTGCTGACCGCGGACGGCGGCGAGGTCACACGCCAGGCGATGCCGCCGCTGGGTCGTGGCGAGGTCTGGGCCGCACCGGCGAAGGCGCTTCCCGTCGGCGCACCACCGGTGACCCTCACGCGACTGGCCGATGGCCGGATCGAGGTCGGCCTTCCGGCGGCGCGGGTGAGCCTGCTGACCCTGACCTTGGACTCGACCATCCCGCGCCTGGAGATCGACGGTCGGCCCGTCGCCCTTGCCGACCCCACGGCCGGTGCCGCGAGCCCTGTCACGCCGTCAGATTCCCGCGAGCTGACCCTTCGGTTCGTCGGACGGCCTGTTCCCCACAGGATCATCCTGACGCCGACCGGTCCGGGAAGGATCAATGTCCGCTACGGCGTCTTCGACGAACGCTGGCCCGCCGGCGCGACGCCGTTGCCCGCCCGGCCCGTGGCCGTCATGCCGCTCGACCTGTCGGACTCGTCGGTCGTGACGGGCTCGGCCAGCCTCACCTGGTGAGGCTCAGGCCGCGTCCCAGGCGGCCTTGAGCCAGGCCTTCACCTCGGCGTCGAAGGCGGCGGCCGTCTCCAGCCGGATGCGGTGGCTGACCATGCTGTTCCAAGACCCGGACGCCTCCAGCTTGCCGACCGGCGCCACGCCCTTGAGCTGGAGCCCCAGGTCCATACGGGTCTTCGTCGAGGGCTGGACCAGGGCGAACTGCTTCGAGCGCCGCAGGGAGACGTTGGCCTTCTTGGGCGAGACCTCGACCTCGCCGAGGGATTTCACATAGTCCTCAATGGCGTCGTACAGCGGCCGCAGCCCGCCCTTGTCACCGGCGAAGACCGCGGCCAGGCCGTCATCCGACGGCGTATCGAGCGTCAGCCCGCCGCGGGACTCCAGCGCCACCAGATTGGCGTAGCCGTGGCCCAGTCCGTGCTCGCCCTTGAGCCACGCGACGATCTGGCCGTGCTTTTCGTGCCCGGACGCCCTCGCCAGGGACGCCCAGTCGGCGAGGGAACGGCCGGTCTTGTCCTCCAGATTGCGGATCATGTTGCGGGTCGCGTCGTCGACGGTGGCCATGGCCCCTCCAGTTGAACGAGCACTCAAGTTTCCTTGATTGATTGATCAACTCCGGAAAATCGTCAACCCCAGCCTTGACGGCGGCCTTTATTTCTATATTTCTCGAATACTCGATTTATTGGAGATCGCCATGAAGCGCCTGCACCTGCACATCGCCGTCGAGGACCTGGACCGGTCGATCGGCTTCTATTCCACCCTGTTCGGCGCCCAGCCGTCGGTGGTGAAGGACGACTACGCCAAATGGATGCTGGAGGACCCGCGGGTGAACCTGGCCATCTCGCAGCGCGACCGGGTCGCCGCCGGTGTGGACCATGTCGGCGTCCAGGCCGAAACGGCCGCAGAGCTGGCGGAAATGGCCACCCGCCTCAAGGCCGCCGGTGAGACCACCTTCGATCAGGAGGCCACCACCTGCTGCTACGCGAAGTCGGACAAGAGCTGGGTCACCGATCCGTCGGGCGTGCGCTGGGAGACCTTCCACACGTTCGGCGAGGCGACGACGTACGGCGAGGACGAAGTGCTGCCGGCGGCGGTGTCGGCTGCGGACGTGGCGAAGGCGAGTTGTTGCGGGTAGGGCCTGCGTGGTTCGACACGCACTCTTCGAGCGCTGCTCACCATGACGAACACAAGAGCTCGTCATCCTGAGCAGGCCCGAAGGGCCGTGTCGAAGGACGCACACCTGTCACAAAATTCGGTTATTCTCGAATCATGGAACAGACTGACGCCGTCGCCGCCCTGTCGGCCCTCGCCCATCCCGGCCGGCTGGCGGTGTTCCGCCTGCTGGTGAAGGCCGGGCCCGAGGGTCTTCCGGCCGGGCGGATCGCCGAGGCGACCGGCAGCCTCAGCAACACCCTGTCGACCAACCTCAACATCCTGACCCAGGCCGGCCTCGCCCGCTCGCGGCGCGACGGCCGGCAGATCATCTACACCGCCGACTTCGACGTCATGCGCGGCCTGCTGACCTTCCTGATGGACGACTGCTGCCAGGGCGAGCCGGCCATCTGCGGGCCGCTGACCGGCGTCCTCACCGGCGCCGACTGCGATGCGAAGACCTGCTGACCCGCCACACCCCCCTCATCCTCCGCACCGACGCCGCGGCGACATCGGCAAGGGCTGATCCATGAACCTCTTCGAACGCTATCTGTCGCTCTGGGTCGCGCTCTGCATCGTCGCGGGCGTCGCCCTGGGCCAGCTGTTCCCCGGCCTGTTTCAGAGCATCGCGGGCCTGGAGGTCGCCAACGTCAACCTGCCGGTCGCGGGCCTGATCTGGCTGATGATCATCCCGATGCTGGCGCGCATCGACTTCGGCGCCATGGGCCAGGTCGGCCGCCATTGGCGCGGCATCGGCATCACCCTGATCGTCAACTGGGCGATCAAGCCCTTCTCGATGGCCCTGCTCGGCTGGCTGTTCATAGGGATGCTGTTTCGCCCCCTGCTGCCGGGCGCCCAGATCGACAGCTATATCGCCGGACTGATCCTGCTGGGCGCGGCGCCCTGCACGGCCATGGTCTTCGTCTGGAGCAACCTGACCCGGGGCGAGCCGCACTTCACCCTGAGCCAGGTGGCGCTCAATGACGCGGTGATGATCTTCGCCTTTGCGCCGATCGTGGCCCTGCTGCTGGGCCTGTCGGCAATCACCGTGCCCTGGGAGACCCTGCTGCTGTCGGTCGGGCTTTACATCGTCATCCCGGTGATCCTCGCCCAGATCATCCGCAAGATCCTGCTGGCCAGGCGCGAAGGCGCGCTGGAAGCCGGTCTCGCCTGGCTGGGGCCGGTGTCGATGGGCGCCCTGCTGACCACCCTGGTGCTGTTGTTCGGCTTCCAGGGCGAGCAGATCATCGCCCAGCCGTTGATCATCGCCCTGCTGGCCGTGCCGATCCTAATCCAGGTCTATTTCATCGCCGGCCTGGCCTATGTGATGAACCGCGTGGCCGGCGAGCCGCACAACATCGCCGGTCCCTCGTCGATGATCGGGGCAAGCAACTTCTTCGAACTGGCCGTCGCCGCCGCCATCAGCCTGTTCGGCCTGCAGTCCGGCGCGGCGCTGGCCACGGTGGTCGGGGTGCTGGTGGAGGTGCCGGTGATGCTGTCGCTGGTCGCCATCGTCAACCGCACCAGGGGCTGGTACGAGCGAGCACCGCGCCCGACCGGAGTCGCCCCATGACCGTCACCATCTTCCACAACCCCGCCTGCGGCACCTCGCGCAACACCCTGGCGATGATCCGCGCCTCGGGCGTTGAACCGGCCGTCGTCGAGTATCTGAAGACCGGCTGGACCCGGCCACAGCTCGAGAGCCTGCTGACCGCGATGGGCAAGGCGCCGCGCGACATCCTGCGCGTGAAGGGATCGCTCGCCAAAGAGCTCGGCCTGACCGCGCCCGCGGCGACCGACAACGCGATTCTCGACGCCATGGTCGCTCATCCGGCCCTCGTCGAACGGCCGATCGTCCAGTCGCCGAAGGGCGTCGCCCTGTGCCGCCCCTCGGAACGGGTCTTTGACCTGCTGGACGCCGCCCCGGCGGAGTTCGTCAAGGAAGACGGCGAGCGCGTGGCGCCCAAACGTTAACCCTGAACGTGACAAAAGCGCCGAAGCACCGAATATTACTTGCGTTTCGGGGGCGTCCGCGGGCAGAAAACAGGCGCGCCAATTGCTGGGTTGTATCCTGGCCGTGCCATTCTGACGCGCGTACGGCATCGTAAACTGAAGGGGGAACGATGCAGGAATTCGATCCCAGGCGTTCGACAGTCCGTCTGGCGCCCAAGGTTCTCACCGCTGTGGCCGGCCTGGGTGTCCTGGGTCTGTGCTGGAATCTGACCGCCGGTCCGGCCACGAGCGTGGTCAAGCCGCTCGATCCCGCCGCCCTCACGGCCCTGCAACACATCGCTTTCGCCCGCGCCGAAGCCCAGCCCGGCTTCAACCAGGGCCAGAACATCAACGTCGAGGTCCGCCCCGGCGAGACCCTCGAGGCGGCCGTGCTGCGCAGCGGCGTGGCGCCGACGGACGCGCGCCTCGCCGTCCGCGTCCTGGCCGAGGCCATGGACACCGTGAACATCCGCGCCGGCATGGACTTCGTCGCCTCGGTCGCCCGGCCGCGGGACAGCCGCGGCCCCGCCCGTCTGATCGGTCTGTCGATGCGCACCGGCGCCGCCAGCACCCTGACTGTGTCGCGCACCTTCGACGGCGCCCTGCGCCTGCGCGAGCTGGAAGAAACCGTGAAGCCCGAAACCGTCGCCGCCTGCGGCCGGATGGAGGGCTCGTTCCACGAAAGCGCCAACGCCATCGGCGCCAGCTCGGCGGTCGTCGCCGAGGCCTCCAAACTGTTCGCCCACAAGATCGACTTCTCGCGCGACATCAAGGCGGGCGATCCGTTCTGCCTGGTGTTCGACCGCAAGGTCACCGAGAGCGGCCGCACCATCGAGGCCGGCGGGCTGCAGTACGCCGAGGTCAAGGGCCAGCGCTTCTACGGCTTCACCCGCGCCGACGGGAAGCGGACCTTCCTCGACGCCATCGGCAAGAGCATCAAGGGCTTCCTGCTGCGCACCCCGGTCGACGGCGCCCGCATCACCTCGCGCTTCGGCCTGCGCCGCCACCCGATCCTCGGCTACAACAAGATGCACCAGGGCATCGACTTCGGCGTCGGCACGGGCACGCCCGTCCTGGCCGCCGGCGACGGCGTGGTCGTCGAGGCCCGCCGCTGGGGCGGCTATGGCAACTGGGTGCGTCTGCGCCATGCGGGCGGCTACGAAACCGGCTACGCCCACCTCTCGCGCTTCGGCAAGGGCCTCAGGCCCGGCATGCGGGTGAGCCAGGGCCAGCTGATCGGCTACGTCGGCTCCACCGGCGCCTCGACCGGCCCGCACCTGCACTACGAGGTCTGGCTCAAGGGTCGCCGGGTCAACCCGATGACCAAGATCCAGTCCGGCGTCAGCGTCGATCCGCGCGACGTGGCCTCATTCAACTCGACCAAAAAGCGGATCGAGGCCCTGATCGCCCCGCGCCGCACGGCGCTCGGCATCGCGGCCCCGGTCGCGACGCCCGCCAAGGGCGCCACGGTCGCCGAGGCGCCGGAAGAAACCACCTCGACCAAGAAGCTCGCCCGTACCGATTTCAGCGCGCCCAAGGCCGGTCTCAAGCCCCGCGCGGGGTAAGGTCGACACAGCAGGCCCGCTCGCTGTAAACAGCGGCCCCTTCCCGCCGCTGTTTCCGGATTGCTCCCTTGCGTCTTCCCCAGGCCCGTCTCGATCAGGTGCTCGACCGCTTCCGCGAGATCGAGGCCCGCATGGGCGCGGCCACCGAGGGGCCGGAGATCGTCCGCCTGTCGAAGGAGCATGCCGAGCTGAGGCCGGTGGCCGAGGCCGTGCGCGCGCTGGAAAAGGTGCTGGCCGAGAAGCCCGAACTCGAGGCGATGGCCGCCGACGCCGATCCGGACATTTCCGAACTGGCCCGCGACGAACTGGAACGGCTCGAGGCGAAGCTGCCGGATATGGAGCGCGACGTCGCCCTGCTGCTGGCGCCGCGCGACAAGGACGAGAACGCCTCGGCGATCCTTGAGGTGCGCGCCGGCACCGGCGGCGACGAGGCCGCCCTGTTCGCCGGCGACCTGTTCCGCATGTACCAGCGCTATGCCGCCAACCGCGGCTGGCGGGTGGAAATCGACAGCATCTCCGAAGGCGAGATGGGCGGCTTCAAGGAAATCATCGCCTCGGTCACCGGCGACGGCGTGTTCGGCCGGCTGAAATTCGAGAGCGGCGTGCACCGGGTGCAGCGCGTGCCGGCCACCGAGGCCCAGGGCCGTATTCACACCAGCGCCGCCACCGTAGCGGTCCTGCCCGAGGTCGAGGACGTCGAGATCGAGATCAACGACGCCGACCTGCGCATCGACACCTACCGCTCGTCCGGCGCCGGCGGCCAGCACGTCAACAAGACCGACTCCGCCGTGCGAATCACCCACCTGCCCACCGGCATCGTGGTGACCAGCAGCGAGAAGTCGCAGCACGAGAACCGCCGCAAGGCGATGAAGAACCTCAAGGCCAAGCTGTACGACATGCAGCGCGAGGCGCTGGACACCGCCCGGTCGGACGCCCGCAAGAGCCAGGTCGGGTCCGGCGACCGCTCCGAGCGGATCCGCACCTACAACTATCCCCAGGGCCGGGTCACCGATCACCGCATCAACCTGACCCTCTACAACCTGCCCAAGATCGTCGAGGGTGAGGCCCTGGACGACGTCATCAACCCGCTGATCGCGGAAGACCAGGCCGCGCGGCTGGCGACGCTGGAAGACAGTTTCGGGTAGGCCATCCCATGCAATCCACCGTCGCCGCCCTGTTTCGCCACCCCGTGAAGGGCTTCACGCCCGAGCGGCTGGCCGCGGCTGATCTGGCCGTCGGCCAGGGCTTTCCAGCCGACCGGCAGTATGCGGTGGAAGTCGGCGACTGCGGCTTCGATCCGACCGCGCCCACCTTCGTGCCCAAGACGAAGTTCGCCGTGCTGGCGCATATCGCCAACGTCGCGAAGGCCCGCACCCGTTACGACGACGCCACCGGCCTGTTCCACGCCGCCGCGCCCGGCCATCCCGACTTCGCCGGCGACCTGACCGGCGAGCCGGGCCGCGACGCCTTCGCCGCCTGGCTGACCGACCTGCTCGGTGAGGAGGCCCGGGCGCCGCTGAAGGTGCTGCAGGCGCCTGGAACATGGCGGTTCACCGATCATCCCCTGGGCCATCTCTCGATCATCAATCTGGCCAGCCTGCGCGATCTGGAATCGCGGATGCGGCGGCCGCTGGACCCGCTGCGCTTTCGCGCCAACCTCTATGTCGACGGCTGGCCCGCCTGGATCGAGAACGATTGGACCGGCCGCAGCCTGTCGGTCGGCGGCGCGACCGCGACGGTGTTCAAGCCGATCGTCCGCTGTGCGGCCACCCATGTGGACCCGGAGACCGCCGAGCGCGATCTGGACGTCGTCGCGGCACTGTTCGAGAACTATGGCCACACCCTGTGCGGCCTCTATGTGCAGACCACCGCCGCCGGCCGTGTGGCCGAAGGCGATGTCGTGGAGCTGAAGGCGTGACCACTCTTGTGAAGGCCTGGAAGGCCGGCGGCGAACGCCTCAAGGCCGTCGGCATCGACCAGCCGGCCATCGACGCGCGGCTGATGCTCGAGGCCGCCGCCGGGGTCAGTCGTCTGGAGATCGTCACCGAACCCTACCGCGAACTGACCGCCGAGCAGGAAGCGACCTACGAAAGCTACCTCGACCGCCGCGGTCGCCGCGAGCCAGTGAGCCATATCCTCGGCCGCAAGGGCTTCTGGAAGATCATGCTCAACGTCAACAGCGCGGTCCTGACCCCGCGCCCGGACACCGAGGTGATCGTCGACGAGGCGCTGAAGGCCTTTCCCGAGCACATGGCGTTCAACATGCTCGACCTCGGCGTCGGCTCGGGAGCCATCATGCTGGCGATCCTGGCCGAGCGGCCGGCGGCGAAGGCGCTCGGGGTCGACATCTCCGAGGACGCCCTGGCCGTGGCGCGGGAGAATGCGGCCAATCTCGACCTCGACGGCCGCACGGTGCTGCTGCGCGGCGACTGGACGTCCGGGCTCGGCGACGCGGGCTTCGACCTGGTGGTGGCCAACCCGCCCTACATCCCCACCCACGTCATCGAGACGCTCGATCCCGAGGTGCGCGACCACGACCCCAGGCTGGCCCTCGACGGCGGCCCCGACGGGCTGGACCCCTACCGCCTGCTGGCCCCGGAGATCCTGCGGGTGCTCAAGCCGGGCGGGATGTTCGCCGTCGAGATCGGCCATGACCAGAGCGCCGACGTCGAGGCGCTGTTCCGCCAGGCCGGCGCCGGCGATGTCCGGACGATCAAGGACCTCGGTCTGCGCGACCGGGTTGTCGCGGGTTCCAGAAACCCCTTGGAAACAGGGTCCTGAGGCGTTACATCTGACTCGTTCCCACTCAGATCGCCGTAGAGATTGATCGCAATCGACGGCGGGCGCGCGAGGTCTCAAGAGGACCGGGTCGCCGCGCTGAAAGCGGGCGGGAACAAAGAACAGCGTCTTTTTCGAAAACAACAAGAGCGGGCGGCAAGCCCGAACCAGTATCCAGAACCGGCCCGCGCGAACGACCGCTGTGTCACGCGCCCGCCGGCAGGTCGAAGGGTAAAATGAGAGATTTCAAGGGTATGAAGCGTCAGCGCGGCCGCAATCGCGGCAGTGGCGGCAACAACCAGGGCGGCAAGCCCCAGCACAACGCCAACCGTGCGTTCGACTCCAACGGTCCCGAAGGCATCAAGGTGCGCGGCGCCGCGCAGGGTGTCTTTGAGAAGTACCAGCAACTGTCCCGCGACGCCGCGTCCGGCGGCGACCGGGTGCTGGCCGAGAACTACCTGCAGCACGCCGAGCACTATTTCCGCACCCTGCGCGCCATGCAGCCGCACCGCCCGGTGTCCGACATCGTCGGCCGCGAGCAGTTCTCGTCGGGCTTCGACATCGATTTCGAGGCCGAACCGGGTGAACCGCCCGAGGGCGGCTACGTGCCCGAGACCGAGGGGGGCGAGGGCGAAGGCCAGCGCGACAACAACAACCAGGGTGGCCAGCGCTTCGACAACAACCGTCCGCGTGACGGCCAGCGTTTCGAGGGCCGCGACCGTCAACGTGATGACCGGCCTCGGGACGACCGTCCGCGGGAAGATCGTCCGGCACGCGACGAGCGTCCGCGCGATGACCGCCCTCGCGACGACAAGCCCCGTGAGGAACGCCCCCGTCAGGAGGGCGAGGCCAGTGGCGGTCGCCGTGACCGCTGGCGCGAACGTGACGAACGCCGGGACCGTGAACGCGCCGAAGCGGCCGCCCGCGATCCGCTGGCCGTGGTCGAACCCCAGGCCGCCGCGCCGCTGGCGCCCGAGCCCGCCGCCAGTGAATCACCCCGCCTGCGCGGCCAGGACGGCGCCGTGAGCGAACTGCCCGCCTTCCTCGGCCGTCCGGCCGCGGTGAGCGAGGAAGCGCCCGCCGAGGAAGCCAAGAAGCCCCGTCGTCGCCGCGCCCCGCGCAGCTTCGAAGGTGGCGAGGACGCCAAGCCGGAGACGGAAAAGGCGTAGGTTGAATTGCTCTCCCTGTTGGGAGAGCTGTCAGCCCGGAGGGCTGACTGAGTGGGATGCGCCGGTGTCGGCCGACATTGGCGCATCCCTCACCACCACCCTTCGGGTGGTCCCCCTCTCCCAAGAGGGAGAGGATTAGTTCCCGACCATCCCCGCCGCCGTCCCGATCGCGCCGACCAGCGCCGGCACGCAGCAGGCGTTGAGGAAGTGGTCGCCGCCGGGGACCACGACCAGCGTCGTCGGCGCCGCGCCGCGACCCTGCGCCAGCGCCCGCGCCGAGGAGACCGGCACGAAGGTATCGGCCTCGCCGTGGAGCACAACGACCGGCAGGGCGAGACCCGCCAGGGCCGCGCGCGCCGCAGGCAGTTGCGGCGCCTGTCCGCGCACCTCGGCGATGGCGTTCTTCAGATCCCGGGGCAGCATCGGCCGCACCATGCCGCCAAGGCCGGTGAGCCGCCGCGCGGTCGTCCCGCGCTCACCGTAGAACGGGCTCATCAGGACCAGCGCCTGCACCCGGTCCGGATAGCGGGCGGCCATCAGCGTCGCGATCGGCGCGCCGTAGGACTGGCCGACGAGGATCACCTTCTGGCCGGGCGCGACCTCGAGCAGCGCCGACAGCGCCTCAGCCTGGTCGCTGATCGAGCCCACCACGCCGGCCGGCTCGCTGAGGGCGAAGCCCGGCCGGTCGGCGACGACCATGGTGTAGTCTTCCGGCAGGGCGGCCAGCACCGGCGCCCAGAACTCCGACCACGACGGCGTGCCGGTGATCACGACCACTTTCCACGGCGAGACGCGCGGCGTGCGCAGGGCGGACAGCGTCCACGGATGGCCGGCGGCCTGGACCGCCACCCGTTCCATGGTTCCCGCCGGATAGTCATTCGAGGTCGGGTAGCGCTCGACCTCGGCCGACATGCAGCCGGACAGCGCAACGGCGACGAGGACGGCGGCAAGCGCGTGGAGGATACGGGGCAAGGCGGACTCCTTCAGCCCCATTGCTACGCCCGCCCTGCGACCGAATGAAGTTAAGCCTTGGTCATGGACCGGGTCGCATGTGCTTCGGCCGATCAAAATGACATTCAACCCAAACCGACGTCATGGCCCGACTTGTTCGGGCCACCCAAGCACGATGAGGCCAGAAACTGTCCCGCTGACTGCTGGCGGTTCACATCAGCGCGACGGTGTTCTTGGGTGGCCCGAACAAGTCGGGCCATGACGGGTTCGTTGGATTCACGGAACGCTGATATCCACCATTGCAGGCCTGCTTGTCAGTCAGACCTGCTCCAGGTCGTACTCGTAGAACGCCGCCAGGTGACCCTTGTCGCCGAAGCTCTCGTAGAGACGGCGTGCGGGGTCGTTCTCCTCCTCCGTGCCCACCCACCATTCCTCGCAGCCTAGCGACCGGCCGAGGGCGAGCATCGCTTCCATCAGCCGACGGGCGATGCCCTGGCGCCGGAAGGCCTCCGCGACGCCGAGGTTGTCGACATAGAGTTCGGTCGGCTGGTCGGGATGGCGATGGATACAGGCGGCCAGCTGGCCGACGACCAGCCCGTCGGCCACCGCGAGGAACATCAGGTTGGTCTCATGCGCCAGATAGGCGGCCAGCCGCACGGGCACGATGTCGTCGTCGAAGACATCCTCCGCGACCTTGTCCAGCAGCGACGCGTTGCCGGCGGAAAGCCGGATGATCTCGATGCTCATGGGTCGTCCTCCGGGCGACAGGCTATCCAGCCCCGAGGGACAGGAGAACCCCGCGCCCGGAGACCGTCCCTAGCGGACCATGCCCGACAGGCGGCCGCGGATCAGGTCCTCGGCCTCCGAGACGATCCGGTCGACAAGCTCCTTCACCGTCGGGATGTCGTGGATCAGGCCCTGGACCATGCCGGCTGACCAGATGCCGCCCTGGGTGTCGCCGTTGGCCAGGGCGTCGCGGCCGCGCGTGCCGGCGACCAGCGCCTGGACGTCCTCGAACTTGGCCCCGCCGCGGCGCTCGATCTCGACCACCTGCTGGCTGACCTCGTTGCGCATGACGCGGGCGGTGTTGTGCAGGGTGCGGAAGATCAGGTCGGTCTGGCGCTCGTCGTTGGCGACCATCTGTTCCTTGAAGGCCATCGGGATCGGCGCCTCCTGGGTGACGCAGAAGCGGGTGCCCATGTTGATGCCGTCGGCGCCCAGCGCCAGGGCCGCGACCAGGCCGCGCGCATCGGCGATGCCGCCCGAGGCCAGCATCGGGATCTTCACCTTGTCGGCCGCCGCGGCGATCAGGATCAGGCCGGGGATGTCATCCTCGCCCGGATGGCCGGCGCATTCGAAGCCGTCGATGGAGATGGCGTCCACGCCCATGCGTTCGGCGCTGAGGGCATGCCGGACGGCGGTGCATTTGTGGATCACCTTGATGCCGTGGGCCTTGAAGTCGTCGACGTGTTCCTGCGGCCTGTAGCCGGCGGTCTCGACGGCCTTGATCCCGCTCTCGATGATCGCGGCGCGGTACTCGGCGTAGGGCGGCGGCTTGATCGCCGGCAGGATGGTCAGGTTCACGCCGAACGGCTTGTCGGTCAGATCCTTGGTCCGCTGGATCTCCTTCGCCAGCTCTTCCGGCGTCGGCTGGGTCAGGGCGGTGATGAAGCCCAGCGCCCCGGCGTTGGCCACGGCGGCGACCAGCTCGGCCTTGCCGACCCACTGCATGCCGCCCTGGGCGATAGGGTGCTCAACGCCGAACAGCTCTGTGAAACGGGTCTTGATGGCCATGGTGTTCCTCTCCCGAACAATCGTTTGAGAGAGACTGGGCCATGTCACGTGGCGTCAGGCAAGAGCCCGATCAGTTCTCGCCGGGGAGGAACTCTTCCAGCTCGATTGTGCGCTCAACCGTGCGCCGCAGCATGCAGAAGTTGGCGCTGATGGTCGACATCGAGCCCCAGTCGGGGTCGTAGCGGCTGGCGCAATCGGCGTCCCGGAAAGCGATCCAGGCGCGCTGGGCCTTCAGCAGGCCGGCCTTCTGGCGGGCGTTCATCGAAGCGGTCGTCTCGCGCCAGGCAGCATTGAGCGCGGCGTCCTGGATCTTCAGCTCCTCACCGACGCACTGGATCATGCCGGCGGTCGACTGACCCGTGGGCGCGTCGAGGCACTGCTGGAAGGCGGGAGAGTAGCGGGCTTCCACCGCACTGCCTTCCGCGGCCAGCGCTGGTGTCGTGACCAGAGCGGCCAGCGCCGCCAGGATCAGGAGGCTTCTCACGCCACCGCCGCGCGGCCGATGGCGTAGTAGCGCTCGGCGCGCTGGCTGAGCAGCTGGTCGGCGGTCAGGGTCGACAACAGGGCCAGCTCTTCCTCGATGGCGTCGCCGACCGACAGGATTGCGGCGGCGGGATCGGAGTGGGCGCCGCCGGCCGGCTCATCGATGATGCGGTCGACCACGCCGGTCTTGATCAGGTCCTGGGCGGTGATGTGCATCTGTTCGGCGGCGTCCTTGGCCCGCGCGCCGTCGCGCCACAGAATCGAGGCCGCGCCCTCCGGCGAGATCACCGAATAGATGGCGTGTTCGAGGATCAGCACCTTGTTGCCCGCCGCGATGCCGATGGCCCCGCCGCTCATGCCTTCGCCGGTGATGGTGGCGATCATCGGGGTCTTGAGGGTCAGGCAGCGTTCGGTGCCGCGGGCGATGGCTTCCGCCTGGCCGCGCTCTTCGGCGCCCAGGCCCGGATAGGCGCCGGCCGTGTCGATGAAGGTCAGCACCGGCAGGTTGAACTGCTCGGCCATGTCCATCAGCCGCACCGCCTTGCGGTAGCCCTCGGGCCGCGCCATGCCGAAATTGTGCTTCAGGCGGGCGGTGGTGTCGTGGCCCTTTTCCTGGCCGATGACCATCACCGGCTGGCCACGGAAGCGACCGAGGCCGCCAATCACCGCCTGGTCGTCGGCGAACTTGCGGTCGCCGCGCAACTCGACGAACTCGTCGATCAGGGCTGCCAGATAGTCGACGAAGTGCGGGCGCTCGGGATGGCGCGCGACCTGGGTCTTCTGCCACGGCGTCAGCCGCGAATAGGACTCCTTGCGCAGCTCGCCCAGCCGCGCCCGCAGGGCGTCGATCTCACTGTCGAATGACCCGGCGCCGGCGGTGTCGGAGAGCTTCGACAGCTCCTCGATCTTGCCTTCCAGCTCGGCGATCGGCTTTTCGAACTCGAGATAGTGCTGAACCATGAATCGCCTGACGCGGGCTGCCCCTGTGAGGGGGCGAAACTAGAGGGTGGCGGGGGGACGGGCAAGTTAGGGCGTAGGGCATAGGGAGTAGGGAGTAGTTCGACCAGCGCCCGCCGCCGGCGCCGTGCCAACCGCAGCTACTCCCTACTCCCTACTCCCTACTCCCTACTCCCTACTCCCTACTCCCTACTCCCTACTCCCTACTCCCTATGCCCTGACCTCTTCCCTCCGCCGCCACCGCAAGGCATGCTCGATCAAACAACCGTTTGAGGAAACGACATGGGCAAGCTCACCGGCCGCGTGGCCATCATCACCGGCGCGGCCAGCGGCATCGGCCGGGCGGCGGCGAAGCTGTTCTCCGAAGCCGGCGCCTATGTCGTCATCGCCGACCTGTCGGACAAGGTGACCGAGACCCTGGCCCAGGTGACCGCGGCCGGCGGCAAGGGCGAGGCTATCGTCGGCGACGTCTCGTCCTCCGAGGTGGTCGACCAGCTGATCGCCGCGGCCGAGAAACAGGGCGGCCTGGATGTGATGTTCGCCAACGCCGGCGTCTCGGGCGGCCTGCCCGGCCTGATGGAGCTGACCGCCGAACACTGGAACAAGGTGCTCGGGATCAACACCGTCGGCGTCTTCCTGGCCGTCCAGGCAGCGGCCAGGGTCATGGTCCCGCGCGGCAAGGGCTCGATCATCTGCACCGCCAGCGTCGCCGGCATCCGCTCGGGCGCGGGCGGCATGCCCTACAGCGCCTCCAAGGCCGCCGTGATCAGTATCGTCCAGACCGGCGCCAACCAGCTGGCCGGCTCAGGCGTGCGGATCAACGCCGTCTGCCCCGGTCTGACCGAGACCGGCATGACCCAGTTCGTCTTCGACCGCGCCCGCGAGCGCGGCAGCGAAGGCAAGATCGGCCAGCTGAACCCGCTGCGCCGCGCGGCCGTGCCGGAAGAGATCGCCCAGGTGGCCCTGTTCCTGGCCTCCGATGACGCCAGCTACGTCAACGGTCAGGCCATCGCGGTCGACGGCGGCCTGTCGAGCTCGCACCCGGTGGTGCCGGGGAAGATGGCGTAGGCCGCGCCTCCACCGGACGCTGACACAATCCGAAGCGGAACATGACTTGAGCCGCCGCGCGGGCGGGGGCTGTATGCGCCCGCATGTCGGAGGAACAGAATGTCGCCCTTTGCCGGTCTGTCTGCCTTTCCCATCACACCCGCGACGCCGGAAGGCCGGGTCATCGCGGCCGATCTGCGCGGCGTCCTGCAGCGCATCGCCCAGGGCGGCGCGAACTCCGTCGGCCTGCTGGGCAGCACGGGGACCTACATGTTCCTGGACCGTAATGAGCGGCGGCGGGCCGTGGCCATCGCGGTCGAAACACTTGCCTCGACGCCGGTGATCGTGGGCGTCGGCGCGCTGCGGACTGACGAGGCGCAGCGGCTGGCGAAGGACGCGGCGGCCGAAGGCGCGGCAGGGCTGCTGCTGGCGCCGGTCAGCTACACGCCGCTCACGGACGAGGAGGTCTTCCAGCATTTCGCGGCCGTCGCCGAGGCGACCGACACGCCGATCGTGATCTACAACAACCCGTCGACGACCAACTTCACCTTCAGGCCGGCGCTGGTCGCCCGCCTGGCCGACGCGATCCCGGGCATCGCCGCCATCAAGCTGCCGCTGCCCAGGGGCGACATCGCCGAGGACCTGAAGACGTACCGCGAGGCCGCGCCCCGGCTGGCGATCGGCTACAGCGGCGACTGGGGCTGCAAGGACGGCCTGCTGGCCGGCGCCGATGCCTGGTTCAGCGTCGCGGGCGGGATGTTCACACAGCGCGCCGCCGCCCTGACCGCCGCCGCCCTGCGCGGGGATCGGGTCGAGGCGGACCGGCTGGACGCGGACTTCGCGCCGCTGTGGGACGTGTTCAAGCTCACCGGCGGCATGCGGGCGATGTATGCGGCGGCCAATCATCTCGGCCTGACGGCGGCGAAGCCGCCGTTGCCGGTGTTGCCGCTGGAAGGCGACCTGCGCGCCAGACTCGTGGCGGCGATCGCGGGCCTCTAGGTCTCGCGCACCCGCACGATGACGGTCTGACTGGCCACGGCCATCAGTTCGCCCGTCTCGGCGAAGAGATTCATCGCGCCATGACCGACGCCCGCGTGGATGCCGCTGATGGCGATGTCGACCATGACCCAGCGGGTCGGGACGATCTTCAGGACGCGCAGGGTGTTGTCGAGGCTGTTGCCGCCGGCCCAGACGCCCAGCGCATGGCCGAATCCGGACGGCACATAGTCGGCGAACACGGCCAGCAGGGCGGCGTCGACGGGCACGTCCTCGACCGTGCGCAGCCACATCTGCATGCGGCCGTCTTCGCTGATGTCACCTTTGCGGTTCTTCAGGTCGTAGCGGCCTTCCGGCGCGCGGCGCTCGATGCGGCGGTTGAGATTGTCGCCGTCATCGGACCATAGCATCACCGGCAGGCAGTCCTCCGGCGGGGGGATGTCTGGCATCTTCGGCCATTGATAGTCGCGCGTGTCCGGCCGGACGCCGAGGGCCGCCATGACGCTGACCACCTCGGTCTCGCCGACGTGGGCCGTGACCCGGGCCTGGGTCGTGTACTTGCCGGCGTTGGAGATCCAGACGTCGAAGTCGACCACCGACGGGGGCCGGGCGTAGGAGAGGTACTGGGCCGTCGCCCAGACCACCGGCCGGCCGCAGGTCTGTTCCAGCGCCGAGATCGAGGCCGCCAGCCCGATGCCGCCGTACATGAACAGATGCTCGGGCGGGCCGACGCAGATCGGCGGCGTCAGCGGCATGTGCCAGCGATGCGGATTATGCGAGGCGCGCAGGTCGAAGAAGGCTGTGGACATGGGCGTACTTAGGCTAGGGCGCCGTGCCGGCGCTAGGGAGTAGGGTGTAGTTCGAACAGCTCAAGCCGCCGGCGCCGCGCCCACGATTTGCTACTCCCTACTCCCTAAGCCCTACTCCCTCGCTTCAACCGCGGTGCTATGGTTCAGCGCATGGACGCCCTCGCCCGCCCGATCATCCCGCCCGCGCCCTATGTGCACCCGGTGGACCTCTCGACGCCGCGGCTGGTGGTGGCGACGCTCGGCAATACCCTCGGCAACTGGTCGAAGAACGCCTTCGACATCCCCTGGGGTCGGCGCGTCGTGCTCGGCGTCGACAGCATCCTGGTCAACGACCCGGTCGGCATCCGTCAGGTGATGCAGGGCAACATGGCCGTCTATGCCCGCCCGCTGGCCGCCGTGCGGCCCGTGCGGCCGCTGGCCGGCGCCGGGGTGCTGCTGTCGGAAGGCGCCGAATGGAAGCGCCAGCGCAAGATGCTGGCGCCGGCCTTCACGCCGGGGACCGTCGAGTCGCTGCTGCCGCACTTCCACGCCGCCGCAGGAAATCTGGCGGAGCGGCTCTCGGGACAGACCCGCGCGAATCTCGCGGACGCCTTCCACCAGGCCACGCTCGAGGCGGTGCTGCGCTCGCTGTTCTCCCTGCCGCCAGGTCCGGAACAGACGGAACTGGCGGCCATGGTCCGAGACTATGTCGCCACCGCCGGCCGGCCCAACTTTCTCGACGGCTTCGCCCCCCGCGAGGAGTCCTTCGCCTTCGCCGGACGCGCCCGGCGGGTATTCCAGAAGCGCTGGTTCGCGGCGGTCGACCGGATCGTCGCGGCCCGACGCGCCGAAGCGCCCGGCGGCGATCACGACGACCTGCTCGACCGGCTGCTGACCGTCCGCGACGCCGGAACCGGCCGTCCCCTGTCTGACGCCGAGGTCCGCGACCAGTGCGCGACGATGCTGTTCGCCGGGTTCGAGACCACCTCGCGGCTGCTGTTCTGGGCGACCTATCTGCTCAGCCTCGACGGCGCCGAACAGGCCCGCCTGAGACAGGAGGTCCGCGCCTTTCCGCCCGAACGGCTGACCACCCTGGAGGGCCAGCAACACTGGCCGCGCCTGCGGAACGTGCTGCTGGAAGCCATGCGCCTCTATCCGCCGGTGCCGATCATCATGCGCCAGGCCATCACCACCGACGTCCTCTGCGGCGAGACCATCGGCAAGGGGTGCCTGGTCTGGATCAGTCCCTGGGTGCTGCACCGGCACACGGCGTACTGGGACAATCCAACGGCCTTCATGCCGGACCGCTTCGCAGGCAAGCCGACGCCCTGGATCAGCGAGCCCGGCTACATGCCATTCGGCGGCGGCCCGCGCATCTGCATCGGCGCGGCCTTCGCCCTGGCCGAGGCCTCGATCATCCTGGCCACCGTGCTGGAGCGGTTCGAGCTGTCGATGGAGAGCGACCGTCCCGTGCTGCCGGTCGGCGGCGTGACGACGGCGCCGGACCATGAGCCGTGGTTCCGGGTCGAAAAGGTTGCCTGACATCTTCCCTTCCCCGGCGGGAATCGGCGCATTTGCTGCGCCATGGGACGATTTCACGAAGACACCGCCGTCACCGACATCGACGGCGTCCTGACCGCCACCCTCTCCCGCGACTGGGAGATCTGGGGGCCGAACGGCGGCTATGTCGCCGCCATCGCCCTGCGCGCCGCCGGAACCCTGGCGCCGGAGGGTCACCGGCCGGCCAGCTTCTCCTGCCAGTATCTGTCGGTCGGCGCCTTCGGGCCGGCCCAGGCCGATGTGCGGGTGCTGAAGGCCGGGCGCTCGGCGACCTGCATCGCCGTCGAGCTGTCACAGGGCGGCAAGGTGTTCCTGACGGCCCAGGTCTGGACGACCAACCGCGAGGGCGGACCGGAGGTCGATGTGGCGCCTCGTGTCGCCGCGCCACCGCCGGCCGAGCTCAAGCCGAACGAGCACTACCTGCCTGCCGATGCGCCCAAGCACCCCTTCTGGGCCAACTTCGAGACGCGCCCGCTGGTCTGGATTCCCTGGGGCGAGCAGATGCAGGCGGGCGCGCCGATCCGGCAGTGGCAGCGGTTCATCGACTTCGAACCGGTCGATGTGTTCGCCGACTGCGCCCGTTCGCTGGTGCTGATCGACACCATTCTCTGGCCAGCCCACCGCCGCAGCCAGCCGCCGGAAGCCGACTACATCGCCCCCAGCCTGGACCTCGCGGTCTGGTTCCACGAGCACCCGCAGGGGTCCGACTGGCTGCTGGTCGACGCCCGCTCTGAAAAGGCCCACGGCGGCCTGATCCACGGCAGCGGCCAGGTCTGGAGCGAGGACGGTCGCCTGCTGGCCACCGGCAACGGCCAGATGCTGCATACGCCACGGCGGTAGTCGGGGACATGTTCCAAAGGTACGTGTCCCCTAAACCCGCGGCTCAATTGGGGGACACGTACCTACGGTACATGTCCCCTACGGGGTCCGTCCGTAGCCTTTGAGACTCAGCAGCCCACCGATCACGAGCAGCGCCGCCAGCAGGACGACGGTCGCCGGCCCCTCCGCCAGCTGCGGCGCGGCGGGCATGGCCATGCGGTAGACTCCGCCGAGCAGGAAGGCCCAGCCCGCGACGGTGACCAGGGTCGATAGCGACCACGACCAGCGCGCGTAGGCCTGCAGGATCGCCACCCCGGCCACGAACAGCAGGGTTCCGTTGAGAAAGACGACCTGGGCCGGATTGCCGGCGAAAGTCCGGATGTTGAACCCTTCGGTGAGCGACAGGACCACCAGGAACGGACCAAGGATGCGTGCGATCCGTCGGGAAATTTCCATGGGCGACGCCTCGCGGATCCGGTTGACGGATGACAGTGCGTCGCGCGGCGCAGCGCCGCGTTGCGCTGGGTCAAACGCGAAAGGGGGACATGTACCGCAGGTACGTGTCCCCCAATTGAGCCGCGGGTTTAGGGGACACGTACCTTTGGTACATGTCCCCGATCATCAAAGCCCGTACAGCGCCGCGTATTCCGGATCCTTGGCCGCGATCTGCTTCGCGCAGTCGACCATCACCTTCGCCTGTTTCCAGGTGGCGTCGTCCTGCATCTTGCCGTCGAGCATGACCACGCCGGTGCCGTCCGGCATGCCCTCGAGGATGCGTTTGGCGAAGGCGATCTCGCCGGGGTCCGGGCTGAACACCCGCTTGGCGATGGCGATCTGGTTGGGATGCAGGCTCCAGGCGCCGGCGCAGCCGAGCAGAAAGGCATTGCGGAACTGCTGCTCGCAGGCGTCGCCGTCGGAGATGTCGCCGAACGGGCCGTAGAACGGCTTGATGCCATGGGCGGCGCAGGCGTCGACCATCTTGGCGAAGGTGTAGTGCCAGATGTCCTGCTGGGCGCTGAGGCGCGGCTGGCCGTCGTCGCGCGGGTCTTCCATCACCTTGTAGAACGGGTGGCCGCCGCCGACGCGGGTGGTCTTCATCTGCCGGCTGGCCGCCAGGTCGGCCGGGCCCAGGCTGATGCCGTGCATGCGCGGGCTGGCGGCGCAGATGGCCTCGACGTTGTTCACGCCCTCGGCCGTCTCAAGGATGGCATGCAGCAGGATCGGCTTCTTCAGGCCGTGCTTCGACTCGAGAATGGCCAGGAACTGGTCCATGTAGTGGATGTCCCACGGCCCCTCGACCTTGGGCACCATCATCACATCCAGCTTGTCGCCGACGCCGGCGACGATGTCCTGCACGTCGTCCAGATGCCAGGGCGAGTTGAGGCAGTTGATGCGCGTCCACAGGCCCACGCCCATGGCGGCGAAGTCGGTGGCGTTGGCCATCTCGATGAAGCCGGCGCGGGCCGCGTCCTTGGCCTCGGCGGGGATGGCGTCCTCGAGGTTGCCGAGAATCACGTCGACGGTCGGGGCGATCTCGGGAACCTTGGCGCGGACCTTTTCCAGGTGCGCCGGCACGAAATGGATCATCCGCTCGACCCGCACCGGCAGGTCGCGCAGCGGCGCCGGCGCGCCGATGGCCAGTGGCTTGAAAAACCCGCGCGGCGTCTTCATCGGCCTGATCCCCGTCCCTGCTCTTCGCAACTGCAAAAGGTTCTGCGGCGGCGCCGCATGGTCGTCAAGCCTTCCGCGGTCTGGCCGGGGGGGCGTCAGGCGGGCGGAGCATCTCGTCAACAGCGTCGTTGCTCGAAGTCTTTGGTGTGCGGCTTCGGGTCGGCGCCGATGGTCCGGCTTGCAGGCCCAGGGTCCGGCGCGCGGCGTCGCCCTCCTCGCCGAACAGGGAGCGGATGCGCAGGTCCCGCTGCGGGAACGGAGCCTCGATCCCGGCCTTGCGCAGGGCATCGTCAATCGCCCACGTATAGGCAGCCTGCATCGCGTTCGGTCGCTTCACTGCCTCCAGTCTGGGCCAGACCACCAGCTCGAAGTTCAGGCTCGACTCGCCAAAACCGACCAGCCAGACTTGGGTTCGGTAGGTTCCGCTGTCGGGCAGGGTGAACGGCACAGCCATGGCGGCTTCCAGCACCGCGTCACGCACCTTCTCCTTGTCGACCCCGTAGGCCGTGGGAAACGGGATGTGGATGCGCCGGGTATGTCCGCGCAGGGTCCAGTTGGTCACCGGGCCCTGGATCAGGTGACTGTTCGGGACCAGGATGTCGATGCTGTCATTGTTGCGAATGCGGGTCGCCCGGGCACCGATTTCGTGGACCACGCCGCGCTGGCCGGTCTCCAGCTCGATGTAGTCCCCGACCCGCAGGGACTCGTCGAAGATCAGCACGATGCCGGAGACGAACTCCTTGACGACCCCCTGGAGACCAAGGCCCACGCCGACGCCCAGCGCGCCGCCGAAAACGACCAGCGACGACAGGTCTATGCCGAGGGTCGAAACGCCCGCGATGACCCCGAAGACCAGAAGGCCGTACGTCGACAGCTTCTCGACGATGTAGAGCCCGGCGCCGCCCCGCGTCGCCTTGGCCCGCACCCGCTGAAGCGCCATGGCGATCAGTCGCGCCACGACCAACGCCACGACAAGGGTCAGCAGGGCGGCGATCAGACTGCCCGTGGTGACAGGCGTCTTGCCGATGGTGAACAGCACCAGCTTGCCGATCTGGCCGAGAGCCTCCAGGTCCTGCTGCACGCTCTGGCTCCTAGGCCTTCTTCACGAACTCCGTCCGCAGCACCAGGCCGCGAACCTTGTCGACGTTGGCCTCGATCTCGTCGGGGTCGCCGGTCAGGCGGATCTTCTTCACCAGGGTCCCGCGCTTGAGGGTCACCCCGCCCGAGCCCTTGACCTTGAGATCCTTGACGAGGGTGACGCTGTCGCCGTCGGCCAGGAGGGCGCCGTTGCTGTCGCGGGTTTCCATGGAACGTCCTGTCAGTGTTTCGGGTGGCCGAATTCGATCGTCAGCTGCACGATCTCACCGCTGACCGGTTGGCCATCGACGATCCGGGGGGCCGCCGTCAAGACGCGCACTTCGGCCATACGTAATGCCGCATAGCCGAAATTGTACTTCGGGGGCGTTTCGGCGATCACCATGCAGGCGGTCAGCACGCCATTGGCCGCCAATGCGCACTGGATCGTGGCGATCCCGCTGACAGGCCGGCGTCCCCGGGTTGCGATCTCAGGCATGAACAGACCTGGCGCGCCAAATTCCTTCGACACCATTCGGGGCGGCAGCGTGATGATCGGCTCGACCATCCGGGCCGACGGTTCTTCAGCCACGGCCGCGAGTGTTGTCATCGACAGTAACAGCGCGGCGATCAGGGAACGGCGATGGGTCATTGTCCTCCTATACCATCGGAGCAGTATCCAGCGCCGCCGCTGTCTTCACGAAATACCGGTCCGCCAGATAGCGGCTGTCGTAGCTGCGCACATCGTAGTGCACCCAGGTGGGCGCGATCTCGGCCGGCTCCAGCGACTTGCGGTTGGCCGCCGACCAGCCGATCTGGGCGTTGGCCTTTTCGACCAGCAGACCGCGCAGGGTGTTGCAGCGCTCGCGGTCGATCATCTTCGACGGGGCGCCGAGGATGTCCATGTCGATCGCCTTGCCGTGGTGGTTGGTCGAGGACCGGCCGTGCTGGCGATTGTCCTCCGAGCAGCGGTAGCCGGAGTTGATCGTCAGCGTCCAGCCCTTCGGTCCGGCGTAGAACATCGCCGCGCGATACGCCCACAGGATCATCCGGTGGATGCCCGGGTATTCGTAGCGGTTGTAGGCCTCCGCCTTCACCGTCCCCCGGTATTTGCCCTTGAACAGGCCCCGACCGAAGCCGCCGCAGACGCCGCATCGGCAAGCCAGTTGCTGGAAGTCCACCGGATGGGCCGCGCCGAAGGCGGCGATGGCGGCGATGGTCGCGGCGTCGGCCTGGCCGGTCGGCTTTGTCTGGCCCATGACGTCGCGCTGGAAGCTGGAGACCTGCAGCTCGGTGCCGGGCCCATAGTCGCCGTCCGGCAGGGTGCCGCGAAAGCCCGCCAGCCGCATCTGCAGCTCGATCACATCGGCGCCCTTGTCGCCGCGCTTGAGGGATCCGCCCCAGGCCATGTCCTCGCCCCCCTCCAGTTGAGCGAACGACGATACATCAACCTTGGGAACAGTGAAGGGGTATTACGGTTTTCGCGCGAGCGGATGCTTGCTACGCACGACCTCGGCCAGGCGCTCGCCGGCGACGTGGGTGTAGATCTGGGTCGTGGCGATGTCGGCGTGACCCAGCAGGGTCTGGACGACGCGCAGATCGGCCCCGCCCTCAAGCAGATGGGTGGCGAAGGCGTGGCGCAGCACGTGCGGGCTGACCCGCGCCGGGTCGATGCCGGCGGCGGCGGCGGCCTCTTCCAGCAGTTGCGAGAACCGCCGGGCGGTCAGCCGGCCGCCCTTGCCGCGCGACGGGAACAGCCAGGGATTGGCGGCGTCGCCCTTGGGGATGAACTGTTTGCGGACCTCCAGCCAGGCCTTCACGGCAGTCCGTGCGGCGGCGTTCAGCGGGGCCAGCCGCTCCTTGCCGCCCTTGCCCTTGACCATCAGGAAGGCCGGGTCCCGCGCCAGCGCGGTCAGCGGCAGGCTCAGCAGCTCCGACACCCGCAGGCCGGAGGCGTAGGTGATCTCGATCAGGCAGGCGAGGCGCAGGCCCTGGGCGCCGTCCTTCGCCGAGGCCGCTGCGAGCAGCCGTTCGACCTCGTTGCGCGACAGCACCTTCGGCAGCGGCCGCCCCTGCTTCGGCGCCTCGACCCGTCGGGACGGATCATCGGTCCGCCAGCCCTCGCCGAGCACGAAGCGATAGAACTGCCGCACCGCCGCGCGTCGCCGGGCCGCCGTCGCCGGCGACAGCCCCGCCGCGCCCATGGCCGCGAAATAGGCCTCGATGTCCTCCGTGGTGGCGCCGGCCAGATCCTGCCCGCGCGCCTTCAGGAAGGCGGCGGCGTCGACCAGATCCTTGCCATAGGCGGTCAGGGTGTTGCGCGCCGAGGCCCGCTCAACCGCCATCATCTCGAGAAAGGCCTCGGTCCAGCCTTCACTCATCGGAGGGGGCTCATTTCACCGGGACCAGCAGGCCCTCGATGGCGAAGGCCTGGGCGGCGTCGGTCAGGCCCACGCGGCGCAGCGCCCCGACGATCCGGGCGCGATCCAGCGAAAGCGGTCCGGCGGGCCCGGCCTCGGAAGCTATGGCCAGCGCCAGCAGGGTCGCCTCGCCCTTAAGGCCCAGCCCGGCGGCGCGATCGAGGGCCAGCAGCAGCATCGGCGAGGCCGCGCTCTTGCCGGCGTCGGCGCGCGCCAGCCGGGCCCGGGCTTCGGGACCGGGCTGGCCGCCCATGGCTTCCAGCAGCAGGATCCGGCCGACCAGCACCGGCCGCGCCTTGGGCGTGGCGGCCTCCGCCTCGTCGAGCAGCATGTCGAACAGTCGCGACGTGGTCGCGGCGCTGGCGATCAGCGACCGGGCGACGGTGGCCTCTTCGGTCTCGTAAGGCTGCGTCGCGGGCCACAGCGTGCTCGCAATGGCCGGCGAAGCGCCCACTCGCGCGGCCTGCAGGTCCAGCGCCAGCCGGCGCGACAGCGCGAACTCCAGGCCGTTGCGCAGGGAGGCCGCGCCGGGATCGCCGACCCCGGCCAGCATCGCGCCTATCAGCCGCGAAAGGACCGGATCGCGCCCCTTCTCGCCGGCCAGGGTAAGGGTCAGCTGCGCCGCATCCGCCTGCCCGGCCCGTGCCTGACAGTAGGCCCGCAACCGTAGCCAGTAGAGCTCGCCCCGGCCGACGGTCAGCTCATCGGAGACACGACAGGCGAAGTCGTCCTGACCGGCGATCAGAGCCGCCTCGGCGGCGGCCTGCGCCAGATCGGCGTTGGTCGGCACATTGGGCGCCCGCTCGACGGCGGCCCAGGCGGTGCGGCCGTCACCCAGCGCCAGCAGCGCCTGCACCCTTGCGGCGGCCACATCCGCGTCGCGCCCCGCGCCCTCCGGCCCGGCGACCCCGGCGCCCAGCACCGAAATCGCCAGCGCCGTCGCCGCCGGACTCAGCGGCTTGCGCCCGACCAGCGGCAGCACCTCCCGCGTGACCTGCGCCGACGTCCCGGTCCACAGATCCTGCGGCATCCCGCTCTCGCGATCCCCGAGCGAGAAATAGTCCGGCGGCGCGAGCGAAGACACCTCCACCTGCGCGGTGGCGGGTCCGGCGAGAAGGGCGAGAGCTGCGGCAATCAGGAACGGGCGCATGACGGCAATCCTAACACCGACATGAACCATACCGGGAGAGCGAGAACGCCACTGCTTGAAAATGCGAAATATCCGTATAAATTGCATAATCTGTAGCGGGAGTTCGTGATGAGTGGTCTGAGCATTTCGTCGGCCGAGTTTCAGCGCGCCTTCGGCAGGGTTCGCGAAGCCGCCCTGAAGGCGCCGGTCACAATTACAAATCACGGCCGTGACAGCCTCGTGCTCATGGCCGCAGACGAGTATCAGCGCCTGAAACGGCGTGATCGGGTCGCCGTGAAGGTCGAGGACCTTTCCGACGAGGACTTTCAGGCTCTGACAGAGCAGACGTTGCCGGCAGACCTGGCGCAGTTCGACGACGAACTCGAACCCTAGGTCGTGGCTCTTCCCGATCCCACGCCCGGGCTTGTCGTCAGCTATGCCTATCTGTGGGAGCGCGAGGCCAGAGCCGGTCAGGAAGAAGGCGCGAAGGACCGACCCTGCGTCATCATCCTGTCCGTGCAGCATAGTGGTGGCGAGCGCATCGTCCATGTCGCGCCGGTCACGCATGTTCAGCCGAGAGATCTGGCCGACGCCGTGCCAATACCGATCGCCACGAAGCGGCGTCTGGGTCTCGACGACCAGCCTTCATGGATTGTCACCAGCGAACTCAACCGTTTCGTCTGGCCCGGGGCCGACCTGCGACCCATCTCCCGCAACCAATCGAACACCTTCGCCTACGGCTCTATCCCGCTGGGCCTCCTGCGCCTGGCGATCGAACAGATCCGTCAGCGCCGGCGCATCCGGACCGTTTCAAGGAGTGACGATCTCACCGGTTAGCTCGCAGAACCTTCCCTCCCCCCGCCTCTGTCGTGTAAGCCAAGCACGGCCATGACCGCCGACCCCCGCCTTCGCCGCAAGACTATCGCCCTCGTCGGCCTCATGGGCGCGGGCAAGAGCAGTATCGGCCGGCGGCTGGCGACTGTGCTGGACCTGCCGTTTCGCGACGCCGACAGCGAGGTCGAGGCGGCGGCGGGGCGGACGATCTCCGAGATCTTCGAGAGCTTCGGCGAGGAGGCCTTTCGCGACGGCGAGCGCCGGGTGATCGCGCGGCTGATGGACGAGGGTCCCCATGTGCTGGCCACCGGCGGCGGGGCGTTCGTCAACGCCGAGACGCGGGCGCTGATCAAGGCGCGGGCCATCTCGATCTGGCTGAAGGCCGATCTGGAGCTGCTGGCCCGTCGCATCGGCCGCAAGGACACCCGTCCGCTGGTCCGCGGCAAGGACCCGCTGGAGGTGCTGACCACCCTGGCGGCCGAACGGGATCCACTCTACGCCCAGGCCGACATCATCGTCGAAACCGGCGACACCCCTCACACCGAAGCCGTCGAGGCCGTTCTGCGCGCCCTGACCGCCTATCTGGCCGGAGCCGAGACGTGACCCGCAGCTATCCCGTGGCCCTCGGCGGCCGGGCCTATGACGTGGTCGTCGGACCCGGCCTGATCGACCGCGCCGGCGAACGGATCGCGCCGCTGCTCAGGAACAAGCGCACCGCCATCGTCACCGACAGCAATGTCGGCGAGCACCATGGCGAGCGTCTGTCGGTCTCGCTCGAAAGGGCCGGGGTGGCGGTCGACGTGATCACCGTCCCGGCGGGCGAGGAGAGCAAGAGCTTCGAGGGGCTGGCGGACCTCAGCGACCGGCTGCTGGCCCTGCGGCTGGACCGGGGCGACGTGATCGTGGCCTTCGGCGGCGGCGTGGTCGGCGATCTCGCGGGCTTCGCGGCGGCGATCTACAAGCGCGGCATCGACTTCATCCAGGTCCCGACCAGCCTGCTGGCCCAGGTCGACAGCTCCGTCGGCGGCAAGACGGCGATCGACACCCCGCGCGGCAAGAACCTGATCGGCGCCTTCCATCAGCCCAGGCTCGTGCTGGCCGACCTCGACGTGCTCTGCACCCTGCCCGCCCGGGAGATGGCCTGCGGCTACGCCGAGGTGATCAAGTACGCCATGCTCGGCGACGCGGACTTCTTCGCCTGGCTGGAAGCGCACAGCGCCGCGGTGCTGGACCGCGACATCGACGCCCTGGCCCACGCCGTCGGCCGGTCGGTCGAGATGAAGGCCGAAATCGTCGCCGAGGACGAGACCGAACAGGGCCGCCGCGCGCTACTCAACCTCGGCCACACCTTCGGCCACGCCCTGGAAGCCGAGACCGGCTACGGCGAGACGCTCAAGCACGGCGAGGCGGTCGCCGCCGGTTGCGGCCTGGCGTTCCGCTTCTCCGCCGCCCTCGGCCTGTGCGACCCGGCCGACGCCGCGCGGGTCGAGCGGGCCTTGAAAGCCGCCGGCCTGCCCGCCGGCATGGCGGACGTTCCTGGCCATCCGTTCAGCGCCGACCGCCTGATCCATCACATGGGTCAGGACAAGAAGGCCGAGGGCGGCGCGCTGACCTTCATTCTCGCCCGCCGCATCGGCGAGGCGTTTACGGTGAAGGGGGTCGACCCCGACACCCTGCGCCGTTTCCTGATTGCACAAGGAGCCACGCCGTGATTGCGGCCATGATCGCCACCCTCGCCCCCGCCCTGATCATCCTGCTGGGGATCGGAGCCCTGATTTCGGCGGCGGAGACCTCGATGACCGCCGCCAGCCGGGGCCGGATGCACCAGCTCGAGCGGGACGGCGACCGCGCCGCCGCCCGGGTCAACCGGCTGATGGGCGACCAGGAGAACATGATCGGCGCGATCCTGCTGTCCAACAACGTGGTCAACATCGGCGCTTCCGCCCTGACCACCAGCGTGCTGGCGGTGGCCTTCCCCGGTCCGATCGGCGTGGTCGCCTCGACGGTGATCATGACCGTGCTGGTGGTGGTGTTCGGCGAGATCCTGCCCAAGACCCTGGCGATCACCCGCCCCGAGGTCATGGCCCGTAGCCTGTCCCTGCCGACCTGGTGGGTGGTGCGGCTGTTCGGTCCGCTGGCGCGCGGCGCGCAGTGGATCGTGCGCCAGACCCTGCGGCCGTTCGGCATCAACCTGTCGATGGAGACCGACGTCCTGGCGGCCCACGAGGAGATCCGCGGCGCGGTCGAGTACCACCACTCCGAAGGCGTGGTCGAAAGCCGTGACCGCCGGATGCTGGGCGGCGTGCTCGACCTGTCGGAGATGGATGTCTCGGAGGTCATGGTCCACCGCAAGTCGGTCGAGATGCTCGACGCGGCCCTGCCGCCGCGCGAGCTGGTCCGCCAGGCGCTGGACTGCGGTCACAGCCGCCTGCCGCTCTGGCGCGACGACCAGGACAACATCGTCGGCGTCCTGCACGTGCGCGACCTGGTCAAGGTGATGGCCCAGACCGACGTCGACCTCGATGTCCTCGACGTCATGGCCCTGGCGCGCAAGCCGTGGTTCACGCCGGAGACGACCAAGCTGAAGGACCAGCTCAACGCCTTCCTCAAGAAGCGCAACCACTTCGCCCTGGTCGTCGACGAGTACGGCGGCCTGCAGGGCGTCGTGTCGCTGGAAGACATCCTCGAGGAGATCGTCGGCGAGATCGACGACGAGCACGACGCCACGGTCGAGGGGGTCAAGGTCCAGCCGGACGGCTGGGTCGAGATCGCCGGCACGGTCACCGTCCGCGACCTGAACCGCGCGCTCGACTGGGACCTGCCGGACGACCAGGCCGTCACAATCGCCGGCCTGCTGATCCAGGAAGTCGAGAAGATCCCCGAGGAAGGCGAGACCTTCACGGTGTTCAACCACCGGTTCGAGGTCGCCCGGCGGCGCCGCAACCAGATCACCGAACTGCGCATCAGCCCGCGGATCGACGCCGACGGCGGCTGGATCGAGTCCGGCTGATTTGCCCCGGAACCGGAACTCCGCTGGCGCGTTGTCGCCCGATCAGTCGCAATGCGATTGGGGGGACCGGCGTGTGTCGCCGGCAGGAAGGTTTGACTGTGAGTGACGGGGTATTGACCGGCATGCGGGTGCTCGTGGTCGAGGACGAGATGCTCGTCTCGATGCTGCTTGAGGACATGCTGGCCGATTTCGGCTGTGACATCGTCGGCCCGGCCGCCTCGATCGCCGAGGCCCTGCCGTTGGCCACGGGCGCGCAGATCGATGTGGCGGTGCTCGACATGAACCTCGGCGGCCAGCCGGTGTTCCCGGTCGCCGACGCCCTGAAGGCCCGCGGCGTGCCCTACATCTTCGCCAGCGGCTACGGCCAGAGCGGCCTCAGCGACGACCACCGCGGCGCACCGCTGCTGCAGAAGCCGTTCCGCCAGGCCGATCTGGAAAAGGCGCTGAACAGTCTGAGGGGCTGAGGTCGGGACTCTAATCCCGTCTTCCCGGCGAAGGCCGGGACCCAGATTCAGCTACGGTGTCGGAGCCATACAGCGCGAATTCGGCGCTCTAGAATCTGGACCCCGGCCTTCGCCGGGGAAACGGATCAGGGGCGACCTGCGGTATGTGCTTGAAAACCCGAACCGAACTCACTCCCCCGGCGCCAGGGCCTTCAGCGACAGCGCGTGCACCGGCCCGGCCAGCAGGTCCGACAACACCCCGTAGACCTGCCGTTGACGCGCGACCTTGCCCAGCCCGGCGAACGCTTCCGCCTCGATCACAACGTTGAAATGGCTCTCCCCGCCCTCCCGCGCGCCGGCGTGTCCGGCGTGCCGCGCGGAGTCGTCGACCACCTCCAGGCGTGACGGATTAAACGCGTCGGTCAGTTTTATGCGGATTGAGTCCGATACGGAGGTCATTTTTCGAAGGTCAATTCTTGAATGAGAAAGGTTGAGCCTCATACTTCGGCTTATGGCGAACGCCTTTCAATACCGTCCCAGGTTTGTCGACATCCGGGTCCGCCCTCCCAAACCGGGGGAAGCGGAGGCGGAAGCCGACGTCAACGCCCTCAAACCGGGCGAGCGTCGCTGTGAGCATTCCGACTGCCTGAGCGTGGCCACGGCCCGCGCACCCAAGTCCCGCGACATGCCGGGGCAGTTCTATCATTTCTGCCAGTCGCACGCGGCCGAGTACAACAAGCAGTGGAACTTCTTCGCCGGCATGAGCGACGCGGCCATCGCAGAGGTCCAGGCCGGACGGCTGACGGGCGAGCGGCCGACCTGGAGCTTCAAGGCGTCCAACCGCTCGCGTGAGGCCGCCGCCCAGGCCAAGGGCCCGATGGGCTGGAACGACCCGTTCAGCCTGTTCGGCTTCGGCCGCGCCGACCGCTCGGGCGTCGACGCCCCGGCCGCCCGCGCCGACGGCCGCACGCTGGGCAAGCTCGAACGCGGCGCCCTGGCCGACCTCGACCTGCCCGACACCGCCGACCGGGCGCTGATCCGCACGCGCTACACCGAGCTGGTCAAGAAGTGCCACCCCGACTCCAACGGCGGCGACCGCAGCGCCGAGCACAAGCTGCAACGCGTGCTGAAGGCGTGGAAAACGCTGAAGAAGGCCGGGCTGGCCTGAGCGTGCGTCCTTCGAGACGCGGACCTGAGGGTCCGCTCCTCAGGATGACGCAGGAGGTTGGGCTTCAAAACTATTCGTCGTGGTGAGGAGCGAGGCCTCAGCCGAGCGTCTCGAACCACGCTGGCTGCTTCTACTCATTTGACCCGCACCGGCCGCCACAGGTCCAGGCCCTGAGCCGCCAGCCACCAGGCCAGCGCCCAGGCGCCGCCCAGCGACCAGCCGGCCAGCACGTCCGACGGCCAATGGACGCCGAGGTACACCCGGCTCAGCCCGACCAGCAGCGCGATCACCGCCGCCCCGGCCAGGGCGAACAGCTTGACCCGCCGGTCGGAGGCGAACCGGGCGACCAGCGCCCCGAGCGTCAGCCAGACCACCGCCGACAGCATGGCGTGGCCGCTGGGAAAGCTGGCGTTGATCGCCTCGACCAGATGCAGCGCCGCGTCGGGCCGGTCGCGGCCGAACAGCGCCTTCAGCCCCTGACTCAGCGCCACCCCGCCGAGGGAGGCCGCCAGCAGCAGCACCGCCTCGCGCCAGCGCCGCAGCGCCGCGAACAGCCCGGCGACGAACAGCACCGCCAGCCCCAGCACCGTCACCGAGCCCATCGCGGTCACGTCCATCGCCGCCGTGGTCAGCCAGGCCGGACCCAGCGGCACGGACGGATCAGCCCCCGACCGCAGGCTCATCAGAATCGCCAGATCGATGCGCCGGGTCTCGCCCTCGGCCACCTCGTCGGCGATGGCGAGGAAGGCCTGGACCGTGATCGCCAACCCCAGCAGTCCGGCCAGCAAACCCACTTCGCGCCGGGCCCAGGCCAGCCATGCAGCCACTCGTCGCCCGTCAATCATGTCATCGGCGCCATTTTTTCCTCGAACGATTGTTTGCTGAACGCTGATAAGGCGCTAATCGATCATCATCATGGCTGATCAGAACGACACCGCTTCCGACCCCCTGCTGGGCCTCGTCCCCGACAAGCAGGTTTCCATCCGCGACGTTTTCGGCGTCGACTCCGACATGCTGGTCCCGGCGTTCAGCCATCGCGACTCGCACGTGCCGGACCTCGATGAGTCCTACCGGTTCGATCCGCAGACCACGCTGGCGATCGTCGCGGGCCTGGCCTTCGACCGCCGGGTGATGATCCAGGGCTATCACGGTACCGGCAAGTCGACGCACATCGAACAGGTCTGCGCCCGTCTGAACTGGCCGATGGTCCGCGTGAACCTCGACAGTCACGTCAGCCGCATCGATCTCGTCGGCAAGGACGCCATCGTCCTGAAGGACGGCAAGCAGATCACCGAATTCCGCGAAGGCATCCTGCCCTGGTGTCTGCAGCGCCCGATGGCGCTGGTGTTCGACGAGTACGACGCCGGCCGTCCGGACGTGATGTTCGTGATCCAGCGCGTGCTGGAAGCCGGCGGCAAGCTGACGCTGCTGGACCAGAACCGCGTGATCCGCGCCAACCCCTATTTCCGCCTGTTCTCGACGACCAACACCATTGGTCTCGGCGACACCACGGGCCTCTATCATGGCACGCAACAGATCAATCAGGGCCAGATGGACCGCTGGTCGATCGTCACCACGCTCAACTACCTCGACCACGACGCCGAGGCCGAGATCGTGCTGGCCAAGAACCCGTGCTACGCCACGCCCGAAGGCCGCCGCACCCTGGCGGCCATGGTCCGCGTCGCCGACATGACCCGCAACGCCTTCATGAACGGCGACATCTCGACCGTCATGAGCCCGCGCACGGTGATCACCTGGGCCCAGAACGCCGAGATATTCGGCGGCGACCTGGCCCTGTCGTTCCGGATGACCTTCCTGAACAAGTGCGACGAACTCGAGCGCCCGACGGTGGCGGAGTTCTACCAGCGGGCGTTCGGGGAGGATTTGCCGGAGAGCGCGGCGCGGGTGAAGGTGGCGTAAGGGGGCGGTTGCTCCCGGCCCGAGGTTCACGCAACCTCCGGAGCGCCCCTGTCGAAGGCGCACTCTGAGGTGAGGTCGATATGAACGCCTTTGGCCGTGCTTTGTGCGTCGGCGCCGTCACGGGCATGGTGCTGCTTGCAGGGCAGGCGACCGCCTGCAGTCTGGTTCCCTATAAGGAGTCGAACTACCGGATCGACACCCGGCGCATGCCGGCGATGATGCTCGCCAGCGCTGCCACCGTCGATCTGGTGGTGGCTGAATCGGTGGACAGGTCCACGCCGGCGAAGCCGTTGGAAGCCGAGGAAGACGCCCAACTCGCCGCCGCGACCTCGGATGCCGAGCGGGCCGAAATCCGGGCCGACTTCGCCGACTACCGCGACCAATGGCGCAGGTCGGGCGCCGGGAAAGTTACTTATCGCGTCGTCGACCGGCTGAAGGGCGCCTCGCCTGATCGATTCACGCTGAACGCCTTTATGCCGCTGGAAATCAACCTGGACGTCGCCGCCGATCTGAAGCGATTTGTGGCCGAGCGCGGCGCCTTTCTAAGACCGAAAGACACTTGGGTCAGGAGCGTCCGCGACCTCGACGAGTGGGGCGGCCTGGGCTCGTGCTCATCGCCCGTGTTCGCCGTGGAGGGCATGCACTACCTGATCTTCAGAGACGCAAATGGCCGCCTTCTGAGGGACGGGGTGGCCGAGATGGTCAGGGTCGGCGGACGTTTCGAGCCGTCGACTCGCGACGGGCCGGTCTACGAGGCCGTGCTGCCCGAGGGGGACCCTTGGCTTGAGGCCGTGCGGACCGCGGCCGGAAGACCAGGCGCTCCGTAAGGCCGCGCCCCGCCCTTCATCTCATGCAGGCCAGCATGCCGGTCGGGACAGTTTGGTCCGCCGACGCGCGGCCTCCTCCCCATCCGTCATCGTCGGACTTGTTCCGACGACCCAAGCACGCGGTCTGGCCGGCAGGGCGACAGCGTTTCCGGGGGACCTTCTCCCGGCGCCGAGATCATGGGTCGTCGGAACAAGTCCGACGATGACGGGAGTGGGGTTGCGGTGAACAGCCCACACCCCGCCCTTCATCTCACGCAGGCCAGCGTGCCGGGCGGGCCGGCGTGAGATGAGCGCCTTCCTCTCCCATTTGGGAGAGGGGGACCACCCGAAGGGTGGTGGAGTGGGAGGCGGGGTGGTGGCGGGGATGGCCGCGCTTCGATGATCAACCACCGCGCATCCCCCTCCACCATGCTCCGCATGGTCCCCCTCCCCCAAGTGGGGGAGGAAGAGAGTAGAGAATCCGCCTTGCCCCTCGCGTCTCCCCTGCTAGAAGCCGCCCAACGTTCCCAGCGCGAAGAGTCGTCGCCATGAAGCTGCTAGCCGGCAACTCCAACAGGACGCTCGCGACCGCCATCGCCGAATACCTCGACGTCCCGCTGACCCGGGCCCAGGTGCGTCGCTTCGCCGACAACGAGGTGTTCGTCACCATCGACGAGAACGTCCGCGGCGAGGACGTGTTCGTCATCCAGTCGACCAGTTATCCGGCGAACGACAACCTGATGGAGCTGCTGATCTGCATCGATGCGCTGAAGCGTGCGTCGGGCCGGCGGATCACCGCGGTGCTGCCCTATTTCGGTTACGCCCGGCAGGACCGGAAGACCGGCGGCCGCACGCCGATCTCGGCCAAGCTGGTGGCCAACCTCATCACCCGGGCCGGCGCCGACCGGGTCCTGACCATGGACCTGCACGCCGGCCAGATTCAGGGCTTCTTCGATATCCCGACCGACAACCTGTTGCCGGTGCCGCTGCTGGCGGAGGATATCCGCGCCCACTACGGCAAGACCGATGATCTGCTGATCGTCTCGCCCGACGTCGGCGGCGTGGTCCGCGCGCGCGCCCTGGCCAATCGTATCAACGCCGACCTGGCGATCGTCGACAAGCGCCGCTCGGGGCCGGGCGAGAGCGAGGTGATGAACATCATCGGCGAGGTCTCCGGCCGCCGCTGCATCCTGTTCGACGACATCGTCGATTCCGCCGGCACCCTGTGCAACGCCGCCAAGGCGCTGAGCGAGGCGGGGGCTGTGGAGGTCTCGGCCTATGTCACCCACGGGGTGCTGTCGGGCGCCGCCGCCGACCGGGTCACCGCCTCGGTGCTGAAAGAGCTGGTGGTCACCGACTCCATCGAGCTGTCGGACGTGGTGAAGGCCTGCAAGAAGATCCGCGCCGTCTCCTGCGCCCCGCTGATGGGCGAGGCCATCCGCCGGATCGCCAACGAGGAATCGGTGTCGAAGCTGTTTGATTAGGGAGTGGGGAGTAGGGAGTAGGGAGTAGTTGGACGGCGGGGCGGCTCACATCGGGACCGGGCGGTTGACCCCGGCGTCTCCCCAGCCTCGCCCTGCTACTCCCTACTCCCTACTCCCTACTCCCTACTCCCTAACCTCTGCTCCCTACTCCCTAGCCCCTTCCCTAATTCCCCCGTAAAGTGCGCCTTAAGCTCCGGCCGTCACATTCTCGCCGTCCACGCGCGTTGTATTGACGAGGTTGGGGTGTGACGGGGAAGCTGCGTATCATGAAACCTTTCCTTCCTGCGCGTTTCGCGCCGGCGCTTGCCGCCTTCGCACTGGCCGCCGTTCTGGCCGGCTGCGGACCTGAAAAGCCCGTTCCCTACATGCCGCCGCCGCCGCCGCCGGCCCCGCCGCCGATCACCCTGGCGCCCAGCCTGATCCAGGAAGCCAGCGCCTGGCGCGGCTACATGGCGCGCGCCAACGCCATCTCGCCCGACTTCAAGAACGGCGAGGAGATCCAGGTCTCGCTGCGCACCGCCGCGGCCTATGAGCCCAAGCAGTTCCTGCGTGGCGCGGTCGCCTATGCCGCGATCGTGGCGCTGCAGGACCCGGTGTTCGTCGCCGAGCTGCGCAAGGTGGCCGCCGATCCGGCCCAGCGCATCGCCATGCGCGACCAGCTGATCTCCAATCCCAACATGGCCACCATCCTGCCCGGCGCCGACAGCGCCGCCGGCCTGATCCTTCAGGCGCTCGGCAACGAGGGCGCGCGGATGGTCGTCAACGGCCGCGCGGTGAAGCAGTCGGCCTATTCGGTGCAGCACAGCGCCTGGTCCAAGATCGCCGTGCCGAACCGCGAGGCCCGGCTGATCGCCGCCAAGTCGCTGTCGGCCACGCCGATGACGGGTGAGGCCGCCGACGTCATGCTCATGCAGCAGGCCAGCACCGGCCCGACGGCCGGCACGATGCTCGGCCTGACGCCCGGCGCCACGCCGCCGCCCTGGTCCCCGCTGGTCGTGCGCGGCCTGACGCTGGCCGCCCTGGCCGCCATCGGCGAGGCCGGCGACGCCAACCTCGCCGCGATCACCACCCTGTCGGCCGAGCCGAACGCGGCCTACTGCCTGAACATGGCCAAGCTGAACCTCTATCAGTGCCTGGCCGTGTCCAAGCCGCACTACGAAGACATCTTCTGTATGGGTCAGCACATCCTGATCGACACTGGCGCCTGCATGGTCAAGTGGACCGGTGCGACGATGCCGCCCGAGCCGATCCGGCCGGTGGTCGCTCCGACGGCCGCCCGCAAGAGCACCGCCGCCGCCGCGCCCGCGAAGAAGCCGCCCGTTCGCCGCTAAGAGTCTCAGCGGGCGGCGTTGCGCCGTCCGCTGAAAGCGTGTATCGAGCGCCACCCTGAATTCACCGACCGTCGCCGCGCGGAGTTCTTCTGCCGCGGCGACGTCGTTTTGAGAGCCGCAAGACCATGGCCGAGATCGTCCTCAACGTCGAAGTCCGCGACCGCACCGGCACGGGCGGCGCTCGTGAAGCCCGCCGCGCCGGCAAGGTGCCCGGCATCCTGTACGGCGGCCCCAAGGGCCCCGTCGCGATCTCGGTGAAGGTCAACGAGTTCCGCAAGTCGCTCTACACGGGCCAGCTGCACGGTCACCTGGTGACGCTGAAGTACGGCGACGAGAGCCAGCCGGTCATCGCCAAGGACATCCAGTTCCATCCGGTGACGGATGAGCCGGTGCACTTCGACCTACTGCGCGTCGAGGAAGGCTCCACCGTCCGCATCGCCATCCCGGTGCACTTCAAGAACCAGGACATCTGCCCTGGCCTGAAGCAGGGCGGCTCGCTGGAAATCGTGCGTCACGACGTCGAGCTGAACTGCCCGGCCAACGCCATTCCCGAAGAGCTGATGTTCGACCTGTCGAACACCCAGCTGGGCGACACCATCCGTATCGGCGACATCACCCTGCCCAAGGGCGTCACGCCGTCGATCGCCGACCGCGACTTCGTGCTGGCGACCCTGAAGGTCTCGTCGGCCGGCATGTCCGAAGCCGCCGCCTCGGAAGCCGAACCCGAAGCCTGATCGGCCTCGCGATCCTGATCTGGAAGCGGGCGGGCCGATGGCTCGCCCGTTTTCGTTTGAGGCCTTTCCCGCCTGAGGACGCCGCAGGGAGATCGACATGACGCTGATCCTCGCCGGTCTCGGCAATCCCGGCGGCAAGTACGAGAAGAACCGTCACAACGTCGGCTTCATGGCGATCGACGCCATCGCCCGCCGCTGGGCCACGGCCCCCTGGCGCGCCCGCTTCCAGGGCCTTGCCTGCGACGGCCAGGTCGAGACCCCGGGTGGCCCGGTCAAGCTGCTGCTGCTCAAGCCCCAGACCTATTACAACGAGACCGGCCGGTCGGTCGGCGAGGCGGTGCGCTTCTTCAAGCTCAAGCCCGCCGACGTCATCGTCTTCCACGACGAGATCGACCTCGCGCCCGGCCGCTTCCGGATGAAGACCGGCGGCGGCGCGGCGGGCAACAACGGCATCCGCTCGATCACCGCCCAGGTCGGCGCCGACTTCCGCCGCGCCCGCATCGGCGTCGGCCATCCCGGCGACAGGGACGCGGTGATGCACTACGTGCTCGGCGACCTGCACAAGGTCGACAAGGTCTGGCTGGACCCGATGCTCGACGCCATCACCGATGCCCTGCCCTTCGCCGCCGCCGGCGACGACGAGCGCTTCCAGGCCGAGGTCATGCGCCTGGCGCCCGCCCCGAAAGCCGATCCCCGTAAACAGGCCCGCGACGGCGGCGAGGCCTGACGACAATCCCGCGCCAATCGGCTATAGGCGCGCCACCCTTTCGTTCGAGAGTTCCATGGCCCTGAAAGTCGCGATCGTCGGCCTGCCCAACGTGGGCAAGTCGACCCTGTTCAACGCCCTGACCCAGACCGCGTCTGCCCAGGCGGCCAACTATCCGTTCTGCACGATCGAGCCGAACACCGGCGACGTGGCCGTGCCCGAGCCGCGCCTCGAGGTGCTGGCGAGCATTGTCGGTTCCAAGGAAATCATCCCCTCGCGGATCAACTTCGTCGACATCGCCGGCCTGGTGCGCGGCGCATCCAAGGGCGAGGGCCTGGGCAACCAGTTCCTGGCCAACATCCGCGACTGCGACGCCGTGGCCTTCGTCGCGCGCTGCTTCGAGGACACCGACATCACCCATGTCGAGGGGCGCATCGATCCGCTGTCGGACCTGGACATCATCGAGACCGAGCTGATGCTCGCCGACCTCGAGAGCCTCGAGAAGCGCAAGCCGAACGTCGAGAAGAAGGCCAAGTCCGGCGGCGACAAGGAAGCCGCCAACACCCTGCGCCTGATCAACGTCGCGCTGGGGCAGCTGAACGCCGGCCGCCCGGCCCGCGCCGCCGACATCAGCAAGGACGACTACAAGGCTTGGCACATGCTGCAGCTGCTGACCGCCCTGCCGGCGCTGTACGTCTGCAACGTCGACGAGGGTTCGGCCGACAAGGGCAACGCCTTCTCCGACAGGGTCGCCGAGCGGGCGAAGGCCGACAACGCCAAGAGCGTGGTCATCTCGGCCCAGATCGAGAGCGAGATCGCCCTGCTGGACCCGGCCGAACGCGCCGAGTTCCTCGAGACCCTGGGCCTGCACGAGCCGGGTCTCAACCGCCTGATCCGCGAGGCCTACGCGCTGCTGGGCCTGCAGAGCTACTTCACCGTCGGCCCCAAGGAAGCCCGCGCCTGGACCATCGAGGTCGGCTGCACCGCGCCCCAGGCCGCCGGTGTCATCCACAACGACTTCGAAAAAGGCTTCATCCGCGCCGAGACCATCGCCTTCGACGACTTCGTCGCCTTCAAGGGCGAACAGGGGGCCAAGGACGCCGGCAAGATGCGCTCCGAAGGCAAGGAGTACATCGTCAAGGACGGCGACGTGATGCACTTCCGGTTCAACGTCTAGCGTCCGCGACCGTCATGGCCCGGCTTGTCCGGGCCACCCAAGCGCGTTGGCGCCACAGGGCATGACGAGATTGGTCAGGAATCACCGTGTTCCTGGATGGCCCGGACAAGCCGGGCCATGACGAGGCGGGGGTTGGCGTATTAGGCTCTCCCCATGACTGATCATGCCGACGCCATCGCCGCCGCCGAGGCCGTCCTGGACGCCTTCATGGCGGCGTTCAACGCCCGCGACCTGCCTGCCTGGGAGAAGACCTTCAACTTTCCCAGCGTGCGGTTCGCCTCGAACACCATGACCATCATCGAGCCGGGCTATCACCAGCCGGGTATGTTCGATCAGGGCGCGCTGAGCGACTGGGACCATTCGGCATGGGAGCGCCGCAAGGTGATCCATGCGGGCGCAGACAAGATTCACTTCGACACCCGATTCAGCCGCTTCCGCGCCGACGGCAGCGTCATCGGCGGGTTCGATTCGATCTATGTCGTCACCTGCGAGGACGGCCACTGGGGCGTGAAGGCCCGCTCGAGCTTCGCGCCCTGATGGGCCGGCGCGGTGAACTGGCCCGGATGATCGACGACGCCCGGCGCGTGGTGGTGTTTACCGGCGCGGGCATCTCGACCGAGTCGGGCATCCCGGACTTCCGCAGTCCGGGCGGGGTCTGGTCGAAGATGAAGCCGATCCAGTTCCAGGACTTCGTCGCCAGCGAGGAGCGGCGGCGAGAGGCCTGGACGCGGGTGTTCAACGGCACGGCGGGCTGGACCGGCCGTGCGCCGAACGCCGGCCACGACGCGGTCGCCCGGATGGTCGCCATGGGCAAGGTGATGAGCGTCATCACCCAGAACGTCGACAACCTGCACCAGGACAGCGGCATCCCCGACGAGCGGATCATCGAGCTGCACGGCAATGCGACCTATGCCACCTGCCTCTCCTGCGCGCTGCGGCACGAGCTGCATCACCTGAAGCCGGCCTTCGTCGAGCGCGGCGAGATTCCGGCCTGCCGGTCCTGTGGCGGGCTGGTCAAGACGGCGACCATCTCGTTCGGCCAGCCGATGCCGCAGGACCAGATGCTGCAGGCGGAGGAGGAGACCCTCGCCTGCGACCTGTTCCTCGTGCTGGGCTCGTCGCTCGTGGTGTTCCCGGCGGCGGGATTTCCCCTGCTGGCCAAGCGCAACGGCGCCATGCTGGCCATCGTCAACCGCGAGGCCACAGACATGGACCGCTACGCCGACCTGGTGCTCCACGACGAGATCGGCGCCGTGATGACCGGGATCGCGCCGACGCTCTGACCCCGTTCAGGCCGCCGAGGTCTTTTCCGAAATGGCGGCCAGCAGATCCGCCGAACCCAATGCGCCGCCCGTGACGTCTCCGGTCAGGGCGAACATCGGCGAGACCGCCTCGGGCCCCTCGCCAGGCGGGAGGGGCGGCGTGTAGTAGCCAAGGGCATAGGCGCCGATATCGTAGCCGATCAGCTTCTGCAGGGCCGGATCCAGGGTGCGGGCGATCTCGGGCGGGCAGGACAGGTACTGGTTCTCCTCCTGGCGGAGCCAGCCCAGGCTGTAGGTGATGTTCAACCCCAACCGGTCGCCGTCCGAGGTATTGGCGCCGCCGCCATGGAACACGGTGCCGGTGTAGATCAGCACCGAGCCGCGCGACATCTCCGCCCAGGTGATCTCGCCCTCGGTCGGTCGCCGGTCGTCCGGCCAGTCGATCGACCCGGGAACCACCTGGGTGGCCCCGTTCTCGCGGCGGAAGTCGGTGAGGGCCCAGATGGTGTTCAACTGCGGCTCGACGCCCTTCAGGTGCGTTCCCCAGGCCCAGCGGTCGCGGTGGATCGGCTGGGCGGTCTGGCCGGGCATGATGCGGATCACCTGGCCGAGGTGCAGCTGGTAGCGCTCGCAGTTGGGTTTCAGGAACCGCTCGCACAGGGTGTTGATCAGCGGGTTCAGGATCAATTCGCGGCAGGTCGCAGAGCGGGCGACCAACGCGCCGGTGCGTGTCGTGCGGACGCCGGAAAAGCCGTCTGCGCCGGTGGGCGTGGCCTCGACCCAGGGCATGATTTCGGCCACCAGTCGGTCGACCTCGGCCGGCGCCATGACGTTGCTGAGAATGACCGCACCATCGCGATCAATAACGGCGAGGATGTCGTCCGGCGCCGCCATGGCGGGCAGAGTGATCAAGTGGGGCATCAGCGTTTCCCTGAGATCGCCTGACATCGATGAGCGGTCAGGATCGCGCGGGTGCGTCGGCGAGACAACTGGCCTTTCTTGAAAAGCCATCACGGCCAAGGCACAGAGAAGCCGGAGAAACCAGGAACGCCGCCATGGCCGAGACCATCAAGATCACCTCCGGCCACGACGGCTTCGCCTTCGACGCCCTGCACGGCCAGCCAACGGGCCCGCGCAAGGGCGGGGTCATGGTCATCCAGGAGATCTTCGGGCTCGACCGCTTCGTGCACGAGGACGTCGCCCGCTGGGAGGCGCGTGGCTACGAGGTGCTGGCCCCCTCGATGTACGACCGGCAGCAGCCCGGCTTCACCGCCGCCCATGACGATCCGGCCGAGTTCCAGCAGGCGGTGAAGCTGGCCACCGCCAACGGCCCGGACAACGCCATGAGCGACATCCAGGCCTGTATCGACTTCCTCAGCCCCCGCGGGCCGGTGTTCATCGTCGGCTACTGCTACGGCGGGACGATGGTCTGGCTCGCGGCGTCGCGCTGCAAGGGCCTCGGCGCCGGCTCCAGCTACTACGGCGGTCAGGTGGCCGGGATGGCCGCCCTGCCCCTCTCCTGCCCCGTGGAGCTGCATCTGGGCCGCAAGGACGGCCATATCCCCGCCGACGAGGTGAAGGCCAAGGTGCAGGCCGCCCATCCCGAGGTTCCGGTGTGGATCTACGAGGCCTCGGGTCACGGCTTCAACAACTACGGCCGGCCCGAGTCGGACCTCGCCGACGCCGAGCTGGCCCGCCAGCGGACGGTGGCCCTGTTCGAGGCCAACGGAGCCGGCTGAATGGGTGAGCGGATCGCCCTGGCGACGACCGGCGGCAAGCCCTTCGCCGCCTGGCATGCGCGGCCGCGCGAGGCCCGTCGCGGCGGCCTGGTCGTGTTGCACGCGATCTGGGGCGTGACCCCGCACATCCGCGCCTTCTGCGACGGGCTGGCGGACCAGGGCTATGACGTGATCGCCCCGAGCCTGCTCGACGGGACGAACGCCTTTCCGGCCCAGGACACGGACTTTTCGATCCTCGACGAGCGCCTGGCGCTCGGCGAGGCGTCCGGCTGGGGCGCTGCGGCCATGGATGTCGTGCAGGCCGCCGTCGATGCGCTGGACGGGCCGGTCTATCTGCTCGGCTTCTGCTTCGGCGGCACGAGCGCGTGGCTGGCCGCCTGCCGTTGCGAGGGCCTGAAAGCCGTCGCCTGCTTCTATGGCGGCAAGATCATCGACTATGTCGACGAGACGCCGCGCTGTCCGACGATCCTGCATTTCGGGACGCAGGACGAGACCATCCCGGACACGGATGTGGCGACGATCACCGCCGCCCATCCGGACCTGCCCGCCTGGCTCTATCCGGCCGGCCACGCCTTCGTCGCGCCGAGCGGCTATCACGAGGACAGCGCGAAACTGGCGATGCTGCGCACCCTGCAGCTATTCCACCGCAGCGGCGGCGCGAAGGGCGAGGTCTGACAATTCTCCCCTCCCCGCCAGGCGGGGAGGAATGATCGTCAGTCCTTCGACACCGCCCCGCCTTCCGGCCAGCTGGAATCCCCAACGCGCCTGAGGTTCATTTCGAAAATCTGCCGGGGCGGCTGTCCCTCGGCCACGTACTCGCCGACTTCGCGCCAGGTCCCGTCCCGGATCACCGCCGTGTAGCGGATGATCGCGCCGGGGCCGGTCGGCACGGTCCAGATGAAGCCGTCGTCCGTCAGGGTCAGCGGGAAGTCGCCCTGGCGGCCCATCGCCCAGGACTTGAAGCTGAAGGTCTTGCCAACCGGGTCGTAGGACATGACGCCCAGGGCGTTGAAACTCACCGAACCGTCGGCCTCGTAGCCGCGGCCCTCGATGACCTTCACCGCGCCGCCAAGGAACGGTCCGATCCGCTCGGTCTGGGTGACCTCATGCTTCTTGCCGGAGCGATCCATGGTCCAGGCGGATCCACGCCAGACGCCGTCCATCTTCGCCAGGGGCGCGAGGCCCGCTTTCTGCGCGGCGATCAGGGCGGTGGGGTCAGGCTGCTGCGCGAGGGCGGGCGAGGCGGCGCAGCCGAGGGACAGAGCCGCCAGGACGGCGACGATTGAGCGATGCATCGATGACTCTCCCGATCTCGAAGACACCGATACTCTGAATTACAAAGTTCTCTTCGTCAATCCGTCTTCGGCGCAGCCTTTCGGGCCTTGCGCTTGTGGACCATTGCGCGCGCCTGGATCAGCAGCGGGATCAGCCAGTAGGCGCAACCGGGCAACCACGGCGCCGCCGCGATCGGTCCGACCGCCGCCAGCAGGGCCGAGACAAGTCCCGCCGACGCCACGATCATCCAGATCGCGCACCGGCTCACGGCGTCCTGTCTGTCATCCTCCCTGACCCGCAGGGCGGCCGACCGCCGGGCGGCCTGGCCGAACAGCGAGGCGACCAGCAGCGACAGGGCGGCGAAGCCCAGGCCGTAGATGATGTAGAGCGCCCGCAGATCAGCGAACGACCCGATCAGCACCGCGCCGGGCAGTCGGCGACCGCTGCCCCAGTGGAACCCGGCGTCGACCAGCATGCGCAGCGGGAAGACGTAGACCAGCACGGTGAACACCAGCCCCAGGCTGAGCAGGGTGGCGAGCTGATCACGGTGCGGGGTCATGCGGCCATAGTCGCGATGCGCGAGCCAGAACAGCACGAGCAGGGCGAACGACGCGGCGGAGGCCGGGATCTGGCCCAGCGCCCGGTACAGGCCGTCGAGCGTCGAAATCGGCTCGACGCTGGCGATCAGCAGCATGGTGACGGCAAAGGCGAACGCCGCGTCGACGAAGGCGTCCAGACGCTTGGCCTCGATGCTTCGTCCGGATTCAGCGTCCATGACCGCCCCCGCCCAGTACGCGGCCCGCCACGGCGTCGAGCCTCGCCATCATCGCCGGGTCGCGCGCCTCGGCAGCGGTGATCAGAGCCCAGTCGAGGCAGGTGTCGATGGGCGAGGCCGGACGCTCCGCCGGCAGGGACAGCGCCAGCTGGATCACCAGCGCCCGGGCCTTGGCGGTGTTGGCGTGCATCACTTCGAGAATATGCCCGACCTCAACGGCGGCCTCGCCCTCGCGCCAGCAGTCGTAGTCGGTGACCATGCAGACGGAGGCGTAGGGCAGTTCCGCCTCGCGGGCCAGCTTGGCCTCCGGCATGTTCGTCATGCCGATCACGTCGCAGCCCCAGGCGCGGTAGAGGTGGCTCTCGGCCCGCGTCGAGAACTGCGGTCCCTCCATCACCAGGTGCGTTCCGCCCTCGACCACCGTCGCGCCCGTCTGGCGCCCCGCCTCGGCGGCAAGGCCGGCCAGGCGCGGGCAGACGGGATCAGCCATCGAGACATGGGCCACCAGCCCTGGCCCGAAGAAGCTCTTCTCCCGGGCGAAGGTGCGGTCGATGTACTGGTCGACCATTACGAACGTGCCCGGCGGAAGCTCTTCCCGCAGAGAGCCGACGGCCGAGATCGACAGGATGTCGGTGCAACCGGCCCGCTTGAGAACATCGATATTGGCCCGGCTGTTCAGCGCGCTGGGGGGAATCACATGGCCGACGCCATGTCGAGGCAGGAAGACCAGCCGGGTGGTCCCGATTCGTCCGGTGACCAGATCGCTCGACGGCGCGCCGAACGGACTGTCGATCCGCACAGTCGTCCGATCCTCCAGTCCCGCGATGTCATAGAGACCCGATCCGCCGATGACGCCCAGCGTCCAGCCCGCCATGACTTTCTCCCCCTCAGGAACCCTGACCAGAGGTCCGACAGAATGGCGACGATGTCCATGTTGAACCGTGGTCAGGACTTCCGGCTTGGCGTTCTGTTGAGCGCGGGCCACGCTCCCGGGGTGAAGACGCCCTCACCCCTCCTGCTGGCCCTCGCTCTGGGTCTTGGCCTCCCCTCCGCGGCCTGGGCGGATGAGAGCGCCTGCTGGTTCGAGAACGGTGCCGTCGTTGTGCCGGCGGAGATCGGCGGCGTGGCCGGCGACTGGCTGCTGGATCCCTCGGCGGCGCATACCCTGTTGCACGAGACGCGCGCGCAGATGGAAGGCCTGCCCCCGAGGTTTTCCGCCCGCGCCCGTCTCGCCGGCCAGACCCTGGAGGGCGTCGAGGTCACCGTCGCCGATCTCGATGACCGCGCGCCGGGCTTTCAAACGCCGATCGCGGGCGTCATCGGCGCCGATCTGCTGCGTCGGGTCGTGGTCGACCTGGACTTCGCGCCGTGCCGTCTGCGGCTGACGGCCGGCCCGGCACGGCGCCCGGCGCGCGGCGCGCGGTCCCTGCGCCTGACCGATGTGGCCGGGGTTCCCGTGGTCGAGGCCGGGGTTTCGGACGATCGCCGCGCCCGCCGGGGGCTGTTCGCCATCGACTTCAGCGCCCGGGCGTCGGTCAGGCTGACCGCGGCGGTGTTCCGGCCGGACAGAGACGGCGCAGCGAGCGCGCCGCGCAACCAGGCGCCGGGTCGCCTGCGCGCCCTGTCCTTCCAAGGCGAGCTGTACGAGGAAGCCACGGCCGCCCTCGCTCCGGATCTTGATCCGGTGCTTTCCGGCGCGCTCGGCACGGACCTCTGGTCCCGCTGGCGCCTGCGTCTGGACATCGCCGGCGGCCGGCTCTGGCTCACTCCGCAATGAAAAAGGCCCGGGATTGCGCCCGGGCCTTCAATTCAGGTCGGTGCGTGAGAGCCTAGTGGCTCTCGTTCTTCCACACCCGCCGGTAGCTGGCGTAGAGCATGCCCGAGAACAGGACCAGGAAGATCAGGACCGAGAAGCCCATCTTCTTGCGCTCCTCCATCTTGGGCTCGGCGGCCCACATCAGGAAGGCGGCGACGTCTTCGGCCTGCTGCTTGACGGTCGACTTCGTGCCGTCGTCAAACGACACCTTGTCCACCGCGAGCGGCGGCGCCATGCCGATGACTCCGCCGGGGAAGTACTTGTTGTAGTGCTGGCCGGGAGCCAGGGTCACACCATGCTCCGGCGGCCCGTAGCCCTGCAGCAGGCTGGCGATGTATTCCGGACCGCCCTCACGCGCCTTGGCCATCAGCGACAGGTCGGGCGGCGCGATGCCGCCGTTGCTGGCCTTGGCCGCGATGATGTTGGGGAACGGCGAAGGGAAGCGGTCGGCGGGAATGCCGGGGCGGGTGATGGGGTCGCCGGTCTCGCCGTCCAGATCAGGGATCTGGGTGTCCGCGGCCAGCGCCTTGACGACAGGGTTGTCGTTCGAGGTCAGGCCCTTCTCCGCCGAGTATTCCGGATCGAAGAACGGACCGCTCGGATCGCCGAGGTTGCGGAACGCCAGCAGGGTCATGCTGTGGCAGGACGAGCAGACCTCGCGGTAGACCTTGTAGCCCCGCTGGAGCTGGACCTGGTTGAAGCGGCCGAACGGGCCCTCGAAGCTGAAGGCGACGGGCTCGGGCTCGTGCGCCTTGGCGGCCGCCATGGCCGGACCGCCGACGAGGAGCAGCGCCGCCGCGAGCAGGGTGACTTTGCGCAGCATCGGGGCTCAGTCCTTGTGTTCGCCGCCGAGAACCGGCGAGGAGATGGTTTCAGGCGTCGGCAGGGGCTTCTCGAGGAGGCCCAGCAGCGGCATCACCACCAGGAAGTAGGCGAAGTAGTAGAGGGTCGCCACACGCGACAGCCAGACGAAGCTGTTCAGATCGGAGTCGACCAGAACGAACGTGGTCAGGCCCGGGATCACCTGGTCATCCGGCAGCTTGGCGCCGCAGAAGCCGAGGATCACGCACACCACCAGGAAGATGAAGAAGTAGAGCCGGGCCTGCGGCCGATAGCGCATCGACTTCACCTTGGACGTATCGAGCCAGGGCAAGGCGAAGATGCAGACGATCGAGCCGAACATGGCCAGCACGCCGATCAGCTTCTCAGGAACCGCGCGCAGGATCGCGTAGAACGGCAGGAAGTACCATTCGGGCACGATATGCGACGGCGTCACCAGCGGGTCGGCCGGGATGTAGTTGTCCGCGTGGCCGAGCGCGTTGGGCATGTAGAACAGGAACACCGCGAAGAGGATCAGGAAGACGCTCATCGCGAAGCCGTCCTTCACCGTCGCGTACGGGGTGAAGGGCAGGGTATCGGCCTTGGACTTGGGATCGACGCCGGTCGGGTTGTTCTGGCCGACGACGTGCAGCGCCCAGACGTGCAGCACGACCACGCCGGCGATCATGAACGGCAGCAGGTAGTGCAGCGAGAAGAAGCGCTTGAGCGTCGGCTCATCGACCGCGAAGCCGCCCCACAGCAGGGTCGTGATCGCGTCGCCGACGATCGGGAAGGCGCCCAGCAGGTTGGTGATCACCACCGCGCCGTGGAAGCTCATCTGGCCCCAGGGCAGGACGTAGCCCATGAAGGCCGTGGCCATCATCAGCCCGTAGATCACGCAGCCGAGGATCCACAGAACCTCGCGCGGGGCCTTGTAGGAGCCGTAGTAGAGGCCGCGCAGCATGTGGATGTAGACGGCGATGAAGAACATCGAGGCGCCGTTGGCGTGCATGTAGCGCAGCAGCCAGCCGTAGTTCACGTCGCGCATGATGTGCTCGACGGAGGTGAAGGCGGCCGCAGCGCTCGGCGTGTAGTGCATCGCCAGCACGATACCGGTGACGATCTGAACGCCCAGGCAGAGCGACAGGATGCCGCCGAAGGTCCACCAGTAGTTCAGGTTTCGCGGCGTCGGATAGTCGACGAAGCTGTCCCAGACGAGGCGGCCGACGGGCAGGCGCGCGTCAAGCCATTTGGCGAAACCGTTGCTCGGTTGATAGGTCGAATGTCCGCTCATCTCGATCAGCCGATCTTGACCTTGGTGTCGGAAAGGAAGGCGTAGTCGGGCACCACCAGGTTCGTCGGCGCCGGGCCTTTGCGAATGCGGCCTGAGGTGTCGTAGTGCGAGCCGTGGCAGGGGCAGAACCACCCGCCGTACTCACCGCCGCCGACCGTGGGCACGCAGCCCAGGTGGGTGCAGGACCCGACCAGGACCAGCCACTGGGCCTTGCCCTCCTTGTGGCGCTCAGCGTCCGTCTGCGGATCGCGCAGGGCGGCGCCGTCGTCCTTCACCGCGGCCGCGATCTGCTCGGGCGTGCGGTTGCGGATGAACAGCGGCTTGCCGCGCCAGTTGATGGTCACCTGCTGCGCCGGTTCGATCTTGGTCAGATCGTACTCGACGCTGGCGAGGGCCAGGGTATCAGCCGCAGGGTTCATCTGAGCGACAAACGGCCAGACCGCGGCGAGACCGCCGCCGGCGGCAGCGGTGATGGCGGCGATATGGATGAAGTCGCGCCGGGAGGGATCGTCTCCGGCTGCGGGATTCGTTGCGTCCACGGCGGTGTGGGCCACCTTGAGATCACCCTTCGAAAAAGGCCGCGCCGGGAGCGCGGCTCGCAAATCCTTGCGGAGCATTCTGGAAGCGGTGCGCGTGCCTGACCCGATCTGGGTTGGCCTTGCCCCGAAGAAACCCCGTTGGCAGGACCGATTAGTGCGCGTCTCATCCTTTTTCAACTGACCATGTGGGGAATATGGATATCCGCGCTGCATGGACGCACGCATGAGAGGCTGTAAAAGCCCGATCATGACCGATGCAGCCCTTCTGGAAGACCGCAAGGGCCAGGCGAGAGCCTGGTTCGAATCGCTCCGCGACCGGATCCTGACGGCCTTCGAGGCCCTCGAGGACGCCGCGCCCGCCGATCTGTATCCGGGCGAGCCCGGTCGGTTCGAGCGCAAACCCTGGGTCCGCGAGGCGGGCGGCGGCGGCGTCATGTCGATGATGCACGGCCGGCTGTTCGAAAAGGTCGGGGTCCACACCTCGATGGTGTTCGGGACATTCACGCCGGAGATGGCCGCCAACATGCCCGGCGCGCAGGAGGACCCGCGGTTCTTCGCCACAGGCGTCAGCCTGATCGCGCACATGGTCAGCCCGCGCGTGCCCGCGGTGCATATGAACACCCGCTTCATCTGCACGACGAAGGGCTGGTTCGGCGGCGGCGGCGACCTTACCCCCGTGCTGGACTACCAGCGGGACCAGGCCTTTCCGGACACGGTCGCCTTCCATGCCGCCATGAAGGCCGCCTGCGACGCCCACGACCCGGCCTGGCACGCGAAATACAAGGCCTGGTGCGACGAGTACTTCTACCTCGCCCACCGCAAGGAGCCGCGCGGCACGGGCGGGATCTTCTACGACCACCATGACAGCGGCGACTGGAACCGCGACTTCGCCTTCACCCGCGACGTCGGCGAGGCGTTCCTCGATATCTATCCGAAGATCGTCGCCGGCCGGATGGCCGAGCCCTGGACGCCGGAGGAACGCGAGGAACAGCTGGTCCGCCGCGGCCGCTACGTCGAGTTCAACCTGCTCTACGACCGCGGCACGACCTTCGGCCTGAAGACCGGCGGCAACGTCGACTCGATCCTCAGCTCGATGCCGCCGACGGTGAAGTGGCCTTAGGGGCCGGCAACGGAATGGCGCCTGCGCGCGTCTGGCTCGCACACTCGGCGGATGTCAGGATGACGTGACCCCCATTTCTCATCCAGCCATAACGAGAGTCCTAGGTTGATCTGAGCCTTCGTTGAGGTGGGTTGCAAGAGGCGTCCGCGCGGAGCCCCCAGGCTGCGCAGCGCGGTCGCCGGTCTGTCCGGAGAG